>JABCZK010000030.1 GCA_013289695.1 Acidobacteriota bacterium
GCTGAAGCGCGCGGAGTCCGGCCAGCCATCCACGGTGAATTTTGCCAGGGTCTCGGCGGCGTCCAGGAGAATGAAGCGGCCTTGCCGTATGGGCGCCATCGTATCCAAACCGCGAGCGTGCAAGGCTTGGGTCAGCGCCTCGCTGTGAGGCTTGGTCGCGATCACGATCGCGGAGCCGCCGGTGCCGAGGGCGGTCGAGACCAACCCAGTCAGCGCGGCGACCAGTGACTGATCTTCCGCGTAGAACTGAACGGTATGCCCGCAAGATTCGTCCTCGCCCAAAAATGCGGCAGGCGCGGGAAGCGGCTGCTGCGACGCGAAAGCGTTCACCGTGCTCATCTCGATGCTCCTTGAAGACAGGCCCGTCGCAGGTCGCAACCGCGGTCCGTGGCAGCCATCTTCCAGCGGGGAGTGGAAGATGGCGTCCGGCGATTATTTCAAGTGGCGGAGGGCCAAAGAATACCGCGAATCCTGTATGGGCTTGATGGGAGGGGCTGGGGTTAACCTTGAAAGTGACTCAAGTGTGAGATTTGAATCGAGCGGGCGGAGTGGCGCCCAATCGGAAGACGATCTCGCCCGTGGAGGCATCGCGTATGAAGTACTCGGCGGGCGCAGCGCTCATTAACGCGTCGAGATGTTTCTTTCCATCATCGAGCGTGGCGACCTGCTTGATCCATAACGGAGTGCCGTCGCCGAGCTTCCTGAATATGTCGTAACCCAAATCCATACTCACCTCTGGCCGTTGCTGTTGGAGCATGACTTCGCTCTGACTGTGGCAAAGGGCTGGACGCACAGTGCACCGACGGTCAATTTATACGGCCGCACGGAAGTTGTATGTTCAACCTTAGACAGCACCAACCTTGGCTTTCCATTGTAGATAGCGGTTGGGCAATCGGGCGAGGCAAGTCCGGCATCACACTCCGACAAAAGGAAGCAGACTCATGCAATTGAGGCAGCAACAAACCACAAGGACCAAATGACGCCCAGGAAACGCGCGGACAAAGCACAAGTTCTCTTTCCAGCCGGGCTGCCGGTATCGGAACCCGTGCACTATGACGCAGGTGAGACGATTTTCTCGCAAGGCGACGAGTGCACGGATGTTCGCTACATCGAGGAAGGCGTGGTGAAGCTGACGCTGGTTTCGAATCGAGGCCGCGGGGGCATCCTGGGATTTTTGGGTCGCGGCGATTTTTTTGGTGAGAACTGCTTGCACGGCCAGGCGTTTTATTCCACATCGGCGGTGGCCTTGGTGCCGGGCACGATGATGGTCATCAACCGAAAGAAGATGGTGAGAATCATCAACGAGGAGCCCGCGGTCTGTTCACGCTTCATCAATTATCTCCTGGCTCGCAATCACCGGATTGAGGAGGATTTGATCGATCACCTGTTCAATTCCAGCGAGAAGCGCCTGGCGCGCACGCTTTTGCTGCTGGCCGACTACGACGCGGGAAACGCGGACGTGACGATCCTGTCCAGAATTAATCAGGACACGCTGGCAGAGATGATCGGGACGACGCGCCCGCGCGTGAATTTCTTCATGAATAAATTTCGCAAGCTCGGTTACATCCATTACGACAAAAATGGCCGGCTGGAAGTGTACAAGACGCTGGCAAAAGCGCTGCACGACTGAGACAAAAAATCAGCGGCATGCATGAAAGCCGCCTGTCTCCTCCATCGTTTCGGGCGTTAAGGCGCCCACGGTCGGAGGCGAATTTGGTTTTGGCGCGAATCGAATTTGATCCACGCCCGGCCGGGCCTGCGTTACGAAGACGAGTTTTTCGCTTCGCGATAGGCGCGTTCGCCAACAGCGGCGGCTTGGCGCACCTGGCCTTTGATCTGATCAATACCGTCCTGGGCGCGCTGTGTGAGTTTGTGGCCTGCAGCGATCGCGCCGTCCAAATGCTCTTGCGCGGTTTCCGCAAGCAGGTCGCGGGTGTCGTCGCCGGAGCGAGGAGCGAAGACCACTCCCAGCGCGGCGCCTACACCGACGCCTACTGCGAATACAGAAATCGATTCCGTCCATTTGTTTGCTGACTTCATGGTGTCCTCCGTTTTCTTGGTATCTCTCGCGCTTCGAATCCGGATTTCTAATCTCGTTCTGCATGGCCGGAAGGAAAGCTGGAAAGTACCCGCGAGTCCGGCTTCCTTCCCGAGAAACTATGCCTTGCCGCCGGAAGTTGTGTGCCGCGCGTGTTGCTCATGTGCTTTGAGGTCAGCGGAAGATTCGCCAGTGGAGGAAACATCCTCGGCACTGGTGATTTTCATGATCTCTTTGGCGCGCTTGATCGCTTCGGACGTGTCGCAATGCACGGAGAGCAGGATGCCGCCTTTCTGCACACGTCCTTCGTAGCGCTTCGCTTCGTACTCGGGGATGCCAAGGCCAATCAGCGCGCCGGTGAAGCCGCCGACGGCGCCGCCGACACCGACTCCGGCCAAGGCAGCCATGATCGGTCCGGCGGCGATGAGTGGGCCCACGCCCGGTATGGCGAGCGCGCCAATTCCCGCGAGCAAGCCCAGCGCACCACCGAGCACCGCGCCGGAGCCTGCTCCGGTAGCCGCGCCTTCCGGCGCTTTGCTGGCTTTTGTGGTTCCAATTTGCCGGGATCCGAGATTATCCGGGAGCAGCGCGGAAATATCGCTCGGAGGAAAACCGGCGCGAACCAGCGTGTCCGTCGCGTGATCGGCGCTCGACAAAGTGCGGTAAATACCGAAGACCGCAGTCTTTTTTCCTGACATGTGTGATTCTCCTTTTCGCTTTCAGCGCCCGACACTTGCGCGCATCGAGAGCCCCTATTGTTTGCGACTCTGTCTTGCGCAGACTATTGCGAATGAAATGGCAGCGCTATACGGCGATGCGCGTAGATTGGTGGGGAGCTTGCGGTAGAGCGGCCGGAGGCGGCGAGCGAAGCAAACACTGACGAATGTCGCACAAGGTGCAACGGCCGAAGACGCGAAATACGGCGGCAAAGTGAGCTAGGGGAGGCCTACAGTAAGCCCTGCACAGCTCTAGTTGAATGACGGTATGGTCCCTTTGCGCCGGCGATCGTACAAGGGATGCGTGCGTAGAGCGTCCGCGCAGCTTCGAGCGGAGCGCACCAAGCAAAACGAACCGGCCAATCCACTCAGCGCAGATGTATGTTGTGTTTGGCGTTAGTGCGATTCGTGGTGGCGCTGATCGCGTCGGTATTCGGCTTCGTCGGAACTGCCGCCGTGGCTTTAGCGAAAGCCAAAGGGATGTTTTTTGTTTTTCTGGTTCTCTTTTTGGCTTCGCTCGCCGGTGGATTGCTGCGGCGAGCGTGAACGTCTATCATTCATCTTGCATCGCGAAGCAAGGAGATTTCATGAAGACGGCATCGGTGCTGGGGTTCGTGCTGATTATCCTGGGCGTGCTCGCGCTCGCCTACCAGGGGATCACCTACACCACGCGCAAGAAGGTCCTGGACATTGGGCCGATTCAAGCAACCGAAGCCGAACAGCACACGATTCCGCTGCCTCCGATTGTGGGAGGTCTCGCGCTTATAGGAGGAATCGTATTGGTCGTGGCCGGCGGCAAAGGGGCTTAGTGAATTGATATCTTTTTCGATTGGCCCGGTGATGGACGCGGTCTGGACCTGATCCTTGGTGGACTCAGCCATCTCTCGTCGGTAGGCTCGCACAGGCCCGATTGCGTCGCCAGGTGATTCCCCGCAGCCGTCATCGAACCGCGCAGCGCTCGCGGCAGAATCAAGCCGACGACGCGGCTAGGCTTCTACGATTTGATTTCTTACTGCGTAGCGAACCAGTTCACTCACGGTGTGCAGCTGCAGCTTGCGCATGATATTGGCGCGGTGCGTTTCGGCCGTCTTAACGCTGATGTTAAGCGACGACGCGACTTCCTTGCTGCTCTTTCCTTCTGCGAGAAGCTGGACAATTTCCCGTTCGCGAGAGGTGAGCCGGTCGCGCAGCGCGGTGGGAAGTTCGGTGCGCATTCTTCCTTCTTTGAAGCTGGAGAGCATCACTTCCGTCGCGCGCGGCGTGAGAAACGGTTTGTGATTTGCGAGGGTTTCGACGGCCACGATCAGGTCGCGGTCCGAATCGGATTTTACGATATAGCCGCGCACGCCGGCTTCCAGAATGTCGCGAATCAGCTGATCGGAATAATGCACTGAAAGAATGAGGATCTCCGTGCTCGGCGATTCCTTGCGGATTCTGCGCGCCGCGTCCACGCCATTGAGGTCCGGCATGCTGATATCCAGGATCGCGATGTCCGGTTTCAATTCCTGGGCCTTCGAGACAGCCTCGCGGCCGGTATGCGCTTCTCCGCAGATTTCCCATCCCGCGTGTGATTGCAGCATCCCTTTGATGCCACGCCGCATAAGATCGTGATCGTCGGCAATCAGAATACGAAGCGCTTTCATATCTCTCTCCCGCAAAAAGGGGTTGGTGCCGCGATGATACAAGATACGCTCGATAACGGGTTTCCCACAATGGGACGAGGCCGGTTGCCGGTGCGTTTCATCAAGACTAGTACCGATCCTCTTCGATATCGAACGACCAAGCTACTCGTGACACCGTTGCTCCGCCTCGTTTATCAGAGGTGTTACATTCCGGGGCCCGCACGTCTCGAGGCGGAGCAACCGGCCGATAGAATCGCGTATCAACTGAAATAAATCCCTCAGAGCCTAATCTGCGACAAGCCGCGGACAAATTACGGTAACCCTGCGGTTACGTCTATCGGAGTCATCCTGTAGTCTGCGTAGGTGAATCCCTGTAGTCGCGCCGCCACATGTGGCTGAATCATCGTGGCTTAACGAATCTGTAGGGGGGGATTTCACCTTAGGGCGGCTCGATTCATAGCAGGTTCGCCGGCCGGGAGCGACGCTTTCAACTGCGTGACGTTGCGGACGACCCTGGCCCATTCCTTCTTGTCCTTCTTGGTGGCAAAAGGCGCATTCAGATCATCGTAATACGCCAGCAGGGTCCTTCTCAATTCTGGCGAAAGCGAAGCAAAGTCGTTCTGCTGCAGACGGTCCAGCAGGTCGGCATAGGTCTTGTCCGCCAGCGGATACTGGCCCGGGCCGGTAACAGCGCCAGTGTCAATATTGTCGTTGACGAAAGTTGTCTGGCTTGAATTCCGCTGCTGTTTCGCCAGCTCGACATAATTCTGGAGTGCGTTGCTGAAGCTGGCGACGAATAACTTCTCGGCGTCGGGAGTGGGGATCTTGAACGCGAGATCGCGAAATGGCCCGACCTTGGGAACCAGCCGGAGCAAGAAACCGAGCAGCCTGGTACCCAATCCGGGCCGTTCGTATTTGCCGGGCCACTGTTTTTCGTAACTTGAACGGGAAACGCGATAGAGAAATGCGGTGCGCGTGATCCCCGGAGTGCCCTGCTGAATTTCGTCCTTCTTGGTCTGCCAGGCGATTTTCGTGGCTTCTGGTATCAGCTGGCTCACGCCTCTGCGGTAGGAAGCAATCGCCAGATCGTAATTGGAAAGCACCGAATCCAGGTCCAGTGAATAAGTTTCTTGAAATGCGCGCCCGAGGAGATCTTTTGATACTTGAAAACCGATGCGGTCGCGATAGGCGTCAGAGGCGTATCGGCCTTTGGCGACTTGCAGCACGTCAAACCCGAATTCAGTTTTAAGATGCGCGAGGGGATCTTCATCGTAGGTAACGACATTCCCGAACTTGCGGCGAAGCTTCGGATAAAGGAGGGGCACGGCGAGGTTTGTGCCGGTGCGGTGACCCTCATTGTCCGCCGCATAGTGCGCCAGGGCGCCGAGAGCGAATGCATAATCGTTCAAGTCCTGCGAATCACGCAGCAGCGCCGCGACGAAATCTCCGCTGCGCACGTAATGAACCAGGTCGCTGAAGAGCTTGTTGCCAAACGGGTAGTAACCCATGTCCTGGATTACGCAGCCGCCATAGGCATAGCCGTGCGCGGTCTTCAGTTCGTCGCGAGTCGCTTGAGGAAAGCGCTCCAGGAGCAGCGGCTTGATCGCTTCGTCCCACGCTGAATCCACAATCGCTTCATGAGCCAGGACGGAATAGGCGTCGCAAGGAGGAGGCGCGACAAGCAGGAGGATGATGCAAAAGACAATCGCTCGGGTCCGGAAGAACTCGTGAAACGTCAAATGATTTTCAGGCATATGAGAGGCTTGGTAGACTTTGTGAACTCGCGGGCCAGAATACGGGCGAAAAACCCCAGACGCATTAGCGTAGACCGGCGGTATATCCAACGCCATACAGAAGTGACTTTAATTCGCGGACGAATGGGCCTTAGAAGTCTCGCCCGTCAGCCCAGACCTGATGCTTGCGACCTGCTGTCGTCGCCGGCGGATTCTTTAACGGACAGCGTCACAATGATCGTGGTTCCATCGGGCCGCGACCTGATTTGCAGCCGGCCGTCGAGCTGTCTAACGCGCTCTCGCATTCCTCGAATGCCGACGCCAAATTGGCCGCCGCTGCTATTCAGTGTCGCCAAGATGCTTTCAGGTATCCCTTTGCCGTTATCGGCCACCTCCAGGCGCACGATTCCGGAACGCGCTTCAATCTGAACACGGGCGGTGTCGCTGCCGGAGTGGCGGTAAATGTTGGTGAGGCTTTCCTGCACAAGTCGGAAGAGCGTTCTTTCCACGATTTCGGGGAGGCGATTCGGGCCAAGCGAGACGTTCAACTCCACTCGCACGTTGCTCCGATGCGTAAAACCTTCGATGTACCATTCCAACGCTGAGCGCAATCCGGCGTAGTCCAGGGTCGGAGGATATAGTAGGTAGGAGAGCGTGCGAATTTCATCGGAGACTTTCTGAGACAGCAAGATCGCTTCGCGCAGCAGCTCGGCAGCGGCCGGATCAATATCGGTAATTTTTGCGCTCACCGCCGAGAGCTGAATCGCCAACGCGGCCAGACTTTGGCCGGTGCTGTCGTGCAGTTCGCGAGCGATGCGACGGCGCTCTTCATCCTGTAATTGCAGCAAGCGCGCCGAAAGATTGCGGAGCGCTTCTTCGGCCTCCTTGCGCGCAGTGATGTCTCGATTGATTTCGAGAATGCCGATCGTGCGGCCCTGCGGATCGCGCTCCAAGACATGACGGCTGGCGACCACGATGCGCTTTCCTTCCTTCGTCCAATGGACCAGCTCGCCTTCCCAGGAACCAACGTCGTATAACTTTTCATAGAGCTGCTCGAGCGATTCGGGAAACTCCGTTTTCAGGAATTGATGCGTGAGGTTGCCACAGGCTTCCGCGGCGGTCCAGCCATAGGTTTCCTCGGCGCCGCGATTCCAGAACAAAATGTTGCTATCCACATCGCGGACGATGATGGCGTCGTGAGCGAGTTGCAGCAATTCGGATTGAAGCTTTCCGCTAGTGACGCGAGGAACGCGAGATTTTCTTGCTCGCTTCTTCCGACCGGATTTATCGGGCATTCATCAGGCTACCTTGTGCCGGACATGAATGGTGACGGAAATCGCTCGGACCTGGGCCGCAGCCATGTGACGTCACCGGGCGACCAGAGTATTGCCGGTGGGTAAACCTCGCCGCGATCAAAAACAAAGACGTGGGCATCGAAGAACCTATTCGCGCGGCGGCAGATTCTTGCCCTGGAAAAATGGCTTGTGCTGGCCCATCGCCTCCACCGCCGTCACCAACCAATGGGCCTGCGATTTCAGCAGATAGCCGCTCGCGCCGGCGTTCCGGGCTTGCTGAATCATTTGCGTCGAATCGTGCTGCGTGAAAATTAGGACTTCGGCAGCCGGGAGCGCTTTCTTGATCTGTGGAGTGGCCTCCAGCCCGTTCACCTCCGGCATCGTGATGTCCATAATTACGATATCAGGCTGAAGCTTTTGCGCCAATCCAATGGCTTCGGCGCCATCAGCAGCCTCGCCTACCACCTGCCACTCCTTGCGTGTCGCCAGCAGCCTTCCCAAGGCCGAGCGCACTGCCTTTTCGTCGTCCACGATCAAGATTCGTAGGGCCACTAAGCCAATTCCTCGCACATTTTATCCGATGATCGCAAAACCGCAATCACGTTTCGGTCGTTTTGCGAAAGCGATCCTCGTCGTCCATTGCAACGAACTACATTTCCGGCAAACAGCATGCGAACCTCGTTTGCCTGCCGCGAGCGCGAAATATGTACCGGACCTCCCCACTAATTACATATCCTCCGGTCGGCCGCCGGCAGGCCCTAGAGATCCGATGATAACTTGCCTGTTTACAATCGTTTGCGCGGTCCTGGCGCGCCGCCATTGGTAGTCGAATTGCATTTCAAATGATGACCTTAATTCCCTGCGGAGCAATTTGCCTTGAACTTGTCAGGGAGGAATATGAACCAAACCTACGATATCTTCAGGGATCTTGCGGAAACTGGGCCGATTTGGATCGAAGCTGTTCAAGGTCTGGATAATGCAAAGGCGCGTCTCACAGAATTGCTGGAAGCGCATCCCGGAAATTACTTCATATTCGATCCACTCGCCGCCAAGGTAATCGCGTCGGCCGTGAGATCGGCGCAGATGCAAGCGGCTGTGACGCTTGCTGGCCGCTCGCGCCAATACTAGGGCCGCTCCGCTACAAACGGCCCATCAGGATCAGTAGTAGCAGGATGACCAGGATCAAACCGATCCCGCCGCTCGGGTAATATCCCCATTCCCTGCTATGAGGCCAGGTCGGCAGACTGCCAAAGAGCGCCAGAATCAGAACAATTGTCAGAATGAGCAGCAGCATGTTTGCCCCCCTTTGAATTTCGTCGCAGGGCGCGGCGACCGTCCGCGCCCTTCTGAGCCGGCTGGCGCAATCAAATCGCGCTGCCAGGCTTGGCAGTCTTTTGCCGCGATATCGCTGATTGCACTGCCAGACTAGGCTTCCTTGATAGCCTTAGCCATAAAGCAAACCCTGTACGCTGCATTCCTGGTTCCGGTAGGCGACACCTGCGCGCACTTGATGCAGCACTGCGCCCAACGGGAGGCCGTTGCGAATCGCACCCTGCGCCTGCGGGCAGGTAGACGTGAAACAATGGGCGAGCGGGCGTTTGCTTGTTCTGAAAGACGTGAAGCCTAAGGCGATTTGTCCCGTGCAGTTACGGGTTGCGCTGTATTCCTCGCTGAAGACTTTGTCTCCACAATGTCTGAGCAGTTGGATATTCAATTCAGGAGGCTCACAATGAACTGGGATCAAATCGAAGGCAAGTGGAAGCAGTCAGTCGGAAAAGTGAAAGAAAAGTGGGGCAAGCTGACCGACGACGATCTGACTGCCATCAACGGCAAGCGGGACCAACTGATCGGAAAAATTCAGGAGCGATATGGCATCGCCAAGGACGCGGCGCAGACGCAGGTGGATGAATTTACGCGTGCCTACAAGACAGACGTGGCGGTACACGACACCGCGAAGAAAGCTAAAGCTTAAGCGGTGCGTCGTAATAATTCCGCGAACCGAAAAAGAGGAGAAACGTGATGGCAAGGTACGGCAAAGCCGCCGGTAAAAGCGTGAAGAGTGCGTTGCATCGCGAAAAGCGCGGCACGCTTCGTTCGGGCAAAGGCGGCAAGGGCGGCAAAGTGACCAGCCGTAAACAAGCGATTGCGATCGGACTTTCCGAGGCGCGCAAAAGGGGCGCCAAGGTTCCGCGTAAAAAGTCTTAGCGCAATTTTCAGATCGAATGTGCGAAGTCCTCGTTGCCCAGCAAGGCCGCGATTTCCGCGGCTTTGCTGGGCAGCGACCCCAAGCGGCGGTCGAGATCCCCAAATCATGCAAACTCCTGGTTCACACCGCAGAAAATCCTAGCTGCAATTATTTTTTCAGGAGAATACGGGCGGAGGGAAGGCTCGGATAGCTTGGCGAAGAAACGCAGCGAGAGCATCCGCAGGCGGGCGCATGCCCTCGCTGTACCCTTGTCAGAGATAAACAGAGGCTTACTTAGGCTTCCCAGGCGAGGACGCATGGGGAGCCGGTGCCTGTTGCCTCTGCTGCAAGTTTTGCTGCTGCTGGGTGTGCTTTTGAACTAATTGCTGGGTCTGCTGCTGGTGCCGCTGCTCCACTTGTTGCGTTTTCTGATCGTTGGCTTTCTGCTTCGCCAGTTGCTGATGCTCCTTGTCTTGTTGCTGCTGAAGTTTCTGCCGTTCCTTGTCCTGCTGCGCGGCCAGCTTGTCCTGCTGCTGCTGGTATCTCTGGTCGAGCTTGGCGTCTCCTGTGTTGGGAGCTGCTGGGCGCGAAGCAGGCGGAAGTTCTTTCGGGTGAATGGCAGGGTTGGCGTGACCGGCAGCGTTCTCCGCGCCACGATTGTTAAATTCTCCTGGTCTGGCAGTGGCAGTGATCGGCGGCCTGCCATGATTGTCGGAAGCACGCAGCGCTGGGTTCGATCGTGCCGCGTTCACGTGTTGCACTTGCGCCGCGACAGGAGCGATGTGCCGCTCGTGCGCCGCAGCTTCTTCCTGGGTCGTTGGACGATCGTTGATTCCGCCATGTCCGTTGTAGCTGACGTGTACATCGTTTCTCACGTCCACTCTCGATTCGTACACGTTGTGAATCACGCTGACGTTTACGTTATTCACCGCGCGATTGTAGAAGAAGTGGCCGTGGTCCCAGCGCCCGCCTTCATAACCATGGCCGAAGTAGCCGAAGCCATAGTTGATTCCGCCGTAGAAACCTACCGTCGGGCCCCAATAGCCGTCGTACCAAACAAAACTGCTGCCGCCCCAGCCCCAATAGCCTGGCGTCCAGAAGAAACCGACTTCAGGCGCTTCCACCCATGTGCCGGGTACCCAGTAATAACCGTCGTCGCCCCACGCCCAATACCCGGGCGTCCAGATGTAGCCGTCGCCGGGGCAAACCGGTTGCTCGTAAACGGGCAATTCGGGAGGCGCGATGGTGATCGCCACACCGATTTGCGCGAAAGACGCGGAAGAAAGAAACAACATTGCGATTGCGAGTAGAAAAGGACGAATGAATCGGCTGCCCATTAGCTATTTTCTCCTCTCGATGATTTTGCGCCGATGGCCATTTCCGGTCTCCGGCGGTTGTGTTAAGCGGACCGCTAAGAAAAAATGAAAAGCCGGTGATGCGAGACGAATGCCGGACGCTGCACCCTAGTCTAATCCTCCGCAACGTTTTGCCAATAGGGAATTGCCTGTAATATTACGGAAGGCAGCTCGTATTCCGAAGCCGCTCATTTTACGCCGGATATGTCGCGCCGCACGCGTGAGATATTACGGCGAATTCACCTTCGATCCGGAATCCGCGGCTTTTCAGCCGATACGCAATCGCTCGCCCCTCCCTAAGTATTCCACTGTATTGAATAGAATCCGCGAAAAAGTAAAGTGGCAAGGGCGCGGAGGCGCTCTCTGGCGAACCAGGCAACCCATGATTTTGTTCGTTGAAATGAGAGCGTCGCGGTCGGTTATTGCCGGATACCTGGGAGGTATGCGATGTACACCTATCTTTGCTGCAGATGCACGAAATGCTCCGCGCGGATTGTATTGGAGGAATGGGCGGAGTCCATGTATCTGCTGCACAGGCCCGTGCGGTCGCGGCCCCGGCATCAGGTTTGTCCGTTTTGCAGCGCGGCATTTGCGCCGGAACGTTATTACGTGACGGAAAGCGGGGCGCCACTCGCCGTATCCGCTCGCGCCATGGAAATGCGGGACTCTTTGCACTCGTTGAGCAAGACAGCGTGAGGCCGCCGAAAAGTTTGTGAACAATTTTCCTTCGATATAATTCCGCCCGACTGCGTCCTCGCAAAAAGGGGTTGCCGCCGAGAATCGGCAGCCCCTCCTGCCCGTGTTTCAGAGGTATCCATTCACTCTGGTTCGCTCGGTCGTCGCGCAACCTGCGATGGCAAATCACCCGCGTACAGCAAATCCCTCTGCACCTTAAGAAGTTATCCGTATTCCGCCGCGCTGCATTGCCCGGCAGAATGGGCGTTGCAGGGGAGGAATGGGAGTCGGGTGCCTTGCGAGATCAAGGCATGAGGGCTGGGCCGGCTCCCATCCTCTCCTCGCCAAACCTTTTCGTTACCAGTCAAGCTTTGGAGGAAGCCGGCGCGCTGCTCGGGCCATCACGTTCATGCACCCAGTCCGCAAGAAAAGCAAAACTCGCAGTGCACTGATGAACGCGCTTCTGGTTCTGAATTCCTTGATTGTGCTTTTCAGCCATTGGGCCGGGCCCCGCAAGTGAACCGTGTTGACGCGCTCCGCGGGAACCGGCTCGATCAATCGTCTCCACTTGCAGGAGGTCGCGAATGTATGTTCCCTGGCAGGTTGTGATTGCTTCGGCCGACGTGGAAGAACGGCGGGCGATGTGTGACATTTTGGCGAAGCAGGGGCTGGACCCGATCGTCGCCTCGACCGTGCGTGGGTGCAAAGAGATCATGGCCCAGGAAAATGTGGGATTGATCTTTTGCGCTCGCTCGCTGGCCGATGGGGATTACCGCGACTTGCTGATGGCTGCGCGAAGCGCAAGGCGCAGAAGCAGAATCGTCCTCGCGACTCGGCTCACCGATTGGGATGAATACCTGGAAGCGATGCGGTTGGGCGCCTTCGACGTCATCTCGGCTCCCAGCCGCCCGACCGACGTGGAATGGATGATCATTCAGGCGCTGCGCGACGAACACGCTCGGACCAGGGAAATCACATTTGTGCGACACGGTCTCAGAGGACTTCAGGAAGCAAGCGTATCCAATTCGGCGTGACCCTGCGTTAGCAAATGCGAGTTACAGAAGACTTTGAGCGAGTGGTACGAGGCAGAAAAATCCTGAACTTCGCTCTACGCCAGTTCTGCTTCGAGCCGCAGGAGAAAACGAATTACTTCGCCCGTATCCCGCACATAGTATTTCGCATGGCTCTTTTGCGGCGTTCCGACGCGGATGGAGATCTGATCGCCTAGCGCGCAAAAGGCGGCTTCATCCGTGCCATCGTCGCCAATATAAATCGCCGGCGTGCCCGGCGGGAAGTCACCAAGCAGGTCGCGCACCGCGCCGCCTTTTCCACGGATCTCGTTGGGCAGAACTTCCCACACCATCGCGCCTTCCAGCACCCTCAGGTTATCTCGCAGCGGCGCGACCACGTCCAATAGGCAGAATTTCGCGGCGCGCGCGATGGGGGCGCTGGCCTGCCGATAGTGGACTGCAAAGCTCATCCCTTTGTCTTCGACGCGCATGCCGTGCATTGCGGCCATCCGTGCGCGCGCGCCTTGTTGTGCGTGCGCGAGAATCCTGGCCGACGCGCTGCTGATCTTCGTGTGCTTTCCCTGTTCTTCGGCTCCATGCAGTCCGATGAAATGCAGGGTCTCGACGCCAATCCGAGTTTGCAGATCCTGGCAGCGCCGGCCGCTGACGATCGCGACGAATAACCTCGGATTTCGCGCCAGGCGCTCGAGCAAGCGTTTGGTGCGCAGCGGTACGCGCACCTCCCACGGATTTCGCTGCAGCTTCACCAACGTGCCGTCGAAGTCCAGCAGCAGCGCGCAAAGCTCGGCGTTGCGAATCCGGGCTGCAATTTCGCTCCAGGCGCGGAACAAATAGCGCGGCGAATGCGCGGCAACATCGCCATTCGACCCGCCCGGAACGTTGTGGGCGCGTGAACGTTCGCTGGCCCGTTTCTCTTTTGGTTTGATCCGCAAGGCGTGCTTGGCCGCCGCGTGAGGTCCATTCATACGGCGCGCCCGACTTCGGGCTGTGCTTCCTCGATCCGGATTTCAGAAAGTTCCGTGATCAGACTGCCCGCCCATGCGAACACATTGTGACGCATGACCGTGCTCCGCATCAGCTTCATCCGCGTTTGCCGTTCCGCCGTATCCATTTCCAGCGCCACGCGGATGGCTTCCGCCAGCTGTTCCACGTCGTACGGGTTCACGATGATCGCATCGCGCAATTCACGGGCCGCCCCGGTGAACTGGCTCAGAATCAGCGCCCCTTCTTCGTCATCGCGCGCTGCAATGAATTCCTTCGCCACCAGGTTCATTCCATCATGCAGAGATGTAACCATGCAGAAATCCGCCGCCCGGTAATACGGGAGAATTTCCTCATGGCTGTGGTGGCGCGTGAGCAGCGCGATAGGCTTCCATTCCGCCGTCTGCCAGCGCGCATTGATCCGTGCGGCTTCGGCTTCGAGCTCTTCCAGGAAATCGTGATAGCGCTCGATTTCCGTGCGGCTGGGCGCGCCGATCTGCACGAAGGTGAATTTTTCGCGATAGGCCGGCCACTTCTCGAGGAACCGCTCGACGCCGCGCAGCCGTTCGAGCAATCCTTTGGTGTAGTCCACGCGATCCACGCCGACTCCGATGAAGTTCGCCTTGATGCCCAGCTTACTCAGCAGATCGCTGCGCAGCACGTAAGGCGACACCGCCGGATCCAGGCCTCGTTGGGACTCGCGAAAATCCACGCTGATGGGGAACGGCTTAACGAAGGTGATGTGTCCGGCGCGCTTCACTGCAAATCGTTCCCATTCAATTTGCGATTCCAAAGAGGCGTCCACCGTCTCCAGAAAATTATCGCAATGCGCCTGTATCTGGAATCCGATCAAGTCCGCGCCCAGCAGGCCGCTGACGAGTTCGCGTTGCCAGGGGCATATGCCGAAGGCTTCGGAATTGGGCCACGGGATGTGCCAGAAAATCGCGACGCGCGCGTCCGGACGCGCTTCCTTCACCATGCGCGGAAGCAATGCGAAGTGATAATCCTGCACGAGCACCAGCGGCCGTTCGACACCCTCAATCTCTTGCAGCACCGCTTCGGCGAATTTGCGGTTCGCCTCCTGATAGTTTTGCCAGTCCGAGGCGCGGAAAATTGGCCGGGTGTGTGCGATGTGGCACAGCGGCCATAACCCTTCATTCGAAAATCCGTAGTAATGCCCTTTTTCCACTTCTTTTGACAGCCACACGCGACGCAGAGTGTAGTCCGACTTGTCCGGCGGCACGCGGAGGTGGTCGTGATCGTCCACTGTTTCGCGGTCGGCGTCGCCGGAGCCCGAGGCAATCCAGATTCCGTCGCAGGCGCGCAAAATCGGTTCGAGCGCGGTAACCAATCCGCTTGCCGGAACCAAAAGCTCGATGCCCTTCCCTTTATGGACGTGCATATAAGGCTCGCGATTGGACACAACCACCAGTGATCCCTGCGAAGCCTTTCCCTGAATGCTCACGCGCAGGCGTTCGGCGGTCCACACGGACTCGCCGGATTCGCGCAGGCGCGCCTCTTCTTCCGCGGCGGAGCGCGCGTCTGCCAAACTGCGAGTCAGATTCATCACCTCGTTCGTGAACGGAGCGAGAAAACCTTCCTTGGGGCCCGGCGGATTGGGCATTGCCCGGCCGCGGCGTATATCTTTCATCCATTGCGCGGTCCGCGAAATCGGCAGAACGATCGTCCAGCGGATGATCAGCAAGGTGATCAGCACAATCACCAGAACCTCAGCGATCACGTGCCAAAAGGTCGCACGCCACATGCGCGCACTCTGCGTTTCGATGTAAGCCACATCATTAAAAATGGCCAGCACGCCGGTAACAGACGTCTTATCGTGCAGCGGCATGTAGTACACATGCATCGGCTCGGAGCCGACATTTATGAAGTGACTAAGGCCGCTATCGCTGGAAATCACTTTGGCCAGAGGAACGGGAGGAGGAACGAAGCGGTTCTGCAGATTAGAACTTTCCGCGAGGACCGCACCGTGGCTATCGTAAACCGCGACACCCGCCAGCTGCTCGCGGTTCCCAAAGCGCTCTACGATGCGGCGCAGTTGCTCGCGTGAGCCTTTCTCGAGGGCCGGCTCCACGATCTCCTGCAGACTCTCCGCCAGAATTTCAGCGCGGTGCACCAGATCCGTGCGCAAGCCGCGCTTCTCGGCGCGAACTTCATTCTTGGACACACCGAAAGTAATGATCGTGACGGCCACGACCAAGAACAAAATGAGGCGTAAGCTCAGCTTCACGTCAACCTCTAATGGGTTCCAACAGAATCCAGGCAAGGCTCGCTAAGGGCTTGGCAGCACGAATATTGCCAGACCGGCGCGACCTTTGTTGTTCACAATAGGACACTTAGGTTAACCACAAAGAGCCACGCTGTGAAGATTGTCCGAGCACCGAGTAGAAACTCCTGGGCACCAGCCTCCATAATAACCCGGGCGGATGCCTAAATTGAATCCAGCATTCACCTGATTTTGTCTCGGCCTAATTCGCACTAAACTTGCGCTGCACGGCGGCTCACACACCTCTGTGTGCCGGAAGGGGCGTATGTCTTGCGCGCTGAATTCGCGTCGCGTGGTTGCGGACCGATTCTCGATTTGTGTGCGCCCTTTCCTGGCACTCGCCTTTTGCTTGCTCGCGGGGGCCTGGCTCGATGCGTCGTATACTGATGCTGCGATTTACAATCACTCTATGAACAGTGAATTTCAACACTTCGATGACGTGCAGCAATACATCTCAGTAAGTTGGGACCATCTCACCCGCTCGCTCGACAAATGCAAAACCTATGAAGACCAGAAAATCGGCGACGACCAGCATCTGTATTTCCCGGCGGACTTCCAGAGCTTGCCGGCTTTTCGGGATCTGGTGAAGGATTGCAGAGTACGCGTCGAACGCTTGCCCGAGATTATCAACAGCCCGGACGATGTGCACCTGAACAAAATCTCCAAAGCCGGGCTGCTGTATCTGCCTCACGCTTACGTCGTGCCGGGCGGCCAGTTCAATGAGATGTACGGCTGGGATAGTTACTTCATTATTGTCGGCCTGCTGCGCGCGCATCGGCTGGAGCTTGCCAAGGGAATGGTCGAAAACTTCTTCTACGAAATTCAGCACTACGGCTCGATTCTGAACGCGAACCGCACCTACTATCTAACGCGCTCGCAGCCTCCGTTTCTCACTTCCATGATTCTGGCGGTGTACGACGCGGAGGACCCTTCTGCGCAACAGAAAGATAGTGCCTGGTTGCAGCAAGCTTACGATTTCGCGGTCACCGACTACGAACAATGGACCCGTCCGCCTCATTTGGCCGGAGACACCGGCCTGTCTCGTTACTTCGATCACGGCGAAGGTCCCGTTCCCGAAATCATCGGCGATCCGAGCGACTATTACCGCGGCGCCGCGCAATACTTCCTGTTTCTGGACGGAACGAAGGACCCTCATCTCGTCCATGTGGACGAAAATCATCCGGTGGAATCTCTCGTGGGGCCGCTCTTCCCGGTCTTCACCCGCGATGAACCGGCGGACAAAAACTCGAAAGACAACCAGGCAACCGCGGATTCGCCTGTAGGTCAGGTCACCTTGTCAGCGGACTTCTACAAAGGCGATCGCAGCATGCGCGAATCGGGATTTGATGTTTCATTTCGCTTCGGCCCGTTCAGCGCGGATACCCACCATTACGCTCCCGTCTGCCTGAATAGCCTGTTGTACAAGACCGAGAAGGATCTTGAGCGCATGAGTATTTTGCTCGGGCGGCCGCAGGAAGCGGAACGCTGGAAGGCCCGCGCGATCCAGCGCCAAGAGCTGATACAGAAATATCTTTGGGACGCGAAGCAGGGTCTCTATTTCGACTACAACTTCATGACCCGCACACTTTCCGCCTACGAGTACGCCAGCACGTTCTATCCGCTTTGGGCGGGGTTGGCATCGCCCGAGCAGGCGCAGGCCGTGGTGAAAAACCTTTCGCTGTTCGAACAGCCCGGCGGGCTGGCCATGAGCCGCGTGGAATCGCAGGCGCAATGGGATTACCCGTACGGTTGGGCGCCCATCCAATTGCTGGCGGTGGACGGAATGCGCCGCTATGGCTTTGCGGCGGACGCCGACCGCGTCGCCTATAATTTCCTGAGCATGGTGATCGAAGATTTCGTGACTGACAGATACATTCGCGAAAAGTACAACGTCGTCAAACGCACATCCATCACGCGAATCGTAAAGGGCTATAGCCAGAATGTGATCGGATTTGGCTGGACGAACGGCGTGTTCCTGGAATTACTGCACGAATTGCCGCCCCCGCTTCTTGAGCGTCTAAAAAGAGAGTAAGGCGAAAAATTTCGCCAGCGGAATTATGCCGGCATCTCAAATGCTGCCGTCGGCGACCTGCACAGTCAATCGTAGTGCGCTCAATCTCTTGCGGGAATTGTTGGAAGGGGGGCGGGAGGATGGGGGAACATCCTCCCGTGGGGTGATGACATGTTTCCTGGGGAGCCTGCGTGCAATATGAACCTCTCCTCGCAGGTTCTCCATACACTAACCAACGTATTTTTCGCGTCTACGGCCCTGACGACGCACGGGCAGGTTAGCAGACTCTCAAGACTATCCAGCGTGGCCCTTCCCAGAATCCGCTGATCCTTCGGCGGCCGGCTCGGACTCCGCGGGCCCCAGAAGCGCCTCAATCATCCCGACCATCGGAAACGCATTGGTTTTAGACACCACGGAGCGAACACCGGCCTCCCGGGCGTGTCTCTCCAGGTCGGGACTGGCATGCTGGGTGAATAGAACGATCGGCACAGCGGGAGCGACCTCAGACATGCGTCGCGCGGTTTCGATCCCATTGATGCCGGGCATTTGAAAATCCAGGATCACGACGTTGGGATGCAACTCCCTGAACAGCTTGAGGGCAGTCTCGCCATCAGCCGCCTCGCCGCATATTTCCCAATCGGGATTGGCTTGCAAGACCGTGCGAAGCGATTTCCGTACCAGTTCGCTATCGTCCACGATCAGAAATCGAGTGCGCATCAGAGCTCTCCCGCGTTACGCGTCAGAGTATGCAATTCCAAAGGCGCGGAAATATTCGCCCGCATAGCGGCGGCCGCCGAAATCATATGTTTTTCACCATCGGCTTCGTGACAGGCACCGCCGCAATCACTGTGGTGCCGTTCTCACTGGATTTGATTTCGAGCGTGCCGCCAAGCTCGCGCAAACGCTCACGCATCCCACGCAATCCCACGCCATGGTTTGATCCCGGGGACGAGGGGACGCCATTGGTACGGGGCATGCCCTTACCTTCATCGCGGACTTGAACGGTGAGTTGCTTATCCTGGGAAGGCGCGATCTTGATGCTCGCTGTCTTACTCCCAGAATGGCGATAGACGTTCGTCAGACATTCCTGCACAACTCGAAAAACCGATATCTCCACATGGGGGGGCAAGCGGCCGATTTCCGGCGACAGCTCCACGTCGACCTTCACGCTGCTACGCTCCGCAAAACCCTCTGCGAACATTTTGATTGCGGGCAATAGGCCAATCTCATCAAGCAGAGGCGGATGCAGCAGGTGCGAAATGGTGCGTATATCTTTCGAAAGCTGTTCCACCAGCTGATTATTTTGCTGTAAGACGTCGGCGACGTCGGGTCCAAGTTTTTTGGTTTGCTGGGCTAGCATTCCGTTATTCATGGAGAGCGCCGCGATCAAGGGCCCGATGCTATCGTGCAGGTCGCGGGCGATGCGGCGACGCTCCTCATCTTGCATCGCCAGCAGCCGGGCGGAGAGTGAACGAAGATCACGATTGAGCGTCTCGAGCTGCTGCGTTTTGCGGTGTAGATCCGCGAAAACTCGCACTTTCGCGCGCAACAATTCGGGAACCACGGGCACGGAAATATAATCCACAGCGCCGCGTTGGTAGGCGTTGAGCCGGTCCAGGTCCGTGAGGTGCACGGCGGAGATGAAAATAATGGCGATCTTCTGAAAACGCGGGTGCTGCCGGATCATATCGGCCAGCTGGAATCCATCGAGTTCCGGCATGCTTACGTCCATCAGCACGACGGCGATATCGGTTCTCAGTAAATGGTCCAGCGCCTCTTTCCCCGAGCGCGCCTTGATCAGATTTTCTCCCAGCTCATTCAGAATGGCTTCGTAGGTGAGCAGCTTGCCGGGCTGGTCGTCCACCATCAGAATGTTTACTTTTTCCTGCTCGCGCATTTTCTTCCTCTCGCTTCAGGCGAAGTTGAGCCGCCCCCTACGATCGAATCGCAATCGCCGGAAACCGGAATCATGCTACCGGTGGAACCACATCCGCAACGCAGAAAGCAGTTGCTCGGTGTTTACCGGCTTTGCCAGATACTCGGAAGCCCCGGCTTCGAGGCATTTTTCGCGGTCCCCTTTCATGGCTTTGGCAGTCAAAGCGATGATGGGTAAGCGCCGGAAGGAAGGATTGCGGCGAATGATCTGCATCGTCTCGTATCCGTCCATGTCCGGCATCATGATGTCCATCAGTACGATCGCCACATCCGGCGTGGACTCCAGCGTGTTGATCGCTTCCCGGCCCGTACCGGCGGTGAGCACCATCATGCCGCGGCGTTCGAGCACGCTGCTGAGCGCAAAAATATTTCGCACATCATCGTCCACCACGAGCACTTTTTTCCCGACGAGCGCTTCATCTGAATGATGCAGCAGATCGAGCATCTTCTGCTTTTCCGGCGGAAGGTCGGTGACGACGCGATGCACGAACAACGCAGTCTCATCCAGTAGCCGCTCCGGAGATTCCACGCCCTTCACCACCACGCTGCGCGCCAGCACGTGCAGTCGAGCATCTTCCTCGGGCGACAGGTCTTTCCCGGTAAACACCACGACCGGCAAATCGCTCAGTGAAGGCGTATCGCGGAAGCGTTCCAATATTTCAAATCCAGACATGTCCGGAAGGCGCAAGTCGAGCACCACGCAATCAAACGATTGCTCTGCAATCGCCGCAAGCGCTTGCCTGCCGGTGGCGGCGATCTCCACGTCAATATCGCCGTAGCCGAGCAATTCGCGGATGCTCAACTGCTCGGCCGGATTGTCTTCCACCACCAATAAACGCTTGCGTCGCGGCGTGGTGTATTCCTTCATGCGCGCAAACGCGTTCTTCAGTTGTTCGGATGTCGCGGGCTTGATCAGGTAGGAGAACGCGCCGCGCGCCATGCCGTGCTGCCGGTCTTCATCCAGCGTCAACATCTGAACTGGAATATGGCGCGTGCGTGGATCCTGCTTGAAGTGATTGAGAACTGTCCAGCCCAGCATGTCCGGCAGGAAAACGTCCAGGGAAATGGCTGTTGGCTGGAACTCATGGGCGAGCGCCAGCGCTTCTGAACCGCGCGTCGCGACCAGAACCTTGAAACCGTTGTCGCGCGCCAGGTCGCGCAGCATGGTGGCAAAATAGGGATCATCTTCCACAATCAGAAGCACGGCATCTTCCGGCTGCAAGATTTCGCGGTCGTCCGCGATGCTGATCTGCTCGATCGCACGCTTGGACGTGGCTCCAGCCGGGGGCTGACCAAGGGCGGGCATTGCCGCGGATCTGAATTCGGCCCCGCCGACGTCGGTCGAAGATCCCACGTAGGTTTGCGGTAAGTAGAGCGTGAACGTGCTGCCCTCATCTGGCGTGCTGCGCAACTGGATCTCGCCGCCCAACAGGCCGGCGAGTTCGCGACTGATCGCCAGACCCAGTCCGGTGCCTCCGTATTTGCGGCTGGTGCTGGCGTCGGCTTGTTGAAACGCCTCAAAAATGATTCGCTGCTTCTCGGGCGGAATCCCGATGCCCGTATCGGTGACCTCGAAGGCAACCACCGAGGCTGATTTGCCCAGAACCGGGTGGTCTTCGCTCCAACCGCTTTCGGCGGCAAATACCGACATGCGCACGCCGCCCTTCTCGGTGAATTTGAATGCGTTGGACAAAAGATTCTTGAGCACCTGTTGCAGACGCTTGGAATCGGTGACCAGGCTGCGCGTCAAACTAGGATCGGCATGGAGTTCAAAATTGAGGTGCCGGTTCTCTGCCTCGTGGCGGAACGGACGAGCGATCATATCCAGCAAGCTGGCGAAGAACACTTCTTCGGCTTGCACCGAAACCGTCCCGGATTCGATTTTCGAAAGGTCCAGAATATCGGTGATGAGGTTCAGCAGGTCCGTACCGGCGCCGTGGATGGTGCGCGCGAATTCCACCTGCTTGTTCGTTAAATTACTGTCGGCATTGTCCGCCAGCTGCTGTCCCAAAACCAGGATGCTATTGAGTGGCGTGCGCAGCTCGTGAGACATGTTGGCCAGGAATTCCGACTTGTACTTGGAGGTGAGGGCCAGCTCTTTGGCTTTTTCTTCCACGGCACGGCGCGCCTGTTCAATTTCCTGATTCTTGCGCTCGACTTCCACGTTCTGCTCGGCCAGTTGCTGGGCTTTTTGCGCCAGCTGCTCGTTGGTCTGTTGCAATTCGGTCTGCTGCGTTTGCAATTCGGTGGCTAATTGCTGCGATTGTTTCAGCAGGCCTTCGGTTTGCATGGTGGCCTCGATGCTATTGAGCACGATGCCGATGCTGGATGTCAGTTGATCCAGAAACGCAAGATGCGAGGCGGTGAATACGCTGAGCGACGCCAGCTCGATCACTGCTTTCACGCGGTCCTCGAAAAGAATGGGCAGCACGATCACGCTGCGCGGCACGGCCTGGAATAATCCCGAGCGGATCGGAACAGCATTGGCCGGCACTTCGGTGATCAGCATGCGCTGTTTCTCTGCGGCGCACTGTCCCACGAGGCCGCTGCCCACGTGCAGACGGCTTGGATGCCCGTCTCGATCGCTATCGGCGAAGGCCGAGAGCAGCACCATGGTCCCCGATTCTTCCGACTCCATCTGATAAATCACGCCTTGCTGCGCGCTGACGAGCGGCGCCAGCTCGGACAACAGGCTGCGTCCCACCGTTGTCAAATCGCGCTGCCCCTGCAGCATTCCCGTGAATCGCGCCAGGTTTGTTTTCAGCCAGTCCTGCTCGTTGTTGCGGTCGGTGGTGAGCCGAAGATTGTTGATCATGGTGTTGATGTAATCTTTCAGCTCGGCCACTTCGCCGCTCGCTTCCACTTGAATCGAACGAGTCAGGTCGCCCTTGGTCACCGCGGTGGTCACTTCCGCGATGGCGCGCACCTGGTTGGTGAGGTTGTCCGCGAGCAGGTTCACGTTTCCGGTCAAGTCCTTCCAGGTTCCGGCGGCGCCCGGCACGTTCGCCTGACCGCCCAAGCGGCCTTCCACTCCCACTTCGCGCGCGACGGTCGTAACTTGATCGGCAAACGTCGCGAGTGTGTCGGTCATGTTGTTGATGGTATCGGCCAGCGCAGCAACTTCACCTTTCGCATTTACTGTGAGTTTCTTCGTCAACTCACCGTTCGCGACGGCGGTCACCACCTTCACAATTCCGCGCACCTGCTCGGTGAGGTTTGCGGCCATTACGTTTACGTTGTCCGTCAAATCCTTCCAGGTGCCGGCGACGCCAGGCACTTGTGCCTGGCCGCCCAGCTTCCCGTCGGTGCCGACTTCGCGCGCCACGCGCGTCACTTCCGCCGCGAATGCGTTGAGTTGGTCCACCATCGTGTTGATCGTGTTCTTTAGTTCCAAGATTTCGCCCTTCACGTCCACGGTGATCTTGCGCGACAGGTCGCCGCGCGCCACGGCCGTCGTCACTTCGGCGATGTTGCGCACCTGGCCGGTGAGGTTTCCGGCCATGGCGTTCACCGAGTCGGTGAGGTCCTTCCACGTTCCCGCCACACCGGTGACGTTCGCTTGGCCGCCCAGCCGCCCTTCGCTGCCTACCTCACGCGCCACGCGCGTGACTTCGGCGGCAAAGGAACGCAGCTGCTCAACCATCGTGTTCAGCGTTTCTTTCAGCTGCAGAATTTCTCCGCGCACGTCCACGGTGATCTTGCGTGAGAGGTCGCCGCTCGCGATCGCCGTCGCCACTTCGGCGATGTTCCGGACCTGACCCGTCAAGTTGCTGGCCATGAAGTTCACGTTGTCCGTCAAGTCTTTCCACGTGCCACCGACTCCGGGCACTTCTGCCTGGCCGCCCAACTTTCCTTCCGTGCCGACTTCGCGTGCCACGCGCGTCACTTCGCCCGCGAACGCGTTGAGCTGGTCCACCATCGTGTTGATCGTATTTTTCAGCTCGAGAATTTCGCCCCTCACGTCCACCGTAATTTTACGCGACAGGTCGCCGCGCGCCACGGCAGTCGTGACTTCAGCGATGTTGCGTACTTGACCGGTCAAGTTTCCGGCCATCGAGTTCACCGAGTCCGTAAGGTCCTTCCAGGTTCCCGCGACGCCCGGCACATTGGCCTGGCCGCCCAGCCGGCCTTCGCTGCCCACTTCGCGCGCCACGCGCGTCACTTCGCCCGCGAACGCGTTGAGCTGGTCCACCATCGTGTTGATGGTTTCTTTCAGCAGCAGGATTTCGCCGCTCACGTTCACGGTGATTTTCTTGGAGAGGTCGCCGCTCGCAATCGCCGTCGCCACTTCCGCGATGTTGCGCACCTGGCCGGTCAAATTGCTGGCCATCGAGTTCACCGAGTCGGTGAGGTCTTTCCAGGTGCCGGCGACGCCGGGCACCTGCGCCTGGCCGCCCAGTTTTCCGTCCGTGCCGACTTCGCGAGCCACACGCGTGACTTCGGAAGCGAACGACCGCAGCTGATCCACCATCGTGTTCAGGGTGTCTTTGAGCTCGAGGATTTCGCCCTTCACGTCCACCGTAATCTTGCGGGACAAATCGCCGCGCGCGACGGCGGTAGCCACCTCCGCAATGTTGCGCACCTGGCCGGTCAAGTTGCTGGCCATGAAGTTCACGTTGTCGGTGAGGTCCTTCCAGGTGCCCGCGCCCGGGACTTGCGCTTGGCCGCCCAATTTTCCTTCGGTACCCACTTCGCGCGCCACGCGCGTCACTTCGCCCGCGAACGCGTTCAGCTGGTCCACCATCGTATTAATGGTGTTCTTCAGTTCCAGGATTTCGCCCTTCACGTCCACAGTGATTTTGCGCGAGAGGTCGCCGCGCGCCACAGCCGTAGTCACTTCGGCGATGTTGCGCACTTGCGCGGTGAGGTTTCCGGCCATCGAATTTACTGAGTCCGTCAGGTCCTTCCACGTTCCCGCGACGCCGGGCACGTTGGCCTGGCCACCCAGCCTTCCTTCGCTGCCGACTTCGCGCGCCACGCGCGTCACTTCGCCGGCAAACCGGTTCAACTGGTCCACCATGGTGTTGAGCGTTTCTTTCAGCTGCAGAATTTCACCGCGCACGTCCACCGTGATTTTGCGTGAGAGGTCGCCGCTCGCGATCGCCGTCGCCACTTCGGCGATGTTGCGCACCTGGCCGGTCAAGTTGCTGGCCATGAAGTTCACGTTGTCCGTCAAGTCCTTCCAGGTGCCGCCTACGCCAGGCACCTGCGCCTGACCACCCAACTTGCCTTCGGTGCCGACTTCGCGCGCCACGCGCGTCACTTCGCCCTCGAACGCGTTGAGCTGGTCCACCATCGTGTTGATCGTGTCTTTCAGTTCCAGGATTTCGCCCTTCACGTCCACGGTGATTTTGCGCGACAGGTCGCCGCGCGCCACGGCAGTAGTCACTTCGGCAATGTTGCGCACCTGGGCCGTGAGGTTTCCGGCCATGGCGTTTACAGAGTCAGTGAGGTCCTTCCAGGTTCCCGCCACGCCCGGCACGATAGCTTGTCCGCCGAGTTTTCCATCCGTGCCCACTTCGCGCGCCACGCGCGTCACTTCCGAGGCGAACGAGCGCAGTTGGTCCACCATCGTATTGATGGCTTCCTTCAGCTGCAGAATTTCACCGCGCACGTCCACCGTGATTTTGCGCGAGAGGTCGCCGCTCGCAACCGCCGTGGCCACTTCGGCGATGTTGCGCACCTGGCCCGTCAGGTTGCTGGCCATCGAGTTGACGGAATCGGTGAGGTCTTTCCAGGTGCCGGCGACACCGGGCACCTGCGCCTGGCCGCCCAGTTTTCCGTCCGTGCCCACTTCGCGCGCCACGCGCGTCACCTCAGCCGTGAACACGCCAAGTTGCTGAATCATCGTGTTTACGATCGTGGCCGAGCGCAGGAATTCGCCTTCCAGCGGCCTTCCATCCACGTCCAGTTGCACCGTCTGCGTCAAATTGCCTTTCGCCACCGCGGCGATGGCGCGAGTGACTTCCGTCGTCGGTCGCAGCAAATCGTCTACCAGCGTGTTGACCGATACTTCCATCTCTCCCCAAGCAGCCTTGGGCGAGTGAAATCGCATGCGCTCGCGCGTGCGGCCTTCTTTACCCACCACTTGTCCGACGCGCTTCAATTCCTTCGCCATCTGTTGGTTGGCGGTGACGATATCGTTGAACGTGTCGGCAATTTTTCCGGCCAGCCCAGTCCAGTTCCCCGGCAGCCGCACCGAGAAGTCGCCGTCGCGCATGGTCTGCAGGCTCGCGAGAATCACGCTCAGGTCGGTAGACACCGGCTCGGCTTCCACAGCGGTGCGTCCATTACTTTTCGCACTCGGTTTAAGGTCGGGCATTGTGGTGGCAGTTGTTTTACTGGGCTCGGTTCTCTTCATGCTTGTCTCCGCGGTGCAGGGCCAGCTGGCGCCGTCGATTTCCGGGGTCTTGGCGGCACTGGCCGACATCAGAATTGCATATTTCAGGCAAATGCGCTTGAGGAATGGACGCGCAACATCGCCGTACACATGGATTTAGCGCCACTTTCATCGAATAGACGTTCATACCATAAAGTCAGAACCCGCCATCTACAGTAATCAATGTATATAGTCCAAAACGCAAAGTCGGCCAGAGCGAGCCGAAGGGGCCGCTCTCGCCGCTCAGGCATGACTCGACAGGGTTTGGCCGCTTTCTCGACTAACTACCCATGCACCTTAGGGCCGCCTAACGGCAAGCGGCTCTGGATTTACACGTATGCGTGTATTTCCGCAGCGCGCATTTGCGGCTATAAAGTTGTTCTGGGAGACTTCCATGGATCTCCGGATATTGGTTGTCGAAGATTCAGACACCACGCGGCGCATCATTCGCGCGATCCTGGAAACGCGCGAGTGGAAGATTTGCGGCGAAGCGAAAAACGGCCGGGCGGCCATAAAGCAATTTCGGAAATTGAGGCCCGACATTGTCATTCTCGATCTCACCATGCCAGACCTTAACGGGATTGAAGTCGCATCGCGATTGTCGAAAATCGATCCCTTGGTGCCGCTGATTCTATTTACCATTTCCGATGTGGACCAGCTGTTTGATGCCGCCAGCGGCGCGGGAATTTACGCCGCGGTTTCCAAGGCGAGGGCGTGGGACTTGATCGGCACGATTGAATCCGCAACCGCACACCTCGGCAGCCCGGGGCAGCCGATTCAATAGCCGCGCAGGAAATTCGGACAGTCGGCTGAACTAAAAGCAGCCTGAGCCACCGCTACGTCCCGCCACCCCATCCGCAATCGCAACGGCAACAATCTGCATAAGCGCAAGCGATCCGAACTGCCTGATCGCTGCCATCGCACACAAAAAAGGTTCCTTCCGAGCGCGCCGTTGCGCTCGGAAGGAACCGGGCGAAACTTTTCTGTACTTCGCCTATTGTCCCCTTTGTACCGCGTGCTTCGGCGTCCTCGCGTTCAGCGTCGCAATCATGCCGCGGGCTGATGGAGGCACCGTCGTATCGTGAGCGAGTACGATGTCCTTGGCTGAAATTCTCTCACCGTAGATTCGCACGTTGGCGTCATTGTCCGGCCGGATGGTGGAACCCTCCAGCGAAACGCCGGCGAATATGCCGCGTGCGCGGGAGTAGCTCAATATCTCGGCGCGCATCGAGACGTCTGTTTCCGCCGACGCGTCCCGGCCTACCGGTCCAGCCGCCACCGAAGCGTCTCCTCCGAGTTTCACTTTGCTGCTCAAGATTCCGTTGGCCCCACGGTCATTCATCACCAGCAGGACGAAATCCGTTGCTTGTCCGCCGATCTGAAAGCCCACGCTGCCACCCTCGAGGGCCATCATCGAAGGCGCACCCCACGGGCCGTTGAAGTTTTCGCCCCGGCGGCAGGTCATGGCGCCGCGGCCATAGCTTGCCCCGACGACGAACGCAGCCTTCAGCACCGAGGGAAACACAACGACGCAGTCGGCCTTATCGAGCAGGTCTTGCGGTATGTCGTCTGGAACATTCAGAATTTCATGCAACACCGTGCCGGAGGTCTGCAGGCGATCCTGATCTTTTTCGGTATCGTCTGCCCAGCCGGTCACTGCCAGCAGCAACAGGGCGCTCATCGCGCCTGCGAACATCATCTTTTTCATTTGAATCTCCTAGGACGAACGAAATTGTGCGGAACTACGGGCCGCACTTTTCGAACGACGACTTGGGCCTAGCTTCCGGCGCTATCGCCGCGCAAAAGATGCATGAGCAGCGTGACTAGAAATACTGCCAAGAAAATAAAAAAGAGAATCTTGGCAATGCCCGCTGCGGCGAAGGCGATGCCTCCGAATCCCAAAAATCCCGCGATCAACGCCACCACCAGGAATATCAGTGCGTAATAAAGCATGTTTCGCTCCTCGCGCTTCCGAACAGCCGCGCCTGCGCATTATCTTTCAATGTCCACTGGGCTACCGAAGATGAATGCGCACATAGAGACTAGGCGAGACCCGCGTACGCGGCCATACGTCGAAAGCTGTAAACGGGCAGGGATTCTTCCCGTACATCCGATCCGCAGCCGACTTGCCGAGCCCGATGCGAGGCCGAACCCGCTGCACCGCAGAATCGAGAATCCGCGCGAACCGGAGCTGTTTCGCGTGCACGTCTAGGGTTCACTCGTCTTGCGCGAGCAGCGCCGGCTGCGCGCTTTCGGACTGCTCTATCCGAATTGGGGGAGACTGGACAAACTAGAAATGCGGGAGCGCGAGAGAACGATGGCAAGCCCGGGACAGCAAGAAGTCAGGCCCAAAACAAACTGCCCCGAATTTGGCGTTTGCGCTTCGCGCCTTCGCGGCCGAGGATGGACAACTCAAACCTCGGCAGCTTGTCTTGCGCCCAGGTAATAGTGGATGGCGGGGGTAAATACCAGGGACAGCACCATCGAACTTGCCACTCCGCCCACCACTGCAATGGCCAACGGCTTCAACATCTGGGAACCCGCGCCAATCGCCAAAGCCAGCGGCAACATTCCCGCAATGGTGGCCAGCGCGGTCATGCAGATCGGGCGCAAACGCCGGCGCCCTGCCTGAATCATCGCATCGCGCGCGGAAAGACCCAAGCCGCGAAACCGTTGCTCGGCGTCCAGAAGCAGGATGCCGTTCTTCGTGACGATGCCGATCACCATGATCATACCCATGAAGGAAGCCACATTGAAGGTGGTGCCCGTGAGCAGCAGAGCCAGCAGGCCCCCAAAGGAGGAAAGTAATGCCGACGCCAGAATCGCCGCCGGAGCCGAAAAAGTGCGAAATTCGAAAAGCAAAACCACGAACAGCAAAAGCAGCGCCAGAAACAGAACCATCGAAAGATCGTGAAATGATTTTTGCTGCTCCTGGTACGCGCCGCCGTATTCGACTCGGATCGTCGCAGGCAGTTGCAGATCGCCGACCGCCTTTTGCACGGCGGCAACCCCTCGACCCAGGTCTACTCCCTCCAGACGCGCGGTCACTTCGATAAGCCGCTGCAAATTTTCGCGACGAATTTCCGTTTGGCCCGGGTCGGTCGAGATCGTCGAGAGCGATCCCAGCGTGGCCGTTCGCCCGGTGGAGCTGGCCAGCAGCGTGTTGGTCATGCGATCGAGCGACGCGCGGCTTTCCAGCGGGAAACGCACGCGAATCGGATAAACCCGATCGTTCAGCACCACAGGCGTGGCCGCGGGCTCGCCCTCCAGAATCGCAGAGGCATCAACGGCGATTTCCTCCGGCGTGAAACCGGCGCGCGATGCTACCGCCGAATCCACCTGAAACGTCACGGCAGGCCCGCTGATGGTATTCTCGATTCCGTCCAGCACGTCCACGACTCCGGGAACTTTGCCGATGGCCTCGGCAACGCGTGGCGCCGACTTCAACAACAATTGGGGATCCTGCGAGAACATCTTGATAACTACGGGCTCGGGCGCGCTGGTGAGGTCCCCGATCATGTCCTGCAACACCTGGACGAACTCCACATCGGCGGCGGGTTCGCTCTGTTTGATTTTCGCGCGAACTTCCTCGATGATTTCATCAATACCGCGATCCCGTTTCTGCTTCAGCCGAACCGTAAAGTCTCCGCGATTTGCTTCGGTGACAGCCGCCAGGCCCAGCTGCAGTCCGGTGCGTCGCGAAGTGTTCTCGACTTCCGGAGTTTCGCGCAGAATCTGTTCGATGTGCTGAAGAATGCGATTGGACTCCGCCAGCGAACTTCCCGGTGGAGTGTAGTAATCGAGAATAAAACCGCCTTCGTCCATTTCAGGAAGCAAATCGCTGCCCAGAAAGTGGTAGCACACCACGGAAAGCACCACAATCAGAAGCGAGCTAGCCACAAGCATTACCGGGCGCAGCAACACGGCTTGCATAATCCGCTCGTAAAGGCGGACCAGGCGTGCGAAGAAACCGGCGGTGGGCGCTTGTTCAGCCACCACGGGGCCAGCCCGGCCAAATTCGGTGGCTGGTTCCGATCCATCGTGGGCAGAGTTTGCCGCCTCCGCTTTTTTGCGAATCAGGAATTGACTCAGCGTGGGCGTCCACAGCAGCGCCAGTACCAGCGAGCTGAACAGCGCGACGGTCATCGTGATCGCCAGAGCGCGGAAGAAGCTGCCGGTCACTCCGGTAACCGCGATCAGCGGCAAGAAAACCACGATGGGCGTAATGGTCGAACCCACCAGAGGAACGGTCATCTCCCGCAGAGCCTGCCGAATGGATTGCAGGCGGTCCTCGCCGGCGTCGCGGTGTAGCACGATGTTTTCTAGAATGACGATGGCGTCGTCAATCACCAGGCCCACCGCCGCCGCCAGTCCGCCCAGGGTCATGAGATTGAAGCTTTGTCCCGTAATTTTCAGAACGATGCACGTTAACAGGAGGGTCGCGGGAATCACCAGACCAGCGACCAGAGACGTGCCCCAATCGCGGAGAAAGAGCACCAATATCGCGGACGAAAGCAGCAAGCCCAGCAGCACGGCATCGCGCACGCTCGAAATGGAATCATGCACGATGGTGGACTGATCGTAGAACGGCTCCAGGTGTACTCCGGGCGGCAGCGTGGTTTGCAGCTCGGCAATCTTGGCGTGCACTTCGTCAGCAACCGAGAGCGTATTGCTGTCCGGCTGGCGATTGATGCTCAAAAGGACAGCGGGCTTACCATTGGCGGTGACGACGGTGTAAACGGGCGCGACCGAAGGCGCTACCGCGGAAATATCGCCGACGCGAATCGGAACCCCCGTCGCGGAAGTCTTCACCACGATTTGCCCGATTTGCTCGGGTGTGTGCACTTGGCCGCTAACCAGGCCCAGAACGAGTTGGTGGTCATGGTCCAACAGGCCTGGCGAATCGATCAGGTTGCTGCGACGAATGGCCTCGAGGATGTCGGTGACGGTGATGTTGCTCGCCAGCAATCGCGCGGGGTCCGGCGTTACCTGGAACTCCGGAACGCGCCCGCCCTGAATCAAGACGGAAGCCACACCGTCCAGACGGTTGATACGCGGCTTGATGTCGTAGGTGGCGATTTCCCAGAGTTTGTCTTGTGGGAGCTGAGCGGACGTCAAGCTATATCCGAGAATGGGAAAGGTCGCGAAAGTCAGGCGGTGCGTTTCAATCCGCGCCGTTGGCGGAAGCTCCGCCTGCAGCCGGGCGACGACAGCGTCAACGCGCTGCAGTGTCAACACCATGTCGCTGTTCCAATCAAAAAACAGATCCACATCAGCGGAACCGCGGCTGGTGGTGGACACCACGCGCTGCAGCCCAGGCACTGCGTTCACCGCTTCTTCGATGGGACGCGTGATCGTGACGAGCATCTGGTCGATCGGCGTGACGCCGTTATCAATGCCGATCACAATCCGCGGAAAATCCGTCTCCGGAAACACCGAGACGGGAACGGTGAATGTCAGGTAAACGCCGACCAGCGCGACGCTCGCCACCAAAAATAGAATGGGCCGCGATAACCGCTGGAACCACGGCTCCCCCGAAGCAGCCGCGTTCTCGCCTGAACCGCCCGGACGAAGAGAAGCTCCCATCCTGGCTAATCCTTCTCCGAGCTGGCTTCGGCCGATTTTGCGGCCGCCGTCTTAATCGCCGTTCCATCCGGCAGGCCATATCCGCCGGACGTGATCACGGCATCGCCGGCGTTCACGCCGGATAGGATCTGGACCGCATCGGCGGCGCGTATGCCAGTCGCAACAATGTGCGCGTGCGCGATGCCATCAGAGCCGGCGATGAGCACGTAGGGCGCATCGTCCGGGTTCTTCAGCAAGGCCGCCGCCGGTACCACGATCGCGTCGTCTACCGTTTGCGCGGTCACCGTAATCGTTACAGTCATACCCGGCTTGATGCCCGGATCAGGCTTGGACGCTTCCACCCACACTTCGATGGTGGTGCTGCCTGGATCAAGCGCCGGACTGACGAGCGTAACGCGCGCATCGCTTGCGTTTTCGTCGCCGGGCAATTTAATTTGCGCGGCATCACCCACTTTCAACTGCGACGCCAGAGCAGCCGCGATATGCGCCTTGGCAATCAGCTTTGAGGTGTCCATCACGGTGAGCAGCGGTTGATTGGCAGTGGCCAGCTCGCCGGGAAATAACGGGCGATCCGTGACCACGCCGTCAATCGGGCTGCGAATTTCGGAGTAGCTCAGTTGCGCCTGCGCGCCGAGATACTTGCCCTTAGCGGCGGAAAGCTGCCCCGTCGCGGATTTCAACGTCTGCTCTTGTCCGATTCGTTGCAGATCATCCAGCTGCTTTGCCGCCTGCTGGTACTGGCTGCGCGCTTGCGCCAGCGCGACTTCCGCGGCATCCAGGTCTCGCCGCGGTAATGCGCCCTGGTCAAACAATGCCTTGCGGCTGTCGTATACCGTTTGTTGCGCGTTGAAAGCGGCTTTCGCCGATGCGGCGTCCAGTTCCGCTTTCTGTATTTGTTCGGGAAGGCTCGCCCCCGTGGTTGCGATGTAGCCCGCCTGGGCTTGCTCGAATTCGCCCTTGCTCTGCTCGGAGGCGGCGGAAAGGTCGGCATTTTCCAGCACCGCCAGTAATTGCCCCTTTCGCACGTGGGAACCGCGCTGCACTTCAAACGTCTTGATGGTCGAAGTGATTTTTGGAGTGAGGATCGCCTGCTGCAACGGGAACACCAGCGCCTCCGCCGAAATCGTTTCCGAAATCGGCGCGCGGCGCGCAAGGGTCACTTCCACATTCGCGACCGGCGCTTTGTCTTTTACAGACGCACCGCATCCGGCCACGCACCAAAGCGCGATGATTCCCGCGCCAAGAACCAGCCGGGGCTGCTGCGCAGTGCCTGGATGTTCTGTATCGAATTTCATCGAGTGGACATGGCTCCCGTCAGCGTCTGCAGGTTTGCCAGAGCAACGCGGTAGCGAACCGCGCCATCTTCATAGGTGTTGGCGGCCTGCGCGGATGTGGTCTGCGCATCAACGACCTCCAACACGGTGGCTTCGCCGCCCTTATAGCGCAGCGTTGTGAGCCGCAAACTTTCCGCGGCAAGTTCCGCGGATCGGCTGAGCCCCGATTGTTCGTCGAGCGCCGTCTCCGCTTCATTGTAGAGCGATTGGATTTCAGCCAGCAGCTTGCGCTGCGCGAAGGAAAGCTCCCGGGCCGACTGCGCCTGGCGAATTTGCGCCTGCTTCACGCGGCTTTGCGTGGCGCCCCAATTCCAAATGGGGATATTAAGGGTGGCGGATGCCGACGACCCAAGATTGGGAACTTGCTGCCCAAGCAAAATACTGTTGGTCGCGAAGCGAGACGCGTCAATACCATAGAAGTAATCCAGGCCCAGAGAAGGCAGGTACGCCGAGCGTTCCACTGCAACAGTGTCCTTCGCTTGCTGCACCGCGGCGAGTGCGCCGCGAACGTCAGGATTTTCCCGGCTCGCCTGTTGCTGCACTTCCCCAAGCGTCGGCAGCGGAATGCTGGCGTGGAGATCGTCCGTCAATTCGAAGCGATCGTTAAAGTCAGGGAAGAGCAATACTGCGATATCCAGGCGCGCGTTCAGCAAAGCAAGGCGGGCCTCCTGAAGCAGGCGCCGGCGCTCTCGCGCTTGTAACTCGGCTTTAATCACATCGGAATGCGCCGCTTCGCCGCCGTTTTCCAGATTTTGCGTTACTTTCAAGAACTGCTCGCCCTCATCGGCGGCCTTCTGCGCCAGATCCGTCTTGCGCTGCGCAGCCAGCGCCGCGAAATAATCCTGCACGACGGTGACCACGAGTCCGCGCGAAGCAATTTCGGCGCGTGCGCGCGCGAGTGATGCGGCAGCCGAAGCGCGGCGGACGGCATAGATTCCGGCCACATCGAGCGTCTCGTGAGCGTTGCCCTGGCTGATGTATTCATGCACGGCGTTGTTGGCGATGTAGCGCACGCCGCCGGCGCCGTTGCCTTGCGTATAGAGCAGCTGGTTGTTGTAGCTGACTGTGGGCAGGAGCGCGTCTTTTGCCTGTTTGGTGTCTTCATGAGCGATCTGCGCATCCGCCAGCGCGGCCTGGAATTGCGGGCTGTTCTGCCGCGCGCGCGCCAGCGCTTCCTCCAGCGTCAGGCGAATTGTGCCATCTGCGGGAGCAGGCGCCTGGCTCGGCTGGAGGTCCACCGCCTTGGCGGGTGAATTTGCAGAAATCTGCGCCGCGCGCGCACACAGCGAAAGCACGCCCGAAAGCAGCAGAAGCCCGGCGAGGTATCGCAGCGTGAAAACCTTGTTCATAAATTTCTCGCGCCCACATACTGCAACGAAGACCCCCGAGGTACCGTCACCAAATTAACGATTGGCAGATAAACGCAGGATTAACGCGAGGCACCGGAAGAAGGCAGAATATCGCTGGACGCGGGTATGCGCACCGAAAACTTACTGCCCGTGGCGTCGGAACGCACCAGCTCGATGCGGCCCAGGTGTGCCTCGGCGATCCAGCGTGCAATGGAAAGTCCTAGGCCTGCGCCGGTACGTGAGCGTGCGCGATCGGCGCGAAAAAACCGCTCGAAAATTCGGGATTGCATGTCCACGGGAATTCCGGGTCCGCTATCCGTCACGCTCAGTTCGTACCCATCCCTCGCGGAGTCGCACGCGACAGAAATACTTCCTCCCGCAGGCGTGTACTTGATGGCGTTGTCCAGAAGATTCAGAATCATCCGGCGCAGCAGATCCTCATCCCCGCGTACGGGCATTTCTTCCGCTGTCGCCGCTGCCAAGGTAATGTTCTTGGCCTGTGCGAGGGCGCGTGTGGCGCGCACACAGTCGGCGACGAGTTCGTCCAGATAGAAATCGTTCTGCGCCAGCCGATACTCGCCGGCGTCCGCGCGCGTCAGGGTGAATAGGTCTTCTACGACGCGCGCCAGCCGTTGCGCTTCCTCATGCAGTACGGCGAGCGATTCGCGATACTCCTCGGGCGACCGCGACGCCTGCGAAAGCGCCACCTCGGCTTCGCCGCGCAGAATTGAAACCGGAGTGCGCAGCTCATGCGCAGCGTCCGAAATAAACCGGCGCTGGCGTTCGAACGATTGATCGAGGCGATCCAGAAGATCGTTGAATGTCTGGGCCAGCCTGCCGAGCTCATCATTCGCGTTGCGAACTTCGAGCCGTTCGTGCAGATTTACGGCACCAATGCGTTCCGCCTGCTTGCCCATGGCGGCAACGGGTGCCAGACTTCTGCGCGCCAGAAAATAGCCGCCGACGCCCGCCAGCAGCACGCCCAGCGGGATCAACCACGCGAAGGCGACGCGAATCTCTTCCAGCATTTCCTGTTGCGAATGACGGGAGCGAAGAATCATGAGCAACCAGGTCTGGCCATTCGCAGAGAAACGGGTGGCGTACGCCCGAAAGCCGCCTTTTTCTCCCGCGATGGTCTGATAGCTCCGGCCTGATTGCGAGGCCGCCTCGACAAAACGCTGAAAGCCGCTGGAAGCGAGAGAGCGCGCGGCTATCGAATTCGCGGGATCGTTGGGAGGCATGATGTCCGCCGAGCTTGCGGCAATCTTCCCCGCGGCATCCACCAGCAGCAGAACATCGCCTCGCACACGGTGCTCTAGCATTGCTTGCTGTGCAGCAGCCTGCCATCCGCCAGATTCGTCCGGATCCTTGAGTTCATCATGAAAGGTCACTAGAAAAGAATTGGCGAGTTCCGCCAGGTCAGCGTCGGTGCGGCGATTTTCGGCTCCGGAAAAAAGGAAGTAACTCGTCAGGCTGAAAACGAGCAGCAGAAGCGCCAGCACCACGGAGTACCACAGCGTCAGACGGGCGCGCAAGGTATCAAACATGATTCTTCTTGCTCGCTGCACTCGATTTTTTTCTCGCTGGATCGTTGGCGCGCGCATTTTCTTCCTCGGGTCCGAAGAGGTAGCCCGCGCCACGCCGGGTATGCAAGAGCGGCACTTTCGAGTCCGTGTCTATCTTGCGCCGCAAGCGATTCACGTACACTTCAATCAAGTTCGAAAAGGGGTCGAAGGTTTCGTCCCAGACATGTTCCGCAATGGCGGCGCGTCCCACCACGCGGCCCGCGTTACGCGCCAAAAATTCCACCAGTGCGTATTCCTTGGTGGTTAGCGCGATGCGGCGCCCGCCGCGCGTTACCGTCTGACTCGCGCTGTTTACCACCAGATCCGCGACGGTAATGTTCGGAGGCCGGAGTTCGCCAGAACGGCGCAGCAGAGCGCGGAGACGGGCGAGCAGTTCGCGGAAGGCGAAAGGCTTGGCTAGGTAATCGTCCGCGCCCACGTCCAAACCTGCGATGCGGTCCTCGACACCGTCGAGCGCAGTCAGCATCAGGATGGGCACGCGCTCGCCGGATTTGCGAATCTCTTTGCACACCGCAAAACCGTCGCGCCCGGGAATCATTACGTCCAGGATTATCAGGTCGTAGGTATTGATTTCAGCCTGATACAGCGCGTCATCGCCGGTGGTCGCGGTATCCACCGCGTAGGCCTGTTCCCGCAGCCCTTTCAGGACGAAGCGCAGAACTCCCGGATCATCTTCCACCAGCAGAAGCCGCATGGCGACATCATACTGCACTCCGCTATTTCTGTTCCAAGGCCCGCGCCGCACAGCGTGTTCTGGCATAATCTTCCATCGTCGGCCATTTATCCTGCGTTTAACTTGGGTGTGACATGGTCCCAGCGCAGGGCTGGGCTGCTCGCTTTAAATTTTTGGAGGATTTCGTGTCCAAGAAAATCGCTTGTGCCTGTTTTGCGCTATTCCTGTTTTCCCTGCTGGCTCTCGGCTACGGTCGCGCCGCTGCCCAATCCGGCGGCGGCTCCGGCTATCATCTCATCAAGAAAGTGAAACTGGGCGGCTCGGGCGGCTGGGATTATCTTGAAGTGGATCCAGCAACGCATCGCTTGTTCATTTCCCGCGCCACTCACGTCGCGGTGGTGGATCCCGACCAGGGCAAAATCATCGGCGACATTCCGGATACTCAGGGCGTCCATGGCATCGCCTTCGCCGATGAATTCAACAAGGGCTTCACCACCAACGGCCGCACGTCGGATTCCACGATCTTCGACCTGACTTCGCTTAAGGTCGTCGGCAACACCAAGACAGACAAAGATACCGATGCTGTCATCTACGATCCATTTTCCAAGCGCGTCTTCACTTTCAATGGTGACGCCAATACCGCGTCGGCCGTTGACGCGGCTTCCGGAACACTTGTCGGGACGTTTGCTCTAGGCGGCGGCCCGGAGTTCGGCGCCACTGACGGCAAAGGCAAAATCTTCGTAAATCTCGAGGACAAGAGTTCGCTCGTCAAATTCGACGCCAAAACCCTGAAGATCGAAAACACCTGGCCTCTGGCGCCGTGTGAATCTCCATCTGGCCTGGCGATTGACGCCGCGCACGAAATCCTGGTGGTGGGCTGCCACAACAAACTGATGACTTTCGTGGATGGCAACTCCGGCAAGGTCCTCGGCACCGTTCCCATCGGCCAGGGCGTGGATGCAAACCGTTTCGACCCCGTTACCGGTTACGCGTTCGCGTCCTGCGGCGATGGGACCATCACCATCGCGCACGAAGATTCGCCCACAAAATTTTCACCGGTGGAAATGATCCAGACCGAGCGCGGCGCGCGCACGATGGCCCTCGACTACGCTACCCACACCGTTTATACGGTCACTGCGGAGTTCGGCGAGACCCCAGCCGCCACGCCGGAACATCCGCGCCCGCGCCCAGCCATTATTCCGGACACATTTACGCTGCTGGTTTACGGCAAGTGATCGCAGATTGATTTCGCTTCAGGTTTGCACGGCCGCAAGGCGGGCGACGGCTTGAAGAACGCCTCTGTCCCGCGAGCGTTCCTTGTAGCTGTCGCTTGCGGATAAGCCGGGGAAATTTTCGTCCCGGCGGTCGGATTCGCGCTTTATGGAGTCGGCGGTTCCACAGCCAACGCGTGAACAATCCACGGTATAATCACTTCTTTGAACATGACGGGATCAGGCCACACGCCTTTCTGCCGCCCCAAATGGCCGCCATGCGGATTGATCCACCCCGTCTTGGGAACGTCACCGGCGCTCAACAGGCGATAGGTATCGGAAATCGGTACCTGCGTATCGAGTACGCCGGACATGATCAGCATTGGCGCAGTGGGTTTGCCGAGCAGCCCCTGCGTGACCAGCGACATCTGCGGAAAAAATCGCACCAGGTCGTCGAGGTTGTTCACGTTATCGAAAATGGACATCATCGCTGGCAATTGATCGAACAAATATTCGCGGTTACCTTGCAGATTGTTTAGTACAAAATCCTTCTGAAACGCATCGTGAATCGGCGGCGATTGCACGCTGACGGCTTTCAGGCGGCTTTTTTCAAGAATAGCCATCTTGGTGCCCCAGTACGCGCCCCAACTGACGCCGTGGAATTCCACTCTGGATTTATCCACTTCCGGACGGCTGTAAACGTAATCAATCACGCGCGAAAGCATACGGTCCGCGGTCGGGCTGGCCTGGATGGGAGCTTCGCCCGTGCCAGGACCATCCACGGCGATATAACCGATGCCGAAGGGCAAAACCGCGGAGAAACTTTCAGAAAGATCCTCTTTGCGGCTGTCGAGGCCGTTGATTGCAATCACCAGCGGCACGGGACCGCTCGCGTTCTTGGGAAAGCGCAGATACCCGATGATTTCTTTGCCTTCAAACGGGATGTGCACCACCTCCATCGGCGGATCCCAGAATTTCGTGTGCGCGCGAAACGCTTCCAGGGCTTTCTGGTAAGCGCGTCGCTTGCCAGGAGAAGACGGCACGGGCCAGCGGCCGAACGAATAAACGCGCCACGCACGGATGTAGTCCGCGTTGGCCTTTGCGGGATCGCTTTTTTCGAGCGACTTCGCTTCGGCCATCCACTTATCGCCAACGGCGATAAAAGCGGCAGCCCATTCGTCGCGGTCCCGCGTCTTGATCGAGGCAAACGCCTCTCTCAAGTCGTCCGGGTTTTGTCCGATGCACGGATACTGCCCGTTCTCGGCCCGCGTGATCGCTTCAGCTTTAATTTCCTCGATGGTGCGTTCAGGGCGCACCTGTTGAGCGAACACCATGGTTGGAACGATGACTGCTAAAGCAAAAGCCACGGCTCCCAGAAAGAAACCATTACGTAGTGCTAAGCCCCAGGACATTGTTGCACCTTTCGGATCCGCCGGTCGTTTGATGTCGCACGACGAGATTACGGATCGCAGCGGGCTTGCTGTTGTCAGCCCGTTCGAGAAATTTAATTGTATCGGTTCGCGTCTGAATCACGCGGCGGCGGGATTCAGTTCCTCCGGCGCCGCAAGCAAACTCGAACCGAGCTGGATGTGCAAAAGCCGCGCATTAGAAGAGCAGCTTCAGTCCCAATTGGATCGAGCGGCTGCCTCCGGAACCGAGCACGGGGTTCGAAGCGGCGAAGTCAGGCGTCGCGCAGCCGCAGCCAAATCCGGGGCCGAGAACGGAGGGATCGTTCATGCCGAATCCGTTTTGCCCGCCATAGGGATTGGCAAAATTGGGATGGTTAAGGAGGTTGAAGAATTCGGCGCGGAACTGTACTGCAAATCGCTCGCCGAACTTCCAGTTTTTGGCGACAGAGAAATCCCAGTCGCGGAATCCAGAATCACGGAATAGGCCCCGGCCCATCGTGCCGAATGTTCCCAGAGCGGCAGGAATCATCGCCGAATTGCCCTGTGCATAGCAGCCGAATCCATTGAGCGATGTCTGCAACGCGGGAGTGTTGGCCGCATTGTTGCAAACAGTTGGAGTGCTTCCCGGCGCAAAATATGGAATCGAGTTTTGGTTGGAAGTAAAGTCGCCGGGCTTGCCGACAAAGTCCCAGCGATCAACTCCCTCGCCGGTCCCACTAATGTCGTCCGAGGTATCCATCGGTCCCCAAGGCTGCCCGCTCTGCAGAGTCACGATGGAAATCAGTTGCCACCCCTTCAAGAGTTGTGCCGGCGCTTCTTTTCCAGGGATTGAATAGACGACCGAGAGGGTGAAGCGTTGGCGCATGTCAAAGTCGCTGCTGGCATACTCCCTCCCCGGATGGGTGGCGTCCTGCGGCAGACCAAGGCCCGCTCCGAAGTCCCAGTTCGCGCCAACATCATCGAGGGCGTGAGCGTAGGTGTAGCCGGCAAGGAAGTCGAGGCCGTGGTAATTCCTCGCCGTCATCGTTACCTGAAGGCCGTTGTAATTGGAACGGTAGATGTTCGCTATTTGGTAGATGTTGGCCAGGTAGGGATAGAGCGTATTGAACGGCCGCCCTGCCTGCTCCGCGACAGGATCGGAGGCACAACTCGGCGGTGTGGCCGCGCACGCCGCAATTGCCGCCGGAGTCCACCCGGAACCCACGGCCGGCTGGTTGATATCGCGATTTCCGATCAGGTTCGAGCCGTGGTCGCCCACGTAAGCAACTTGTAGAGAGACATTATTCGAAATGGCTTGTTGTACGTTCAGAGTCCAGGTGGTGACGTAAGGAGTAGTGATGTTGGGGTTGATGCCCTGAATCGAACAAGTCTGGCCTAACGCGGCTTGGCAATTAATTTCAGGAATAGCAAAGGGTGGAGTCACGCCGCCAACGCCCCAGGTGTCCCACGGAGTTGGTGGATTCGGAATGTTCTGAATGCCAGCCGTAATTTTGCCGGGCCCCGGCACCCCGTTTAGCAGCCCTCCGGTAGGAATCGTCCCCAGACCGTAGACATTGTTGAACGCCATGAACGATTCCCAGTTCACGGTCTCATAGACAACCCCCGCTCCAGCGCGAACCACCGTCCTGCCTCTGCCAAAGGGATCCCAGGCCACGCCCACGCGCGGCGCGAAGTTCGTATGATCGCCGTTGTAGGGAGCGTTGATCTGTTGTCCGACCTGCTGTAATCCCTGGGTCGGACTGAAATTGCCAAGCAGGTCGTTGTTTTCTTTAATGACTCCGTTGTACTCGTAACGCAGACCGAGATTGACGGTTAAGTTCTTGGTCACTCGCCAGTCATCCTGGAAGAAGGCCGCTTCTGAAAAGTTATGAATGTTTCGATAGGGCGTGTCTCCTACCAGAGCATGGGTCGGGAAAGGAACCGATCCGCCAGGGTCGCCCGCAAAGAAATCCTCCAGCGTGGTGTCGCCCTTGAAGGCGATGCCCGCCGCACCTGAAAACAGAATGTAGCCCTTGCCGTCGCCGAAGGCGCCGCCGCTAAAACTATCGCGGTGGAGTTCGCCTCCGAACTTGAAGGCGTGTTTTCCGATGGTGTAGGAAATATGATCCACAAACTGGTATCGCTGATCCGGCCCCTGTATTTTGGGCCATTTGAATCCGCCCAGAGTTTCGAAAAGCCCGCCAAACCCGTGTATCTTTAGGCGCGGCAACCCGCCGTAGAGCGGATTCGTTACGCCGTCGTTGATGCCCAGACTCTCGGCAGATTGATTGTGATCTGCGCTGTAAGTCGGCTGATTGAGGCGGTTATAGCCGAACCTCGCTTCATTCACCCAGCGAGAGTTCGGAACCCAGGTCCAGTTCAGGCCGAAAACCTGAGCGCGCGTGTGAATCAGCGTCAACCATTGCGGTTGCAGCTGAATCGCGTCGTCCACGGTTCCGGAATTGTTGCCGAAGAAATACATGCCGCTGAGCGTGTGGCGGTCGTTGATGTGATAGTCGATTTTTCCGACAGCATTGTCCGCGCTGACCACATTGGGAAAACCGGTGGTAATGGTGGTTCCATTCGCTCCGTTGTTTGTGGGAAACCCTTTGCCATTGCAGGTAACGGTGAATGTCGGGGCGGGACCGACGGCGCAGCCCGAGACGTTTAGGCTGACTTGGCTGACGGGTATGGCACCCGCGATCAGATCGTGGATTGCGTCTGGAATGCTATTGCCGCAATCGCCGGCTCCGATAAAGGTGCAATTGCCGGCGGTTGGGAGCGAGACCATAGCGGGCGAATTGACCTGCACCGAATTCCCCACCGTATAGCGCTGGCCTTCGTAACCGCCGAAGAAGAAGATCTTGTCCTTCACGATAGGTCCGCCGACGGTGGTGCCGAATTGCTCCAACTGAGTTGGCGTCTGGGGAGTACCGACGTCGTTGAAATAATTGCGCGCATCGAACCCCGTATCGCGGCCGAACGCGTAGGCGCTACCGTGCAGTTGGTTGGTGCCCGACTTCACTGCCACGTTGACGATCGCTCCGGGCTTCCACCCGTACTCCGCCGGCGGATTTTCAATGACGTTGAATTCCTGGATCGAGTCGATGGGCAGAATCGTCGCCGAATCTCCCGCGATACCTGCGCCATTGATGATGCTCTGGCCCGAAAAAGGCTCGCTGTTAAATAAGCCGTCGATCAGATACGCATTGTCCTCGGCGCGAAGACCATTGGTGCTGGTGGTAGAAAATCCGCCACCGGGATAACGCATGACTCCTGGACGCAATTGCAACAGATTTTCGTAGTTGCGGCCGTTGAGCGGCAAATCGGTGATTTCCTCATTGCTCAAAGTTCCGCCCAGCGCAGAGGACGTCGTATTGATCAGCGGCACTTCCTCGTTCACAATCACGGTTTGCGTGGTATCTCCCGGCTGCAGTACCACGTCAATGCGAACGTCGCTAGCTACTTCCAGCTGAACGTTGCTGCGCTCGAATCGCTTGAAGCCGGACTTCGCAACCGTAATTTTGTACATCCCCGGTTCCAGGTTAGGCGCGACGTACTCGCCCGCACTATCGGTTTCCAGGCTGCGCGTAATGTCGCGTTGCACGTCTGTGATCTCCACGCCAGCGCCAACGATCAGCGCGCCGCTCGGGTCGCGCACGTCTCCCAGGATTCGACCTGTGGAAGATTGCGATAAGAGCGGACAGCAGAGCAGGAGCACTCCCATCCCCACAACCAACGAGCGAGCAAGCTTTTCCCAAAACGGGTGTACGCGCGAATCCCGCCGTAACGTTTGCTTTTCCATGTTTCTCCCCACCCCTGTGCCAAAAGGCGCTAAAGCGCCCAATGTGGTATGACAGCCCTACCACTCAACGATTTGCCGTGTCAAGGTAATTTTTATCGAATCAATTTGCAATTGTGTGGTATGATGGCTATACCAAATGTCCCTCGGCGCTCAAACCTTGCCTGTTTCCCCCTTTCCTCCGACTTTTTTCGTGTTTTCATGCGAATGTTCTCTTGGCGCTGTATTTTGCGCTTGTGCCCTATTAGTGACTCGGAGGAACGCCTCATGAGCATTGCAACTACGAATCCCGCAACTGGCGAAGTGCTGAAAACCTTCGCGCCAATCTCCGACGCCCAGCTAGAGGAAAAGCTCCAGCGCTCGGTCGAAGCCTTCCACGCGTTCCGCAAGACGACGTTCGCGAGCCGCGCGGCTCTGATGCTAAAAGCCGCGGAAATTCTGGAAGCCGACAAAGAAAAATTCGGCCGGATGATGACCACCGAAATGGGCAAGACCTATCGTTCCGCGGTGGACGAAGCAGTGAAGTGTGCTTGGGTTTGCCGCTATTACGCGGAGCACGCCGAAAAATTCCTGGCGGACGAAGCGGCCGACGTTCCGGGAAGCAAGAGCTTCGTACGCTACCTCCCGCTGGGCCCGATTCTAGCGGTGATGCCGTGGAACTTTCCTTTTTGGCAGGTTTTTCGTTTCATCGCGCCGTCGCTGATGGCGGGGAATGTTGGGCTGCTGAAGCATGCCTCGAACGTGCCGCAATCGGCGCTGATGATTGAAGAAATCCTGCGGCGGGCTGGATTTCCCGAAGGTGTTTTCCAGACCTTGCTCATTGGATCAAATAAAGTCGCCAAGATTCTTGCCGATCCCCGGATCAAAGCCGCGACTCTCACGGGCAGCGAGGGCGCAGGCGTACAGGTTGGTATCGCCGCGGCGACCGACATCAAGAAAGTCGTTCTGGAGCTTGGCGGCAGCGATCCATTCATCGTGATGAAGAGCGCCAATCTGGAGCAGGCGGTTGCCGTTGGCGTGAAGGCGCGCGTGCTCAATAACGGCCAATCTTGTATTGCGGCCAAGCGATTCATCGTCGCGGAAGAAATCGCCGACGAATTCGAACGCCTGTTCGTAAAGAAAATGGAATCGCTGAAGGTCGGCGATCCGTTTGATGAGCACACCGACGTCGGCCCATTGTCCTCCGCGGAAGGACTGGAGGAACTCGACGCCGACGTGCAAAAAACCATTCAAGCAGGAGCGCGGCTGCTGACCGGAGGAAAACGGCTGAATCAGCCCGGCAACTATTACCTCCCGACGGTGCTCGCGGATATTCCCAAGGATTCACCGGCGGCGTGCGGCGAACTATTCGGACCCGTTGCCTCTCTGTTCCGCGCCAAGAATGCGGAAGATGCCATTCGGATCGCAAACACCAGCCCGTTTGGCCTCGGTGCCAGCGCCTGGACCAACGACCCAGCGGAGCGTGAGAAATTCATCAACGGCTTGGAATCCGGAATGGTGTTCATCAACCGCATGGTCGCTTCGGATCCTCGCCTCCCATTCGGCGGCGTCAAGCGATCCGGCCACGGGCGAGAGCTGGCGATGTTCGGAATTCGCGAGTTTATGAACATAAAGACAGTTTCGATCGAAGGGGCCTAACGTTCAGTGAGGACGAGCGCGGCAGCGCGGATGAGCGGCGTGGCTGACAGGACAGGTACCCGACGCCTTTGATTTGTGCGAACCGCATGTGGTATGTCGGTCTGACCACCAGACGCCTGGCGGTCGTAGCGTAGGAGGTTTTATGTACAAGGTGGTTCGGACGTCGCGCCTGTACGAACAGATCGTGCAGCAGATCGAAGATTCGATCACAAAAGGCACGCTCAAGGCCGGCGATCAACTTCCCTCCGAACGCGAACTCGCTTTGAAGTTCGGCGTAAGCCGGACCGCGGTACGAGAAGCGGTTAAAGCGCTGCATGAGAAGGGTCTGGTGGAAGCGTATTCGGGGCGCGGCACATTCATTACCAACGGCACATCGCAGGCGGTTCGGCAATCCATTGACTTGATGATGCGGATCGATCAGGCAGACGGCTCGACGTATCTCGCTGAAGTACGCCAGATTCTGGAGCCCGAAATTGCGGCGCTGGCTGCGACACGCATTCAGCAGCCGCAACTCGCGCTGATGCGCGAAGCATTTACGGTGATGAACGACGCGCTGAAAGATCCCGACGCCTATATCGAGGCGGATCTGGATTTTCATTTGGCGCTCGCCGAGGCCGCGGAAAATCCGCTGATTCTGTCGCTGCTCGATTCCATCGTCGGCTTGCTGCGCGAACAGCGCATGCGGATATTTTTTGAAGATGGCGGACCGCAGCGCGGCCAGTACCATCACGCGCGAATTCTGGCGGCTATCGAACGGCGCGACGCGGAAGCCTCGCGTGCGGCGATGCGCGATCATCTGCTGCAAGTCCGGGAAGATTCCCGCCCGCATCAGCAGCGCGGCGCGGTCCCCGATGCGAATTTCTGACCACGGCGAGGACGAGAATGGCCAATTTAGGTTTTGTCGGACTGGGCGTGATGGGCAGCGAGATGGTCAGCCGCCTTCTGAGCAAGGGCCACACCATCACTGGGTACAACCGCACGCGCGCCAAAGCGCAGCGCTTGATTGATCGCGGGATGAAGTGGGGCGATTCACCCCGCGCGGTTTGCGCCGCGGCAGACGTCACCTTTTCCATGGTCAGCAACGAACGGGCACTAGCCGCCATCATGGAAGGGCCCGACGGAATCCTCAATGCAGTCGCGCCGGGAAAATTTTTGATTGATATGAGCACGGTCAGTCCGCACTACAGTCGCATGGTCGCGGCCAAGGCTCGCGAAAAGGGCGCCGACATGATTGACGCGCCGGTTTCCGGCAGCGTGATTACTCTCCAGGAAGGCAAGCTGTCCGTGATGGTTGGCGGACGCCGTGAGACCTTCGACCGCCTGAAGCCGATCCTGGACGACATCGGGCCGAAAGTAACTTACGTCGGAGACAACGGCCTGGCGCTTTCGATGAAAATCGCGACCAACCTCAGCCTCGCCGTACAAATGATGGCGTTCTGCGAAGGCGTCTTGCTCGCCGAAAAAAGCGGCATCGCGCGCGAAGTCGCCGTGGACGTGCTGACCAACAGCGCCATCGCTTCGCCGATGATCAAGTATCGCGGCCCATTTGTGCTGACTATGCCGGCCGAAGCATGGTTCGACGTGAACATGATGCAGAAAGACATGATGCTAGCCCTCGACATGGGCCGCGCGCTGGACGTTCCTTTGCCGACGACGGCTGCCTCCAACGAATTTCTCACCGCCGCTCGTGGAATGGGCTTCGCGAAGCGGGATTTTGCCGTGGTTTTTGAAGTGCTGGCACGAATGTCCGGAGTTGTGAAATGACAACGGTCTCTGACCCTACCAGAACAAGCGCTGGCGTCGGCGTGGAAAAGTGGCTGCGCATGTACCGCCAGATGATGGCCATCCGCCTGTTTGAAGAAAATGTGAATGAACTGTACACGCGCGCTCTGATGCCGGGCCTCGCGCACCTTTACATCGGCGAAGAAGCGATCGCTGTCGGCGTTTGCGAAGCGCTTCGCCCTGATGATTACGTGACCAGCACGCATCGCGGCCATGGCCACTGCCTCGCCAAAGGCGCTTCTCCGAAATTGATGTTTGCGGAATTGCTGGGAAAAGAAGCCGGATACTGCCGCGGAAAGGGCGGTTCGATGCACATCGCCGACCCCGCCACGGGCAATCTGGGGGCGAACGCCATCGTTGCAGGAAGCGTGGGCATCGCCACCGGTGCCGCGCTCTCCGCCAAAACCCTGAAATCAGGACAAGTCGCCGTTTGCTTCTTCGGCGAAGGCGCGCTCGGCCAGGGCGTGCTGTACGAATGCATGAACCTCGCGCAGCTCTGGAAGCTGCCGGTCATTTACGTCTGCGAAAATAATATGTACACCGAGTACACGCATTTTTCGGAAACCACGGCGGGAGATATTCCTGCGCGGGCCAGCGCGTTCGGAGTGCGCGCGGAAACCGTGGATGGCCAGGACGTTCGTGCGGTACATGCCGTCGCTACCGACCTCGCCGATCGCGCCCGCCGCGGCGAAGGGCCGGCATTTCTTCTCTGCAACACCTACCGCTATCGCGGGCATCACGTCGGAGATATCAATCGTGAATATTACCGCTCGAAAAAAGAAGAGCAGCAATGGTTGGCGGAGAGCGATCCGATTAAAAATTTCGCCGAGTGGCTGAAATCTCAGAAGCACGCCGACGCCAGCACCCTAGGCACGATCGACTCCGAACTGCGAGCTGAAATGGATCAGGCTGTGAAATTTGCCGTCGGCGCGCCGTATCCCGGCGCGGACGAAGTTGATCAGGACGTGTATGCCTGAAACAGGAATTCGTGAAATAACTTTCGCCGAAGCGGTCCGCGAAGCACTTGCAGAGGAAATGCGCCGCGATTCCCGCGTGTTCATCATGGGCGAGGACGTGGCCGAAGCCGGCACTCCCTTCAAAGTGCTTTCCGGCCTCGTGGAAGAGTTCGGCACCGCGCGAGTGGTCGACACGCCAATTTCCGAAGCTGGATTCACCGGCGTGGGAGTGGGCGCAGCGATGACCGGCTTGCGTCCTGTGGTGGACATCATGTTCGGTGATTTCATCACGCTGACCATGGATCAGATGGCGAATCAAGCGGCGAAAGTTCATTACATGTCGGGTGGAAAGTGGAAAGTTCCCATGGTGATGCGCACGACGCTGGGCGCGGCGCGGCGCTCTGCTGCGCAACACTCGCAATCACTGCACGCCTGGTTCAGCCACATCCCCGGATTGAAAGTCGTGCTGCCTGCAACGCCCTATGACGCCAAGGGTTTGCTGAAAAGCGCGATTCGCGACGATAACCCGGTGATTTTTTTCGAAGACAAGATGAGCTTCAAACTGAAGGGCCCGGTGCCTGAAGCGGAATACACGATCCCGCTCGGCGTGGCGGATATCAAGCGCTTGGGGACGGACATCACGCTGCTCGGCACCAGCAGCATGGTGCAAGTCGCGCTGGAAGCAGCCGTTATGCTCGAGCAGGCCGGGATCAGCGCCGAAGTTGTGGACCCACGCACCACCTGGCCGCTCGATGAACACACTTTGATCGAGTCCGTGAAAAAAACATCGCGCGCAATCGTGATTGATGAAGGCTACGGCCGCTACGGTGTTGCCGCCGAAATTGCAGCCACGATCGCCGAAGGCGCGTTTCATTACCTCGACGGCCCGGTGAAGCGCATGGGTGCAATGCACGTGCCGATCCCGTTCTCGCCGCCGCTGGAAGACCTTACCGTCCCCACTGGGAAGACGGTTTTCGACACAGCCATGAAGCTTTGCGGCCGATCTTGATTTCGTAGTGTCAGGAGGATGCCATGGCGTTAGCAACACATGGAACGATGGCGGTTGATTGGGAACAGCGCATTGACTTCGATCGTCTGCGCACGCAACGCCTGCAGCGCGTGAAAGATCTTCTCGCCAAATCGGAAATGGGCGCGATTTTGTGCTTTGACATGAATAACGTCCGCTACATCACGTCCACGCACATCGGTTCCTGGGCGCAGGACAAGATGAGCCGCTTCACGCTGCTCACGCGGAAGAGCGAGCCAATCCTTTGGGATTTCGGCTCCGCCGCCAAGCATCACCAACTGCATTGTCCCTGGCTCGGTGAACGCTCGCGCGCGGGCATTCCTCTGCTGCGCGGCGCGATGTCACCTGAAATGGGCCGCGCCGAAGACGTCGCGAAAAAAATACGCATCGAACTCGAAGAACTCGGCTTGCTGCACGAGCCGCTGGGCGTTGACATCATCGAGCCGCCCATTCTTTTTGCGCTGCAGCGCGAAGGAATCAAGATCGTGGACGGCCAGCAGCTCATGTCCGACGCGCGCGTCATCAAAACCCGCGACGAAATCGCGCTGCTCAATACTTCCGCGATGATGGTGGATGCGGCCTACGACGAACTCTACCGCGCCATGAAGCCCGGCATGAGGGAAAACGAGGCCGTCGGCCTCGTCAGCAAAGTCCTGTACGACCTCGGCTCTGAATACGTCGAAGCCGTGAACGCCATTTCCGGGGAACGCTGCAATCCTCACCCGCACGTATTTTCCGACCGCGTGCTGCGTCCCGGCGATCCCGTGTATTACGACATTCTGCATTCCTACATGGGGTATCGCACCTGCTACTACCGCTGCTTCACCATCGGCTACGCGTCGCACGCCATGATTGACGCCTATAAACGCTGCCGTGAATATCTGGATGCGGCGATTTCGCTGGTTCGTCCCGGCCGCACCACCGGCGAAATCGCGGCGCTGTGGCCGAAAGCGCAGGAATTCGGATTCCCCAACGAAGAAGCGGCGTTCGCTTTGCAATACGGACACGGCATCGGCCTGGCGATCTGGGAAAAGCCCGTCATCAGTCGCTTGGTTTCGCTCGATCATCCCTGCGAGATCAAGCCCGGCATGGTTTTCGCTCTGGAAACTTTCTGGCCCTCGACCGATGGCTGGGCTGCGGCGCGCATCGAAGAAGAAATTGTGGTCACCGAGACAGGCCACGAAGTCATCACGCGTTTCCCGGCGGAGCAATTGATGGTCGCGGGCGCGCACTATTTCACCGTCAACGGGCCCCTGTCGGCGACGCGCGAATCCGAGGCGGCGCCCAGCAAGCGCATCAAGGAAATGGTCGAAGCCAGCGCGAAAATCGAGCGGGTAGGAGCTACCGACTAAGATTTCATTTCTATTGCTTGAGGAATTATGGCTATCAGTGTTGTTATGCCCGCGCTCGAACTGACCCAGGAGACCGGCAAGCTGGTTTCCTGGCGCAAAAAAGAAGGCGACGCCGTCGCCAGGGGCGAGACTTTGCTGGAAGTCGAGACGGACAAGGCCGTCGTCGAAGTGGAAGCGCTCGCCGATGGATATTTGGCCGGCGTGAAAGCGAAGGAAGGCGACGTCATCGCCGTGGGTCGCACGATTGCTTGGATCGTAGATAAGGGCGAACCCGCTCCCGCGGACGAAGCCCCTGCTGCGGCGGCCGCCGGCGTCGCGCCGCCCGTGGCCCGCGCTCGGGCATCGGCAGCTCCATCAGGCGATGCTGCGATTTCCGGCGCGAGGATGAAAATTTCACCCAAAGCACGCCGCCTCGCAAGCGAGCTTCACGTCAACCTCGACAGCGTGCGCGCTTCAGGACCCGGCGGAGAAATTCTCGCGTCAGACGTCGAGGCCGCGGCGAAAGCGCCAGCGCCAAGCGTTGCCGCACCGTCCGCCGGCGCCAAACTCGAATCGCTCACCGCTATCGGCCGGTTGATGGCAGAGCGCACCACGCAAAGCTGGACGACCGTTCCGCATTTCTTCCTGGTCCGCGAAGTGGACGCCAGCGCACTCCAGCAAACGCGCGAAAGACTGACGGCTTCCGCCGACGCAAGCTTGAGCGGCAAAATCACGCACACAGATTTGCTCATCGCGCTCGTCGCGCGCGTCTTGCTGCAGCACCCGCGCTTGAATGCGAGCTGGACGCGCGATGGAATCCAGCTTCATCCTGAAGTGAACATAGCCATCGCGATCGCCGTAAACGACGGCGTGATCGCCTCGGTGATTCCCAGCGCGCACGCCGCGAGCATCGCCGAAATCGCCGCGCAACGCCGCGACCTCGCCGAGCGCGCCAAATCCGGCAAATCGCGCCCGCAGGATTTCGCCGGCGCTACCTTTACCATCAGCAACCTCGGCATGTTCCAGATCGATTCCTTCACCGCGATTATTCCGCCGGCACAGGCCGCAATCCTGGCGGTCGGCGCAATTACCGATCGCGTCGTGGCCATCAACGGCCAGCCCGCCGTCCGCAGCATGATCACCCTCACGCTTTCCTGCGATCATCGCGTTGTGGATGGCGCGCGCGGCGCGCAGTTCCTGAACGATCTGGCGAAAGCAATCGCCGAACCTCGGCAGCTCTTGCGCTGACCACGTCATCCGCGCACCGCGCACTGCTGGAAACGCCAATCTCCTGATTGGCGAATTCACGCCTCCGGCACAAAACGGCCGAAAAACCACCGCCAAGGATGGGTCCTGTTGTTTGTTTTCAGTCATTTGCGCCGATTTTTAATATCACGACTACCGATTAGAATTGCGCAGCGCGCGCCGGCGCCGGGATCATTCTTCTTCAAGAAAAATGCGAGAACGAACATGAGCGAGCAGAGCGCGCCCAGAATCCAAAATGTGTCCATATACGACAGCGCGTGTGCTGGTTGATTCACTGAGCCATAGAACCTGGCAACGGCCTGGTTGTGAGCGTCGGTGGACCGAAGGCCGGAATGATTTTGCCACTAAGCGAGAGTCCCAAGACCAGCTTCCAGTTGCGACGGTTTGCACGTCCCCTCGAGCGGGGGTTTTTGCCACAACTTGGCTTTGGGTGGACGAACGCAAGATGGCTCTAAGCCTGTCACGTTTTCATACCAGTGCTTACCGTTCCCGCTTCTCTTCACTCGACATCAGCGGAATCGGCCACTATTCAGCATTCGACGAGTCATATACTCGACGGGCGCGAAATCGTCGGTGAATACGATTGTTCCCGCGCTGGGGTCAACTTGGGAGATTCTGGCTGCAGCCGACGCCGCCATCCGCATGACGAAGGCGTTGCCCTCATAGCCCTCGAGGCGCGCGCGAATCGACGCCTCCGGCATCACGTGCGAAAAAGCCAGCAGCATGCGGTTCCCGCGGCCAATCGGAAGAACAGCCACTGCCGGGAAAACACGTTTCAAAGTAGCAGCGGCCGAGAGAAGCAATTCCTGATCCTTGCTCACGTCAAACAGGTTCATCATCAATACGCCGTCTGCCGACATGTGCGCACGAACGGCGCTAAAAAACTCGACCGTGACGAGATAGAAAGGAATGTACGGCCCGCCCTGGTAGAGATCGACATGGACGATGTCGTACTTGCTTTCGTTTCGCGCGAGCCAGGGGCGCGCGTCAGCAACGTGAATGTGAAGCAGTTTATCGTCGGGATTCATCCCAAAAAAAAGAGTGGCTGCTTCCACGACTCTTGGATCGATCTCAACAGCGTCGATATTTATGTCGGGCGCGGTGATGCGGGTCGATCTGATGGATCCTCCTCCAGCCATGCCTAAGACCAGCAGACGCTGCGCCGGCGCCAGCAGAGGACCGAGGGCGAAATCATCGTAGTAGTTGCCAGTCCACCCGGCGAGCTCATTTCGGATGGTGTGAACGCCTCCTTCATCGTTCAGTTTGAGGAGCAGCCGTTGACCGTCGCGCACAACACGAACCAGGTTGTATGGAGACTCTTGCACCCAAACAGTGCTGTGAGACCAGGTTGTTGCCGGCACAAACTTCAGCGCCGCTACAATCATCGCGAGTAATACGAGGGCCGCAGGCGCCCGGAAGGCGATGCCCGCCACGGCGATGACGGCGGACAGCGCGCAGATCACCTCCAGCGTCTTCTGTGTGCCGAGCAGGGGAACCAACCAGAAGCTAGTGGCGAGTGTGCCCGCGATGCTGCCGATGGTAGAAAATGCATAGACTTTGCCTGCGACCGACCCAATGTGTCCGGACTGTGCCAACAGACGAATGATGAAGGGGCACGCAGTCGCCATGGCGGTCAGCGGCGGGCCAAAAATAACCAGGCTGGCGAGCACCGTCCCGGTAAAGTCTCCCATTCTGGCGAAGCCTGGGAGCATCGACCGAACCACAAAGAGAATAGCAAGCTGATAGAGGGCGCTTCCGAGGAGCGTGATGTAAAGAGATAGGCTCGTTTGGCTGCGGTCGGCTCCCCAACCGCCGATGGCGTAGCCGATTGCGAGCGCCGCCATGACGACGGAGATCATGCTGCCCCAAACGTAGATCGAATAACCGAAGTAAGGGGCATAGAGCCTGAAGGCGACAAGCTCCAGGGACATGATGATGGCGCCGGTGAAGAATGAGGTGAGCAACCACAGCGCGACCCGAATAAAGCGAACCTTGTACGAGGCAGCGGGCACACGATCTACGCCGCGGCGCGGATCAAGCAGAAGCTTCTCGTGAGTCAAACCGCCCACGGTAAACCTCCGGTCACCAATGAGGCGCTGCGCAGAACTATGGCTTAGCGAATCGCCACGGAGGCGCTCGAGGGGGCCCGAAACTGAAATCAAAACCGGCGGTCAGGCCGGATAACTTCTAAAGGCCTAACTGAACTGCGGGCAGAAGCTCGATAAGCTGGCCGTTCGCGTTAAACACCTGCAATTCAGCGAGCGTACTGTTCGGATTGTGACCACCACTTACCACGACTACCTGCCGTAGGCTTACAGCCTTTGGCTGCGTGTTGAGGCGAAAGCTGAACGTTTGGGCCGGGAGGAGTGTCGCAGTACTTACGGTTTGCGTTACGGCAGCGCCCTCGTCGGTGAGGACCTCGAGGCCCAACGACAGGGTGACGTCAGAAATATTCGTGATTTTCACGACGCCGATGGCATTCGGGCTAAATACATATGGCAAGAAGTAAACAGGTTGCGATTCAATGAGAGTAAAAGCCCTCGACCGCACCGCATAGCCAAAGATCGACATCACTGCCAACACCACGGGAATGACTACCTTCCACGATTTTCTGAGATTTTTCACGGCTGCTCCTTTTGGGCCGTAGCTGATACGGCCCTGATGTGTTTAGCTGGGCCCTAGAAAGTGCTGACTGCGAGGAGGTCGCATCCATCCGCGCCACACTTGCGAACTGTGACTCCCAACTCCGCGGGGGCTTCGGAGCATCGACATCGGTTCACGAATGCATCTCTCGCGTTCGCGAGGCTGGAATCGGATCGGGCGAAAGAAAACAATTCACCTGACCCGGAATCTCAAGTTTGATCTTCCGACTGGCCCATAACGTACACCCGGCCTCCCTCAATAAGCAATGCTAAGTAAAATCAAGGTTCAGGCAACCCGATACCGTCGCGGACGAGGCGCGCCATGTGAAGGAGCTGGTAGAGGCAATCGCTAAAGCCCTCTTGAATAATCCCGACCAGGATCAGGTCCGCGCAATTCAGTCATTTGGATCGACGCGCAACGTTTGCCGAAGCCAAACGGGTTCGGAGGTACAGAGACCTTTCCTTTCACGAAGACGCTGAGTTGAGTTGCGAAGGATATATGCAGAAAACGGGAACGCATGTTCACTGCCCGCTACCAGAGTTCGTGGTGCGAGAACTTGATTCGATCGCAAAGAGAAGCGAGCGCCATTGGTTCTGGACGGGCAACTCCAAACTTTAAGACTGCGATTTCCGATTGGCAAGGGCGCCTTAAGACATTGTTCGACGATGCAAAGGTCAGCGATGGCCATGCGCACCGATTTCGCGATACGTTTGCCGTAGAACTGTTACTCGCAGGCGTGCCTGTTGAACGAGTCTCAATCCTGCTTGGACACGCCAGCATCAAGATAACCGAGAAGCACTACAACCCGTGGATTCGAGAGCGCCAAGAGCAAGCCGAGGCCGATGTTCGACGCACTTGGACGAAGGATTCCATTGTCCTCCTCGAGACGAAGGGTACACCAGAGGTACGTGGAACAGCGGAGGTCGTGAACTAAATGAAAACAAAACACAAAGAATGGCGGAGGGGGTGGGATTCGAACCCACGAGACCCTTTCGGGCCTAACGGTTTTCAAGACCGCCGGAGTCAACCGCTTTCCTACCCCTCCGAAATTCATTTGGTCATTGTAACTTACAGTCCGGTCTAACTGCCGCTCGATTTCGCTCGGATGGCATTTGCCGACTACTCGCCATTGCCATTCAACCCAAAGGGAGAGCGCGGCACCGGCGGATGAAGCGCTCACGGCCATCGAGGATTTGGGCAAGAACTCTGGGGAAGGATGTCATTTCCAAACGTTTCTGACATATGGTAGAATACTGTCAGAGGGAATTCTGCGATGAAGTCAAAAACACGCATGCGTGTCAACGAAAACGGCCGCGTTGTCATTCCTGCTTCTTTTCGCAAGGCGCTTGGCATCAGCATAGGAGACGAAGTGATCCTGCGAATCGTAGACGACGAATTGCGTATCACAACATTGAGGAGGCGGTTGCAGCGGGCCCAACGCCTGGTCCGCAAACACGTAAAGCCAAGTACCTCTCTGGTTGACGAATTGATCGCCGAGCGGCACGAGGCCGCACGAAATGAATAGGATCGTGGTGGACGCTTCCGCCCTGCTCGCGGTACTGAATCAGGAAGCTGGGGCAGAAAGACTGACGCCAGAACTCCTGAACGCAGCGGCCAGTAGCACTGTCAACCTGGCCGAAGTGCAAGGCAAGCTTGTTGACCGGGGCCTAAGCACCGACGACGCGTGGGAAGCCACGCTAAGTCCGATCCGGGAAGCTGTCAGTTTTACTCCTGAGCATGCCCGGCTCGCCGGCGACTTGCTGAAACAAACTCGTCCATCTGGCCTGTCGATGGGGGATCGAGCGTGTCTAGCCCTGGGGATCGCCTTGAAGGCTCCCGTATATACCGCAGACCGATCATGGAAAAACCTCAAGATTGGAATTCGAATTCACGTCATCCGATAATCGCGATTGCAGATTGCGGCGCTGGGCGGCTAGAAAATCCAACGGTCACCAAAGTGTCACTAAAACTGGCGCAAAACCGGCACAAGCCAGCAAAATTCAGAAAATTGAAAGTGGCGCTATCTGACGGCTGGCGAAGGGATTTGGTTGGATTTTGTGTCAGATAGCAATACGTCGATTTAATTTTTCAAGTTCACCGGTTTCAACCGGTCTTTCACTGATCAATTTGAATCTATTCCCATCTTGACCCCTGCTTTGATGCGAAGAGGCAATCCCGGACAGAAGGAAAGGAAATGTGTCATGAA
>JABCZK010000031.1 GCA_013289695.1 Acidobacteriota bacterium
TCAGGACGTCCACGGATTCCAGACAGATGTCCACGATACTGGGGCTCGGCTTCAGTTCGCCATCGCGCAGGCGGCCAATCAAATCCTCGACGCGATGCGCGACCGCCGAGAGGCGATGCAATCCGACTTGCGCTGCGGAGCCTTTTACCGTGTGCATGGAACGGAACAGGCGGTTGATGTCCTCGGCGTTGGGATTGGCTTCTAGCGCGAGCAAGCATTCGGTGACGGCTTGGAGGTGTTCCTCGGCTTCGGGAACGAAGAATTCCAGGACCTCGGCCGGGACGTCGCTGTCCTGCGGCATATGGTCAACATATGAGTAAGTGGGCTGCGCATCGGCAGAAGGTTCTTCGGCGGCGACTTGTGCGGCGGCTTCGCGTGCAGCGCGCGATGCAGGCGGCGCCGGAAACGCGAATGAATAGCGCTGCTTGAAGGCGAGGATGTCACCTTCGGTTTCGCTGCCGCTGGAACTGATTTGCAGCAGATCGAATTCGAGAACGGAGATGGCGTCGGAAATAAATTCAGTGAGCGGGCCGTGCATGTCCGCGGTGAGCGTGGCATTCATGGCGTAGTGAAAGATGTGGGCCATTTTCGCGGCGACTTCGGAAAATTGCGGGAAGCCGTAGCTGGCGGAAGTGCCGGCGAGAGTGTGCGCGGCGATATACAGTTTTTCGAGATCCTCGGGCCTAGTCTGCGGCTCCTGCAACATGCCGGAATATTCCCGCAGGTACTGGAGGTTTTCGGAAGCCTCCTGGAGGAAGAGCTCGACGGATTCCTGATTGGGCCCGTTCACAGGCGTTCCTCCACCAGCACAGATGCGGCACGCGATTCAGCGGCGACCGGCTTGCGATAAATGCGGCAATCGCCGATCACCAGAGATTCAAATTTCATGGGCACGTTGGAAAGCGTTTCCGAGTGACCCAAAAGAAAATATCCGCCCGGTTCGAGGGCGTCGTAAAAGCGCCGGAGAATCGCGAGGCGGCGTTCCTCGGAAAAATACATCAGCACGTTCATGCAGAAGATGCAGTCCAGCTTGCCGACGTACACCGGCTCGACCAGATTCATTTGCGCGAACGAAATCATTTTTCTTATGCGCGGCTTGATCTGAAAGCCGTGCTTGGTGTTCGCAAAGTGGGCATCCACCTGGCCCAGCGAGACATCTTGCAGGCTGCGTTTGCTGTACAGGCCGCGTTCGGCATGGCGCAGCGCGCGGCGACTGATGTCCGTCGCGAGAATTTCGATTTCCCAGGCTTCCACAAATTTCAGCGCGTCGCACAGGGTGATGGCGATGGAGTAGGCCTCTTCCCCGGTGGAACAACCCGCGCTCCAGATGCGCAGCGTGCGCGGATTCTGCCAAAATTTGCGTTCCTGCATCTCCGGCAAAATGCGTTTTTCCAGCGCGTCATAGACGGCCGGATAACGAAAGAAAGATGTTTCCTGCGTCAGCAGCCGCTCCAGCAGGGCTTCATATTCCGTGCTGGAACTTTTCACTTGCTCGTACAGCTCCGCGCCGCCAGCCAGTTCTTTTTCCTCGATGTATTCGCGAATGCGGGTGGAGAAGAACCGCTCGCGCGACGCATCGAAAAGAATGGCCGAGCGCTGCTCGATCAGCGTGCGGATATCATCGAGTTCGGACTCGCTGAGCTTCGTCGTCGTTGCTGGATGTGGTTTCATGTTCGGCGCACGTTCGGGGCCGGCAGGCTTCGCCGGCGCCAGGAATCACTGCGACCTAACGATGCGCACCCACGGGCGCGGCCGGCCGCGCTTCTTCCGGCGCTTCACCCGCGCGACCGGAACGGAATTGCGCGAGCGCTTCATTCAATTGTTCCGAGAGCTTGACCATGTTGCCGACGGTGGAAGCGGTCTGGCGTGCGCCCTGAGTGGTCTGGCGCGTGATGCCGGAAATGATTTGCATCGCGTTGGCCACGCCTTCCGTGCCGCGCACCTGCTGCTTCGAGGCCAGGGAGATTTCCTGAACGAGTTCGGCCGACTGGCGCACGACGCTGGAAATTGCTTCGAGCGCTTTACCGGCTTGATCGGCGAGGCCTGCACCGACTTCCACTTCGCGGGTGCCGTCTTCCATGACGACAACGGCTTCGTTTGTTTCGGCCTGAATCGCTTTGATGAGCGCGGCGATGTCCTTAGTGGCGCTACGAGAGTGCTCGGCGAGTTTGCGGACTTCGTCGGCGACGACGGCGAAACCGCGGCCGGCATCTCCGGCGCGGGCGGCTTCAATCGCCGCGTTCAGCGCGAGCAAGTTGGTCTGTTCGGTGATGTCGTTAATCACGTTGATGATTTCAGAAATTTCTAGTGAGCGATCGCCGAGAGATTTGATTTTCTTGGCGGTGGCTTGCACGGAGGCGCGGATGCGCTGCATGCCTTCGAGCGTATCGCGCACGGCGCGGTTGCCTTGTTCGGCGGCATCGAGCGCGCGGCGTGCGGCTTCGGCGCTGGCTTCCGCGTTGTTGGACACCTGTTTCATCGAGACGGTGAGCTCTTCGACGGCGGAAGAGGTGTTGGTGATTTCCTGGTCTTGCTGCGTGGCTCCGGCGGTCATATCGTCCGCCGCATCGAGAATCTGGTTGGCGCTGCCGCTGACGTCCACGGCGGCCTTGCGGACGCGCTCGAGAACTTTGGTGAAGTTGTCGAGCATGAAGTTCACGGAGTCCACGACGTTGCCGAGGGCGTCGTTGGTGACTTTGCCGCGAATGGTCAAGTCGCCGCGGGCGACTTGATTGATGGTGTTTAACAGGTCGGTGATGCTGCGTTGCAGGGAGTCCTGGGCCTGTTGATTGGTGACGGCATGGGCGACTTTGGCGGCGCTGCGATTGAAATTTTCGGCGATGAAACCGAACTCGTCGTTGGAATTGATTTCGGCGCGGGCGCGCACGTCGCCAGAGACTACCCGCTCGGAGAATTTCGCGAGCTCGTCCACGGGAGTGAGGACGCGCTTGCTGAGCACGTAGACGATGGAGATCACGGCGATGAGCGCGAGCACGGCTGCGGCGAATAGCGCGCCATTGGCACCGCCGGGGATCGCGGCGGCGTCCGCAGCGGCCTGACCGGCAGAATGGGCGCCTGCGTAGTAGGAAAAACCCACGGAGGCGAACAGCAACAGTGCGACCCAGAAAACCAGCAGCCAGACTGTGGAACTCAAACGAGCTTTCATGACTTCCTCCCAAGAACTTGTGCGCCCAATCACGACGCCGACCCGTGATGCGGAACGGAAAGTGCGCGCGGCCTAGAAACTTGTGACCCCAGAACTTCTTGCCTATTCCAATTTCGATCGCCCAGCTAAAGCTGGCCGCTACAACGTCAAAAGCAACGGCAAAGGCAACGCCAAACCTTAAATTACCGGCACTGGAAAAACGTCGACGAGGCGGCGCAAGTCAACCACCAGCGCCAGGCGGTCGTCATGCCGCAACATGCCGCGGCAGTGCGGCACGTCGGCGGGCGCTTGATCGAGTAGCGCCTCTTCGGTGGCGGAAAATGTGCCGATCACTTCATCGGCGGCAATTCCCAGCCGCAAGTCTTCCCTGTGCGCGTCGCCTTTCAAGAGCGCGACCACTACGTGCTTCGGCAGAAGGCCGGGGCGGCGGCCTTCGGTGAAGGCGATGTCAATCAGCGGAACGATGGTGCCGCGCAGATTGAACACTCCCATGAGAAACGCGGGGGTGAGCGGAATGCGCGTGACGATGGGCCAGTCCACCACCTCTTCCACTTCGAGCACTGAAAAACAAAAACGTTCGCGTCCGGCGCGGAACACGCAGTATTGGCGCTCGGGAAGGCGCTCCTCGGAAAAAACTTCGCTTTCGAGGAATGCGCCGCCATCGAGTTCAACGGCATGCGCAGCGTTTTCGCGCTCGACTTCGCGTTCAGCCGGCATCAGGCAAACCTTTTTACCGCGTTCAACAGTTCATCCGGAGTGAAAGGCTTGGCGACGTAGCCATTTGCGCCCTGCTGTTCGCCCCAGTAGCGATCGCTGGGGGCGGTTTTCGAGGTAACCAGAATCACCGGAATATTCGAGTAGGTCTGCTGGCTCTTCAGATCGCGGCAGGCCTGGAAGCCGTTGCGGCGCGGCATGACCACATCGAGCAGGATGACGTTGGGCCGCTCTTCTTCGATGGCCTCTTCGATTCTGGTGGGATCGGAAATTCCCACGGACTGAAATCCGCCTTGCTGCAGCATGGACTGCATGAGGTGGAGTTCGGCCTGGGAATCGTCCACGATCAGAACTTTCTTCGACATCGGCAGACCTCCACAGAAATACCCGCAGATAGAAATGCAAGTGCAAGACCATGTGCGGAGCGTATTTCGCGTTCTGCGACTAGATTGCAACAGCTTTGCTTTTCAGCTGGTTACGCGGCGTGGCGCTACCTCGCGAGGCCAGCTGGGGAAATTTGCGACATGCTGTTTGTCTCAGCTTGAGATTCTTTCTCACCAGCGCGCATTTCAGCGGCTACGGATGAGAAACGCTGCATGATTTCGTTGAGGCGCAGCGCCATGGTGTGAATGGTGCGGATTTGTTCGCGCGCGTCCGGATGAATCGGCCGGGGATCTAGAAGCAGGAGGTCAGCGTTGCCGAGGACCGAGGTTAATGCATTGTTTACACTGGGGCGCATATCGAGCATGTAACGGCCGAGGGTCGCGTTGCGTTGTATTTCGGCGGAGACGCGCTCGGCGCGTTGGGCGCGCGCGGTGGCGGCGGCGCGGCGCAGCGCTTCTCCGGCGACGAGAATTAGAGTGCCGATCCAACCGTCTTCGCGCGGGATTATTAGGACGTGCGGATGTTCGCTTGCGAGCTGCGACACATCGCGCGATTCTGTGGAGACGTAGATGGCTGCGGCGGCGGGAATTGAGTTGAGCGCGCAAAGGATCGCGCCGATTTTATTGTTGCGAACGGGGCCGACGATGACGAGGTTGTAGCCGTCGGCTGTTGAGGCTTGCCAGACGTCGCTCGTCGTGAGGGTGATCTCCGGGACGCGGCGTTCGGCTTGCCAACGAGCGGCAACGGTGCGCGCGAATTCAGTGTCGTCCGAGACGATCAGGACGCTGGAGTGAGTCAAGAGATTTCCCCCAAGCAAAGTCAAAAGCGACGGCAACTGCGCCCAGCTGAAGCTGGCCGCTACAGAAGCAAGACCAACGACGACAACTGCCCGGTCCCGCGCAGCGAGATCTCAGGATGAATCGTCCTGTGGGGCGATTCACGAAGGCAAAGTCAACGGCAAACGCGAATCAGGGCTGCACTTTTTCGGCTTCTTCGATGAACGAAAGCAGCCGCTTGGTGCTGATGCCGAGATTTACCGCGGCTTCAGTGTTCTTGGCGCGCTTGGCTTGCTCGACGCGGCCCTGGAAATAGGAAACTTCGGCTTTCGCTAGCGTGAGAGCGGATGCCAGCTGGCTCAGGTCGCCGGAACGTTTGCGCTCGTCGGTAGCGACGGCGAGCAGGGCGCGAGCCACAACGGCACGGCGCAGATCCTCAGCTTCCTGATTGCCTTCGGCGACGAACGCGGCAACTTCCCAGGAAGAAAGCAGGACCTTGGTGTTCTGCAAGACGATGGTGGACATGGAACGTCCGCGAGTGGGCGGCTCGGCGATCAGTTGCTCCCAGATTGATTCCAGACACTTCTCTTTGTCGAGCGGGCCGGCTGGCGGTGCCGGAGGGTCGGCGGCCGGCTTGTCGGCGCTTGCGGTGGCATTCGTTGATTTAGCCGGAGCAGATTTCTCTGCCGGAGTTGCGGTGGATTGTTTCGCTGCCGAAGCATTTGTTGCAGACGCCCGGGGCGCAGCCGCACTTGGTGCAAGCGGCTCCGCGGGCTGGGACGATTGATCCACGGTTGAACGTTCGTCGGGTTGCCGCGATTCCGGGCTGGCGGCTGGCGATGGCGCGCCGGATCGGCCGCGCGTTAGGGCCTCTTCGAGATCAGCGCGCAAGGCTAGGAGCTGTTCGAAGGCATGCGTGACGGACGTTGCGGTGTAGTCCTTATGAAAGGGCTGTTTCCAATTCTCGCAGTAGTAGCGCAGCCGCGCGGTGGTTTCCGCTGCAGAAAAACCGGCGCGACGGCAGTCCACGGTCTTCACGCCATTGGCGTCGAGAGTTTCGGCAGCCTGGCGCACGGCGCTCAAGTCCGCGTGCAACATGCGGATGAAGGCGCGGCGGAGAAGAAAGTTGAAGCGGCAGAAAGCCACCAGCGCGGCAGGATCGTAGAACATGGCGCCGGCGGATTCTTTTACCAAGCGGCCTTGTTCGAGGAGGCCGAGTTCCATCATGTCGCGCAAACTCTCGCAGTGCGCGACCTTGTCGAGAATTTGATCCAGCGGCGCGCACCATTCCAGGCGCGTGGCGTCGGCTGCGTTCAGCGCCGGCTGCAAGACCTCCGCGACGTCTTCGAGGTGAATTTCCTTGCGATACAGCTCTTCGGGCGCGCAGAGAGCGAAATACTGCACGAGGAGCAAATCAATTTTGTCGCGGTCGGCAGTGGTCTTTTCCTGCTTGCGCAATTGGCGCTGGAGAAAGGCGCGCAGATTTTGTTCGCTGGCGTTCAGGGTTTCCGGGGGGAGCTGGCGGATTTGAAACGCGCGGACGCGAGCGTCAATTCCGTCGAACCATTTCAAATCGCTGTCGAAAACTTCGCGCGTGGGACGCTGTGGGGGCAATTCCCCGGCGGGATGCGGCAGCGGGCCAAAATTAAATTGGGTGGCGAGAGCGGCGTACAGCGGATAGGCGTTGCGCGCTTCGGACCATTGCGCGACAAAATCCGCGAAGGCTGCTTGCGCTGCCGGCGGCTTCGACGTAGTCACGTCTGATTTGGAGGTCATCGTTTTATGATCCAGTTGCCCACTTCTCCCACGAACCGGGCAGCGACGGCCTTTCTTCCGTCGTGATAGCGCACGGCGACGACCGTTGCGCGCGCATCGAGCGAACCATCGGAATTGAGCACGCGCACGCCATCTTCAAATTCCAGCGGGAGCGTGGAAGCGAACAGAACTTCCTGCGCGGTTCCGAATTCGATTACGGTTTGCTCCTGCAGGGGGCGGCGCGCGGTGGCCAGCGTGACGACGCGCACGGGGATTCTCATGGGCGAGGCGCTGGGAAATAGTTGCGACAATTTTTCGACGCACGATTGTGTGGCTTCAGCCGTGTCTATTGCGGCTTCACTGATCACGGAACCCCCTGGGCGTTTCAGACTGCAAAAAAAAACAAAAGCAACGGCTGCCCGGCGCGATGAAGCCGAACCGGCCGCTACAGATTCAAAAACCAGTGCAACGGCGCCGACCAAGTCAGAGACCAAAGAGCCGGCGGGACGCCGGCGCTAGCAAAGTCAAAGGCGCCCAGCTAAAGCTGGCGGCTGCCCATCGATCCCGCACGACGGGATCTCAGGGTGAATCGCCCAGTCGGGCGATTCACGCGCAATAGTAGCGGACGCAGAAAGAAGTCCGGGGAGATGATTGCACGAAGGCGGCCAAAGGAGGACGGCGGGGTAGGCCGTTAAGTGGTTGTTTTTACGGTGGTTACGAATTGATGGTTGGAGCTTGGGTCTTGGAGGTGTCTCAGGGTGATACAGATGCGTCTCAGGGATGCGGTGCGAACCCGAACGCGGAACGAACCCGGTTCGCTGCAGTTTCCTTTTAGGACGCCAGTTGCACTTCGTCCTTGTGCGCGGCGCGGAGGGGGATGTTGTAGAGCTTGAGCTTGCGATAGAGCGTGGCGCGGCTAATGCCGAGCATTCTGCCGGCCAGGGCTTTATCGCCGCCGGCCTTTTCGAAGACGCGGAGGATGGTCATGCGCTCGAGGTCGGCTAGGGCGGTGGTGGAGAGCGAGGCGGAATCTCCCGAGGCTACGTTGCTTTCCTGAGGTGCGCGGATTGCGGGCGGCAAATCTTCGACATCGATGGTGTGATGGTCGCCGAGCGCGACCGCGCGGGCGATGCAATTTTCCAGTTCGCGCACATTTCCGGGCCATTCGTACTGCAGGAAACTTTTCATCGCCGAAGGCGTGACCTGAATATTTTCTCCGGCGGCATAGCGATCGAGGAAGTAATGCGCGAGCTGCGGGATGTCGGAGCGGCGTTCGCGCAGGCCCGGGACCTGGACGGTTACCACATTGAGACGGAAGTACAGGTCCTTGCGAAAAGTTCCGGCGCGGTAGGCGGCTTCCAGATCGCGATTGGTGGCGGCGATCACGCGGACGTCCACCGGAACTTTTTCGTTGCTACCCACCGGACGCACTTCTTTTTCCTGCAGAACACGCAGCAGCTTCGCTTGCAATTCCAGCGGCAGCTCGCCGATTTCATCTAGAAATATTGTGCCGCCATTGGCTGCCTGGAACAGGCCGGCCTTGGTTTTCAGCGCGCCGGTGAAGGAGCCTTTCTCGTGGCCGAAGAGTTCGCTTTCCATCAGGGTGGGAACGAGCGAGCCGCAATCCACGGCGACGAAGGGCATTTCAGCGAGTGGACCGCGGAAGTGAATGGCGCGCGCGACCAGTTCCTTGCCGGTGCCGCTTTCTCCGGTGACGAGCACGGGCGTGCGGGTTTCCTTGAGGCGCGAGATCATGCGCAGGACGTCTTGGATTTTCGCGGAGGTGCCGACGATGCCGTCCATATCCGTGACGGTGTTCACACGCTCGCGCAGGAATTGATTTTCAGTGACGAGCCGGACTTTTTCGGCCATGCGCTGCAGAAGTTGGCGCAGGCGCTCGACGCGAAAGGGCTTCTCGATATAGTCGTAGGCGCCCTGGCGCATGGCGTCCACGGCGGTTTCGACCGAACCGTGGCCGGTCATGATGGCAACTTCGGCGCGGGGCGATAATTCTTTTATTTTTCGGAGCAGTTCGACGCCGGAGAGGCTGGGCAACTTCAAATCCGTGACGACCAGATCGGGGGCGGTGGTTTCCAGGGATTCGAGCGCAGCTTCGGCGGTTTCGGCCTCGGCGCAGAGATAACCGAGCCCCTGGCCCACGGTGATGCACAGGCGGCGAATGCTTTGCTCGTCGTCCACAATCAGGAAGCGAAGTTTCAGTTCATCGGTCATGGTTTTCCAATCGTTTTTTCAACCGCGTCCATTAATTGCTGCACGCGGAACGGTTTTTCGACGCAGGGAGTGCCAGCGAGCGCCAGCAGCGCGATCGTCTCGTCGCTGGCGGTATCGCCCGTGATGAAAATAATTCGCGTAGCCATTTCGGGCCGGTGGCGCTGTAGCCAATCGTGCACATCGGAGCCGGTGATTCCTCCGGGTGTGCGGAAATCCGAAATAACGCCGCGAAAATCATGGAGCGCAAGAAGGCGCAGGCCCTCGACCGCGGACGACGAAGAGGTTACTTCGTAGCCGTGACGTTCGAGCGCGGCGCGCACGAAGGCGGCGACCGAAGGCTCATCTTCGATGACCAGGATGCGCGAGCGGGTGGCGGAGACGGGCGCGGGAGTAGCCGTCATTCCGCAGCCTTGGCAGCGTGGATTTCCATCGCTTTCTCCGCGATCGGTAGGCGCACTACGAACGTGGAACCGTCGCCATCCGGATTGTTTCTGGCGATGATTTCACCGCGATGCGCCTCGATGATGCCGTAGCAAATGCTCAGGCCGAGGCCGGTGCCTTTGCCGACTTCCTTGGTGGTGAAAAAGGGATCGAAGATGCGGTCCATATGAGAGATTCCGGGACCGTTGTCGCGAAAAACGATTTCAATTTTGTCGGAGCGATGGATGGTCTGGACTTCTATCTTTCCGGTGCGGCGCGTTTCCTGCACGGCGTCGTAGGCGTTGTTCAGAATATTCAGGAAGACTTGCTGCAGCTGGTGCGGGTCGCCGATGACCACGGGAAGTTCGGCGGCATATTTTTCGGTCAGCTCGACGCCGTGGTTTTCCAGATCGTAGGCGCGCAATTTCACAGTTTGGCGAAGTATGGAATTGATTTGCGCGGGCTCACGCTGCGCGGGCATCTGGCGCGCGAAGCTCAGCAGGTTCTGCACGATGACGCGAGTGCGCTGGGCTTCCTGCAAGATTACTTGCAGCTCTTCTTTCGCGTCGGCTGGGACCGCGGGATTTTCCAGCAGCAGATCGGTGAAGCCGACGATGGCGGCGAGAGGATTATTCACTTCGTGGGCGACGCCGGAGACGAGCTGGCCCAGTGCGGCCATTTTTTCGGTGTGCATTAGCTTCGCTTGCAGGCTGGCGGCGTCGGTGATGTCCGTCATGACCACGACGACGCTGTTGATTTCGCCCTGCTCGTCGCGCATGGGGCTGAGGCTGATGGAAAATTGCCCGGGCGTTCCGCTGCCGCGAAAAAGCGGGATTTCGAGATTGTCGAGCGCGGCGCCTTGCAGGGTGCGCTCCAGGGCTTCAGCGAACAGAGGACGGCGCGCTGGCGGAACCATTTCCACCAGGGATTTACCCAACAAATCCTGTTCGCGGTAGCCGGCCTCGAAGCAGCGGCGGTTGGCGTAACTGACCAGACCGGCGGTATCGAGGACGAGAATCATGCTTTGGGTGTTGTTCAGAATGTTTTTGTTGAAGTCGCGCTCGCGGCGGTAGCGGCGTTCCGCGAGGCGGCGATCGGTGATGTCTTTCATTACGTGGATGGTGCGCCAGTCGTTGCCCTGCGCGTTGTGAATGCGTGACGCGGAAATCAGAAAGGTGCGCTCGGCGGCTTCGTGAATATATTCCTCGTGCGCGAGCCGGGGATTGCGGCAGAAGGGGCAGTGCCCTTCCTTTGGAGGCGAATCCAGAATCTCGAGGCGGTCAATTTCGTAGCCAATGGCTTCGGTGGGCCGCAGGCCGAGCGTTTCCGCCAGGGCGCGATTCAGGCGCAGGACGCGATTGCCGGCATCGTGGACAACGATGAAATCCGAGATGGCGTCGAAATCTTCGACCCACTGCTTACGTGATTGTTCCACTCGCGAGAACAGTCTGACGTTTTCCAGCGCCATCGCCGCATGGCCTGCCAGAGCTTCGAGGAGCTGGCGTTCGGTGGCGGATAGTTCGCGCGAGACATCCACCAGGCACAGCACGCCGAGCAACTCGCCCTGGCTTCCCGAGAGGCGGGCGAGAACGAGTTCCTTCCAGACGACTGCATCGGCGAGGCTGCGACCGAGCAACATTGCGGCGGAGCCTTCGCGCAATTTTTCGCCGGGAACGCCGGCTTGTTCGGCGAGAACGCCAGCCAGATGGTGCTGCGTCATCGGATCCCAGCGATGTGCGGGGCCGCTGAGCGCCGCGATTTCCCATTCGGGATCGCTTGCTATCGCAAGCACTGCGGCGCGCGCGCCCAGCATTTCGGCGGCACGGGCCGTGAGACGCCGTGAGAATTCAGCGGCGCCGAGAGAAGGATTCAGCTCCAGCGTAGTGGCGGAGAACTGCGCGAGCAGGCTCTCGAAAGAGCCATTGAGACGAGGTGAGACATCGCGACTTCTTTTTAGTGCACGCATGGAGGCTAAGGGGGCACTGCGCGCGCTACGCCTATACGAGAATGACGTTACGGCGTGTTCTCAATTTGAGTCAAGCGAAGCGGCGGCGGCAGTTGCCTTATGCGGCAATCTCGATGCGTCGCAAGGTGAGACGGGCGGCTCGACTGCGGCAGGCATTTGAGACGGTTGGACGGGTTCAACCCGGTGTCGGCTGCTGGTGGAAAGCCAACTAAGTGCTTTTTTATCAGCATCATAAGAGACGAGTTGGCGAATTTTCAATGCGACTTAAGAACAGTTTCCCGATGGCATCCTCATTGCAATTTCCGCTGCGGGACCTTTCCCTCGAATGAGGAGGCGTACGCATGCACGGCAGGAAACGACTGCTTGGCTTTGGATTGGCAATGATCCTGGGGGGATCGTTAGCAGTCGCCCCGCGCGCAGGCGCTCAGGAAAATTCGCCGGACACGACAAAACGAAAGGTGCGAACCAAGACACTGCCGGATTATCCGGAGCTGGCGCGGCACATGAACGCGAGCGGGAAAGTAAAAATCGAAGCGACCATTTCCGCGGATGGGCGGGTGACCAACACCAAAGTGATTGGTGGTAGTCCGTTGCTGGTGGGCGCCGCGCTGGACGCGCTAAAGAAATGGCGCTTCGAGCCAGCGGCGAAAGAATCGGTGGAAGTGGTGGAATTCGATTTCTCGGGACACAGCTGATCACGCGTGAATGGGGGCCAGTGACTCGGGTCACGGGCGGGGAGCGGAGGCATTTCTCATGACAATCGGGAAGAAACTCTATTTCGGGTTCGGCGCGATTCTGGCGATCATGCTGGTTTTGTTCGTCATCAACGTGATCACGGTGCGGCGGGAGTATTCCGCGCAGGACACGGTGAAGGCGACGCTGGCGGCGAAGCAGGCGATTGACGATGCGCGCTCGCAAATGATGCAGGACCGGCTGTATCTGAGCAATTACTTGCTGAGCGGCGATCTGCGCGACGAAGACAAGACCAACAAAGGCGTGGCAGATTTGCTGGCGCTGGTGAAAGAAGCGGAAAGCAAATCGAGCGATCCGGGACTGCGCAGCGCTTTGGCGCAAGTGGGAGACACGGAAAGCAGCTGGTCGGAAAATTTCGCGAAGCCGATGATCGCGAAGCGGCACCAGGTGGACGCGGGAGACGCGACCGTTTCCGATCTGCAGATTTTTTACTTGCAGCACGACCCGGCATCGTGGGTAAGCAAGTCCACGACGATTTTGGACCAGGCCGACAGCACCGTGCACAAATCGCTGGACGATTCGAATAGCTCGGCGGCACAAGCGACGACCTGGAGCACCGGCATCACTACCGCGGGCACGCTGCTGGCGGTTCTGCTGGGGCTGTTGATCGCTTTCTACACGGCGAAGTCCATCAAGGAGCCGATTTACCACTTGATTGACGTGGCGCGGCGCATTGGGGAGACCGGCGACCTGGAGCAGTCTATTGATACGCATCGCGACGACGAAGTGGGCGTGCTGGCGCAAAACTTCAACAAGATGATCGTGCACTTGAAGGAGATGGCTGCGGTTTCGGCGGCGATTGCGGAAGGGCAGCTGTCCGTTTCTGTGCAACCGCGGTCGCAGCAGGACACCATGGCGAAGGCATTTGCGCAGATGACACGCGGGCTTCGCGATTTGGTGCGCCAAGTTCGGGATAGCGCAGCGCAAGTGGCGAGTGGTTCGGGGCAGATGGCCAGCGCGTCCGATGAGTCAGCGAAGGTGAGTGTGCAAGCGGCGTCTGCGATTGATGAAGTGACGAGCACCATGCACGAGATGAGCATCAACGTGCAGAACGTGGTGAAGAACACGCAGGTGCAGGCATCGAGCGTCGCCGAGACGTCTGCTTCGATCGATCAGATGGTGACTTCGATCGAGCGCGTGGCGGACACGGCGAAACTCCTGGTGGATATTTCGCACCGGTCGCGCGAGGAAGTGCAAACCGGCATGGTGACGATGAATAAGGCCACCGAGGGATTGAACCGCACGAGCCACGCGATTCAGTCTTCGGCGGAAATTATTGATGTGCTGGGACGGCGCGCGGACGACATCGGCAAGATCATCGAGGTGATTGACGATCTGGCGGAGCAGACCAACCTGCTGGCTTTGAACGCGGCGATTGAAGCGGCGCGCGCGGGCGAGCACGGATTGGGTTTTGCCGTCGTGGCCGAGGAAGTGCGCAAGCTGGCGGAAAAGTCCACGCAGTCCACCAAGGAAATTTCCGAATTGATTCAAGGGATTCAGAAGGAAGCACGCGAAGCCGTGGACAACATGGAAAAGAGCACGACCATGGTGCAGGAAGGTTTGCTGCTGAATAAGGACCTGAGCTTCGCGCTGGAGAAGATTTCCGACGTGGTGTCCGAGGTGTACAAGTTCTCGCAGGAAATCGGCGCGGCGACCACGGAACAGTCCAGCGGCTCTTCGCAGATTGCGAAGGCCACCAACCGGCTGACCGAAATCACCCAGGAAATTAATTCTTCGGTGGAGGAGCAGGCTTCGGGTTCACAGGCAGTGGTGCGCGCGATGGAGAAAATGCGGGAACTGGTGCAGCAGTCCACTTCGAGCGCTACGGAATTGGCTGCGGCGGCCGAGCAGATGTCCAAACTTTCGCGCGTGCTGCTGGAGTCCATGGATCGCTTCGAGCTTGACGAGGGCTTCCCGGAAGGCAAGCGTCATTTCGGGCGGCAGCAGGCTCCGGGTGGCGCGTTCAGCAGCGGTTCGAGCGCGAATCAGCGCCACGCCCCGGCCGAGTATGCGGAAGTCGGCCGTTCCTAGAGCGCTTTCACAGACAACATGGACAAAGACATCCAAATCGTAGGTTTCCGGATCGGGCGGGAAACATTTGGTTTACCGATCGCGCTGGTGCGGGAAATTGTGCGCGTGCCGGAGATTACTTCGGTGCCGAATGCGCCGGATTATATCGAGGGCGTGATCAATCTGCGCGGGCGGATTATTCCGGTTGTGGATCTGCGGAAACGGTTCGGCGAGAAAGTGATTGAGGCCAGCAAGCGAAACAGAATTGTGGTGGTGGAGCTGGAAAGCCGGGCCATCGGATTGATCGTGAATTCGGCGTCTGAAGTAATAAAAATTCCGCCCTCGGACATTGAAGCGCCGCACTCGGTGTTTCAGGAGGGCGAATTGAACTACATCACCGGCGTGGGAAAATTCCGCGGACGGCTGGTGATGATGCTCGATCTGAGCAAGATATTGCAACGCGGAGAGCTGCGCCGGCTGGAAGACGCAGCTGAATCTGCCGCTGTGGCCACCGACAACATGGCGCGCGTTTAGCGAACGCGGCGCAAGAACGAAAACGACGAGGAGCGAATGTCCACTCTCACAGCGCAGGTTCCGCTCACCGAGCCCGAATTGAAGCTCCTGCAGACGCTGGTGTATCAGGAATGCGGCATGTATTTCGACGAACGGCGCACGCATTTCCTACGCGATCGCCTGCAACGCCGCCTGAAAGCCTGCCAGATTGATTCGTTCTATACGTATTACCGGCTGCTGACCAGCCGCGAAGGCAAGCAGGAGTTGGTGGCGCTGCTGGAAAATCTGACGGTGAATGAGACGAGTTTTTTTCGGATTCGCCCGCAGCTGGAACTGTTTCAGAAAAACGTGCTGGAAGAGCTCTTGCGGCGCAAGCAGGAGCGCAGGGATTGGTCCTTGCGTATATGGAGCGCCGGGTGCTCGACCGGCCAGGAACCTTACACGCTGGCGATTTTGATTTGCGATGCGCTGGCGTACTACTACTTGCGGAATCCGCTGCCTTTTGAAATGCCCACGCCGAAGCCGCTGATTCCTCCGCCGTGGAAAGTGGAAATCGTGGCTTCGGACATCAGTTATTCGGCTTTGCTGACGGCGCAACAGGGGATTTACACGGAAAGCCAGATGGACACGGTGGACTACACCTGCCGGCTGCGCTACTTCGACAAGGTAGGCGATAAATATTCCGTGAAACCGGCGCTGAAGAACCTGGTGCAATTCGACTTTCACAATTTGAAAACCGAATACCTACCGCAGCGTAATGATGCGATTTTCTGCCGCAACGTGATGATTTATTTCGACGAGGCGGAACAAAAGCGGCTGATTGATAAATTTCATCGCTGCTTGAACCCGGAAGGTTATCTGTTTGTGGGGCACGCGGAAAGCTTGTTCGGGCTGACGAAAAGATTCCACATGATTCACCAGAATAACGCGACGGTATATCAGCGAATCGAGGGGCCACAGTGACGTTTTCACCCGACGACCGTGCCTCGGAACTTCGCGATCTTTTCTTCGAGAGCGCGGAGGAAATTCTGCAGGCTATGAATGACGCGGGGCTGGCGCTGGAGGAACACCCCAGCGACAAGGAAAGCCTGCGTAGCGTGCGCCGAGCTGTGCACACCTTGAAGGGTGATTCCGCCGCGTGCGGCTATCGCGAACTGAGCGAGCTGGCGCACGAGCTAGAAGACGTTTTGACTCCCGACCTCGTAAAGGAACATGCAGGGCTGATTGCGGAGGTGGTGCTGACGGCTGCCGACACGTTCCGCGACATGCTGGCCGCGTATCGCAGCAATCTGCAGCCGCCGGACGGCGGGGCGCTGCGCGAATATGTGCAGAGGCTGCTGCATCAACCGGCGAGCGCGGGGCGTGGCAGGCCTTCGGAAGAAGCAACGGCAACTTTCAGCTGGACGGAATACGAGCGATTGCTAATCGCTGAATCCTTCCGTCGCGGAGAGACGGTTTATCAAGTGGCGCTGCACCTGGCGAGCGAGGCGGTGCTGCCCGCGGCCGCTTACGAACTTGTGAAGAAAGCGCTGGAGCGCGCTGGGAAAATTGTCGCGCTGCGTCCCGAGAACAGCGGCGACCTCGTGAGCGGCGGGTTGCTGGAAGCGGCGCTGGCTAGCACTAAACCGGCCGACTGGATTCGCAAACGCTGCCAAGTGCCTTCGGTGGTGGCGCAGATTTCGGTGAATCGCATCCCGCTGATGGAGACGGAACCGCGCGACGTCCTGGACATTCTGGTCGAATCCGAAGCGGCAGCTGTTTCGGCGAGCGTTGCGGGGCAATCCGCGGACCCCGGAGAGATCGAGGAAGAGGACGAGGCGCACTTGTCCAGCGCGCCTACGGGACTGGCACACGCTGTGGCGGAGAACACGCTGCGCGTGGACGCGGGGCGAATTGATACGGTGATGAACCTGGTGGGCGAGCTGATCATCGGGAAATCCATGTTGCAGCGGACCATCGCGGAGTTCGAACGGCGCTTCGCCAAGGATGCGCTGCGCGGAAAGTTTTCAGATGCGTTGGCGTTTCAATCGCGGATTCTGAACGAATTGCAGAAATCGGTGATGAAGATTCGCATGGTGCCGGTGGAGCAGCTGTTTCGAAGATTTCCGAGGGTGGTGCGCGATGTGGCCAAGCACCTGAACAAAGAGATCGCGCTGGAAATTGCGGGCCAGAACACGGATCTGGATAAGAGCATTTTGGACGCGCTGGCCGAGCCGCTGGCGCACTTGATTCGAAACGCGGCGGACCACGGCATCGAGACCGCGAGTGAACGCGCGGCTGCGGGAAAGCCGGTGAACGGCACGGTGCGGCTGGACGCCTATCATGAAGGCGACCAGGTAGTGATTGAAGTCTCCGACAATGGCCGCGGGATTGACCGTGAAAAGGTGATCCGGCGAGCGATCGAACGCGGCCTGATGAGCGCCACGGACACTTCGCGCATGAACGAATCAGAAATCAATCATTTGATATTTACGCCGGGATTCAGCACGGCGGAAAACGTGACGGAGATTTCCGGGCGCGGGGTGGGACTGGACGTGGTGAAGTCGGCGCTGGACAACCTGAAAGGCTCGATCGAAATTGAAACCGAGTCCGGTAAGGGAACGACGTTCCGGCTGATCGTGCCGCTCACGCTGGCCAGCATCCAGGCGCTGCTGTTCCACGTAGCCGGACGGCTGTACGCGGTGCCGATCTCGTCCGTGGTGGAAATTACGCGGATCACCGAAGCCGAAGTACATCGCGTGGACGATCACGAGGTGTTTCAGCTGCGGCAGCAGGTACTGACGCTGGTGCGCCTCGAGCGGCTGGAATCGACGGAAAAGTTCGAACGCTCGAAGAGAGTTTTCGTAGTGGTGATCGGCGCAGGCGGCCGGCGGTTTGGATTGGCAGTGGATAGGCTGATGGGTGAAGAGGAACTGGTCATCAAGGCGCTGGAGGACCAATTGGTCACGTCTCCGTTGGTGAGTGGCGCTTCGATCTTGGGCGACGGGACGATCGTGCTGATTCTAAACATTCCTGCCGTGGTATCACATCTCGCGCGGATTCCAGCCGTGGGAGCGACAGCATGAGCGCAAAGATCCGCGTCCTGGTGGTGGATGATTCGGCGCTGATGCGCAAGCTGATTCCGCAGGTGCTACAGCGGGATCCGTCGATTGAAGTGGTGGGCACGGCGATGGACGGCGAAGTGGGATTGCGAAAGCTCGATGAATTGCACCCGCACGTGGTGACGCTGGATCTGGACATGCCGCGCATGGATGGACTGGAGATGCTGCGGCAGATCACGCGCAAACATCGCGTGCCGGTGATCGTGGTGAGCGCGCAATCGGAGCGCGGCGCTTCGGTGACGTTGAAAGCGTTGGCGCTTGGCGCGTTTGATTTCGTCACGAAACCGCCGGACGCGGCTTCCGGACGCATGGACCAGATTGCCGCGGAGCTGGCGCTGAAGATCAAGGTGGCGGCTGGGTCCGGCGCGCCGAAAATGATCATTACGGTGCCGCCGCTGAAGCAGAAGGAACAGCGGCGCACTGCGATGCCGAATTGGCCGACCAGGATTGTGGCCATCGGGATTTCGACCGGGGGGCCGAACGCGCTGCAGTATTTATTTTCGCAGCTGCCGCCGGAATTTCCAGGATGCATCCTGGTGGTGCAGCACATGCCCGAAGGGTTTACGGAAATGTTCGCGCGGCGGCTGGATGAGTGTTCGGCGATCGAAGTAAAGGAAGCGCAGTCGGGCGATTTGCTGCTGGCAGGACGCGCGCTGATTTGTCCCGGCAACCGTCATCTGAAAGTGCGGCGGATGGAGCATGGGAACGTGGCGATTCTGGTGGATCAGCCGCGCGTGAATGGGCACAGGCCGTCGGCGAACGTGCTGTTCCATTCGGTGGCGCAGGAATTCGGCAGCAACGCCATCGGCGTGCTGATGACCGGCATGGGCGACGATGGAGCGGAAGGCCTGGGCGCAATTCAGGCCGCGGGCGGAATGACCATCGCGCAAAGCCCGGACACATGCATCGTGGACAGCATGCCGCGAGCGGCGATCGAGCGCGGATTCGCGGGACGCGTAGTGTCTCTTTCCAATCTTTCCAGTTACTTACAGGCGAAGTGCATAGCGGAACGGGTGCTCACAGAGCAGGCAAATCAGGATTCGGCCGCGGCCATTCTCACCACTGCATCGGGATTACGAAGGAGATCGTGATGAAACAGTTCGAAGCATTGACGCGAAAGAATAACCAAGAAGCCGTGAAATACTTGATCGTGGACGACTCCGTCTTCGCGCGCAAGAGCTTGGCGAAAATGGTGGAATCGTTCGGCGGACACGTGGCGGGAGAAGCCGGCGACGGATGCACGGCAATCACCGAGTATGCGCGGACGCAGCCGGATATCGTGCTGATGGATATCACCATGCCACAGATGGAAGGCATCGAGGCCGTGGAGCGCATCGTGCAGGAACATCCGGAAGCGCGAATCATCATGGTTTCCTCGGTGGGCTACCAGGACAACATCCTGGCGGCGCTGCAGAAGGGCGCGCGGCATTTCGTGCAGAAGCCGGTGAAGCCGGATGCGTTGTACGAGATTATTCGCTACGTGCTGAACGACGACGGCGTGACGGCGACGGTGGGCGCCTCAGAGGAGAGCTCACGATGAGGATGGACCTGATTCAGCCGTTCATCGGCTCGCTGGACGCGGTGCTGGCCGAAATGATGAAGGCGCCCGCGAAGATTGTGGACCTGACGATGGAAGAGGAAGGTTACCGGCGCAGAGGAACTGCCGCGGCCGTGAGTTTCAAAGGACAGATCGAAGGGCGCGTGATTTTGGATATGGAGCCGGGAGCGGCGGCGCAGGTGGCGAGTTTTTTGGCGGGCTGCGAAGTGGATCCTGCGGCGACGATTGTTACCGAGACGGTGTGCGAGCTGGCCAACATGGTGATCGGGAATGCCGTGACGCAGCTGAATGACGCGGGATTTCATTTTAAGGTGCTGCCGCCCGAGGTTTTGACGCAGGAGCAGTGCGAAAAGGCGGGGCAGGATTCGGAAGCGACGATACTTTGTTTTGAGACGCCGGGTGGGAATGTGCATTTGAATATTGCGATGCAGTATTTGCAGCGGCGGACTGGGGAGCGGACGCCGCTGCCGGTGTATTAGGATTTTTGGGCGGCGGGATTGCGCTGTTGGCCCTACGATAATTGCGGCGTCGCGCGCGAGAAAGTCCGAGGCGCCCAGCTGAAGCTGGCCGCTACAGAGTCAAAAGCAAAGTCAACTACGCCCGCCTCAAAAACAGGCGGCCGCTCCCCTTCGATCCTGCACTGCGGGATCTCAGGGTGAATCGCCCTGTGGGGCGATTCACAAATTCAAAACCGACTATTCCTTTGCTGGCTGGGGCTTGCGATATTCCACGCCGTGACGGAACAGGCCTGCTTTGGGTAATTCTTCGCAGTACGCCACGCGCGCCGGGATGAAAATGTTGGCTACTTCGGGCGTGTAGGGGACGGCAACGTCAATCGCTTCCTGCGCTTCGTAGCGGCGTTTGCTGCGGAAGCACATTCCGACGGGGGAGATATCTTCGCAGACGGCCAGCTCATCATCGGTGTGGGCCTGGCGGATGCAAGCTGTCAGCCTGGTCTTCATGCGCAGGCGTTCTCGTCCGCGCTGGTCGCCGCCGGGCGGAATTTCTCCGTGAGCTTGGCCGGCGCGGCCGCGCGCGGCGCGTGAGGCAAGTTTCTTTTCGCTTTCGTGCGGCGCCTGCGACCAAATGCTGGGCACACTGCACGTCTTGCAATGGCGCGCGATTCCGCGGGTGCCTTCGAAGCCGCGCAGCTCGAGCTCGTTGAGGTAAACGACTTCGCGCGCGTGGCAGTAGGTGCATTCCAGCAGCATGCGCGCGACGGCTTCCTGGGATGCGGCGATGTGCGGAAATTCGATGGCCCAGACGTCGTTTTCGGGCTGCAGAATTTCCACGCCGTAAACGTAGCCTTCTTTCTGGCGGCCGAATTGGCCGACGACGCGGACCTGGCTTTGGCGGTGCTTTTCGGTTGGGGCCAGCCGCTTGATGAGAATATGCTGATCGGTGCGCAGATCGCGATCCAGCAGGATCACCGCGCCGGTGCGATTGATTTGCATAGTGCGGGCCGGCTGCGCGAATTCCTCCTGGTTGATATCCTTGCCGGAAGCTTCCAGCAATAGAGTCAGCGAGACACGATCACTGCGACGCTGCGCCGCCGTACCCATGCAAATCCTCCTGAAATGAAGCCAGGCGAACCTGAGAACACGATAGCATACCCGCGGCGCAGGTTGGTCTTTGGCACGTGGGGCGTTCTTCGACGATTAGCGGTTTCTGGGCTGAGATATGATACCCGCGGGACGGAGCGGGGAAAGCGGCGTTTGCTTAGCCGGAGGTAAGGGGCTTTTGCTTTGGACGCTTACGCTGGGAACGAACATGAGGGCGTGTTGCGCCCGCGCGACTATTGTTAGCGCGCTGATTTTGCTGACGGCTGCGCTTGGCAACGCGCAAGTCGTTGCTAATGAAGCTCGCGTCGGAGGGCGCGTCGAGGGTGTGGTGCGAGATTCCAGTCGAGCTTTAATGCCTGGCGCGCAGGTGGAAGTTCATGCGGCAGCGTTTTCGGCTTCTACCGTGACCGACGCCGGCGGGGCGTTCGCATTTGAAAATGTTCCGGGTACGGCCGGCACGGTGTTGGTCAGCGCGAAGGGATTTCAGAAAATTGAGCAGGCGTGGAGCCGAGCGGGCAGGCAAGCGGTGCACCTGGAAATTACTCTTGCGGCGGCGGCGGTCAGCCAGCAAGTGCAAGTGACCGCTTATCGCGCGGCGACTTTGCTGAGCGACGTGCCGGTGAGCGACGTGCAGTTGACGCGCGAGGATTTGCAAGATACGCCGGCGCTGACTTTGGATGATGATCTGCGGCAGGTTCCCGGGTTCAGTTTGTTTCGCCGCTCGAGCAGCCGCACGGCGAATCCCACGACGCAGGGCGTTTCGTTACGAGGGCTGGGCGCGAATGGCGCGAGCCGCGCGCTGGTGCTGGAGGATGGCATTCCGCTGAACGATCCGTTTGGAGGATGGGTGTACTGGGATCGCGTGCCGGCGGAATCGATTTCGGATGTGGAGATTTCGCAGCAGGGCGGCTCGAGCCTGTACGGCAGCGATGCGTTGGGCGGCGTGGTGCAATTCGTTTCGCGTCCGACGCAGCCTGGCGGGATTTCGCTGGATACTTCTTACGGCAATCAAAATACGCCGGACCTTTCGCTGTGGGCCGGCGGACAGAAAGGCAAATGGGAATCCAGTTTTGCGGGCGGAGTATTTAACACGGATGGCTACATCCTGACGCCGGACGCGGAGCGGGGCTCCGTGGACGTCCGAGCCGGGTCGCGGGACGGCACTGCGGACCTGATGGTGGGGCGCAAAATCGGGGAGCAGAGCGAAATATTCGCGCGCGGATGGTATCTGGACGAGACGCGCGGCAACGGCACGCCGCTGCAACGGAACGATACGAAGCTCGGACAGGGCGCGCTGGGCGCGAATCTGCAACTGGGAACTTTTGGCGCGTTAACGCTGCGTTTTTACGCGGACGCACAGACTTATCACCAGACATTTTCATCCATCGCGACGGGTAGGGATAGCGAGACGCTGACGGATTTGCAGACGGTGCCGTCGCAGGGAGTGGGCGGCTCGGCGGTGTGGTCGCGGCAAGCGGGAAAACGGCAAACGCTGGTGGCGGGATTCGATTATCACGAAGAAATTGGGGCTAGCCATGAAGTGCTGCTTTCGGGCGGCACCACGGATCTTTCTTCCGGGGGGCGGCAGCGCACGGTGGGGATTTTTGGGGAAGATCTGATTCAAATTGCGCCGCGCTGGTTTCTTTCGGCGAGCGCGCGTGTGGACCATTGGAGCAATTTCGACGCTTCGACTTTGCGTCAGCCGGTGACACCGCCGAATGCGGCGACGGATACGATTTTTCCGGACCGCTCGCAGAATGCTTTCAGTCCGCGGTTGACGCTGCGGAACCAGGTGAATACGCATGTGTCGTGGAATGCGTCGGTGTACCGGGCATTTCGCGCGCCGACGTTGAACGAGCTGTACCGCTCGTTCCGCCAGGGCAATACGGTAACCACCGCGAATGCTAATCTGAACGCGGAACACCTGACCGGCGGCGATGCGGGCGTGGCTGTGAGTGGATTCAACGGGAAGTTGCAGGCGCATGGGACATTTTTCTACAACCAGATCGTCAACCCCGTCGCGAACGCCACATGCCTGCCACCCCCCAACGCGTTTCCGGGCTGTCCGAATCCAGTTCCCAATGTGATTGAACGCATCCGCGAAAATCTGGGGCGCATCAGCGCTCCGGGTGTCGATCTTGGCGTCGCGGCGCACCTCACGCGAGAGTTCCAGATATCCGCGGGATACCAGTTTGTGGATTCGAAGGTGAGTTCGTTTCCGGCGAATACGGCGCTGGTGGGATTGTGGGTGGCGCAGGTGCCGCACAATTCGTTTACGTTTCAGGCGCGGTATTCCAATCCGAGGGTTTTGACGGTGGCGGTGACGGGAAGGGCGATTGGAAATCAGTTTGACGACGATCAGAACCAGTTTCCGCTGGGGAGTTTTTTTGTTTTGGATGCGATGGTTTCGCGGAGGATTGGGGCCGGTGTGGAGGTTTACGGGGCTGCGGAGAACCTTTTTAACGAGCAGTATTTTACCGCGGCGACGCCTGTGCCCCAGTTGGGATTGCCGATCGCGGCACGGATTGGGGTGCGCTGGGATTTTCCACGCCAGTAGATGATTGGCGGCAAGAGCAAGGCAACAACCCAAAGATTTAACACAGAGGACACGGAGAAAAAACGGAGAACGCAGAGAAAGACGAAAGGCGGAGCAACCGCAGAGGCGCAAAGAGCACAGAGAAAGGCAACGGCGAAGTCACAAGCGAGCCGCGATTAATGCGCGGCGATGGCGGGCGGGGGATATTCGGGTAGCTTGGCGTTTTTCTTGTCGGTGCGCTTTACTTCTAGTTCGTCGAAGAGGATTGAGGGGCTGATTACCGTGGTGGGGACGGCGCCTTCGCGGTTGCTCACCAGGGGGTCGTTGCCCGCAGCGACCAGATTACTGCGCAGCGTGCGGGTGTCGAGCTCGTTGAAAACTGCGCCGCGGACCAGTTCTTCGTGGCCATCGCTCACGTAAATGCGATAGAGCAGGCGCGGGTTGTTCGCCACCAGAGTTTCCGCGTAATAGCCATAGGGTTTGCCTTCCTGTTTGCACATCTCGATTAATTTTTTCTTGAGCTCGTCGGGCGAACTGGATTCTTTCGGCTGCAAGATCAGGTTGCCGATGTTCGGTGACGGCGACTGCCCGGGGGCGGCGCGGCCGTGGCCATTGGAGTCGGCGAAATCGCGAATGGGCATGCGGCCCAGGAGATATTCGACGAGGACTCCGTCTTTGATGACCGGAAGCGGGGCGACACGAACGCCCTCTTCGTCAATCTGGTAACTTCCGATTAAGGACTTGCCATCGAATGATTTCATGGTGGGGTCGTCCACCACAGTAAGAAATGTGGGCAGGACGCGGCCCTTGTAGTTCGAGGAAAATTCTCCGGTGGTGCGCGCGGAATCGCCGGGCTTGGGGCGGATGCCCAGAATATTTCCGCCGATCATGCCGTCGAGAATGTCGCTGGCGGCGTCGTTCGAGAATAGGATCGGGCCGCGATAATCTTCTTCGACCATGGGAGCTTCGCGGAGATCTTTGAGGGACTGAAGCATTTTGGCGGTCTCGGCGAGCAGCTTTTCCTGCGACGGCAATTCGGGCGCGCTGGCGCCGACGTAGAAAGGCGAGCGGCCGAGCTCCATGCCGTCGTCCGCCTGGGTTTCGGCGGAAAGATTGAGGGAATAGACGGTGTAGCCCTGGCGGGTGCTGGTGCCTTCGGTGTTCACGAAATAATCGTTCACTGCGCGAAATCGAACGTACGCGGAGAGAGATTGGATTTTCGCGTCGCTGCGATAGAGATTGGTGACCTTCTCGAGCGTTTCCTTCCAGGGCGCGGCCGTGAAATCGAGTTTGACGAACGGGCCGACGGATTCGAGCGCGGGGGCGCGCGCAAAATCATTGAAAGGCTGGTCGGAGGTGTACTGGCTGAGGACCGCTTTCTTGGAGGCCAGGGCTTCGCTGGCAATTTTGTACGCGCGATCGGTGGCGAGCCACAATTCGCGGCGGAGGGCGATGGAATCGTCGTCGCGCGGGGCGATATTCACGAATCCGGTGCCGGGGCCGTAGTAACTATCCTGTTTGTAATCACCGACGCGCACAACTACGCGCAAGTTGCGCACGTGGATTCGTTGGTCCTGGCGCAGGGCGCCAAAGGCGGCCTCGGCGGAGTATTCGTCCACGTCGGACAAGCGATATTCGATGTAATAAGGCGCGGGGACATTGTCCATCTTGAGCTGGGATTTGGAGCGATCCAGCTCTTCGCGCATGGCTTTGAGCAGCGGATCGGATTGGACTGCCGCGGAGGAAGCGGCGGTGGCAGCAGCGGAAGATTTTTGCTGTGCCTGCTGCGCTTGCGCCAGGGCGGCGGGACCAGTGCCGGCGAGGAAAAGCGCCAGGAGCAAGGTGACGGTGATCGCGGAGCGGCGCGGCGGCGGTAGGGCGATGGCGCGAACGAGAACCAGAGCGCTCATGGCTTCGCTCCGGGCGCGGCGGCCTTGGTTGGGTTCGCAGGCGGGACGGAAGAAGCCGATTCAAATCCAGGAGGCGGCAGAATTGGCGGCCGTTCGCTACCGCGGCGTCGTTTCTGAACTTCGATCTCGGTGAAGAGCATCGAGGGAGCCGCAGCTGCTACCGGAACCTGCCCGGATTCCGCGCCGCAGATGCCGTTGAATACTTGCAGCGTGTCTCCGGTGAGAACGATATTGTTCAGCGAGAGCAGCGGGGTGCCGACGATGTCTACGCCACGGACGAGTTCGTCGGGGCGGCCATCCGCATAAACGCGATAGACCATCACAGGAATCACCTGGAAGGCCTGGGGAGAGGCGCGCCCGGTGAGCGTGAAACCGCCCTGGATATCGTCGAAGTAGAGACCGTATGGTTTCCCCTGCTTCTTGATCTCGGCGACGAATTTCTCGCGCAGTTCGGAATCTTTTACGCTGTTGGTGGAAGTAACGATCAGATTTCCCTGCCGTCCGGTGGGCATCAGGCCGGGTTGGCGGCGTCCGTGGCCGTTCGATGTGCTGAAATTCTTGATGGGCATGCGGGACATCAGGAAATTTTTGAGCACGCCATTTTCCACGGCGACTACGCGCGCGGCGGGAACGCCTTCATCGTCGAAATCGTAATGGCCCGCTAGCTCGACGCCGTTGAGTTCCTTCATGGTGGGATCGTCGGCGACGCTGAGGAAAGCGGGCAGCACGAGCTGATTCACTTTCTTGGTGAAGGTTTGGCCTTCGTTCTCATCGCGCTGGCGATGGCCTTCCAGGCGGTGGCCGAGAACCTCGTGAAAGAAGACAGCGGCGGCTCTGCCGGAAAGCATGGCGGGACCAGCGTAAGGATCGGCTGCGGGAGCGGCGCGCAACGCTTTCAAGTCAGTCGCGATCTTGTCCACTTTCGCGGCGAGTTCCGCATCGGAAGGAAGCTGGCTCGCGGTCGCGGCTTGAAACGATTCGACGCGCATCAATTCCATGCCATCGTCGGCGCGGGTTTCGGCTTGAATTACCAGGCGCGCGATGGCGCCGGGACGGATCAGGGCGGTGCCTTCGCTGGTGGCCAGATAGGAGCGATCGGCGGAAATGTTGAAGGAAACGTAGGAGGTATAGACTTCGGGATATTTCAGGAAGCCGGCGGAAAGTTTTCGCGTGCGGCCTTCCCAGATTTGCTGGTCGGACGGGGGATGCAAGGGAACGAGATTCAGATGGTCCTGCGGAGCTTCGCTGGAGAAATCGGGAGACTTGTCTTCTTCTTCGGAGCGCACCGCGTTGTTGGTTTTCACTTTCAGGTATGCTGCGGAGGCTTGCTCGTATTCACGGTCGGTGAGCTGCCAGAGGACGCGGGCGATGGCGTTGGTATCGTCGTTCAGCGGGAGCAGCCCGGTAGTGATTCCGGACGCGCGGCTCTGGCTGTGGGTATTGTCGAGCGCGACCGAGCCTACGCGCATCATGACGTCGGCTTGACGCCGGTCCACACTGGCGGAATAGATGACGCTGCCGTTGGAGGCTGCTACGGCTGTTTCGTCGGTGTCGGTGACCGCGTAACTCATGTAGTAGGGCGCTGGGTCCGTTTTCGCGAGGGACTTTGTGGCGCGCTGCAATTCTTGTTGCATGGTGGTGAGGACGATGTTTGCAGTGGGGCTGGACGTAAGGGCGCTTAACGGGAAAGTGGCTAGCGCGAGCACGGCAAAAACTGGTAACCAGGGGAGACGTTTTTGCATTGGACTGGTGGGCTCTTTCTTCAAGGGACGAAACTAGCATACTCGCGGGGAGTGGGGGGCGCAACTGCCGGGCTGGCAGTTGTTGCGGATGCGCAATGGGACGCGAAGCGTTTGTGGCGAGGGCCATGCCACCGATGGCGTCCGCCGCGGCGGACGCCGCTACGAAAGCGAATTCAAAAACGACGGCGGAGGCAAAGTCAAAGACGCCCGCCTAAAAAGCAGGCGGCCGCTACAAAGTCAAAAGCGACTGCATCGGCGACTGCTTAGAGCGGCTATCACGATTGCCGTGTGGGGAGTTGGAGTTGCATCGCTTCTGCTATTACGTCGGTGTACTTCAGGGCTGAGCCTGTGTTGAACAGGACTACGCGGTCGTTGGGGGTGAGAAAGCCGGAGGCTAGGAGGCGCTCGTAGGCGGCGGTGGCCGCTGCGCCTTCGGGCGAGAGGAAGAGGCCTTCGTTTTTTGCCCAATCGCGCAGCGAGGCGAGAATTTCCGCGTCGGGGATCGCTAAGGCTGTGCCGTGTGAGTCGCGCAAAATTTCGAGCATGATGGAATCGCCATAGGGTTTGGGAACGCGCAAGCCGGAAGCAAACGTGGCGGCGTTCGGCCACATCTCGCTCGAGCTCGCGCCCTCGTCGAATGCTTTGGCTACGGGGGCGCAGCCGGAGGCTTGTACCGCGATCATTTTCGGGCGCTTGCCAGGTTTGACCCAGCCAAGCTGTTCGAGTTCCGTGAACGCTTTCCACATGCCGATCAGGCCTACGCCGCCGCCGGTGGGATAGAAAACGGCGTCGGGATATTCCCAGCCGAGCTGTTCGACCAGCTCGTAGCCCATGGTTTTTTTTCCTTCGACGCGGAATGGTTCTTTCAGCGTGGAAATGTCGAACCAGCCTTCGGTCTTGCTGCGTTCGGCGACGATGCGGCCACAGTCGGAAATGAGGCCGTCAACCAGCGTGACGCTTGCGCCGTAGGCGATGGCTTCGACGTAATTTGCGAAGGGAACATCGCGCGGCATGAAAATGTGGGCTGTGATGCCAGCGGCGGCTGCGTAAGCTGCGAGGGCGCCGGCGGCATTGCCCGCGGAAGGAATTGCGAGTTGGCGGAGGCCGTAGTGACGCGCCATTGTGACGGCGAGGGCGAGACCTCGCGCTTTGAACGAGCCGGTCGGGTTGGCACCTTCGTCTTTCAGAAATGCTTTGGGATGGCGGCGGCTAGCAAGCATGGGCGTCCAGCCTTCGCCCAGCGTCACGGGACGCACGTCTGGCAGAACGGAACGATAACGCCACATGCCGGACCAGGAAGAACTGGCGGCTTCGCGGACGATGGCTTCGCGCGGGGTAATTCCGCGCAGCGGCTCCAAATCGTAGCGGACGTATAGGGAACCTTTACATTGCGGGCAGAGGGTCTGGGGCGTCGCGGCAGAGACGGTGGCGTGGCAGCGCGAGCATTCTAGATTTTTGATTTGTGGCATGGGTGTAACGATAGCAGATGGCGCGAGCGCGAAATAGGATTCGGAAACTGGATTAAAAGTTGACGATTCGCGCGCAAAGGAATTCGGCGAGAGATGGCGCTGAGCGTGGCGTTGGCGAAGCGAGTGAGGGTTTTTCAGGTCGCAGTGAAGGAGCGCGAAAAGAAGTTTGGTAGCGGTACCGGGAATCGAACCCGGGTTTTCAGGTTGAGAACCTGACGTGCTGACCCCTGCACCATACCGCCATTCACGCGCAATGAAGTTCGCTGCGGCGCGTTGCAGATAATGCAGCGCCTTGCTGCAACTGTCAGATTGTAGCATCGGCATTGACACGCGGGAAGTGGGTGAGAGGGCGGGTGGCGGGCAGGGGCAAGTGCAATATCAACGACCCCCGCGTAAAAAGCAGGCGGCGGCTACCTCTCGATTCGCTACGGCCAAATTTCGGGTTGAGTCAACCCGTAGCGCGATTCACAAATTCAGAACCAAATGCAAAGGCGCCCACCTAAAGCTGGCCGCTACAAAGTCAGAACCTTTAACCGCAGCGTACTGCTGCGAAGAGCGGCGCGCCGCCGATCGCGCCCTCAAGTATCCATGTGGGCTCTCGACTGAGCCCGCCGCGGAAACGATCAGAAGGCGAAACGAACGCCGATTGTTGGAGCAACGTTGGTAGGGAAGATATAGGGTACGCCTGGGCCATGCGGGATGGCGATGGCCATACCGCCACTCACGAAGGAATAGGCAACTCCGACGTAACCGTCGAAACGCTTTGTGAAATGGTGATCCGCATAGAGCGACACCTCGTTGAGGGTGCCCGCGCAGGAGCTGCGGAAATTTCCGGGCGCGCAGGTCTGCGGAACACGGAAGTCATTCTGCCGCTGTTGATACCAGGACAAAGTGACATCGGTTTTGGTGCGGTAAGTGTATTTCACGCCAGCCCACCAGATCTGCAGCAACTTTTCGGAATCAAGATTGTTGTCTTCGACCCCGCTCAAGATATAGCCGCCCTCGTCCGTGGCGCCGACGCCCAACGGTTGCTTTGGGTTGTTCTGCCAGATGTATTCGTAGCCGGCATAAAACTTGAACGGATCCCACGCATACTTGGCGGCGGCCATAATGGCGTTGTTGTCGGTCACGATGCCGTATAGGGTGCCGTTCGGGTCGATCAGATTGGGCCCGCTGATGTAAATGGTATTGATGCTGTCGGTGGTCGACTGAAGCTGCGCACCCGGGGCCTGACTCTGGGGCCCCTGCAACGGGTTCAATACGCTGATCGCCTGGTTGTAATGTTGGAAGACGACGTCGGCGGAGAACTTGCCGTGCTCGCCGCCAACGTCGAATCCATACGCGTTGTTATGCGCCCTTTCCGGCGTGCAGTTGGCGGCAGTCCAGCCTGTGGTGGTAGCGGTGGCCGAAAAGCAGCCGCCAGAACCATTGGCGAATTTGTACATCGCGCCGAAATGGACCGGGCCGTAGGTGAGGCGATACTTCATTGCGTCGTCCCAACGGGAGTCGTCGGTATCGCCGCCGCCGGACATTGTGCCGTTATACCCGATGTAAGAAAACCCATAGCCGCCGCCGACGGGATCGTAAAGAAGCATCGCATCGGTGCCGAGAGAGCGCTGACGACCGAAGGTCAGCGTGCCGAAGCGGGTGGACGATATACCGCCATAGAATTCGTCATTGAAGGGTTGGCCCGCGCGCGCGCCGTCGATGGCCATCGAATAGCTGGCCCTGGGAAGACCGTTGTTTACGATATTGGTCTTTGGCGCGTCGGCGAGCAGGCCCGACTGCGGATTGATGCCAGTGGAAGCGTTGAACACAATGGCCCAGCCGGGCGCAAACTCTTCCCTGCCCCTGATGCCCACGCCCGTCTGCTGCAGGTTGTTCGGTGCGACGAGGAATCGGGATTGAAAGCCGTTGCGGTTCACCAGAGATTCACCTTCATAGTTATAACCGTTTACCGGTAAACCATGGCTGACCCAGCCGACGCCGACGTCGTACGCACCGTACAGCGTGACGCCGTGCCAGGTCAGCGTGCAATCGGTGGTGGCGAACTCGCGGCCGCTCGCGCATACGTCGGGGGCCTTCATCTGCATCCGGATGTCAACGGTGGTGCCCTGGCCAACCGCCAAGCTGATTCCCGCGCGCGTTTCGTCCTCGAAGCCTTGTTTTGCCGCGCGAATCTCGAAGCGCCCCTGCGGCAGGCCGGACGACTGATAGCGCCCTCCGCCGTCGGTTAGGATCGTGCGCGTTTCAGCTGTGTCGAGGTTCTTGATTGTCACCGCGACATTGGGAAGGGCTGCGCCGGTTTGGCTCGTCACCACGCCGGAAAGGCTCGCTGCCGTTTGGGCCCACGCCGCTGGGGGCACGACGAGAAACAGGGATAGGGCTACAAAAGCGATGAACAGGGGCCTCACAGGTTCTCCTTGCGCTTGCGGCTGCGTAGATTCAATTCTCGTACGAACGATGACAGCGAGGCGCGAATCTATACGATTCATATAGAGATGTCAAACCGATTTGATGCGATTAAGTGATTCTGTGGCACGGTACGGCAGCGAACACAGCGGCGGGGCCGATGCAGCAAGCGGGGAGAAAAACGAACGGCTAAAGCCGGACGATCATGACTTCGGTGGACTTCACGAGGGCGGCGACGGTCTGGCCTTTTTTCAGGCGCAGTTCGCGGACTGCATCCGCGGTGATGATGGAGGAAATGCGCTGCCCTCCGATGGAGAGGGCCACTTGCGCGATCAGGCCGTCAATTTTTATGTCGGTGATGCGGCCGACGAGCTGGTTGCGTCCGCTGATGCGGCGAAAGTTTGTGCGGCGTTCGGAGACGTCGCCATGTTCGGTGGCACGATATAGGAAGCGGTCCACTTCTTTTTCAGGAATGCGGTGGTGGCCGCCGGCGGTTTTTACGGTGCGAATTTTCTTTTTGTAGATCCACTGTTTCAGCGTGGGATAGCTGACTCCGAGGACCTGTGCGGCATCGCGGGGCGTGAACAGTTTCGCAGTGGGCATTTGGAGTCGCCGAAATAACGTGGGCGAGTGAGGATGTTAAGCGCGACGAGGCGAGGATGTCAATTGGATGGCGCGGGCTGTGGCGCGGGCGGGGGCGAGATTTGTGGCGCGAAAAATGCGGAGCGAGCGAGAGAGGCGGTTGGCCGCCTCTCTCGCCTGCATGCGTGTTCTACGGCAGGTAATAACGCATCGAGGTGAACACCATGTTGTCCAACCCGTGCGGACCAACACCCACACCTGAACCGTTTACGCCGGACCAGGTGTTGCGCTGGACGTAGGAGTATTGACCACCGAACTGGAAGCGACCCTTCGGTCCGTTGTAGAAGCGATACCAGAACCCGATGGTGCCTTCGAGGATGTTCCGGGTGTCGCCATCGCAATTCGATAGCGCACCGGGAATGAAACCATTGGAGCCCAGCACGGCAGTAGTGTTGATGGTGGCGCCTGGAGCGGCGAGCGGCAAGGTTTCAACCGCGCAACCGTCATCCCGGCGAAGATTGCTGCCGTAGCCTTCCTTGCCGTCCATCCAACGGCTGGCGTATTCACCGCCGACGTAGGCGTAAATGTCCAGCTGTGGTGTGGCGTGGAACTCGACGGTGCCGAGCGCTTGATAGTTGCGGAGCAACGCCATGGTGCCGTTCGGGCGCGCTGTCGAGTCTGGCAACCCGGCGGTGCCATAACGGCCGACGCCATCGCCACCGAGGAAGTGGACGCCGACATCCAAGTGCTTGCCGAGCGATACGCGACCATTGGCGCCGATGCCGCCACCGGTGCTGGAACTATTAAACGCACCCGAAGCAGCGTTGGTCGAGCCGGTGAGCGCGCAAGGATTGGCCGGAATTGCGACGGTTGGGAACGGAGTGGTACCGTCGCCCGCCAGGGTGATGGTAATGGCTCCGTTTGCTGCGAAGCAGGGGAACACACGGTCGCGGAACGTGCTAACGATGCCGAACACTTCGAAGTGACCGAATTTCGGATCCAGAGTCGCCTTGAACAAAAAGTCCGGGGTCTTCTCGTAGGCGTAGGTTCCGGTCTGGTTCAGTAGGCCCTGGGTGAGACCGGGGGCGCCGACCAGGAAGTTGTTGAAGACGGTCGTGCTCAAAGTCGGTATCGCCACTCCATTCACGGTGACAGTCGAGGACGCGGGAATTGTGGATGTGGGGTTACCGTGAACGGTGAGTGTGGTCGCCGCGTCTTCTACCGAAGCGGCCAACGTTAACATACCGATATTCTTGGAGACGCGAAGTCCGTACTGCCGCGCCCAGCTAAAACCCGCCGTGTACTGCGGGTCGATGGTGAGCGGCGTGGCTTCGGTGCGGTTTTCAACGCCCTTTTTCGTTTCCGTCGCGAGGCTCCACATCTGCCCCCCGGTGACGGTGAAGCCATTGTCGAACTTTGCTTGGCCCCAGCCTTGGCGCAGACGGAGCACGTAGCTGTTGCTCTGGTTGTTATTGGAGCTGATACCCGTACCCAAGAAGTCCGTCTCGACATAGCCGGTCAGCTTGACGGCGGTCAGTTTCCCCTCGGCGAGCAGGCTCAGTCGCGACTGGCGTGCGGTCGCATTGAATTCGGTGGTCTGACTGCCCGAGTTTCCGGGAAGGGGGATTTGGTTGAATCCCGTATTGATGTCGGCGGACTCCGCTTTGTTGCGGAATACCGTTTCAGCAGCCAGAAAGCCACCCGGAGTAAGCGTGATGCCCTTGTAGCGAATGGCAATGGGATTATTCTCGGCCTCCGCCGCTTGGCCGTTGGCGGTTCCGATCGAGAAGTCGACCATCCTGGGAGCCGGCGCGGAACCGTCGGCAGTTTTGGGGATGCGGCTATCGGGAGCGGGAGCGTAGGAGGTATCGCGAGGAGTGGTGGCTACTTTCAGCTCCGCTTCCATCGCTTCCATGCGCTCCTGCTGCTCGCGCATTTGCTCGTTCTGAATCTGGATTTGCTTGGACTGAGTTTCCAGAAGGTCGCGGAGCTGTTGCAGCTCGCTTTCCAGACTGGATGAGGCAGCCGTCTTTCCGGGCGCTGCCGGATCGGACTTCGACTCGGACTTCGACGCAGTTGCGGAGGCGTCTTTGTCCTTGTCTGTCGCCGTAGAATTGTCCGAAGCGGCTGTGCTGCTGGATTTCGCAGCGCTGTTGTCCTTATCTTTATCACCCGCCGAACTCGTCGCTGCCCTTACTGGCATGACGACGAGACCGAGGGCTAACAGATATGCAACGAATGCTCGCATTCCTTCCTCCTTGAAATTTGACTGCCACATTTTCCGAACGATGGAAATCGAGAACTGAAACCGCGGCTTGGAAAAGTCCGTCACTGTCCCCCACAGTTGCCGGCCGAGGAAACCGTGCTGACGCGTGTTACGACGCGAGGTACGGGCAACCAAGCGTAATCGGCCGTTTAGCGACACATCTTCACACCCGCACCCCGATCAATGAGCATGTGTTCCGAGTCGCTACACGCGGAGCGACGCAGGCACGTTAAGCGGGGCTCTTGAACCTACTGTGACGGGAATGTTAATTGTGCGTTACTACCAAAAAGGGAAGGTTGCGGCAGATTCCGCCGTGGACGGCTGGAGGTAACCATTGCAGCTTCTGTTAGTTGGCGGCTCTGCGGGTCCGGCTTTCGACCATCGCCGGCAGGATGCGCCGAAATTCGCGGACGCTGAAGAACCGGTGGCGGCAGGGGTCGCAGCGGTAAGCGGGAAATCTAAGCCAGCGCTTCAGAAAAATGAAGGAACCACCTTCGACGCGCTCGCGGGAGATATGCTCGATATCGAAATTTCCGCAGCGGGGACAGTGCGCAAAGCGCTCCAGGATCGCGGCCACTCGCCATGCTAGAAATCGCCGATCGCAACTGTGGCAACGCCACGGGCGCAGGCCAGCCGCACTGCATACAAAGTCGAGTATTCCGTCGCGATGAGAGCGAAAACAATTCTCGCTGCGACACTGGGGACAAATCATGGTTGCTCCGAAGCTGCAGCGCAGCATACCGAAAAGCCCGTTCGCGGGCAAGGCAGTGAAAATACCGATGACGCGGAGACTCAATCCCGACGGAAGCGCCGCGGTTCGTCACGGGAAGTCTGCGGCCCAACCATCGGGGATGGACATCGTGGCGCTCCTCGGAGATAATTTCGCCGATAGAATGCGGCAGGTGCCGCGCCCAAGGAGGCTCAATGAGTTCGACCCCGAATACGCCCGGTGAAGGCAGCACATTCGTGGAATCGTCTGCTTTGCCGCGCTGGGTTACGCTGCTATTCGCCGTCGCGTTCGCGCTCGTGGCCTATCTGCTGTACGCCGGTTATGCGCAGCGTGAGGCAGCTCGCAAAGGACTGGAAGACGCCGACAAGAAAACGCAGGCGCTGGCCGCGGCTCTGGACAAAACGAATTCGCGGATTGCAGATTTGAAGGGGCAGCTGGACGTGACGTCGCAGAAGTTGGGGCTGACGCAGGACGAACTGGCTCGCGCGCGCGGGTTGGCCCAATCAATCAAGAAAGATCAGCAGAAAAGCGACCAGCAACTGCGCGAGCAGATTGGCGCGGTGCAGGCGGACACGGCCACGAAATTTGGACAAGTGACGACGGACCTTTCCGGCACCAGGAGCGAAGCGGACGCGACCAAGGCTGATTTGGATGCGACCAAGGGAAAACTACTGAGCACCATCGGCGATCTGGGCGTGCAGAGCGGCTTGATTGCGCGCAATCACGATGAGGTGGAAGAACTGAAGCGGCTGGGCGAGCGCGACATCTTCGAATTCAGCCTCAGCAAGTCCGCGAAGGGACCCCAGCACGTGGGACCGATTCAGGTGGCGCTGCGCAAGGTGGACACCAAGCGCTATCGCTACACGTTGAATGTCGTGGCCGATGACAAGAGCATCGAGAAGAAAGATAAGACCGTGGGCGAGCCGATTCAGTTTTATGTTCGCGGAGCGCGGGCGCCTTACGAAATCGTGGTGTTCGATCTGACGAAGGACAGCGCCAAGGGTTATTTGAGCACGCCAAAATCGGCGAACGCGGCTCCGCCAGCGTCGGCGGCGAAACCGCCTTCGGGCAACTAGTTTAGCCATTCGCTCAGTCGATCGACCGCAACCTGGGCGCAGGCCGCTGCGGCGCGTCGCCCAGGTCGCGGTTGCGAGCAGATCTCCACGGCGTTCACTTTGAAGCACAACTTTGCAAAGCCACATTCGCCGCCTACGCTGTTCCTCCGCGCTGCGTTCGCCTTCTGCTGGATCCTGATGCGGGGCGGCACGGCCGTTGCCCAACAGCAACCTGCCAGTAATGTTCAACAGCCGCTGCAGGTAACCACCGAGATGGTGCAGATCGGTGTGAGCGTGCTGAGCGCCAGTGGCGATTTTGTGAGCGGCCTGCAGCGGAAAAATTTTCGTGTTCTCGATGCCGGGAGCGAGCGGCCGCTTGTTTTCTTTGCTCCCACCGATACGCCGGCGCAGATTCTGGTGATGGTGGAGACAAGTCCGGCGGTGTACTTGATCCAGAATCAGCACATCGCGGCCGCTTACGCGCTGCTTGACGGGCTCGCGCCGGACGATCAGGTGGGGTTGGTGACCTACGACCAAGCGCCCCGCGCGGTGCTGGCTTTTACTCCGGACAAAAATGCTTTGCTGGCGGCGCTGGGGCAAATTCAATTTTCCGTGGGCATGGGTGAACTGAATTTCTACGAGTCGGTATCTACCGTTCTCGACTGGATCGCGCCGGTGAGCGGCAAGAAAGCACTGGTGCTGTTGACGACCGGGCTGGATTCGTCGTCACAGGCGCGTTGGGATGCGCTGATGCAAAAGCTGCGGGCAAGCGATGTGGTGATTTTTCCGGTCGCCTTGGGCGGTTGGCTGCGGCGCCCACCGGATAAAAAGAAGAAAGCAACCGCGCCGCCAAAAGATGATTCACAAGTCTTTGCCAACGCAGATCAGGCGCTGATTGCGCTGGCAACGATTACCGGCGGCCGCGCATTTTTCCCGGAGTCGGCGAAGGACTTCGCGCCGATGTATCAGCAGATTGCCGCGGCGCTACGGCATCAATATCTGCTCGGGATCACGCCGGAGCACAATGGACAATTCCATCCGCTGACGGTGCAGGTCTTGGATGGCAACGGCCAACCTTTCGCGACCGAGGGAAAGAAAGCCAACCGGATATTTTCGCGCGCAGGATATCTCGCGCCGGGGCCATAGCTCGTATAATCGGCGCGCACGCTCGGAATGCTTTCGCATCGCGAATTTTGGAGCTGTTACGGGAGGGATGATGAATCGGCGCCGTGCAAAAATCCTGGTTGCTTGCTGCATCGTGCTGTGCGGCTGGGCCATGCGCCCCGCGCTACCGGCACAGCAGAGCGCTAAGCCCGCGCCTCCGGCAGCGCCGCAGGACCCCACTGCCGCGCGCTTCTCTTTTGCAGGCGATGCCGCGCAGATCCCGGCGGTATTTCTGCGCAACCTGATTTTCATGCCGGTGCGCCTGAACGGCGGCAAGCCGGTTCTTTTTGAACTGGATTCGGCGGCGGCAAAATGTGCGGTGGATCGCAAGGTGGCTGGCGACACCGCGAGCAACGCGTTGCAATATGCGGTGCTGGCGTTGCCCGGGGTGCAGCTTCCCGTCATTACGCTGCCGGTGATTTCGCGCGACGATTTTGCTCAGCAAGTGGGGCAGCCCTATCAGGGCACGCTGGGCCGGGATTTTTTCGATCGCGTGGTGGTGGGAATTGATTACCACCGGCAGACGGTGCAGTTGTACGACCCCAGCGTTTTCACTTACTCCGGGCAAGGGAAAAGCTTCCCGCTGACTTTCGCCGGACCGGTGCCGCTGATTCGCGCGAAATTTGAGGTGTCCGGGCACCGATCGCTTTCCGCGGATTTCGCGGTGGACACCGCGCTTGATTCCGGAGTGATTTTCTACCGGGGGTTCACGGACTCGGAGCGCATTTCCGCGGCGCATTTCAAGAGCGAACCGGCGTCTTATCCGGAAGTGGATGGTGGCGCCAAGTTATTTCTGGGCCGGCTGAAGACCTTTCAGATTGGTCCGTACCAGCTGGAAGAAATTGTCGGCGACTTCACTCAGGAAAAAACAAAAGCAGGAGCGGACAAGAATATTGCCGGCGCCATCGGCAGCAATTTCCTGCGGCGGTTTACCGTGATTTTCGATTTTCCGCACCAACGCGTGATTCTGGATCCCAATGTCCAGTTGAATCACGACACCAACGAGGACATGAGCGGGCTTTCGATCATCGCCAAGGGGCCGAATCTGAAGGTGTTTGAGGTGGTGGCCGTGCAGCCGGGAACGCCAGCGGCCCGGGCGGGAATTGTGCCGGGGGATGTGATCGCGGGAATTGGGGATGACGCGGCGGCGGACCTGACGCTTTCAGCGGTGCGCGACCTGTTTCGCCAGATCGGCTATCAATATAAGGTGCTCATAGACCGCAAGGGCCAGACGATCACCGTGTCGATGCAAATGCGCCGCCGGATTTGAGTTTAGCGGCCCGCTACTTTTTCCTTCAGACCGAAATTCTCCCGACGACTTCGAGGTCTGCGCGGTGGGCAGTGGCGAGGATTGCGCGGGCGGGTCGGAGGCCGGCCGCGGTTACCGGCCAGCCTGCTGCAACGCACCAGCTGTTTGATCTGCGAGTGCAATCTGCGCAATTCATCCACGGAGCAATGCTCCGGCGCGACGCGCCGCGCCTTGCCGGATCGGGCCGCAGAAGAAGCGGCTATCGGACTGCAACGATCATGGCTGCAGGTGATTACGGACGGATAACAGTTGCGCGCTCTGGCCCGTCTTCTATGCGAGGCAATCTTGCGTGGCTGCAACTCTTGACCGCGTGCTGCTAATCCGCGAAGCTCCCATGCCAGCGAATCACACGATGGGGGACTTTTCCCAAGACGCGCAACTGGTGCAAGCGGCACGCGGCGGCGATCGTGACGCTTTCGGTGGACTTTACGAACGCTACAGCCGGATGGTGCACGGCGTCCTGCTGGCGCACGTTCCTTATGCGGAAGTTGACGACCTCCTCCACGACGTATTCCTGATTGCGTTGCGGCGCTTGGACAGCTTGCGCGAGCCGACGGCGTTCGCGGGTTGGCTGCTGGCGATTGCGCGGAACCGCGCAAACGATTTTCATCGCCGGCCGCGCTCTGCCGAAGAATTTCAGGACACCTCGGGTAGGAACGATCCCGATGAGCAGGAGGCGCGAGCTGCGCTGGCGGCGATCCAATCTTTGCCTGAGGCCTATCGCGAGACTTTGACTTTGCGATTGGTCGAGGGAATGACCGGGCCGGAAATTGCGGCGCGGACCGGGCTAACGCCAGCTTCGGTGCGCGTGAATTTGCATCGCGGGATGAAGCAGCTGCGAGAAAAGCTGGGGAAGAGCGCGACTCATGAATGACGAATATCTTTGGGATGGTTCGGGACCGCGCGATCCGGAAGTGGAGCGTCTGGAACGCTTGCTCGGGCGTTTTCGGCCGAGAGCAGCGGAATTCGAGTTCCCTGCTGCTGCGAGTGCTCCCCTGCGTACGCGCTCGCGGTGGGCGGGTTGGTGGCGCGCTGCTGCCGCGGTTGTGCTGCTTCTGGGGAGCATCTGGCTGCTGCGGGCGCTGAAGGGCCGCGCGGCCTGGACAATAGTTGCACTGGAAGGTTCACCGCGCATTGCAGGTAGCAACGCAGAGCGGAACGAGATTTGGAAAATCGGCCAAAGCCTCGAAACCGACGGCTCATCGCGCGTGCAGCTGCAGGTGGATGGCCTGGGCGAAATCGAAGTGGAGCCGAACGCACGCCTCGAGCTGCTGCAAGCAAATGCGACCCAACAACAGATTCGCCTGATCCAGGGAACCATTCGCGCAACGGTGACGGCTCCGCCCTACGTGTTCCTGGTGCGCACTCCTGGCGCGTACGCGATGGATATGGGTTGCGCTTACACGTTGCAGGTGACCGATGCGGACGTAAGCATTCTGCATGTGACCGTTGGCTGGGTGGATTTGCAGCATGGTTTTCGGCAGTCGCTCGTTCCCGCGGGGGCGGCGGCGGAATCGCGTCCGGGAATCGGTCCGGGAGCGCCGTACTTCGAGGACGCGAGCGAGCGATTTCGCGAAGCGCTTGAGATTGTGAATTTTGACGTGGAGAATTCGCAGGCTCGTACGGAAGCGTTGACGATTTTGCTCGCGGAGGCGCGGCCGCGCGATGCGTTTACTTTGCTGAATCTATTCCGACGGGTGGATGCGCAGGACCGCGGCCGCCTCTACGATCGTTTGGCCGCGCTGCTTCCTCCGCCTGCGGGCGTGACGCGGCAGAATGCGGTGGACGGCGATGACCTGAGTCCGTGGTGGGACAAACTCGGGCTGGGGCATCCGAAGAAGGGTTTGCAGGGGCCCCCGCGGATTGAAGAATAATTGCGGCGGCGAATTTCATGGCTGGCGTTCCTGGTTGTTAACAGCGCGCTTCGTTTACACGTCTTTCCAAGTGCAGGAAGAAAAGTTCACCCTGCAAGGAGACGCAAATGAAACGCCACATTTCCATTGCGATGCAGAACTCGACGAAAACCCTTGCGGCGATTGCGTTGCTTGCCGCGCCAGTGTTCGCGGGGCCGCCGCTGGTTTGCCACCCGATCAATATCGGTTCGGCGCCATCGTTGCCATGGACGAGCACGACTTGGAATCTTTCTGGGGAGGAAAGCTACGACGTCAATCATTTGGTTACGGACACTTTGGCGTTGCTGAGGCCTGATGCGCCGGTGCTGGTACGGATGGAGACGATGCGCCGGGCCGCGCTTTACAGCCAGAAGAACGCGGCGGTGGCGAGGGAGTTGCTTACTGGGCTGGCGGCGCGCGCAACGAGCGACGAACGCGACGCCATGGCGGCTTTCGACTACGGATACTTGATCGAAACTTACCGGCAGTTGGAGATGACTTTCCGGATGTCGCGCGGCGGCAAGAATCGTGGGGAACGGATGAACCCGGCGGCGGGGTTGGACGGCTATGCGTTGGTGAAGCAAGCAATCAGCATGCGGGGTAGCGATGCGGAAATGGAATTCGCAGCGGCGTTGATAACCACCGAGAATTCGAAGCAGGATTATCCAGAGCATGCCGCGAAGGCGAAGGCCGCGATGAAGCAGGATCCGTTATTGGCGCAGAACGTTGCGAGCCACTTCTAGAAGCCGACGGATCGATGTTGAGCGAGGCGCGGCTTCAGGGGCTTGAGCCCTTCTCCTTACTGAGCTTGACGGCGGGGCTGAAGCCCCGCCCTTCCAAGTCCACTATCTATGAGATGGCTTTCAGTCAAACTTGCGCAGGGTTATGGCCATTTCGTGGAGACGGGCGTCCACTTTGCTGAAGACGGAGTCGGGCTCGTGTTTTCCGGTGGCCAGGCGCTTACCGGCGTGGCGGCCGGTGAGAATTTCGATGCCTTGTTCGACGCTGGCTACGGGATAGAGATGGAACTGGCCTTTGGCTACGGCTTCGATCACTTCTTCGCGGAGCATCAGGTCGTCCACGTTTTCCGAAGGGATCAGGACGCCTTGATTTCCGGTTAGGCCTTTCAGCTTGCAAATGTCGTAGAAGCCTTCGATTTTCTGGTTCACCCCGCCGATGGGCTGGATGTCTCCCTGTTGATTCACCGAGCCGGTGACCGCGAGTTCCTGGCGGATGGGAACGCCGGAAAGCGCCGAGAGCAGCGCATAAATTTCGGTGGAGCTGGCGCTATCGCCGTCCACACCGGAATAGGATTGTTCGAAGCAGAGGCTGGCAGAAAGCGCCAGGGGCTTATCCTGCGCGAAGGTGCGACGCATATAGCCGGAGATGATGTGCACGCCTTTGTCGTGGAAGCGGCCGCTGAGGTTTGATTCGCGCTCGATATTGATGATGCCGACTTTTCCGGGTGAAGCGGAGGCGGTGATGCGCACGGGCTTGCCGAAAGCGTAACCGCCGATTTCCATGACGCTGAGGCCGTTGACTTGGCCGACGCGGGTTCCGGTAGTGTCAATAAACAGGAGATTCTGCTCGATCATTTCGCGGATTTTCGATTCGGTGAGATTGTGGCGCTCGATTTTGGAATCGAGGGCGCGGCGCACATGCGCGGCGGTGACCACCGATTGATTTTCGTTGCGCGCGACGTAGGAGGATTCGCGCGCGAGGTCGGCCAGATCGAAAAAACGCGTGGTGATTTTTCCGCGGCGGCCGGCGAGGCGCACGCCGTGTTCGAGAATCGCGGCAAACGCGGTGCGATCGAAGGGATAGAGGCGCTCGTCGTCGGAAATCTTGCGCAGGCGGCCGGCGTACTGGCGGATGACTTCGTCGCTCCACTTCATTTCTTCGTCGAATTCCACGCGTACTTTGAAAATCTTCTTGAAGTCTTCCTCGAAATCGTAGAGCAGCTCGTACATGTCGCGGTCGCCGATGAGGATGATTTTCACATGGACGTCAATCGGTTCGGGCTTCAGAGCCGCGGGGCTGAACGGGAAAAACACGTCCACGGGCTGAATTTCGAGCTTGCCGTGATTCAGGGTGCGCTTGAGGGTGCGCCAGACACCTGTTTCCGTGAGGGTATCGAGCGCGTACATCACCAGGAAGCCGCCATCGGCGCGCAGCAGCGAGCCGCCGCGCAGATCCATGAAATCGGAGTTCCAGCCGCCGCGCGAATCGTAGCTGCGATGAATCGTGCCGAACATATTCGCGTAGGTGGGGATGGTTTCGAAAATTACCGGGCATTGTTCGCGTTCGCCGTGGGCGAGAATCACGTTCACGCCGTAGACGCGGAAAGGGTCGCGCTCCTGCCGCTCCACGCGCGGGCCGCCGCCACCTTCAGAAGGTGGCTGGTCTTCTTCGCCCTCGCGCTCCTTGAACGGTTCGAGATTATCGAGAATGTGGTGGCGAACTTCTTCCAGATATTCCGCGATTTGCGTGCTGGGATATTTTTCCTTCAGTTCTTCGATGACGCCGTCCACCAGCACGGAGGCGGCTTCCTGCTCGAGGTAACTCATTTCGCTGGCGAGCTCGCGGGATAGCGAAAGAGTCTTGCGGTACACGACTGTGAATTCCTGGCGAAACTGATCGTACTTGCGCTCGAGTTCTTCGGCAGCGACGCTTTCGAGCTTGCCTTCCTGCACCAGCTTGGGGATTTCTTCGATGGGGACCATCGCGCCATCGAGCACGGGGAAAATTTCCGGCAGGGCCACCGCGCCAACTTGCATGCGGCCGAGCGCGAATTGTTCGCGGGCGATGCGGCGCGTGAAATCGTCCATCAATTCTTTTTCGCGGACGGTGAAGCGCTCGACGATGCGCGTTTTCTGGCGCTGGAAGGGTTCTCCTTCGAACACCTGGGGAATGCGGCGGCGCAGAAAGTCTATTCCGGACTCGACTTCTTTCTTGAAGGCGTTGGCTTGGCCGCGCGGGAGAGTCAAGAGCCGTGGCCGGTCGGCGTTCTTGAAATTATTCACGTAGGCGCGATCGGGAGCCGGCTCGCTTTGCGGGTGAAGTCCTTCGATCATGCGCACGATCATGCCGCCGCGGCTGGTGCCGGAAAGTCCGCAAACGAAAAGGTTATAGCCGGGAGCGGTCAATTCGACGCCCATGCGCAAGGCGCGCAGAGCGCGTTCCTGCCCGGGATCACCGGAAGAAGGAGGCACTTCGGCGGTGGTCTCAAACGGAATGGTGGCGGGATCGCAGCGCCAGCAAAGTTTTTCCGGCGGCAGAGTGGCGTGTTTTGGACCGGCATGTTTTGCTGCCGCGACTTTTGGTTTGGAGTTCTTGCTCATGCGTACGTCCGAAGGGCGTTACTCTAGCACGGCGGGCTTTTTCTTCCCATGCGGTTGCGCTCCGATGTTTCCAGCTGGTGAGCTAGGCGCATAGAGGTCCAGCAGACTGGCCCCGGTGGCCACCACAATCGGTCCGACGACCACGCCCAGCAAACCGAAAACGCTGATGCCGCCAAGCACGCTGATGAATACCACCAGGCCGCCCATCTCCGCGCGCCCGCTGATCACCCAGGGACGAAGGACGTTGTCCACCAATCCGACGATTACGCTACAGAACAAGGCTACCAGAATCCCGGCGGAGATGTGCCCGTCCGCGATCAGACTGATCGCCGCCGGCGCCCAGATGAGCGCGGAGCCCACGACCGGCACCAGCGAGAAAAATCCCATCATGACGCCCCAAAATACGGGAGCGGTGATTCCGGCCAGGCCGAAAGCCACTCCTCCCAAAATGCCATGAGCGGCGGCGGCCACCAGGCTGGAGACCACACTGGCGAAAATCAGATCGTTGGCTTCGCGAATCATGCGATCGCTATGCGTTGAATCAAACGGCAAGATCTCCCGCACCCTGGCCATGAATGATGGGCCATCGCGATAGAGATAAAACATCGCGAGCAGGGTGACGCTGAGATGAAACAGAAACAGCGCAGTATTTTTCAACAGTGTGCCGAGCCGCGCGGCAATGTAGGCCGCCGCCTCATCGGCGTAGCGGCTGAGGAGTGTAGCTAGGCTGGTGGCGTCGTTATCGGGAAAGCGCGATTGCAAATCGAGCCACGCACGGTTCATCCAATCGAAGTGCCCGTTCTGGATTTGCAGTTGCAGGGTCTGCACGGCCTGCACGCCCTGGTGCACGAAGGCGGCCATGCCCAGCAGCGCCGGAACGATCAGGATCACCGTGATTCCGACTGTGCAAATCAAGGCGGCTAGCGAGGGCTGGAAGCGGCGCGCGAGCCGCAGGTAGGCTGGGTAGGAGACGACGACGATAACGATGGCCCAGGCCAGCGCCGGCAGGAAAGGCTGGAAGACCAGGAACACGAAGTACGCCAAGATCGCGACGATGCCGTAGAAAAGCAGCGTGCCGAGACGTTTCTGCGTGGTTTGTTCTGCGCTCAAAGGATGTCTCTTTTCTCCGGGCCGCCAGGAGACTGCCAGAAGACTGATAGTTTCAATCGGCGCGTTTGTCAACTGCCACGGAAGCCCACTTGCGTGACTCGCAAGTGATATGATGCGCCTAGATTCGCGGAACCATGATGTCAACACCCGATCCTTCCTGCCAGCACCAGCGAACGCAGCTCATCGCCAAGGATGAAGATGCGCAGTACCTGGAATGCCTGGATTGCGGGGAGATATTGGAAGCCGGCGAACTGAAGAATGAAGAGCCGGGTTTTGGCGAGTCGCTCTCCGACGCCTGAGCGCACGACTGGAACTGCGCGAAGAAATCTTGCGCTGGACTCCCGGCTCGGGAGTAGAATGCGCCTTCACCCATTTCATGTGTATGCATTGTGGAGGCCCCATGCGGATAGCCGTTCGCGTTGTCGCGGCGCTGGTGCTGTTGTGCTGCGCAGTTTCCGCTCGACAAGAGCAGAAGGCGCCCGGGGCGGGCACTGCGGCCGAGTACAAGATCCCACCCGAGGCATCGAAACTCCCCAATCCCGTAAAGTCCACACCGGCATCGCTGGCAGCGGGAAAGAAAACTTACGGTTTTGACTGCGCGATGTGCCATGGGAAAGACGGCGACGGCAAGGGTGACCTTGCGACCGATATGAAATTGAAGCTGGCCGATTATCGCGATCCGGCGTCGCTGAAGGACATGACCGACGGAGACCTGTTCTACATCATCAAGAATGGAAAAGGCGAGATGACCGGCGAGGGCGAGCGCAGCAAGCCCGAGGAAATCTGGAATGTGGTGATCTATATTCGGTCTCTCGCGAAAAAAGATTTCACGGCGCCGGCAAAACAGTAGCTGCGGATTGCGGCCGGCTCAGCGGATGCCGAGTTTCTGGATGATGCGGGTGACGTCAGCGGTCGAAACGTCGTAGAGAGAGTGTTCGTCTTCCTGTTCCAGGCGCTCGCGGAGATATTCGGCGCCCACGTAACTGGCTTCGCGATCGCTCAGGTCGCGTCCGGCGCGGCCTTGAAATTCGACGAAACCAGGATGCGCGAGGCCGAGCACGACGCCCCGGCCGTCCACGAAGAATTTGCAATCCATGGTGTCGGCGTGGCGCGTCGCGATGCCATTCCAGCAATGCGAGAAACGGCAACGGTAGACGTAATCCGTTACTTTCGAGGGCACGTCGAACGCGCCGATGAAATCGCTCATCGCGCCGAGATTCGGAATCCACGCTACTTCGGACTTGGCCATAAATTCCCCGGTGCTTTTTGCTTGCGGGCGCGAAGTACGGCGCCGTGATTACTTTCTTGCGCCGGCTACCGCATTCTGCCCTACTTGCTGATAACTGCGAATCGCGGCGGCCACTCCCGCCCCGGCCGGAACGCGCATTCCGCGATCCAACAACACTTTTTCAAACGCGGCGAGGAACAAGAGCACGTTGGTATTCTGGCTGGAATAGCCCATTAATCCCACGCGCCAGATTTTTCCCTTCACCGGACCAAAGCCGCCGGCGATTTCAATATTGAATTCGTCGAGTAATTGCAGGCGCACTTTGCGGTCGTCAATTCCCGCGGGAATTTTCACGCTCGTCACCGTGATCAGGCGATCGGCGGGATTGGGGACCAGCATTTCCAGACCCATGGCTTCAAGACCGGCCACCAGCGCCTGTTGATTGTTGCGATGGCGTTCCCAGCGCGCTTCCAGGCCCTCTTCGAGCACCAGACGCAACGCTTCGCGCATGCCGTAAATCAGGGAGATCGGCGGAGTGTGATGGTAGGTGCGTTCGCCGCCCCACATGGTCATGATCGGCGTGAAATCGAAATACCAGCTGGCCACGGGGGTCTTGCGCGCGCGCATCAATTCTTCCACACGCGTGTTTACCGTGATGGGCGACATGCCTGGGGGCGCGCTGATGGCCTTTTGCGAACCGCTGAAGCAGATATCAATTTTTTCGCGGTCAATGTCGAGCGGCATACCCGCCAGAGTGGCCACTGCGTCCACGACCAGCAGAGCGCCGAGCTCGTCCGCCACTTTGCGGAAATCGCCGAGCCGCTGCGCCACGCCGCTGGAAGTTTCGCCATGCGCCAAGCCGACGAATTTGATTTTCTTGCCTTTGCCCGCGCGGCGCACCTCTTCCGGGTCGACGGTCTTTCCGTAGGGCGCCTCGACGCGAATCACCTTTACGGACGGGCTGCGTTCGGCGATCACCGCCATGCGTTCGGAAAACCATCCGTTGCTGCAGACGATGCACTCGTCGCCTTCTTCGAGCGGATTCAGCACCGCGGCTTCGATGCCGCCCGAACCGGACGCGGAAATCGGAAAGGTGATGCGATTCTGCGTTTGGAAAACGCGCCGCAGCAAGGCCTGCACGTCGCCCATCATTTCAATGAACCAGGGATCCATGTGGCCCACGAGAGGAGTGCTGAGGGCGCGGTACACGCGCGCGTCCATATTGGAAGGACCTGGCGTCAACATCAAACGCATGGGTGGCAGAAGTTCGCCGATCATTTCGTTCATAATTAAATTCCTCGCATGGCAATGGTCTTCCCAGTCTTGGGGTGGGCGCCATGAAATCTGTTCGCGGCAGGGTGCAGGGACCAGGAAGGAACCGCCCCGAACATCTTAGTCTCGCTAAATTGCGGGGCCGGGGTCAACCTCCAAAATGGCGCGACGGCGGTACCAGGACTGTGGGCGTACGAGCAGCGCTTATCCGCCGTTAACCGATTGGAATCATAGGGGGTAGCAGTTTCGCAACTGTTTCCCCGCCGAGTTGTATGGCCTATACCCGTGTGCTAGATTTCTAAATTAGCCCCAAAAATAACATGACTGACGGCAAACTAACAACGCAGGGGAAACAGAAAGTATCGCGCGTCGAGGTGTACTGGCACACCGTCACTTATAAGACCGTGGCCCTGTATGTGATTGTGATTGCCGCCATCATCGGTTCGACGACCTATCTGGTTTTCCCGGATGCGATCGCCAGCATGGCGCGGCACATATCGGAGACGATTGCTCGACCTGAAACTGGGGTGGCGACGATCAGCGCGAAGCAGGCGCGGTTCGTCAACCTGGACGGCAAGGTGCAAGTGAAGAAAGTAAACTCAGTAACCTGGGCGAGCGCCGACTACCAATTGACGCTGGATAAAGGGGACTTGGTGCAAACGGGTCCGGAGGGAGTGGCGCGTATCGCCTTCGCCGACGGAACGCAGTACACGGTAAAGGGCGATACGCTGGTGACCGTGGAAGAAAATCTGGTGGAACACGATCGCGCGTCGTCGGTGGGCGTGCACATCTCTTCCGGTCAGGTGGATTTGGCAACTGGAACGTGGGAAGTTCCGGGATCGAAGGCCGAGGTTTCGTTCGAGAATGCGGTGGCGTCGTTGCAGGCGAATACGCGCGCGGCAGTGCGCAGCGATCCGGGAACCAAGCAGCAGGAGATCACGGTTGCTTCCGGTAGCGCGGAACTGAATCGCGGCAGCGAACACATGGATATCGGCCAATTCGAGAAAGTGACGTTCCCCACGGGCGGCCAAATGACGAAGTCACAAGTGCTGGCGCCGCCGGAATTGGTGCAGCCGCTGAACTTGCAGCCCATCACGGTGAATGATCCGAAGCACGATCCGGTGCATTTCGCCTGGAATGCGGTGGCGACCGCGAAATCCTATCAATTCCAGATTAGTACCACGGCAGCTTTCAATCACGTGGTGATGGACAAGAGACTTTCGAGTGAAAGCGTGGAGATCACGGGGCTCGATCCCGGCGATTATTTCTGGCGCGTACGGGCGATTGACTTAGACAACAAGAGCAGCGACGTCAGTGATCCTTTCAAGTTCATTCTGGTGGTGCATGGCAAAGAGCAAGAGATGTTGCTGGAAGTGGACTCCACCGAGCTGAATGGCAACGTGGTCGAAGTGATTGGCCGAACCGAACCGGGGGCCGCGCTGATTATTAATGGGGAGCAAGTGGCCAGCATTCAGGGGGACGGACATTTCCGCCATTTTCTACAGGCGATGACCAAGGGCAGTCATGAAATCATTCTCACGGGGCAGAACCGGCGCGGCGGAACTGCCACGAAGCGCGTCGAAGTGGTGATTCCTTAAACAGCAGGCATGTTCCGAGGGCATGCGCAGCACGAATCGAAGACCGGCAAAATAACTCGTCGCCGCAACGGCGCGGAAGCGGATCCTGGGGGAAGCAAGACGTGACGAAAAACAGCTACAACATGCGGTCGGTTTTCAGCCTGTTCTCATCGGACCTGGCTATCGATCTGGGCACCGCCAATACGCTGGTATTCGCGCGGGGCAAGGGCATCGTGGTGAACGAGCCTTCCATCGTAGCCATCAATAAGAACAGCGGCGAGGTAGTGGCGGTGGGCCGTGAAGCGAAGGAAATGCTGGGCCGCACGCCTGGCAACGTGGTGGCCATCAAGCCGATGAAGGACGGCGTGATCGCGGACTTCAAGGTGACGGAAAAGATGCTCACCTACTTCATTCAGAAAGCGCACAACCGCCGCGTGCTGGTGCATCCGCGCATCGTAATCGGCGTGCCCAGCGAAATCACGCCGGTGGAAAAACGCGCGGTGCAGGATTCGGCGTATCGCGCGCGCGCAAGTGAAGTTTATCTAGTGGAGCAGGCCATGGCCGCGGCGATTGGCGCCGGGCTGCCGATCGAAGAGCCTTCGGGCAACATGGTAGTGGATATCGGCGGCGGGACGACGGACATTGCGGTGATTTCCATGAGCGGGATCGTCTATTCGCGTTCGGTGCGCGTGGCTGGAAATGAAATGGATGAAGCCGTGATGCACTACCTGAAGCGGAAATACAACCTGCTGGTCGGCGAACGCACCGCGGAACAAATCAAGATCGAGATTGGCTCGGCCTATCCGCTGGAAAAACCGCTGACGCTGGAAGTGAAAGGGCGCAACCTGATTGAAGGGGTGCCGCGCACCGTAACGATTGATGACAGCGAAATTCGCGAAGCGCTTTCCGAGTGCATCTCCACGATTTTGAACGCCATTCGCGTGGCGCTGGAACGCACGCCGCCGGAGCTTTCCGCGGACATCAGCGACCGCGGGATTGTGCTAACTGGTGGCGGCGCGCTCATTAAGAATCTGGATAAGCGTATTCGCGAGGAAACCGGTTTGCCAGTTTCCATCGCGGACGATCCGCTGGCGTCGGTGGTGCTTGGCACCGGGAAGATGCTGAGCGATTTCCGGTTGTTGCGGCTGGTTTCGATTGATTGAAGCCCGCGGGTGGTAGCGCGTGTGGAGAGGCAGGCAAGGTCAAAGACGCCCGCCTAAAAAGCTGGCGGCCGCTACAAGATCATAAGCAGATTCAAAGTCACATACCAATTCACAGGCAAAGGCGCCCAGCTAAAGCTGGCCGCTACCAAGTCAAAAACGAAGCCTGGAAGTTTTCCGCAAACTGTATAGCGGCTGAGTTAGGAAGCAGAAAACATGATTGACACCTATTCCCGACATCGGCCGCTTGCGTTGCTAGCCATCGTGGTGGTGGCGCAGGTAATGCTGCTGGCGTTTCAGGTCAAGGGCGAGCACGACGTGCGCCTGATACGCTACTGGGCGGTGGCGCTGGTGACGCCGCTGGAGCGCGCCGGTACCTGGAGTTTCTCCAAGGTTGGCGGCGCGTGGGGTGGCTACGTAGGGCTGCGCAACGCGCGCGCTGAAAATGAGCGCATGCGCATCGAGCTGGACCAGCTGCGCTTGCGCAATCGCGAGCTGGAAAGCCAGGCTGCCCAAGCCCAGCGCCTGAGCACGGTGCTGAATTTCCGCAACGCGCACGCCGAAGCCTCCATGCTGGCGGCACAGGTGATCGGGTCCAGCGCGGATCCCACTTCGCACACGCTGTTCATCAATCGCGGAGAGCACGATCGCCTGCGGATGAACATGGGCGTGGTGACGCCGGACGGGATCGTCGGCAAGATCGTGGAAGTGCTGCCGGACACCGCGCAGGTGCTGCTGATCAATGATAAGGACAGCGGAGTGGGAGCGCTGTTCAGCGCGACGCGGACGCACGGAGTCGTGAGAGGAAGCGGAGATCCCGAGCCGCGCATGGACTACGTGGTGAACGACGAAAAAGTGCAGGCTGGCGACGCGATCGTCACTTCGGGTGAGGATCGCATTTTCCCGAAGGATTTTCCGATCGGAACGGTGGAAAGCTGCAAGCCCGGCAGCCCGTTTCAGGTGATTCGCGTGCAACCGAGCGCGCGCCTCGATCGGCTGGAAGAGGTACTGGTGCTGCTGTCGCAGCAAGAAGTGGTGTTCAAGAAGCCGGAAGTTCCCGCAAGCGCGGCTGCGGCCAGCGGCGCGCCCGCGAAAACGGCGGCGGCGAATCCTTCTGCAGCTCCGCAATGAGATGGCGTACATGCTAAATGTCGGCGAGCGATCGGACCCCAATGTGGAAGTGCACAAATTCTACGGCGGGGCGGTTCTGGCCGTGTGCCTGCTGGCCCTGGTGTTCCAGGCGTTCCTGCACAAATACGGGCGATGGTCGGAACTAATTGACCTGCCGCTCTTGGTCACGATTTATTTCGGTGTGAGCCGCAGAAATCCGGTGACGGGATTATTTCTGGGAGGCACAATCGGGATTCTGCAGGACGCGCTGAGCCACGACAATCCGATCGGGATGTATGGGATCGCCAAAACCATGGTGGGCTATCTGGCGTCTTCGGTCGGCGGGCGAGTTGACACGGAACACCCGCTGAGCCGCTTCGGGCTGGTCTTCTTTCTTTTCCATTTTCACCAGATCGTGCTGGCGATCACGCAGCGCGTGCTATTGAACCATTCGGCGCCGCTGTTCACGCTGCGGCTTTTTCTGGATTCGCTGGTCACCGCGGCGTTCGCCGTGCCGCTGTTCGCGTTGCTGGATCGCTTGCGCAAGGGTTCCTGATTCGTTTCGCTGGAACCCATCGGGCTTTTTTCAGCCTACCAGGTTTTTCGGGAAGGAGCGAGATCGCCAGGAGCGACTGCGGCTTTCTTGCAGCCGCGGTAGGAATCAATCGGCTTCACAAACTCTCGCTCCCGCCTAAGTGGTTCGCTCGCCCATCCATCGTTCAGAATTGGATCACGGACAGGCCGGGGATTTTCTGAAAATCGCGAAGGTTCAGCGTCGCAACAACAAAGCCAAGGTGCAACACGGTGGCGCCAATCAGCAGGTCCGCAAACGCGAACTGGATACCCAATGCCTCCTGCTGACCTGCGATGCGCCTAGGCGGACGTCGAACCTCGAACCTTAGCGGATGCACTGGCACATCACTTGAAAGCCGCTCGATGAATTCCAGCCGTCGCTGCTGCGGGGCCTGGGTCTTGGTGCGATACGCTCCATGCGTCAACTCGGCGATGGTTACTGCCGATAGACCGATTTCGACCTCGCCGTGAGCCGCATTCACTTGTTCCAGGATCTGTCGGGCAGTGCGGCCTCTGCGTTCGGCAGCGATCACGACGCTGCAGTCGAGGTCGATTCCCACGCTGGCGGGTTCCACGGCTTGCGGCGGCTAAGGATTTCTTCTACGTCTTTGGCGAAATCGGAATCGAGGACGGGGCTTTGCCGGTTTCCGCTTCGTGGGCTTTGGCTAGTGCGATGCACTCGGAGATGCTGCGGCCGACTGCGTCGGCGGCGTGAAGGATGGCCACGGGGCGCTTGCCGTTCTCAATGACGACCTGCGCGCCGGCACGGACGCGAGCCAACAACGAGGCAAAGTCGTTGGCTGCTTCCGCCTGCCAGATGTGTTCGAGTGCTTAGCCAGGGCACGATCATACACCGTTCATCCGGCCCTCGATTTGACTGAGGGTGTGCCGTACAACACCGAGCCAGGTGGCTTCTGGTGTTTTTTAGGGCTTAAGGAACGATGCTGAGTTGCTGCGTTTGTTGCGGGCGGCCTACCGTGGAAGCGGTGACGCTCAGAGGCGTGGACGGCGCGCAAATGTCCCGACAATAAAATCGTTGGCGCTAGAAGCGCCAGCCGAATCGCCGCCGTGAACCAGAGTTTCGGTTTCAGCGGCGTGGATTTCAACCTAATCCAAGTCAAGCGCATTGCGTCCGGCTGGAATCGTGTGTGGCGGCGGTCGGAAGGCCTTCCCTGCGTCAAACGCGAATGCAACGCAACGGCAGGAGCGATCTGATGGCGAGAGCGTTGTAACGGCGAGAGCAACGTAAAGGCGAAACCCATCCGTATGGCCAGTTGACCGAATGGACATGCGCAACTTGCAGGCGCTGCGCCGCGGGTGATAGCGTAGTTAGCACTTCGATTCGATTGCGAACTCGAAGCATGTAAGCGCACCTGGGCCGAGCAGGACCCCGCGCGGGAGCAGGAATTTCCTTGCCATCTTGGAACGTTAACGACCAGAAAATCCCCCAGGGCCGCCTTGCGCTGGTTTCCTATTTGTCGGTGATTTTTGTGGTGCTGCTGATGGTCGGATTCTGGAAGCTGCAAGTGGTTCGGTCCGGGCATTTTGCGGACCTGGCGGACCGCAACCAGACGCGCTCGATTCCCATCATTGCGCCGCGCGGCGCTATGCTGGATCGCGAAGGCCGCGTGCTGGTGGACAGCTATCCTTCGTTCAGCATTTTGCTGCTGCGCGATGATCCCAAGTCGCTGGGGAAAAGCCTGCCGCAAATTGAAGAGGGGCTGGGGATCAGCCACGAAGATTTGCAACAGGCGCTGGACATTGCCAAGAACGAGCCGAAATTTCAGCCGGTGGTGATCAAGCCCGCGGCAACGCAGGCGGACATTGCATTCGTGGAATCGCACCGCGCCGATTTGCCGCTGCTGGAATTGCTGATGGTGCAGCGCCGCCGCTATCAGCATGATGAAATGCTGGCCAACGCGGTTGGTTACGTCGGCGAAGTTTCCGCGCAACAATTAGAAGATAGCGACGGGCATTATCGGCCCGGCGACATCGTCGGAAAAGCAGGCCTGGAGCGCGAATACAACGACCAGCTCGAGGGCACCGATGGCATGCGGCGCGTGGTGGTGAATAGCGTCGGCAAAGTGGTGCGCACGCTCGACGACATCGAATCCATTCCCGGAAAGCCGATACAACTAACGATTGATTACGATTTGCAAGCGGTGGCGGAAGCGGACATGGCGGGCAAAGAGGGCGCGGTGGTGGCCATGGATGCGCGAACCGGTGAAATCCTGGCGATGGTCAGCAGGCCCACCTTCAACCCGAACGATTTTGCCGTGCGCATCCCGCAAGACGAATGGGCGAAGTTGAATACCGATAAGCATACGCCCCTGCTGAATCGCGCGATTCAGGCGCAGCTTGCACCGGGTTCCGTTTTCAAGATTGTGATGGCGGCGGCGATGCTCGAATCGAAGGCGATTCCCGCTTCGTTCACCGTCTATTGCCCGGGCCACGCGAACTTTTACGGCCGCGAGTTTCACTGCTGGCGTCCACTGGGACACGGAACCGTGGGCCTGCATCAGGCGATCGTGGATTCCTGCGACGTATTTTTTTACAACGTCGGCAAGCTGCTGGGCATTGACGCTATCTCCTACTACGGCTCGGGACTGGGTTTCGGCAGGCGCACGGGTGTTGATTTGCCCAGCGAAGAACCGGGGCTGATGCCTTCGGAAGCGTGGGTCGAGCGCGTCTATCACCACAAGTGGTACGCCGGGGAGACGATTTCCGTGGCCGTCGGGCAAGGCGCGGTCACGGTGACGCCAATCCAACTGGCGCGCATGGCGGCTGCCGTCGCCAGCGGCGGCACGCTGGTGCAGCCGCACTTCCTGAAAAATGCGACGAACATGAAGACCGAACATTTCCAGCTTTCCGACAGCACCGTGGAAACGGTCACGCAAGGCCTGTACGGCGTGGTGAACGAGGGCGGCGGAACCGGATATCATTTGCGGCTGCAGAACGTGGATTTTTGCGGAAAGTCCGGCACCGCGCAGCTGATGAGCTACGACGCCGCCAATCGCCTGGGCACGAAGAAGATGGATGGCTGGTTCGTAGGCTTCGCGCCGCGGCGCAATCCGGAAATTGTGGTCGCCGCGATCGTGCAAGACACGCTGGAACACGGCGGCGAGGCCGCAGGCCCGGTAGTGCGTGACGTCGTGAAGTTGTATTACGACAAGAAAGCGGCGCGCCAGCAGCAGCAGGCCGGCGCCGAGGGTCCCGCGCAACCGTATGCGAGCCACCCGCTCGTCGCGACCGTCGGAGGCCAGCACCCGTGAAAGACCGGACGCGCGTGCAGGATTTCGATTGGACTTTGCTGGCGATCGTAGCGACGATCTGCGGCCTGGGCGTGATGGAAATTTATTCGTCCACGCACGCCAGCGCGATGGCCGGGATGCAGTGGAGACAGCTGACCTGGCTGGGTATCGGCATCGCGGGGATGTTCGTCATTTCACGGATCGATTACCACAGTTTGCTGGACCAGGCGCCCATCCTTTATATTTGCGGAGTGGCGGGCCTGCTGGTGGTGATGGTGATCGGCTCGACGCATCTGGGTGCGAAGCGCTGGATCTCCATGGGCGGTATTTTTAATTTGCAAGTGTCAGAGCTCATGAAGTTGATTATAATCATTGTGCTGGCACGCTTCTTCAGCGAAGTCCGCACGGACCGGCTGACGCTGGGGGATCTGGTGAAGGTCGGCGCATTAACCATCGTTCCGGCGGCATTGATTTTGAAACAGCCGGACCTGGGAACGGCGATGGTGCTGATTCCAGTGGCCATTGTGGGAGCCTTCATCGCCGGGATTGAATGGCGGCACATGGCCATCGGAGCGGTTCTGGTGGCGCTGCTGATCCCGGTGGGCTGGAACATGCGGCATCATTTGAAGGCCTACCAGCAGCAGCGGATCGAAACTTTTCTGCATCCGGAAGAAGATCAGCGTGGCGCCGGATATCAGATTTTGCAGTCGGAAATTGCGGTAGGATCGGGTGGGTTCTGGGGCAAAGGATTCGGCAAAGGCAGCCAGAATCAATTGGGCTTTGTGCCCGTCCGCTATTCCGATTTCATACTGGCGGCGCTGGCCGAGGAACAGGGGTTCATCGGAGTTTGCGTGGTGTTGCTGTTGTATTTGGGTCTGATTCTGCGGCTGGTGGATAACGCGCAGAAGGCCAAAGATCGTGCAGGGATGTACGTGGTGATGGGAGTCACGGCAATTTTGGGCTTCCACGTTCTGGTTAACGCTTCAATGGTGATAGGCTACATGCCGGTAACGGGCATACCGTTGCCATTAATGAGCTACGGCGGTTCTTCCACCGCGTTTGTTTTTTTGGCATTGGGTCTGGTGATGAACGTCCGCATGCGGCGGTTCGTCAATTGAGCCCTCGCCACTAGCAGTGCAAAGAAATCAGCAGTTTTTGTGCCCGAGCCGCGGAAAATCCGCCGGTCGGTAATCCAAATTTTGAGTAAGGTAAGCATCGGGTGAGGAAAGCATTCATGCAACAGCAGCCGACTTTCCTGAGCGGCCCGCAGTGGCCAGCGCAAGGCACGACCTTGCCCCACTCCGGTCGAGCGCGCGCGAGCGCGCGCGCCGCCGCGGTCCGGTGCTCCACTAGGAGTAT
>JABCZK010000032.1 GCA_013289695.1 Acidobacteriota bacterium
TCCCGGGCCTGCCGCATTTTTGGGCGAGGACGAATCTTGCGGGCATACCGTTCAGTTCTACGCGGAAGATCAGTCACTGGTCGCCGCGCTGACTCGGTTGGTCTCGACCGCCCTCGGCACCGGCGGCTCCGCGATCGTGATCGCGACCAAGCCTCACAGCGAGGCGCTGACCCAGGCCTTGCACGCTCGCGGTTTGGATACGATGGCGCCCATACGGCAAGGCCGCTTCATTCTCCTGGACGCCGCCGAGACCCTGGCAAAATTCACCGTGGATGGCTGGCCGGACTCCGCGCGCTTCAGCGAACTGATTGGCGGCTGCGTAGCACACGCGAAAGACGCGTCGCACGGCGGGAATTCGCGCGTCGTCGCCTTCGGCGAAATGGTCAGCTTGCTCTGGGCCGAGGGAAAGCCCGACGCTGCCATCCGGTTGGAGCAACTCTGGAACGATTTGGCCAAGACTTACAGTTTTTCTCTCCGCTGCGCCTACTCCATCGGAAGTTTCGCCCGCGAGGAAGATAGCGAGCCATTCCTGAAAATCTGCGCCGAACACTCTGCCGTGATTCCGAGCGAAAGTTATACGGAACTTTCCTCCGACGTGGAGCGCCTGCGCAACATTTCCCAACTGCAGCAAAAAGCCCGTGCGCTGGAGACCGAAAAGGCGGAGCGCAAGAGCATTCAGAAGTCCCTGCAGCTTCGGGAATCCGAGCTGGCCGATATTCTGGAAAACGCGGTAGAAGGCGTGCAGCAGGTCGGCCCCGATCAGACCATCTTGTGGACGAACAAAGCATTGTTGAATCTTCTGGGGTACACCGCTGAGGAATATATAGGCCATCTGCTCGGCAGCTTCCACGTCCACCAGCATGTCTTCGAGGAATTCTGGGCGAAGCTAATGCGGCGCGAGAACATCTACGACTATCCGGCGGAACTCCGTTGCAAGGACGGTTCGGTCAAGCAGGTCGTCATCCACTCGAATGGCCTTTGGGAAAATGGGAAGTTCGTTCGTACACGCTGCTTCATTCGCGATGTCACCGAACAAAAGCGTCTGGAACAGGTTCTGCGCACCGCGGAGAAGCAAGCGGCGATGGGCCGCGTGGCCGCGGGCATCGCGCACGAAATCAATAATCCACTCGAGACAGTGGCGAACGTTATTTATCTTCTGCGAGATCATCCGTCTTTAGATGACGACGCGCGCGAACTGGCGCGCATTGCCAATGAGGAAATGGACCGCGTGCGCCATATCGCCAGGCAGACGCTGGCGTTCTGTCGCGATTCCGAAAGCCCGGTTTCCGTTTCGCTACGCCTCATCCTGGACGATGTGCTGGAAGCATTTCGCCGGCAGATACAGACGAATCGCGTCGCGGTCGAGCGAAGAATCGAAACCGATGGATTGGTCGTGGCCTTTCCCGTGGAGCTCCGGCAAATTTTCATCAATTTAATCGCGAACTCCCTGCAAGCCATGCCCGAGGGTGGCACGCTGCGCGTCAGTATGGCCCATGGTTCGGAGTGGGCGGCGAATCCCTCGCGCCCGGGCATTCGCGTAAGTGTCACGGACACCGGGATCGGCATTCCCGCCAAGCACCGGCGCAAGGTCTTCGAGCCGTTTTTCACGACCAAAGCCGAAAAAGGGACGGGGCTCGGACTGTGGGTTAGCCGCGGAATTGTTCAGAAACTCGACGGCACGATACGCTTTCGCTGCACAAAATGGCGTGGCCGCTCGCTTACTTGTTTCGCCGTTTTTATTCCGACGGACGGGATGGGTTTTTCCGTCTCATAATTCAGTCGCGTCAGCATGAAAGAAAGCGTGCAGGCTCCGATCGCGGCAAAAATGGCGAAGATACTATGCATTGACGACGAATCGACCGCGCTCAACATTCGCAAGCGCGTCTTGGAAACCGCAGGTCATCAGGTGCAGACCGCGCGTTCCGGCGAAGCGGGCATTCGGCTGTTGCGATCCGATTCTTTCGACCTTGTGCTCTTGGACTATTGGATGCCCGGCATGAACGGAATCGCCACCGCGCGCCAGGTCAAACGCATAAACCCATCCGTTCCGATGATCATCTTGTCGGGCCTTTCACAATTGCCGGACGAAACAATGGGCGTGGTGGATCGCTGGGTCCTCAAGGATGCGGGTCCGCAATTCCTGTTGAATTCCATCAAGGACCTGCTCAAACCCGCCTCTTGACCGCCGCATTGGGAAGCCCGCTCTCGACCTAGCGCAGCACGCGCCCACGCTCGTTCAAAAATTTCGTCGCGCGCGTTTCGGCCGCTTGCGCGTTGTGCGAGTTCCAAACGTACAAAAATGCCTCATCCGTCGCTGTCGCCACGCTTCGTTTGCTCTTGCGGGTCGCGCGATTTAGCGCCGAACGGACGTTCTCTTTCGAGTCGCCCAGGTCCGCCAACGGAATCTTGATTGCCGCGCCTTCTTTCAGTTGGTCCAGGTCGCGCAGAATCAGCGTAACGATCTTCTTGTGCTTCCCGTTACGCGAATTCGGAACATCCAGCTGCGCCACGGTCTTGAAATGAGCAACCGGTCGGGTTGCGCTCATAGGCCTCCTTCTAAAGCTAACGTATAACTAACGAATCGCTATCCTAAGCAGCCGCAGCTCTGCGTGTCAAGAAAGATTTTTTAAAGTACGTTACCGTACAATTAACCCCGCGTTGCCGGTGCTCGCAATGCTCACGCTATCCGCCGTACCATCGCGCTAAATCACGCACGCTTCTCACGCGAATCAACCAAAAGATTCTCCCCGTATGCTTGCCACACTGCTACGGTGCGGTGCAGGGAAGGAGGCTCGATCATGAGAGCAACCGGAACGTATTTCGAACAAGTTCCTAAAACGGTCATCGAAAAAATACTCGCACAGCAAGACCCGCCGGATGGAGTCGAACTCGGCAGCGATCCATCCGTCAAGAAGTGGGACTCGAGCAAGGCTGTAAGCAAGGCCGCAAGCAAGGTTACCACCCGCAACCCCAAGCATTGAATGGTGCCAACAGGAAATCGAGCCGGATTTGGGCGGCAGGACTTAGGCAAGAACAGGGAGCCGAATATGCATGTAGCAATGACCGGAAAAGCTCAGAGCGAACGATCGCGGGTGAATGTACCTTGGGAGAAACGCATGGACAATTCAATCCAAGAAATCGTCGAACTCCTCGCAGAGAATGTCAGATGGTGGGAGCAAGCGGCCCTCAGCTGCGAACATACTGCCAAGCGCCTACCCACAGGCGAGAAGGAAGGATGGCAGCTCATGGGTGCCGTATATCGGGAGCGCGCCGAGAAGCACACCCGTCTCGTCGAGCAATTGCGCCGAGAGAACCGTGCGGCGCGCGGCTAAGCTGGCGCCTTGAACGCCGCTGAAAAGTAGGTGTGACAGTTCTACGCGCGGCGTACAGCGTAAGGGCTGCCGTTTCGTTCTCTCCAGCAGTCAACAGTCCGCCAGCTTCGCGGCGCCTTAGCGCTCCCAGTGTGATACGCCGGTCCTAAGAGCCACAAAATCAGTGATTCCCGGTAAATATGGCCATGCCGAGCCGCCAGGAAACCCCATTACCTCGAGCAGATGATTGTTCCCGACCGCTCGCGCCTCCCGTCCCACTTCGCCGCTAGCCCTGAGGGCGGCCGCGCTTACGTTACGCTTTCGTATGGATCTTGGAAGTTGGCCGCCGAATCTGCTAAGGCTGCGATAAAATTTATTTAGGTGCCCCTTCGATGAAGGTTTCTCGAATAACGCTTCTGATTTCTTGCGCCTGGGTGTTTTTTGTCGGCGGCTACGCGGCGGTCACGTTGTTGGCCTCTCGCGACTCGATCTTGGCCGGCGCCAGTTATTTCCTCGCATGCATGGTTCCGTTGTTCGCCAATACGTGCCTGCTGTGGAACGCGGCGTCTCCCTACCGGCGGCAAAACGGATTCTGGATGCTCCTGGCGCTGGGTTGCACTTTTTGGCTCGCGGGAATCCTCGTCGTGGTTTACAGCCAGTTTAGCCTGCAGCAGGTGACCGAAGTTCCCTTCATCGCCGATCTGCTCTTTTTTCTACACACCGTTCCCTTCATCGCCTCGCTGGCGCTGATGCCTCACGCCAGAAAGATGCGCGAAACCCTGCGCTTTGGTTTAATCGATCTGCTCCTTCTGGCGATGTTGTGGCTCTACATTTATGTTTTCGCGGCGATGCCTTGGAAAATAATCTCGCCAAATCATGAATTATTCCATTCGCGCGACTTCGCCAGTTATCTGATTGAAAATTTGGTTGTCGCAGTTGGTTTTGGCCTCCTGTTCCTGCGCACCCGGGGAGCATGGCGCACCGTGTACGGCCACCTTTTCGGCGCAACTTCTTTGTATGTGACAGGAATGGTGCTCGCAGTCATGGGCATGCGCCACCTGTTACCGTACTCGGGCGGCCTCATCCGCTTGCCCATGCTGGCTTCCTTCGTCTGGTTGGGAACGGTGGGAATCATCGCGCGCAGTTTAACGTTCGAGCCGGAAGTGCAGCAGCCGTCTGTGCGGCGCGATACGCAGTGGCCGGCTCGTCTGGCGATGTGGGGTGTGCTGGCCGCGCCGGTTCTGGCCGCGTGGAATGAGTTCGCAAGCACCGCGCCGGATTCCGTGAAGAGATTCCGTCTGCTTGTTACGCTGGTTGCGGTTTTCGCCGGAGCCGCTTTGGTATTCCTCCGCCAGTATCTGGTGTATCAAGAGCGCACCGAACTGGTGCACGAATTATGGGAGTCGCTGGAAAACGTCAAGCGGCTGCAAACGCATTTCGTGCAATCCGAGAAATTAGCCTCGCTTGGCCAGCTCGCCGCGGGCGCCGCGCACGAAATCAATAATCCGCTTACGGCGATTCTTGGTTATGCCGACGTGCTGACCATTGAAAACGCCGCCAACACTCGCGCGTATTCTCTGGGCGATAAAATCCGCGAGCAGGCTCGCCGCACCAAGGACCTCGTCAACAATTTGCTCAGCTTTGCGCGCCAGGTCCCAGCCGAAAAGCAATTGCTGGACCTCAATAGCGTCCTCACGGGCGCCGTGCAGTTGCGCAATCTTGATCTGCGCGGGAAAAATATCCGCATCGAGCTGGAAAATCGCAGCATCCTCCCCGCGGTGCGCGGCGATCCCAATCAATTGCTGCAGGTTTTCTACCACTTGATCAGCAATGCGGTGGATGCCATGGAATCGGCCGGCGGCGGCGTCCTGCTCATTCGCACTTTGCGCGAACGCGGCAACGTCGTCATCGAATTCTCAGACACCGGACCGGGCATGAAGGAACCGGAAAAAGTGTTCGACCCCTTCTACACCACGAAGGAAGTCGGCAAGGGCACCGGCCTCGGCCTCAGCATCTGCTACGGAGTCATGGAAGAGCATGGCGGGCGGATTACCGGGTTCAACCGGCCCGAAGGCGGCTGCACGTTCCGCCTGGAATTGCCGGCGATTCTCGCGGTTTTTCCGCAGACATCTACATTGCCGGCGGCTCCCGTCAACACCCGCTAGATGGTCATCGCGGCATTGCGAATATGCTAGAGTCTGAAATTCCATGAGCACATCCGCCACGATCGCGCCCCCCGCGATTTCCACTGAACATCTCACTCGCCGCTTCGGCGAATTAGTCGCCGTGCAGGACGTCAACCTGCACGTGGCTCCGGGGCAATTCTTCGGATTCCTCGGCCCCAACGGCGCGGGAAAATCCACCACCATCAAGATGCTCACAGGCCTGCTGGCCCCTTCTTCCGGGCGCATGCAGATTCTCGGAATTGATTTGGCGCAAGATTCCGTGGAAGTGAAACGCCAGATCGGCGTTGTGCCCGAGGGCATGGCCCTTTTCGGCCGGCTCACTGGCTCCGAGTATCTGAATTTTGTCGGCCGCATGTACGGCCTCGATCGCACCACGGCCGCGAAACGCACCGCGGAATTGCTCGATTTCATGCAGCTGGTGGACCAGCCCCAAGCCCTGGTGACGGATTATTCCCACGGAATGCAGAAAAAACTCGCGCTGGCCGCCGCGGTGATCCACGGCCCGAAAATTCTTTTTCTCGACGAACCGTTCGAAGGCGTGGACGCGATCGCCTCTAACACTCTGAAATCCATGCTGCAGAATATGATCGCTCGCGGCGCCACCATCTTCCTCACTTCGCACGTGCTGGAAATTGTCGAACGTCTTTGCAGCCACGTGGCCATTATTCATCGTGGCCAGCTCGTCGCTCAGGGATCTCTTGAAGAACTTCGCGCCGGCGTCGAGGCCCAAGCGGCGGCTGCGCTCACCGCCGCCGGTGCGCCGCATGAGATTGGCGCCTCCGCTCCGGCTCCCGGTGAAAAACTCACCCTCGAACAGATTTTCCTGCGCATCGTCGGCGGCACGCGCCGCGCCGATCAGGAACTCTCGTGGCTGGGCTAAGCTTCTCGCCCTTAATCCGTGGCCAGTTTTCCGCCATCGCCCGCGTCCGCTGGCAACTGTTCGTCAACTCCCTGCGCACCATTCGCGGCCGCATGGAAGTTGTCGCGCGCGGATTCATGTTCCTCGGCTTCGGCATGGGCGCAATTGTGGGATCCATCGGCCTCGGCGCGACCGCATGGTATTTCGTTTCCAGCGCAAGAGTGGATTGGCTTCCCGTGCTGCTCTGGCCGGTATTTTTGTTCTGGCAACTTTTTCCAGTGATGGCCAGCGCCTTCACCGAAAATGTGGATTCCTCCAACCTGCTGCGCTTTCCGCTCACCTTCCGATCCTATTTTCTGATTCGCATCGCCTATGGCTCGCTCGATCCTTCCACCGCGATGGGCAGCCTGTGGCTGCTGGGCATGGCCATTGGAATCGCCTGGGCCTCGCCGGCTCTTTTCCTCACGGCCGCGCCGGTTCTTCTGCTCTTCGCAATCTTCAATATTCTGCTGGCCCGTATGCTCTTCACCTGGGTGGAGCGCTGGCTCGCGCAGCGCAGAAGCCGCGAAATCCTCGGTGTTTTCTTCCTTTTTGTTGTCATCAGCTTTCAATTCATCGGACCGCTCGTCCGCCATTTCGGCAACCGTTCACAGCCCGCGCTGTCGCACTTCGTTGTCCAAGCCCTGCCCATCGAGCGCCTGCTGCCGCCGGGCGTGGCGGCCCAGGCGATCGCGCACTCCCTGCGCGGCGAATACGCGTTGGCACTTGGCTCGTTCGCTCTGCTGTGCGCTTATGCCCTCGCGGTTCTGTGGCTGTTGAATCTGCGTCTGCGCGCGCAATATCGCGGCGAGAATTTGAGCGAAGCGGTGGCGCGAACCATCGGGCCAGCGGCCAAGCAACAGATTCGACTAGGCTGGAACATCCCAGGCGTCCCCGGACCGGTTTCCGCCGTACTCGAAAAAGAAATACATTATCTGTCGCGCAGCGGTCCCACGCTGTTTACGCTAGTGATGCCCGTCGTCGTGCTCCTAATTTTCCGCTTCTCGCCGGGAAAAACAGACAGCGCCGGAGGATTGCTGGGCCACGCTTCGGATTTGGCGTTCCCCATTGGCGCCGCTTACACCCTGCTGATTTTGACGAACCTGGTCTACAACAGCTTGGGCGCTGACGCCGCCGGCATTCAGTTTTATTTTGTTTCGCCCGTCCGCTTTCGCGAAATCCTGATGGGAAAAAATCTCACCCACACTCTCGTCCTTGCCGTCGAAATGCTTTTGGTCTGGGCCGGCGCAAGCCTGCTGTACCGTCCGCCCCCCGGGGAGATCCTGCTGACGACATTCACCGGCGTTTTCTTCGCGCTTGTGGTGAATTTAACAGCCGGCAATCTGCTGTCCGTCTACACGCCAAAAAAAGTTGATCTCGCCGCCTTGGGTCGTCAGCGCGCGTCGCAAGTCACCGCGCTGGTGAGCCTCGGAATCCAAGCCGCGGTGCTCGGCCTCTGCGCCCTCGCCATCCTGCTAGCCCGCGCGTATCACCATATCTGGCTGGCAGCCATCAACTTCGTAGCGCTAGCCGCCATCGCGATCGTGATTTATTTCCTAGTCCTCAATCGCATTGACGCCATCGTCCTGCGCCGCCGCGAAGTAATGATCGCCGAACTTTGCCGCGCATGAAGCACGATCGAATTGGTGTGAGGTAACATGTTGCGATAGATTTATCCGGCGCAGGAAATGTCATAGCACCCAAAGGAACCCGAAATGAAGCAACGCGTCGTTCTTGTCGTCTGGTTTCTAGTCTCGATTTTTCTTTTGCACTCTTCCCCCGCCGTCGCCCAATCGCAGAAGCCTGCCGGTGTGTACAGAGCGCTCCCTCATCAGCTGGAGGAACTTGTCAACACTCCCGCTGTCTCGGGCTACGAAAATCGGCTTGCCGATAAGATTCGCGCAACACTGAAGCGCTTGCAGCCCACGACCGACAATCTCGGCAACGTCATCGTCACCATCGGCAGCGGCGCGCCGCATCGCCTCATCGTCACCCCGATCGACGAGCCCGGCTTCGTCCTCAGCGAAATCACGCCCGACGGCTACCTGCGCGTGCAGCGCCTGCCGCAAGGCGGCCTGCCTCCGATTTTCAACGAAATGTACTCCGCGCAACCGGTGCGAATCGAAACGGCCGGCGGCAAGTGGATAGACGGCGTTGTCGCAGGCCTTTCCGTGCACCTGCAACCCGGGCGGACCAATCCGCCGCAGGCCGCAGACATCGAAAATCTCTATGTGGACATTGGAGCAACGAACGCGGCCGAAGTGCGCAAAGCAGGCGTGGATCTTCTCGACCCCATCGTCATCCATCGCAGCTTGATGAGCCTGGCTCAGCAAGAAATGGCCGGTGGCTCGATCGGCGATCGTTTTGGCGCCGCCGCGCTCATGGAAGTGTTGAGCCACGTGGACCCCACAAAGCTCAAAGGCACTCTCACCCTTGCCTTTGTCGTGCAGCAACGCACCGGCGCGCGCGGCTTGCAGCGCATTCTCACGAAAACCCAAGCTGACGAAATGATCTACATCGGACGCCTGCTCCCCGGCGGGCCCATCCCGGAAATGGAGACGCTGCATCGCGCGCCGCGCCGCGAACCCGGCGGCGGCGTGCTCGTCGGTGTGCAGCAAACCGACGGCTCGCTCACAGGATTGGCGGCCGAACTGAAGCAGCTCGCCGAGACGAACAAAATTCCCTTTGCTTCCGACTATTCCGCAAATATTCTTCCCAAAAGCTATTTGCCCATGCCGCAGTTACCCGCGAAATGGGCGCACCTGGCAATCGCTACTTCGTGGACCGACACCCCAGCGGAAATGATTGATTCGAGCGATTTGCGGAATCTGACGAGTCTGCTCGATATTTACATGGAGGGTTCACCAACCGGCGGCTCCGTGGCAAGCGGGACGCGAGACTTAAGCGGTTTTGGCCAACACGTGCGCCTGCCAAATACCGAGATCCTTCGTCAACTGGTGGAAGCCTACGGCGTCAGTTATCACGAAGCGCCGGTGCGCGAATCCGTCGCGCGCCTTCTGCCGCCGTGGGCCAAACCGGAAACCGACGATGCCGGAAATCTGATCCTTCATCTCGGCACCGCCGCCGCCGGATCAAAGACGCCGCGCATCCTCGTCGTAGCCCACATGGACGAAATCGGCTTCGCGGTGAAATCCATCTCCAAAGATGGCCGCCTCGAAGTCGAATGGCGCGGCGGCGGCGAACTCAGCTTTTTCGCCGGCCATCCCGCGCTCGTGCACACCGCAAAAGGCGACCTCGACGCAATCGTCGAGCTGCCCAACGGTTGGGACACTGCGAATTTCAAGTGGCCCACAGACGCGGGAGCACCCGGCTCGACCAATCCCGTTCGCGTAGATGTCGGTGCGCGCACGCCCGAAGAAGTCGCGAAGCTCGGCGTCAATCTCGGCGACACCATCACCATTCCCAAAGCCTATCGCCCGCTGCTCGGCACGCGCGCCAATGGACGCAGCTTCGACGATCGCGTCGGCGACACCGCGCTGATTTCCGCGGTAGGGGCGTTCGGCGCCCCGCTGAAAGATCGCGACGTCACCTTCGTCTGGTCCACGGGCGAAGAAGAAGGCCTGGTAGGCGCTGCGAAAGTGGCCAAGCGTCTGGCGGACGAAGGCCACGTACCCGACTTCGTGTTCGCGGTGGACACGTTCGTCAGCTCCGACTCGCCCATCGAATCCAAGCGTTTCGGCGATGCGGAAATCGGTAAAGGTTTCGTGATTCGCGCTGTGGACAATTCCAATATCGTTCCCTCGGCTCTGGTCGAGCGAGTCATCAAACTCGCGCGCGCAAATCAGATCCCCATACAGTACGGCGTCACCGGCGGCGGCAACGACGGCTCGGCCTTCGTCCGTTACGGCTCCGTGGACATCGCGCTCGGCTGGCCGCTACGCTATTCGCATTCTCCGGCCGAAGTGATTGACACGCGCGACGTCGATTCCCTCGCGCGCATCATCAGCGTGATCGCCAAGTCGTGGTGAGCATCGCGCGCTGCCAAAACTCGAGAATCTTTGTAGGCTGCGGCTTTAGCCGCGGCGCGCCGCCGTTCCCTGGGAACGCCAATTTCCCGATTGGCGCAGTTGACGTTTCCCGCCCGAGCGCGGCGCGGCTGCGGCCGCTGAACTACGAATCCCGTAGCGCTCACCCGCGCAGTTCCGCGCCCGCGTTTCCTCAATTCATTCCCGCACCTACTGGCAGGACTTCGCCCACACTTTGCTATAATCACGCGACGTGAGCGACCCAGCTTTCAAACCGCCCCGCCATATCGCAATTGAAGGTCCTATTCGCGTCGGAAAATCCACGCTGGCCAAAGTCCTGGCCGAACAACTACACGCGCGGCGTATCTTTGACGCCGACGACAATCCCTTCCTCAGCGATTTCTACGACGAAAAACCCGGCTCTGCATTCCGCGCGCAAATGTATTTCCTCTACGAGCGCCATCGCCGCCTTCTGGATTGGGGCCCGGAGGCCAATCCCGCGCCCATCGTCAGCGATTTCCTGTTCGAGAAGGACAAAATTTTCGCTTACCTGAATCTGGACAACGAAGAACTGAAGCTCTACGAGCACTATTTCGAGATGCTCGCTCCGTCGGCTCCCGCGCCCGATCTGGTGATCTACTTGCAGGCCAAGCCCGAGGTCCTGCGCAAACGCGTCTCCAAAAAAGGCGATCCCGCCGAGACGCAAATTTCTCCGGAATACGTGGAAGCCGTGGCCAATGCCTACGAGCATTTTTTCTTCCGCTATTCGGGCGCAAACCTACTGGTGGTGGACACTTCGGAAATTGATTTCGTGGAACGCAATCAAGACCTGCAGGAACTGCTCCGCCGCCTGCGCCAGCCCGTGAAAGGCACGCAATATTTCTTGCCGCTTGGTCAAGGCTAAAAACCGGGTGAGAAGGCTAGAGGGGGACGGGACGAGCAGCCCCGCCAGGCCACCCGCCCCGCACTGCGCACAGGAGGAACTCAAATCCCAAAAAAGCCAGCGCTCAACGCCACCCGCACAGCCGAATCAAAAGATCAGGCTAAGCGGCTTTGTGCGTGCCCGTCAGCCGGTGGCGCAATCTTCCCAGCGTGCGATTCACCGGATGGCTGCGGTGCAAGAACGTAAGCACCGGCATCCGTCGCACGCCGATTTTTTCCAGCGCGCGCCGGATGCGGAAATCTCTTCCCGCCGACACCAGCCCTGTTTCCAGCGTGCTGATCGCGTCCGACGTGCGTCCGGCCTGGTAATAAACTTCCGCCAGGTTCAGATACAGCTGGGCGTGATTGTGCTTCATTCCCAGCGCTTCGCGGCACAGCGATTCCGCGTCGCCAAATCTCTTCTCAGCCAGCGCGGCCAGCAGCCCGGTGTACGATAGATAAAATGGGTTTTTCGGAGCAATGCCAAGGGCGCGCCGGGCATGTTGCAGCGCTTCTTCAGACTGCCCGTCGCGGAGGTTCTTCAGGCACTCTTTGAAATCGTTCATACCAGCATCTGAGGGGGATGTGGTTCCGATCCAGTGGGACATAGGCTCCTTCCTTAACCCCGCGGGCACCAGCAGGGCGACTGGATGCAGAGTACCCAGGCGCTCCGCACGTGGAAATAGAACGTCGGTACAGTTTTTGGGCTACTCCCTTTTACTGTCCCTTATGACAGGCAAAGACTTTCGCAAGGCGGGGTGTCGGTCTCCTACCGGGCAGGAAGCCGGACGTGAGTGGAAGTCCTTATGTTACAGGTGTTTACGAGAGACCATGATGCGCGATTGACTGTGAGATCCGCGACGTAGGATCGAGCCGTACTCCTGCTCCCGACCGCGCCCACCTTGACCGCGCTCGGACGGTTTTGGTCGGGGGCGCTTTTTGTGAATTGCGCTGCAGCGCGATTCATCCTGAGGCCCGGCGGTGCCGGGTCGAGGGGCTGCGCCCCAGCTTGCCACGCAGTTAGCCCAATCACGAGATGGAGGGCCTGTCCCTCGCCCGGTCTCACTTGCGAGTCAGCCTCCGGCCAGTTATGCTGCGGCGTGATTTCCAGGAGAGACATGGAATCGATCCGCATGCGAATCAGACCCCTCGGCGGCGCGCTATTTGTATCCGTCCTCGCTTTGGCCCTTGCCAGACCCCTTCCGCTGACGGTTTTCGCGCAGTCCCCCGCGCCGACAGCGGCGCAGCCGCAATCCGCGTCGGCAAATCCAGCTTCGGTCGAGCAAGGAAAATTTATCCTCCACAAGTTCGAGCAGCCGATTGGCGAGGAAACCTATCAGATCTCGCGTGACGGCGATTCTCTGAGCGCAAAAATTGACTTCAAATTCACCGATCGCAGCTCGCCCGTGCCGCTGACCGCCGCATTTCGCTCCGCAAGTGATTGGACTCCCCGCGCGTTCGAAATCAAGGGGAAGAATTCGCGCTCGACGGACATTGATGAAGCCGTCGAGGTGCAAACCGAAAAAATCCGCCTGCGCGACCGCGATAAATGGTCCGAAGCCGCTCGGCCGCCGCAGTTTTTTACCATCGCGGGCTACGCGCCAACCACCATGCAGATGCTTCTGGTGCGCTACTGGGCGACGCATGGTTCCCCGGCGCAGCTCGCCACGCTGCCCAGGGGCCAAGTGAAAGTTGAACCGCGCGGCAGCGATACCGTCAGCATTGACGGAAAACCTCAGAAGTTCGAGCGCTTCACCATCGAAGGGCTAATCTGGGGTCGCGAAACGCTTTGGTTTGACGCAAACCGGAATCTCGTCGCCGCCGTCACCACCGACGCGGAGTTCGATCATTTCGAAGCGATTCGCGAAGGATACGAAAGCGGCCTGGGAACATTTGTCGGGCTTGCCGGGTCGGACGGCATGGCCGCGCTCGCGGATATTTCCAAAGGCATTTCCGGCAGCCGCGCGGAAAAGATAGCGCTCGTCGGCGGTACGCTGATTGACGGAACCGGCCGCGACCCGGTCCCTGATTCCGTTGTACTGATCGAAAAAGGCCGAATAGTGGACGCAGGACCGAAGTCGCGCGTGAAAATTCCCGGCGGCACGCTAAAAGTGGATGCGCGCGGAAAAACCATTCTCCCGGGCCTCTGGGATATGCACGCGCATTTCGAGCAAGTCGAGTGGGGGCCGATTTATCTGGCAGCTGGCGCAACCACTGTGCGCGACTGCGGCAACGAATTTGAATTTATCACCGCGGTGCGCGATGCAGTGGCCAATGGCCGCGGCCTGGGCCCGCGCCTGCTGCTTGCGGGAATTGTGGATGGCACCGGACCCAGCGCGATTGGCGTGGCACGCGTGGATACGCCCGAACAAGCGAAAATGTGGACGGACAAATACCACGATGCCGGCTTCCAACAGATGAAGATTTACAGTTCCGTGAAGCTCGAAGAGCTAAAGGATGTCGCCGACGCAGCGCATCGCCTGGGCATGACGGTCACGGGTCATGTACCGATCGGTCTGAACGCATATCAGACGATCGCAGCCGGCCAGGACCAGATCAATCACATCCCCTACATCGTGGACATCATGGTCCCGCCGCTTCCCGACGATGCCAGCCGCCTCGATCACGCCAAGGCTAGGGCAAACTTGGATCTGAATTCGCCCGCATCGCAAAAAGCGATCGCCTTTTTGCTGCAGCACGGAACTGTAGTAGATCCCACTCTCGCGCTGTTCGAGTTTTTCACCGCCAGTACTGCCAAACCGGCGGCCACCATCGAGCCCGGAGTCGTAAAAGTGGCGCCGGAACTGGAGGCCATTCTCGCCGATGTCGGGCCGCCGTCGCCCGACGCGGACATCGGCGAAAAAGTCTTCGCCAAAGAGCTAGCAGTCGTCGGCGCTCTGCATAAAGCAGGCGTTCCGATCGTAGCCGGAACGGATCAGACGGTTCCGGGGCACAGTCTGCACCGCGAAATTGAGTTGTACGTTCAGGCGGGATTTACGCCGATGGAAGCAATTCAAGCCGCGACGATCGTGCCGGCGCGCGTGATGGGGCTCGACAAGGAAGTCGGCACAGTAGAGCCGGGCAAGCGCGCCGACGTAATCATTCTCGATGGCAACCCGCTCGAATCCATTCACAATATTCGCAAAGTCGAATACGTCATCACCAACGGCACCATGTACAACTGCGCGGAGCTGTGGCGCAACGTCGGCTTCCAGCCGTAACATGACGTATGAATCAAACCGTCGCTTCATGAGTCGCAGTTGAGCTTGCCAACGCGAATTGAGGGGTTTCCCAATGGACAAATGGACTCGAAGAAGGTTCTTCTTAGCCACGCTGACAGGCGGGATTGCCGCAAGCACGCGCCGCCTTTTCGGCGCCGCCGATCCCCCACGCAAAATCCTGGCTATTTCTGAAGACGCCTCGGACGCTGCCGCAGCAGCGCAGGGCGTTCGCCCGTTGATTATTTCTGCCGCAAACGGATTGCAGCATCTCGATAACGGAATGGCGCTGCTCAAATCCGGTGGTGACACGCTGGACGCGGCGCTCGCCGTGGTGACAAAAGTAGAAGACGATCCCAACGACGACTCCGTAGGCTATGGCGGTCTGCCCAACGAGGACGGCGTCGTCGAGTTGGATGCCAGCGTGATGCACGGACCGACGCGCCGCGCCGGAGCCGTCGCTTCGATCCAGAAAATCAAGAACCCTTCCCTGGTCGCGAAAACTGTGATGGAAAAAACCAATCACGTTTTCATTGTGGGCTCGGGCGCGCAGCACTTTGCGGAAGATGAAGGATTTGCGCCGATGAATCTCCTCACGGAGCGTTCGCGAATCGCTTGGCTGGCTTGGAAAGCCTCCATTTCCGAAAATTGGCGTCCGGGGCTAGATAGTCCGCAATGGAAAGAGACACTCGCGCAGCTTCTGGACACGCCGGAAAAATTGGCGTGGCGCGCTCACATTGAAGACGTGGTGATGCATCCGCCGACGGGAACGATCAATTGCCTGGCAGTGAACGCGAAGGGAGATATTTCTGGCACCACTACTACGTCCGGGCTCGCGTGGAAGATCGCAGGTCGCGTAGGCGATTCGCCGCTAATTGGCGCCGGGCTATTTGTGGACAACGAAGTCGGTGCCGCCGGTTCCACCGGCCGCGGTGAAGAAGATATCAAAATCGCCGGCGGCCACACCATCGTGGAAATGATGCGCAACGGATCGTCACCCACCGACGCGTGCATGGAAGCGTTGCATCGCGTGGTCCGCAACTACAAACCGTTTCCCGATCGCCTGAAAAGATTCCACATTCAATTCTACGCGGTAAACAAGAACGGCGAGTATGGCGCAGGCAGCCTGTGGGGCAAACATAAGGACGGCCGCCCGATGCAGTATGCCGTGCACGATGGCACCAAAGCGCAGCTCGTGCGCACCACGCCGATGTTCGATGAAGTAGGCGGCGATTACTAAATTCGCGCGACCCAGCTTTCATCCACACGCGTGCATTTACGCGGGCGCAATTCGCACCGCGCTCCTCACAAAATTCTTCGCGCATTTCCAAGCTTTAGTGCACAAGTTCGGACGCATAGACTAAATGGATGCCGCGAGCTTCGAGCGAGGGAACATCTTCGGCGAGAGCGGCGATGGTGGCGGGCCGCGGGTGGCCGATGGCGATGGTGAATCCGTCGCGCTGCGCGTCGCGCGCGGCGAGGTCGAGCTGCTTGAGGATCGCGGCGCGCGAGGCCGTGTCGTCGAGGAACACCTTGCGTGATGCGGCCGGAACGCCGGCGCGTTCGGCCATGTCGTACGCGACGGTCTTTGCGTCGGTGCGGCTGTCCACGAAGAATAGTCCGCGCTGGCGCAGCGCGGGCATCAGCGCCTGCATCAGCGCCGGATCTGCGGTGGCGCGCGAGCCTTGATGGTTGTTCACGCCGGCTGCATACGGAACGGTTTCCAGCATTCCCGCCAGAGTCGCATCCACTTGCGCGGCGCTCATCCCCACGCGCAGCTCGATGTCTTCGGGCTTCGCACCGTCTGTTTCGGATTCCATCGGCAGATGCAGCATCACCTGATCGCCGCGACGTTGCGCCTCTTCGGCGAGCTCGCCCGAGAGCGGCAAATGAGGCAAGACGGAAACGGTGAGCGGAAAGCCCAGCGCGAGCACGGCATCGGCAGCGGAGCGGTCGTAACCCAGGTCATCAATGATGATCGCGAGTCGCGGACTTCCCGCGTGGGCGACCGCGCGCGCTGGCGCGTGCGCAGCAACGCGCGCAGTGAGTGGCGTGACAACGTGAACGGTGTGCGTGCGCGCGCCGTGGAACGCGCAGTCGAGGCGAATCACGCCGCTGGAAGCTGTCTCGGTGAGAGTAAGTTCGTGCCTGCGCGCGATCGCTTGCAGAGCTTGCGCGAACGCAGCGGTTTGCGAGGGATCGCTCAAAGAGATGTAGATGTTGTCTGCGGCGAGCGCGCTCGCGCCGCCATGCTTTGCGGGCTGCAGCTCAGGGCGAATGGCGATTTCGGATTTGTGGCCGTTGATTTTCTGCGCCGCGGCGACAATTTCGCCTGTGATGGTGCGCAGCTCGGATTTCGAGAGAGTTTTTTTGCCGCAACCGGCGAGAAACAGAAGAACGACGGCAGCGCACGCCGCAAAAATCCGCACAGCGCCGCGCGGCTTCAAATCTACGCGGCCAATTGCTGCCAGGCATTCACGAGTTTGGCTGCTTTCTTCTCGACCGCGGCGTTGCCCTGCAGTATTTCGATTGCCTTCTTCACGACCGGATCATCCGGCGCAGAGCTGGGCAGCGCGGCAGGCTGCGTGAGGTCGGCCTGCGCGAGAAGATCATCAATCGAAGGATGCACTTCCGCGGTGGGCGGCACGCCCTCGGCGGGAATCTCCTTGTTCCCCGGCGTGAAATAATTCGCGACGGTGAGAATCAGCGCGGAGCCGTCGTCCATTTCGATCAACTTCTGTTGAGACGCGGTGCCATAGGTGCGTTCGCCCACGGTGCTGCCTCGTTTGTTGTCGGCGATGGCCGCGGCCACGATTTCGGCGGGCCCGGCGGTGCCGTTGCCGATCAACACGGCGACAGGTTCGGTCCACACAACTTTCGAGGCATCGGCGGAAGAGACGACGGGTGTGACCGTCTGGCCTTTCAGCGTGGCGATGGTGCCGGAAGAAAGGAAAAGCTGCGCGGTAAGAATTCCTTCCTGGTCGTCGCCGAGCGAAGAATCACGCAGATCCAGAAGCAATTTCTTCGCGCCGGATTTCTGGAATTGCACGAGCTTTTCGCGGATTTGCTTCGAAACTCCCGGCGTGAACTCCGGCACCCGCAGGTAAGCGACATCGCCATTCAGCCGGTCTTCCACGAGCTTGGGCGCGGTGAGCTTCGCGAGCGTGATATTCATTTCCTGCGGTTCGGCTTTGCCGCGGCGAATCACAGAAAGCTGCACGGTGGTTCCCGGATTGCCTTTCAGCAGCAGCTGCGCCTGGTCAATGGCCATCTGGCCGGTGGTGAACCCGGCAATTTTTTCGAGGATGTCGCCGATGCGCAGGCCGACTTTCGCGCCGGGGCTATCGGGCAGCACGCCGATCACGCCGATGTAACCGAAGCGGCGCGTGAGCGCGAGGCCGGTTTCCGCCGGAGGATTGCTGGCGCTCTTGTCCCTGAAGTCTTTGTATTCGAGCGGGCTCAGATAGGCCGATTGCGGGTCGAGCGAATCGAGCAGACCGTGCAGCGAGCCGTTGGTGACGGCGTGCATGTTGGGATCGTCCACGTAATCGCGCTGGATGTGCTCCAGGACTTCGCTATAGACGGTGAGCGCGCGGAACGCTTTGTCGTCGGATGAACGGCCGAGCATGTATCCAGTGGCGGCGTAGGCGACCACCAGAACTGAAATCCCCAGAACAATCTTTTTTCCGAGCGGGCTCATGCGTTGTCCTTTTTAGTGCGCAATATCAGTGCCGCAACATTAGATGACCGCAGGCCGAAGCCGGTTTCGTGCCGCGCCGGAAGCGTGCGGCCGGCGGCGCTGCGGGGCTTTCGGTTAGACTGGCCCGCTGCGCGTAGGAAAGCATGATTATACCGTGAGTTGGCGTTTGTGAGTTGCGTGATTCGCGGAGGGAGATTGGTAATTGGTGAGTAGTGACCCGTGGCGCACGAGATGCCAAGGGGGCGTCGAGGGGCCCGAAAAACTAGCCATTAGAAAAGGTTTTCTCGTTTGTTGTGAGCAAGTTAGACGGATTCTTAATTCTGGCTGACTAGCGATTAGAAATGCATGAGCGATGCAGCGTTCTTGGTGATTCGTCGCGTGCAAAACGCGCGAAAAACGGCCTGGCAGACCCGTGCCTCTCGACCGATTAGAAATGCACTGTGCGATGATTGCAGAGGAGTTACGGGCGTTTCTAATCGCGGTGCAGCCGGTTGGGAAGTGCGTGAGTGGTGATTGGTGAGTAGTGACGCGTCATCTGTGAAGGGTGGTTCGCGCTCCGAGTACCGTGATTCGCGAGCCGTAGACCGCGATCCGCGTACGGCGGGGTAGAAGAGCGGCGAAGTCGGAAGCAACGTGGGCCGCCGACTTGAATGGCGCGACGCTGATTGCAGTTTCATATGTTGGTTTCCGTCCGAGGTTAGCACGGAGCTGGCGCGAGAACAGCTGCTCGTCGGGACAGTCGTGGTCCAGAAATAGTTCAAAGCCAGTACCAGCTGGCCGAAAACGACTGGAGACCTGCTCTTTTCTGCGAGGGCAAATCGCACAGCTGTACGAGTCTGAACGTGGATGGGAAATCCGAGTGCGCCAGCCTTAGCAGCGATGCGAGTGCACAAGGCCACCGGAGCGAGTGCGCGAGGATCGCCATGCTTGCTGGCGTTGACGCTGAGAAATCCACTTTGGGAAGAGTCGCAGACGGTCTCTTCGTTTGGATGCGGCGGCGAGGTCTCTGACTGGCCGAAGGTGGATGCCGCGGCAGCCAGCAGCAATACAGACACCAGTGCGCAACGCGAAAGGCGGATGAGCTGCGAAGCCACTTTTGGATGACCCCGACTTAGAGTTCGATCTTCGTCCACTAGCCAACAAGTAATATACCGAGGGTCGTGTTTTGATCCAATGCTGTCGGGGCTTGGTGTGTCCATGCGGGCGAGTGGCGCGGGGAGGCGAGACGAAGCGGGTGAAGAATGTAAAATATTTAATGTAACCGATTGATTTGCGGGGCATCCAACAGTGTGTCGGCAAATGTTTCTCTTGATGAGAATTGGGCGGAGCACTGCGGCCCATTTTCATTCCCACCCCAAACCCTACGCCGCCGGAGGAAACCTATGGCTGACCTTAGGCCGGTGCTTTGGCAGGAAGCCTTCATCAGAGCTGTGGATGAGCCGGACCGGGAAACGTTGGCTCGGCTGATCCGTGAAGCGGAGTTCGCGATCGTATTTCGGCGGCAGCAACTGGAAAACCCCGCCAATTATCGCGACGAAGTGCGCGCGATGAAACTGGCGACGCTGGCCATGGATTCAATTAAGGTTCAGAAATTGGGCGGCGTGAGGAACCTGACGTTGTTGAAAGATTGCTGTTCGTTTCAGAAATCCGCCTGACGGCTTGCCTGCTGCGGTTTTCCACACCCTTTCAAATCCCCCGAGCCCGTAACGCTCTGCAACACGAATTTCGATTTGGCAGCTCGCTTCATCCATGACCGTTGTTCGCATCAGCGCAAACGCGAGTGAAACGCGGCGATGTGAGGACTGAGAGATGACTTTGTCGGGGAGGGACGTGCTCCTGGTGGGGTAGAGTTTTCAAACGCCCAACCGCCTGACGAACCGGCTGCGGCGCTCGGGGATTCCGCTGCCACTTTGCCGGCGATTTGCGGACGGCCCGCGAGTTGTTGCGCTCGATGCGTGTGGACGTGGTGCTCAGCGATATGCATCTCTCCGACCGGATGGGCGTCGCGCTTTTGGGCATTTTGGCCGGCTTGGCGGTTACCGCGTTCCTTTGCCTGCCCGTAGAAACGGGCTGCTTCTGGTTGCCCGCCATTGACGCCGGAAAAATGTGCCTGGGGTTGCCGGCGCTACGGCCGGCGGAGTTTGCGAAAGCGCTGGAAGAAATGGCACGGCATTGGGGAACTGCGGCGAGGGGCTGAATTTTTTTGCGGCGCGACGCAGCGTCGAGCTCGCGCGCGGCATTAGGATCTGAATTCGATGGACCAGAAGCGCGGGGCGGGGCGCAGGAATTCGAAGCCGACGAGCGTGGTGCCGGCTTGCGTCTGTATCGTGCGGACGATGCGGCAGGGTAGCTCTTCATTGGTCTGCATGTTGGCTACCAACAATTTCTGGGAAGGCGCCAGTTCGCGCGAAAGCGAGAGCAAGCCCCCGCTGGCGCTGACGTTGAGCGTTACGGCGTGTTCGACGAAAGGTTCATCGTGGGAGTGGCCGTAGATGAAGACGGGCAGAAACGCCGAAACCCGATGATTACGCCGCCTGTTCGCTTTTGAAACTGCCGCTGGTGGAGCCAGCTCGCCGCGGGAGCGATTCTTTACTGGAAAAAGTAATTTGCGCCAGCCCATGGAAGTCCTTTGTGTGAAACGACACTGCGGATATCGGCATCTCCGCGGAATTCTGCACTGGGCTAAGGCTAGTTTACACCGCACGGTGGGAGGGACGCGGGCGGAGTGTGCGCGTGTGGCTTAAGTTGCATGCATGTTCCTGGATGACGAGCAACGGCGCGCTGGTTCGGGTAAGCTAGCGTTGATGATGCGGAGCGGATTGGCGCGCGTGGAGCTGCGGCGATGACGGCGGCGGATTTTCGGCGGTTGGCGCTTGGTTTTCCGGAAGCGACGGAGAGCGCGCATATGGATCATCCGGATTTTCGCGTGCGCGGATAGATATTCGCGACGCTTGGTTATCCGGATACGGGCGTGGGGATGGTGAAACTTTTCCCGGACCAGCAGAAGGATTTCGTGCGCGCGGAGCCGAAGGTTTTTGCGCCCGTGAATGGAGCGTGGGGACGGCGTGGGGCCACGCACGTGCGTCTGAAAACCGCGAAGAAGACCAGCGTGCTGCGTGCGCTGGCGGCGGCTTGGCGGAATACGGCGCCGAAACGGCTTGTCGAAAAATTCCAGACGACCAGCCAAGGTGACGGGCGGGTCTGAGATCCGCCCCACAGATCGCAACGCGATAGACGGTGGCCGCGGCACGATGGCAGGATTTGGCGCAGGATTTGGGCACGAAGGCGGGACCTGCGCGTCTGTTCAAATTGACGCCGCCGCGGTTTTTCGCGAAATTCGATGAGATGAGCGCTCGCCCTTTTTCCTACGCACAAGTCGGCGCGGCCATGGCGGCGGGGCTGGCGCTGCGTTTGTTCTTCATTTGGCGCTTTCCATTTTATTCCGGGGACACGAAATTCTACGAGGAGCTGGCGCGGAATTGGCTGTACCACGGCGTGTACGGACTGTACGTGGGCGGCTCGCTGACCGCGGTGGATATGCGCGTGCCGGGATATCCGGCGTTTCTGGCGGCGATTTATTTTGCGATTGGGCGCAGCGCGCGAGTGGTGATGGTAGTGCAGGCTATGGTGGACCTGGCGACCTGCGTGCTGGTCGCGCTGATTGCGGCGCGGCTGGCGCCGGTTCCGCGGCGCGCGATCGCGGGAACGGTGGCGTTGTGGATGGCGGTGCTGTGCCCGTTCACGGCGGATTACACGGCGGTGGTCCTGACCGAAACACTGGCTACATTTATTACGACTGCGGCGGTGATGGTGTTTGTTTATTTTTTGACTGAGCCGGCGCTGGATTTTCCGGCGGGCCCGTTGCCACAGCGATCGCCAGTAGTGTTCGCTGGGTGGTCTTTGCTGCTGGGATTCATCGTTGGGCTGGGAACTTTGGTGCGGCCGGAGACGCCGCTGGTATTGGTCGCGGCCGGGATTGTGCTGTGCGTGCGTTGGTGGCGGCGGGTGAGTTGGCCGAAGCTGATACTGGCGACGTGCTGGATGTGCGCGGGTTTGCTGCTGCCGCTGGCGCCTTGGGCTGCGCGGAATGCGCGAATACTCGGGCGCGTGGAATTTCTGGGACCGCGTTTCGCACAAACTTATGGAGATTTTATTCCGCGAGGTTACTTCGCGTGGACGCAAACGTGGATGACGCGATTTGGTGAAGCGTATCTGGTGACATGGAAGCTGGGGAAGGAGCCGATTGTTATCGCGGCGGTGCCGCAGGCGGCATTTGACTCGGACGCGGAACGCGCCCGAGTTGCGGAACTGCTTGGGCAGTACAACCGCGATCTGAAGATGACGCCGGTGCTGGACCGGGAGTTTGCGAATCTGGCGGCGGAGCGGACTGCGCGGAGCCCGCTGCGTACTTATGTTTTTGTGCCGGCGGAGCGAATTGCGGCGATGTGGTTTACGCCGCGCATCGAACTGTTGCCGTATTCGGGGAAGCTGTGGCCGGTTGGGGAGCAGTGGCGCGGGAATCCGGTGGATTTCGGCATTACTTTTGGATTTGGGATTCTGGGCGCGGTGTATTTGGGACTGGCAGCGGTCGGGTGGTGGCGATGCCGTGCGCAATTGGCAGCGACGCTCTTAGTTTTGTTTGTGACGATACGCACGGTGGCGATGACGCAGCTGCAAACTGTGGAGCCGCGGTACGTAATTGAATGTTTTCCGATCGTTGTGGCGCTGGGCGCTTTGGTGTGGACGATCCCGACGCGCGGCGAAAAGCCGGTCTAGGATTTGTCGCGGGCGCCAACCGTCGCGGGTTCCTGCGGATGAACGAAATTGGCGGCCGGCGACGCCGATGTTGAGACTGGCGGCGCTGCGGCGGTTGCTGTGGTTGCGGCTTCGGCCTGCGCGGGCGCTTCGATTTCCCAATCGCAGCCTTCTTTGATGCAGGTGCGGAAATTTCCTTGCTTGGTGCGCTTTTCGACGATGAATGGCGCGCCGCATTTCGGGCAGGGTTCATTGACCGGCTCGTGCGGCGTGGTGAAATCGCAGTCGGGATAGCGGCTGCAGCCGTAGAAAACGCGGCCTGCGCCGCGTCCGCGCGAAATGCCGCGGCGCACGAATTCGCCTTCGTTGCACTTTGGGCATTTGATGCCGAGAGTGATCGGGCGCGTGTACTTGCACTTCGGATAATTGGTGCAGCCGATGAAATCGCCGAAGCGGCCCTGGCGGCGCAGGAGCTGCGCGTCGTCGAGCGGGCATTTTTCATCGAGTGGAACGTCCGGCTGGCGCGCGATGCGCGTGCCACTCAGCAGACGGCGGGTGGTCTTGCAATCCGGGTAACCCTTGCAGGCGAGGAAGACTCCGAAACGCCCGCGCTTGATGACCATTTCCTTGCCGCAGTTGTCGCAATATTCGATTTTAGCGACGCCATCGGCTTCGGCGGGAAGCTCGGGCGAAAGATCCTTGATGTAATCGCAGTCCGGATAGCGATTGCAGCCCAGGAAAAATCCGTGTCGGGAGATGCGCTCGAGCAATTCGCCCTCGCCGCATTTTTCGCACTTTAGCCCGGTGGGTATTCCGGCCTTGTAGGACAGCATCTGCTCGTCGGCTCTATCGAGATCCACGACGAAGGGATCCCAGAATTCCTTCACGGCTTGGCGCCAGGGAAGTTTGCCCTCTTCGATTTCGTCGAGCTCTTCTTCCAGGCGCGCGGTGAAACCCACGTCAAAAATATCTTCGAAGCTTTTCACGAGCAGCACGCTGACGCGTTCGCCGAGCATGGTGGGCGAGAAGCGGCCCTGATCCTTGGTGACATATTCGCGTTCGACGATGGTGGAAATAATCGCGGCGTAGGTCGAGGGGCGGCCGATGCCTTTTTCTTCCAGTTCTTTCACCAGCGTGGCGTCGTTGTAGCGCGGCGGCGGCTCGGTGAAATGCTGGTCCGGGCGAATTTGGTCCAGGCGCAAGGACTGGCCTTCGCGGACTTGCGGAAGTGAACGGCCCTCGCCTTCGTCGTCCTTCTCGTCGTCCTCGCGATCAGCGCCCGCGGCGGGAATCTGATAGACGCGCAGGTAGCCATCGAATTTCTGGACCGAGCCGGTGGCGCGGAAAGTGTAATCGCCCGCGGAAATATCAATCGTGGTCTGATCAAAAATCGCCGGCAGCATTTGCGAGGCGACGAAACGTTGCCAGATCAGCTGATAAAGCTTGAAGAGATCATCTTCCAGGAACGGGCGGACGTCTTCGGGCGCGCGCAGCACGTCGGTAGGACGCACGGCTTCGTGGGCTTCCTGTGCGTCCTTCTTCGATTTGTAAAAATTGGGCTTCTCTGGCAGGTAGCTTGCGCCGAAGCGTTCCGGAATCATGGAGCGCACCTGATCCAGCGCGTCATTCGAGACGCGCACCGAATCCGTGCGCATATAGGTGATCAGCGCGACCGAGCCTTCCTCGCCGAGCTCGATGCCTTCATAGAGCTTTTGCGCGAGCGACATGGTGCGCTTGGCCGTAAAGCGCAGGCGATTGTAAGCGGCCTGCTGCAGTTTGGAGGTGGTGAACGGCGGAGGCGCGTGCCGGCGCTTTTCCTTCTGCGCGACCGAGGTGACTTGCCACTTGGCCTTCTGCACGGCGGCGACCACTTTGTCCGCGGCCTCCTGATTCAGAACCTCGATGTCCTCGCCTTTGAACTTGCTGAGCTTGGCTTCGAACAGCGGCGGCGCGCCGGCGTCGAGCAGGGCGTGGATGGTCCAATATTCCTTGGGGATGAAGGCGCGGATTTCCTGCTCGCGCTCGACGATCAGGCGTAGCGCCACGGTCTGCACGCGCCCGGCGGAAAGGCCGCGGCGGACTTTGTTCCAGAGCAGCGGCGAAACCTTGTAGCCGACAATGCGATCGAGCACGCGACGGGCTTGCTGCGCGTCCACTAGATTCTCATTCACCTCGGAAGGATGCTCGAACGCGGCCTTGATGGCTTTCTGCGTGATTTCGTTGAACATCACCCGATAGATTTTCGGCGGCGCGCCATTGGTCTTGGGAGGTTCTTTCTTGGCGGCGGGTTTGGGCGCCTTCGCCTCGCCTTCTTTCTCTTCGTGTACCACCAGATCCGCGTACTTCTTGGGCTTGCCCAGGATTTCAGCCAGATGCGCGCAGATGGCTTCGCCTTCGCGGTCCGGGTCGCCCGCCAGGTAGATGGCGTCCGCCCCCCGGGCGGCCTTCTGCAGATCGTGGATAACCTTGATCTTGCCCGGAATTACTTCGTAGGTCGGCTCAAAGATGTTTTGGGCCGTGACGACCACCGGCTTGGCGACTTTCTTCTCGGGTGCACCAGCCTTGGCCTTGCGTTTCTTCTTCTTTTTGCCGTTTTCCTGCCCGGGCAGAAGAATACCGATCGTTTTCTTGGGCAAGTCCATCACGTGGCCATAGGAAGCCTTGACCAGGTAATTGCGGCCGAGATACTTGTTGATTGTTTTCGCCTTGGCAGGCGATTCGACGATTACCAGTGATCTTGCCATGCTCTCGTTTTTTCCCTCACGCCCACATTGGATGCTTTTAGCTATCTTGCGGACTTCTTATCATTATATACAAGCGTTTTTATGCGCTGCGGTTCTCAAGCTTGAGGCGACGTTCCATCCTATCTGCAATTGTCCCGGCTGGTTACAACAGGACTTTGAGGAATTGCTTCCCTGGCAACTGACGTATCACGCCTTTGAGCTCCAGGTCAAATAAGGCGGCTAGCACTTCGGAAGAAGTTAGTCTCGAAAGTTCAACCAGATCGTCCACATGGCGAGAGTCGTCCACGCCAAGCAGGTGATACAAAGTGCCCTCCGCGGGGCCAAATCCTTCTCGACGAGTAGGGCCCTTTCCTCACTGGAGTCCGTCTCGACGGGCAAAAGCTCGGCGCGAATCGGCGTGGGCAGCTCTTCGATCACGTCTTCCCAGCTTTTCTCCAGCTCGGCTCCCTGTTTGATTAGCTGATTTGGGCCAAAGCTGGTGGCCTGGGTGGCGTTGCCGGGGGCGCCATAGACTTCGCGCCCAAATTCCATGGCGAGGCGAGTCGTGATCAACGAGCCAGAGCATTGCGCGCCTTCGACGACCACCACACCCACGGACACTCCCGAAATGACCCGGTTCCGAATCGGGAAGTTCTGGGGGCCGGGGAAGGTGCCCATCGCGAATTCAGAGATGATGGCGCCGCGCTTCTCCATTTCGGCGAAGATCTTTTTGTTCTCCTTGGGATAAATCACGTCGATCTCACAGCCCAGGACGTCGATTGTGGCGCCCGTGAGCGAACTGAGCGCGCCCTTGTGGGCGCAGGAATCAATGCCGCGCGCCAGACCGCTGACGATTACCAGATATCAGCCAAATCCCTGGCCAACTTCTCAGCCATTTGATTCCCATAGGGGGTGGGACGACGCGAACCTACGATCGAAATCAGGTGGCGATTCAGAAGTTCAATGTTTCCGCGGACATACAGGAGGGGCGGTGGGTCATAAATCTCGCGCAGCCGCTGCGGGTACTCCGGCTCGTCCCAAGTCAGCAAGCGGATGCCGGCCGCTTGAGTCTGGGCCAGTTCCTTGGCTGCGGCGCTCATCGGCTGCCGGCAGGCGGTGGGATTCCAGTTCGGTGAGCGAGGCGTTGAAAATGGCTTCGGGGATGCCCATCGCGCGGCGGAGTTTGCCGGCCATGCGTGCGCCCAGGCCGGCGTCAACGCAGGCGCCAGCCATCCCAAGTATTGGTCGGGAACCATCGAAGTTGCGGCCAGCGTACCTGTGTAGTACAAAACCTGTCAAGGTAACTAAATGCTTATCAATGCTGGAGCGCCGCGAATTATACGCGTGGCGCACCTAGTAGGATTCGCAGGCGGGATTAGGTGAGCAGTGGGCCATTCTTGTAAACTCTGCGCGACAAGAACGAGCCACAACAAGTGTAGGAGGCGCGCCTTGAAGACCTTAATTTCCGTGCTGGTGATTTTCTTGGGAATTTCTTCAGCGGCATTGGTGTGCGCGGCTCAAACCATTCAGGTGGACATCACACCGGGGCATGCGACGAACCGCTTCGTGCCCAATCAGGCGCTGGGCGCGGGCGTGGATCGTATTGCGCAGGAAGCTATAGATAAGGACCTCGTGCAACCCGCGCTGGACAGGGCGCTCAGTTCTGGCTGGCAGCCGGTGAGTTTTCGCCAGAATACCGAACTGGCGGTGGAAGCGTGGCATTGGAATCCGCAGGGAACCTGGAGTGATGCGAGCGGCAAAGGATATTTTACCGGCTCCGCGAATCCCACGGAATTTTTGCGCTATTCGTACGGCTACTCGCTGCCGCATCGGGGATTCACGCGCAATGATGGAACGGACAATTCCGGTTTTTCGCGGCTGACGGATGGAGACGCCGCCAGCTATTGGAAGAGCAATCCGTACCTGACGCAGCGATTTACGGACGAAAGCGATTCCGCGCATCCGCAATGGATTGTGGTGGACCTGGCGCAGCTGCAGCAGATTACGAGCATTCAGATCAAGTGGGCCGAGCCGTACGCGGTGCGCTACATCGTTCAATACTGGACGGGGGACGATCCGATCAAAGCTGCGACGCGCGGCGTGTGGCAGACTTTTCCGGGCGGCGTGATTACGAACGGCCAAGGCAGTTCGGCTACTGTGCAACTGGCCGCGAATCCTTTGCCGGTGCGATTTCTGCGCATTCTGATGACCGAATCTTCCAACACATGCGATTCGCACGGTTCAGCCGATCCCCGGAATTGCGTTGGCTATGCAATCTACGAGCTCTACATTGGGACCACGACGGCGGATGGAAAATTTCACGACGTGGTGCGGCACACCGCGGACCAGGAACAAACGACGACGTATTGTTCTTCGGTGGATCCCTGGCACGAACCGTCCGATTTGCGTTCGACGAAACAGGCGCAGGTGGGCTTCGATTTGTTTTATACGAGCGGCGTGACGCGCGGGCTGCCGGCCATGATTCCGGTGGCGCTGCTTTACGACACGCCCGATAACGCGGCCGCGGAGATGGCTTACCTGCAGAAACGCGCTTACCCGGTCTCGTACGTTGAAATGGGCGAAGAAGCGGACGGGCAATACATGCTGCCGGAAGACTATGCGGCGCTTTACGTGCAATGGGCGACGGCGCTGCATCGCGTGAATCCGGCTTTAAAGCTGGGCGGGCCTTCGTTTCAGGGAGTGAATAGGGACATTGAGGTTTGGCCGGACGCGAGCGGCAACGTTTCTTGGACCGCGCGCTTCGTGAATTATCTGAAACAGCATCAGCGGCTGAATGACCTGGCATTTTTTTCTTTTGAACATTACCCATACGATCCGTGCCGGATACCCTGGGGCAGTTTGTACGATGAGCCGGAGCTGGTGAATCACATCATGCAAGTGTGGCGGGAAGACGGCGTGCCGGCGAACATTCCGATGTTCATCACCGAAGGGAACCTTTCGTCGGCTGCGAGCGAGACGTACATGGACGTGTTCTCCGGGCTTTGGCTCGCGGATTACGTCGGTTCGTTCCTGAATGCCGGAGGTAGCGGCATGTATTACTTCCATTATTTGCCGTTGCAGATGGAGCATGGCTGCAATGATTCTCCGGGAACTTTTGCAATGTTCACGGTGGATGCGGATTATCAAATCCAGCAGCCGCTGGCGCAATTTTTCGTGGCGCAGCTGATTAATCTGGAGTGGGTGCAGCCGGGAAGCGCGGAACATCGCGTGTTTACGGCGAAGGGCGATGTGGATGACGGCGCGGGTCATGCGTTGGTGACGGCTTATACGCTGCAACGTCCCGACGGGCAGTGGTCGCTGCTGATCGTGAATCGCGACCAGCAAAATGCGCACGTAGTGCGAATTTCTTTTCAGGATCAGGCGGCGCGTGGCGCGGCTTCGTTCGTTGGTCCCGTGCAGATTTCGACTTTTGGGCGCGAGCAATATCATTGGCAGCCGGCGGAAACGCGATTCATGGCGCACGACGAGCATGCGGGGGAGCACCCCGTGGTGGTGAATACGAAAGGGTTCGCCGATCCGGATGGGCCGATCAAGCACGCCGACGAAAATGCGACGCGGGAAACTTCTTACGAGCTGCCTGCTGCGTCGGTGACTGTGATTCGCGGAAAAATTGGGGCGAATTGAGGATGGCCATGCTCGAAAGGCGTGGCTTCCGCGGCTAAGGCCTGCCGGAAGTCGATGCCGATGCGACTGAGCCCTTCGATCCTTCCGCCGGGAGGATCTCAGGCTAAATCGAGGCCCCGCCGCTTCGACGAAAGTGCTGCTAGAATGCGCGACATGCGACGCCACCTGATGCAGTTGCTCGCTCCTCTTTTGGTTGTTCTAGCGGCGGCGATCTTCGTTCCTGCCGGCGTCAAGGATCGTCCGTGGTGGACCGTGCAGACCAGCGGGATTGATACGAATTTGCGAGGCGTGAGCATTGCGGAGTTCATGGATTCCCACCAAGCTCCCGCGCCGGTAGTGTGGGCTTCCGGGTCGAATGGCGTGATTCTGCGATCAACGGATGGGGGCAAGACGTGGCAGCGGCTGCGCGTGCAGGGCGGCGAGACGCTGGATTTTCGCAGCATTCACGCATTTGATGATCAGAAGGCCTACGTGCTGTCCAGCGGAGACGGCGACAAGTCGCGGATTTACAAGACGATGAATGGCGGAGCGACCTGGAAATTGCAGTACACGGACAAGCGCAAAGGATTTTTTCTCGATGCGCTGGTGTGCACTTCGCAGATCGAATGCCGCGCGGTCGGCGATCCCATTGATGGAAAGTTCGTGATTCTGCGCACGCGGGACGGCGAAACTTGGGAGCAGCTTCCCAACGACCAGATGCCTGCTGCGTTGCCTGATGAAGGCGCTTTCGCCGCGAGCGGAACTTGTCTTGCGATTTACAACGATCAGGACATCTATTTCGTTACGGGCGGGCCCGCGGCACGTGTGTTTCATTCCAGCGATGGAGGCTACACCTGGACGGTGAACAGCACGCCGATCGCCAGCGGCAACGCCTCGTCGGGGATTTTTTCGATTGCGGTTTGGGATAAGGCTTTGGTTATCGTGGGTGGCGATTACAAAGACCCTGAACGGCCATATCGCGTGGCGGCCTATTCGCAGGACGCCGGCAAAACTTGGACGCTGGCGGCGCAGCAGCCTGGCGGATTTCGTTCCGTAGTGGCTTGGATTGATGGAGTGACGCTGGCCGCTGCCGGGCCGAACGGCGAGGACATCAGCGAAGACGGTGGCATCCACTGGAAGCACACGGATTCGCTGAATCTGAATGCTCTGGCCATCTTGGACGTCTCGGACGGATGGGCCGTGGGGCCAAAGGGCTCGATTGCACTGATGGAGAATCGCAAGGAATACCAAATTCGCGACGAGCGTGAAGGGGGAAGCGATGCGGCTGCTCGGCAGGGGCACTAGGTGTGCGCACTACCGAAGCGGTTACCGCAGTGACGCAGAGACAGAACGATTGCGGTTTAGCTGCTGGCCGAAGGACGCACATGAGAATCCCAATGAAAATTGTATTGCTGGCTGTGGCTGTGCTTGGTTCTTTGTTCTTGGCAGGCGTGTCGCGGAGCCAAGCCGCCTACCCCGCGAACGGCATTGAAGGCATGTGGGACGGGGTGCTCGGCGGGCAGCTGCATCTGGTCGTGACAATCACGAAGTCCAGCGGCGGCGAGCTGGGTGGCACGATGAACAGCGTGGACCAACACGCCGTCCTGGCGTTGAGCAACGTGACGCTGCACGGCGACGCGCTGCGTTTCGAAGTGCCGCGCGTGGGTGGCGTGTATGAAGGCAAGCTGAAGAAAAACGGCCGCGACATTTCGGGCAGCTGGACGCAGAGCGGCGTGGCGGCGCAGGCGCTGGATTTCACGCGCCGCGCGGGATCCGGTGGGTCTTCGAATGGGAGTGCGGGCGGGACTTCAAACGGGACTTCGGCGGAGGAGGTGCCCAAGGCCGAACACACGCCGAAGCCTGTCGCGCCGCTATTCGACGCAGCAATTCCCAACGCGCCGGCTGCGTTCAAGGCGGATGGGAATTGGCATCTGGTGTACGAGCTGCACATTGCGAACCTGGATAAGTGGGAGTACGCATTCACGCGCATTGAGGTGGTCTCCGCGGATGGGACGCAGAAAACGCTGGCAACTTTTTCCGGCGCGGATCTGGATGGAATGTTTATTCATCCGGGGGTGCACAACGCGGAAAAAGTTTCCAAGCTCGCGGCGGGAGAATTCGGTGTGCTGTTCCTGTGGGTCACGTTCGATAGGCTCGAGGATATTCCGGCGGCGATTGCCGAGCGCATCAGCGTGAAGATCGGCGATTACCCGGAGGCGCTCTCGATTGTGACTCCCGCGACGAGCGTGAACAAAAATCCCGTGGTGGCGATTTCTTCGCCGCTGCTAGGGGAGGATTGGGCGGCTGCCAATGGGCCATCGAACACTTCAAACCATCGTCGCGCGCTCACTCCCATCAATGGCCACGCGTATATTTCGCAGCGCTTTGCGATTGATTGGGTGCAGGTGTATCCCGACGGCAAGACGTACCAAGGCGATCCCAGCGACAACAAGAATTATCGCGCGTACGGGACGGAAATTCACGCAGTGGCGGATGGAGTGGTAACGCAGGTAGGAGACGGCATCCCGCAGAATACGCCGGGCGCGAAATCTCTAGCGGTGCCGATTACTCTCGAAACGATTGGCGGAAATCACGTGATCATGGACATCGGCAACGGCCTGTTCGCGTTTTACGCGCACATGCAGCCGGGCTCGCTGCGTGTGAAAGTAGGAGACAAGGTCATGCGCGGGCAAGTGCTGGGGCTGCTCGGCAACACGGGAAATTCGTCGGAACCGCATTTGCACTTTCAGATCTGCAACGCTAATTCGGAGTTGGGCTCGGAGGGCTTGCCGTACGCGTTCGCATCATTCGAAGTGCAGGGGAAAGCCGGGGAAGACAAGCTGTCCATGTTCCCGGGCGGCCCCGTGAAACACGAAATGGAAATTCCCACGGAAGATGAGATCGTCCGATTTCAAGACGTCGGAAAATAGAAAAGTGAAGATGGAAAGGCGAAACGCTGCGTTTTGGTTAGCGCACCCTAGAGTCGCAGAGGTCGCTGAGAAAACCTGCCGAACTACGGCGGCGTGACTGCCGGTGCTGGAGTTCGCGTCCTTGGGCCCGCCGTAACAGTTGGGGGTTTATGTTATATTGGCCATTCGTATGTCGCGAGCCGCTGAATGAGCAAACTTCGCATCTCGATTGTTGAATATTTGAATACGGCGCCGCTGGTGTGGGGGTTCACCGATGGGCCGCTGGCGGGGAAGTACGATTTGTCGTTTACCTGGCCGTCACAATGCGCGGAAGCGTTGCGCAGCGGCGCGGCGGACGTGGCGATCATCCCTTCGATCGAATACCAGCGCATGGAAAACGTCGTGGCGCTGCCGGGAATGGCCGTGGCGGCGAAAGGCGAAGTGCGCAGCATCCTGGTGGTTTCGAAAAGACCGATCCAGCGCGCCAAGCGCATTGCGCTGGACGCCAGCTCACGCAGTTCGCAGGCGCTGGTGCGGATTTTGGCCGCGGAACACTGGAACATCCAGCCGGAATTTGTCGAGACCGCGCCGGACGCTTCCGAGATGCTGAAAAATGCCGACGCGGCGCTGGTGATCGGCGACCCGGCGTTGCGCATCGCGCTGAAGATGGAAGCGCTCTCCGCGAAAATTCCGGGCGGCGGCGATTGCTGCAAAGGCGATCCGGAAGATATGCCGGTGCCGGGCTTCGAAACGATTTTCGTTTACGACGTGGCGTATCAGTGGAGCGAAATGACTGGTAAGCCCTGCGTGCTGGCGATATGGGCGGGGCGTCGCGACGCGATTACGCCGGAAGTGGTGGCGGATTTTCAGGCGTCGAAAGCATACGGCCTGGAGCGCCTGCGCGAAATTTCCGAAGCCGCGGCGATTAAGCTGGACATGCCGCCGCGCGCGCTGGAGCGCTACCTGGCCGACAACATTCATTTCGGCCTGGAGCCCGAATATCTCGCGGGCTTGAATCTCTATTACGAAAAAGCGGCGGCCGCCGGATTGATTCCCGGCAATCGTCCGCTGGAATTTGCCCCTTCGCAAGCCGCAGCTGCTTCCTCGTCCACGGCTCGCCACCGAGTGTGATGGCGTGGAGCGGATCGGAACCCTCGCCACCTTGCGACGTTATCCCATAAAAGGCATGGCGGGTGAAGATGTGGCAGCCGCGCGCGTCACGTTCGCGGGCATCGTCGGCGATCGCGTGTATGCCTTTGTGGATGGGCTGGATCAATCCAGTTTTCCCTGGATGACCGCGCGCAAGGCTCGCGAGTGGCTGCTGCTGCGGCCGCGCTTTCTGGATCCACCGCCCGTCGAGGAAGAAATTTCCGCCGCCGAGCGTTACGCTGCGGAAGTGGTCACGCCGGAAGGCGAGAAATTCACGGCCGGCGATGCGAACTTCACGCAGTATCTGAAGCGACGCTTCGGCCATTCGCTCCGGCCGCGCTTTTCGGAGCGTTCCATGACGGATGCGGCGCCCGTCTCGATTTTCGGCTTGGCCACGGTGCGCGGGTTATCGGACGAAACCGGCCTGGCGCTTGATCCGCGGCGATTTCGCGCGAACTTCTACGTCCGCTGGGAATGCGATGATCCTTTTTACGAAAACCAATTGGTGGGCCGCGCGTTGCGGATTGGCGAGGACGTGACGATTCAGGTGGTGAAGAAGGATGGCCGCTGCGTGATCATCACACTCGATTCGGAAACGGCCGCGCGCTCGCCGGTCGTTCTGGAGAAAGTCGCCCGCGAGCACGACGGGTGCGCCGGAGTCTATGCGGCCGTGTTGCGCGAAGGCATCGTGCGAGCCGACGATCCTGTATACTTGGCCTGAGACAAGCGGGAGACGCCGCAAATGGGAATCACACAACAGGAAGCGCTGGAGCTTTTCAACTCCGATGACCTGATCGGCATCGGCATGGCCGCGAATGAAGTACGCCGCGCGAAGACCGACCCGCGCGTAGCCACCTACCAGATTGACCGCAACATCAATTACACCAATTTCTGCACGGAATATTGCTCCTTCTGCGCGTTCTACCGCCCGCTGGGCGCGAAAGACGGCTACATCCTGCCGTTGGAATCCATTTACGAAAAAATCGAAGAGATGATCGAGTTGGGCGGCACGGGCGTGCTGATGCAGGGCGGCTTGCATCCGGACCTGCGCATCGAGTTTTACGAAAACATGCTGCGCTCGATCAAGCAGAAATTTCCGCAGATACATTTGCACTGTTTTTCCGCGCCGGAGATCGGCTGCATCGCGGAAGTTTCCGGGCTATCGGTGCGCGACACCATCGCGCGGTTGCGCGAAGCCGGCTTGGATTCGATTCCCGGCGGCGGCGCGGAAATCCTGGACGATGAAATTCGCGCGAAAATTTCGCGCCTGAAGTGCCGGTCGGACGAATGGGTGAGCATGCACCGCGACGCGCACGCGCTGGGTATGCGCACCACGGCCACGATGATGTTCGGCTGCGGTGAGGAATATCGCCATCGTGTCAATCACCTGGAAACCATCCGGCGGATTCAGGAAGATACGGGCGGCTTCACCGCATTTATTCCTTGGATTTTCGCGCCGGAAAATACGCCGCTGGGAAAGAAAATTCCCGAAGCCACCGCGTTCGATTACCTCAAGACGCTCGCGATCAGCCGTCTGTACCTCGACAATATTGACCATATCCAGTCCAGCTGGCTCACGCCGGGTATCAAAATCTGCCAGGTGGGTTTGCAGTTTGGCGCGGACGACGTAGGCAGCATCCTGATTGAAGAAAACGTGGTGTACGCCGCCGGCGTGCGCAATCGCACCAATGAAGCAGAGCTGCGCCGGATTATTTCCGATGCTGGTTACATCCCCGCGCAACGCGACACTCTGTATCGTTCATATTCGTTGAAACAGTAGACGACCCACCGCATCGTTAAATCCAAAAAGAGCCGGCGAGACGCTGGCGCTACGGAAACCGGGCGCGGCATGCCGTGCCCCCACGCGCGTACGGATTGACCATCGTTGACGCGACTTCTGAGGATGACTACGCGGATAGAATTACGGCGGGTTCGGCTACCGTGGCGGGAAATTCCAGGCTGATGCTGGCTCCGAACGGCTGCTTGTTGCTCAGAACGATCTCGCCGCCGACTTCTTGAATGATGCCGTAACAGATGCTGAGGCCGAGGCCGGTGCCTTTGCCCACAGGCTTAGTGGTGAAGAATGGATCGAAGGCGCGGTTCAAGTCGTTGAAGCCGGGCCCGGAATCCTCGAAGCGGATGAAGACGCGGTCGCCCTGGCGCGTGGCGGTTATCGAAATGGAGCGCTGCGCGCTTTCTTCCACAGCGTCAATTGCATTGTTCAGAATATTCAACAGCACTTGCTTGAGTTCGTCCTCGCCGATGGAAACGCGCGGCAGGTCCGGCTCGATGTGCAGGTCCATCCGTATGCCGAGCTTGCGGACGTGGAATTCGCGGAGCTGGATGACGTCGTGCAGCGCGGCTTCGAAATCGGCGGCGCGCGCCGCGGGATTATTCTGGCGCGCAAAACGCAGCAAGCCGTCCACGATGCGTTTCATGCGACGCGCTTCCGCGCCCAGTTTCTCCACGCGTTTCGCGGCCTTCTGGCCTTCCACTTCCTCGCTCAGCAGATCCGCGTAGCCCATGATGCCGGTAAGCGGGTTATTCAATTCGTGCGCCACGCCCGCCACCAGCTGGCCCAGCGCCGCTAATTTTTCCGAGCGCACCAATTGATGATGCAGGCGCGAATTCTCGATGGTCACCGCGAGATCGGAAGCCAGCACTTCCAGCTTCATGATTTCGGCGGTCTCGTTGCTTGCGTTGTCTTCGCTGGTCGGCGTGGCGCTCAGGCACAGGCAGCCCAGGTGCGAGCCGCGCCAGGAAACCAGCGGGACGAGCACTTCGTGCTCCGTTGCGCTGAGGGATCCTGCGCCTCCGTCCGCGGAGCGGATGAGGAAGGAATTGTTGCCCAGCTGCGTGCCTTGCTTGCAGAGTTCCTTCACCTTCTCGATGGTCCACGCTTTGCTGCGTTCCTCGAAGGCCGACTTTTGCGCAGCCGAAAAACCCGTGCAGCCGCCGAGGCGTAGGGAACGATCGTCACGCGCGAGGAAAAGCGCGGCGCGCGGAAAACTAGTGGCGCCGGTGACGGCGGCGGTAATTTCTCCGCAGAGATCCCCGGGGTCGCTGCCGGCGAGCAGGCGCGAGGTGATTTGCGAAAGTTGCAGCAAGAGCCGGTTGGCGGCGCGCTCGCGCTCGTTGGCGCGCTCGATCACACTGGATTTATCTTCGATCAGCGCGAGAATCATTCCAAAAGCTACGAAAAATTTCGGCACATTCCACAGTTCCGGATTCACTTGCAGCTTAGGCGCATAATGCGCGACCAGCGCGCCGGCGGGGAACACCGCGCCCCAGGCCAGAAACCCTCCGGTCACGGTAATCACGCCCGGTGAAGGCCGCGGAAAGCGTTTCCAGTAAAGAATGCCGCAAAGGCCGAAGGCGAGCGTGAGGATGGCGTTGATGCCCTGATCGGCGCTGCCGGAGAGCTGGGAGTGAATCGTCCAGATTCCGATGACGGCCAGAATGATCGCGATGCCGACGGCGTAAGGCTTGGTGTGGGGAAAGCTGCGCAGCGCAAAAGCCGCGCCGCCGAAGAAAACCGTTCCCAGCGCCAGGGCCATCAGCCCGTAAATGTGCCAGTCGAAGACTGCAGCGACGGCGTGGAAGGCGGTGGGCAGGGCGAGAACGGCCAGCATCGTGAAGCGATTCTTGCGATTTTCCACGGCCTGCGTCATCGAAACGACGAACACTACGCCGGAAAGTTCCAGCGCGCCGATGTCAATTGACTCCAGAATATTTTCAAGCGTGCCGGTGTGCGTTTCGAAGGCTTGAATGAAAAAGTGCAGGAAAATCAGCGCCCAGGCGTACGTCCATAAACGAATTCGCGTCGAAGGAGCATGCTTGCGCAACGATAGAAAAATCCCAACCAGGACGAAAAGGACGAGAATCGTGGGAAGCTTGTCGAGCAATGAATTCACTGGTTACCCCTGGAAGTACTAAGGCTACGGGTTGGGGGGAGGCGAAACAATAGAACGTCAGTACCACGGGCTGCCGCAGTTCCGTTTTGGGAATTGCGAAACCGTGCTTGGTAAGTTCTATTGTTTCAGTGGTATGCGGAGGTTTAGGGTGACTTCGCTACCTTCCGGCAGGTCCACCGGATCGGCCGGAACGAAGACTCCCCGGAGGAACCTTGCGCGCAGGGTGCGCGGGGGATTTGCGCGCGGCGGCGCTGGCGCTGGCGTCGCGCGCGCGGCAGCGGGCACGATTTCGTTTGCGATCCGGGATTTGCGGTCTTCGAATTTGCGCACCCCGGCGGAATCGAGGGCGACGTTCGCGAGCGCGTCGGCGTCGCGATTCAGTTCACGGCGGACGTGCTCGATGGCGAAATATCGTAACTGACGGCTGAGTTTTGTGGCCCGTTCGTAGAGCGGTTTCAGGTCCGCGCTCTTCACTTTGTAGCGGCCCTGCATCTGGCGCACCAGCAGTTCGGAATCGCTGCGGACGCGCAGCGCGGCGATATTGTGACTCGCGGCGTAATCGAGCGCGGCGAGCAGCGCGAAATATTCGGCGACGTTGTTGGTCTCGCGGCCGATACTTTTCGCCAGCTCCAGCGCGATCTTTCCTTCGGGGTCGCGCAGCACCACGGCGTAGGAAGCGGGGCCGGGATTGCCGCGGGACGCGCCGTCAATATTTGCAACGTACACGCCCGGTGGCGGCGCTGCCGGATGAGAATCGGCGAATAGGCGCGCGCTTCCTGGCGGAGGAATTTTGCGGGTCGGGTTCATCGGCGCGCCGCATTTTCCTGCAAATTTGCCGGGGACAAGCTGCATGGGGCGTGCTGATTCGTGGCCAGTTTCGCTTTAATTTTCACGGTGGGAGGGCGTGGAACCGGATGGATCGCCGGCGGGTCCTGCGGCAGCCGCCGAAGCTGCCGGTTCAAGGTAATAGAGAATGCGCGTGCAAGTCTCGCAGTGAAACATTTCGTGGCTGGTTGAGCGGCGCATCTCTTGAAACACGTGCGGGCGAATGCGCATCCCGCAGGCGCTGCATTTTTCGTCGCGCACTTCGGCGAGCGCCACGTTGTCGTGCTTTTTCATGATGCGGTCGTAGTGGTCCAGCATGTCTTCGGGAATTTCAGAGGTGGCGCGGGCGCGTTCGGTGTTTCCTTCGGCCAGCTCTTTTTCCGCGAGCGCTTTTTCTTTTTCGATTACGGCGCGTTCGCCCCGGGCCACTTCTTCCACTTCTTTCAGCGTTTTTTCCGCGGCTTTGATTCGGCGGTCGTATTCCTCGCCGGCTACCATTTGCTCGAGCAGGCGGTCTTCCGCTTTGGAGATTTCGTCTTCGGCGTTCTGCACTTCGTGCTGCAGAGCTTTGTAAGCCTCGTTGGTTTTTACTTGGGAGGTTTGATCTTTGTATTTGCGAACGCGGTCTTTCCACTGTTCGACGTCCAGTTCGTATTTCTTGCGGTCTTTTACGGTGGCGACTTGCGCGGCCTTGCTCTTTTCCAGCTCCGCTTTGGCGGCGGCGACGCGGCCGTCCACTTCCGCGATTTTTTTGGGCAGCGCCGCGAGCCGCGTCCGCACGATTTGCAGGCGCGTGTCCACGCTCTGCAGGTCGAGCAAATTCTGTAGGACCTTCAGCACTGGGACCTTATTCTAACACAATGCCGCGCGGGCCTGGCTCGCGGCCGGGCGGTATCCTTCCCCGCTAAGCCCAATAGATACAGCGCCGTCCAACACTGAGTCTTTTTCGTCAGGTCATCCGTAGTATGAATATGACGGGCAGCGCAATACTTTACAGCGCGATGGTAGGCGGCTTAGCGGGCCGCGAGAGCACAGCAGCAATGTACTGGGAGGGGCGGGTGGCTCTGGACAGCGACGTAGCGCAACTTCGGCGCGGCGATCTCGAGGCGCTGTCAACTCTGCTGACGCGCTATCAGAACCGCCTCTATCGCTATCTGTTGCGCATGGTGCGTCAGCCGGCCGAGGCAGAAGATTTGTTCCAGCAAACCTGGCTGCGCGTGGCGGAAAAAATTCAGCAGTACGATCCGCGCCGCAGTTTTGAGGCCTGGCTGTTCACGCTGGCGCGCAATCTGGCGATTGACCATCTGCGCCGCATGCGTCCTGAAAGCCTGGACGAGCCGATTGGCGATTCCGCTTCCGGAGAAACTGCGGCAACGCGTTTGCCGTCGCGCGAGCAGCCGCCCATCGAAGGAATCCTCCAGCGGGAACGTTCGCAGAGGCTCGGCGTGGTGCTGGAAATGCTTCCCGTCGTGCAGCGCGAGGTCCTGAGCCTGCGCTTTGAGGAAGAAATGAAAATTGAGGAAATCGCCGAAGTGCTGGACGCGCCGCTTTCCACGGTGAAAACTCGTTTGCGCCGCGCGCTGGAGCGCTTGCGCGTGATTATGGAAACCAGCTATCCCGGAGAAAACTGGCAATGAACGAACACGACAAAATCCGGGCGTTGCTCTCACTGGCCGCGGCGGACGTGCTCGATCCCGGCGAAGAAAAGCAATTGCTGGATCATCTGCGGACCTGCGATTCCTGCGGCGCGGAGCTGGAGAAATGGAAGCTGCTGGCGGGCGGCTTGCGCCGGCTGCCAACGCCGCAGCCGCGCTCCATCGTGGTGGAGCGAGCGCGCGCCCAGGCGCAGATTCGCCTGACCGAGGAAATTGAGCACCGCTGGAATCGCACCGTAATCATCGGCCTGCTGGTATTCGCGTGGATTTTGACGCTGCTGAGCTGGCCGCTGGTGCGCTTGTTCACCGGCGGTGTGCTGGGAATGCTGGACCCGCGATTCAATCACGCCTGGATCGTGTTTGGCGTGTTTACGACGACGGTATGGCTGGCGGGAGGCGCGGCGGCTGTGTTGCTCTCGATGCAGCAGCGGCGCGAAAGGAGATTGGCATGAGCCGATTCACACAGGAATTGAAAGTGATTCCGCGCGCGATGCGGATTATCGTAGCATTCGTTTTACTCGCGCTGTCCTCGGCGTTCACTCTGTTCGTGATGTTTTCAAACGATCAAGGTCTCGCGCACACGCCGGAAGCGGCCAAGCTTCTGATGATCGTGGGTGTGGGAATCGTGCCGGCGATCTGGCTGCTGCTGATCGGCTACGTGTACGCCGATGCGAAGCGCCGCGGCATGCGCTACGTGATGTGGACTTTGCTGGCGATTTTTATTCCCAACGCGATCGGGATCATTCTCTATTTCATCCTGCGCGACCCGCTGATGAAGCCGTGCCCCGGGTGTTCGCAAGTTCTGAAATCCGGATACACGTTCTGCCCGCTCTGCGGCACTTCGCTGTTACCCACCTGCCCAAACTGCGGCCGCGGCGTGGAATCGGGCTGGGCGAATTGCCCGGCCTGCGGAACGAAGTTGCCATCGCCAACGCCGCGCGCGGCGTAGGCGTTCGCCGGCTCTTTGCAGTTGACGTTGTAGCGGCGAGCTTTAGCTGGGCGCCGTTGCCGTGGCCGTTGCATTTGCCTTGGCTTTGGTACCGGCCCACGTCAGTGTGCCGCCAGTGTTGCGTCCGGACTGAAGATCGCCGCTACAAAACTTTGCGACTTTTTCCTTCCCACCAATATCCCGGTAGAATGTCTCCGAGTTGTGAGGAGGCTTGCGATGCCGTACGTACAGGTGACGTGGGTGGCGGGGCGCACACCCGAGCAGAAACGCAAATTAGCCGAACGCATTACGCTGGCGCTGATCGAAGATGGCCGCGCCAAGCGCGAAAATATTCAGGTCACATTCGTGGACTTGCCGCCAACAGATTACGCCGAGGCAGGCGTGACAGTCGCGGACCAAAAGCGCACGCCGTAACGCAAATTGATGCGCGGCGGCGCGCGCCGATGGAGCCTTGGTGCGCGTCCCCCCAATTCGTCCCGCCCTGCCTCGGTCGCCTGCAATCCCTCGGCGCCTACGCTGAAGGATGCATCTCGCGGCGCACCAGCGCGGCGTCAATGAAGTAACCGATGCCGACGCAAATGGGAATCACGCCGAACACCGCCGCTTGCGCTGCGTCCGCCTCGTAGCGCGCCAGCAGCATGAACGTAATCAGGTACCCCAGTCCGCCGGCGGTGAGCAAGATTGCAGCCTTGCGCGAACGCGCGTGCGGCGGCAGTTCATCGGCCATCGGCACCGAAACTCCCTTGGCGATTGCGGCCAAGCGTTCTTCCGTGCGCAATTTTCTCACGCGGTACCAGGCGTAAATCGCGGCCAGCGGAATCGAAAGCGACAGCACGACTGCGGCAAAACCGATAGGTTCCATTTTAAGTCTCCTCGCTTGAACTCCATGTCTCGAATGCTGCACGGCCCGAATCGTTTTCAGCTTCGGCTAAAGATACGCATGGCGGCGCAGAGATGTTCCGGGCGAAAGGTCACTCTTGCGGATCTAGGGGCGGGTCTCAGACCCGCCCCTCCGGACCAATGGTGTTGGTCGGAATTGCCGGGCAGGAAGAATGCCTACTGCGTGGCTTGCACTTCCATGGATTGATCTACCGCAAAATCGCTGCAACCTGGGTAAGTGGCAGTGGGGCAGTGCGCGATGGCACGAAAGGTCTGGTTCCCGGTTTCCACGGAATAGGTATAACCGTCGCGGCTGGTTCGCCTCATCGTCAGCTCGCCGCTGTAAATCAATTGATCCAGCGAGGTGTAAGACCCGTTCTGGGCCTGATGCGCGCGCTCGGCCTGCGCGATGCCCAGCAAATCGTTTTTCACGCCGACGACGTCAATCGTTTGCTGCGGCGTCCCGGTTCCTTCCGATTCCAGTTTCGAGAAATAATATTTGTACGCGACGCCCACGATGAGCGCGACGACCAGCAGGCCCACCAGACTTTTCATGCAGCACCTCGATTTTGCACGCTGAAAATCAGCTTACATCGGCCGAGAGCCCCTCGCAACCGCATGTAATCTTTTTGCTACGGCGTGCGTCTAACCGGGGTGCGTGAAGAAGTGCGAACGGAAGCCTCTGGACGCCCCGGATTTTTCAGGCCGCCTGAAGCACAGCAAGCGCCACACGATTCCATGGGAAACCACTGGGTCAACGCGAAATCGCTGGGCCACGGGTTTGACTCTCATGCGGAGGGTCGTTGATACTAGGCGATCACTGCCAACCGGCCAGGCTTCGCGCGGTAAATTCCCTCGACGGGAGCAAATGAGAATGACGATACGGCAGGGTTTCCGTGTGAGCGCACGCGCGCTCGCTGCGCTGGCAATTTGCGCCACGCTGAGTTTCACGATCTGCATCCCTCCGCTCTTCGCGCAAGAAAATAGCGCGCCAGTCCGCCCTCCCAAGCTGAACTACACCAAGCACAGCCTCCCGAACGGCCTGCAAGTAATCCTGCTGGAAGACCACGAGGTGCCCATCATCAACCTGCAAGTCTGGTATCACGTCGGCGGGAAGGACGAACGCCCCGGCCGCACCGGATTCGCGCACCTCTTCGAGCACTTGATGTTCAAGGGTTCGGCCCACGTGCCGGCCGAGGAACATTCGCGGATCATCGAATCGGTGGGCGGCTTCGACAACGCCGAAACCACGGACGACACCACAAATTTTTTCGAGACGTTTCCCAGCAATTATCTCGAGCGCGTCTTGTGGCTCGAGGCCGACCGCATGGGCAGCCTGAACGTCAGCGAGGAAAATTTCAAATCCGAGCGCGAAGTCGTGAAAGAAGAGCGCCGCGTGCGCATCGAGAATCAACCCTACGGTTATCTGCAGGAAGATTTGCGCGCCGCCGCGTTCACTGTGCACGGCTACCATCACACGCCCATCGGTAGCATGGAAGACCTGGACAAGGCCACGATTCAGGACGTCCGTGATTTTTTCAGCACGTTCTACAAGCCGAATAATGCGACGCTGGTAATCGTCGGAGATTTCGATTCCACGCAGGCCCTGGCGTGGAGCAATAAATATTTCGACGGCATTCCGGCCTCGGCGAAGCCGATTCCGCGATTGAATAATCCCGAGCCGCCCCAGACTGCCGAGCGCGTCGCCAAGAAATCGTATTCGAATACGCCGCTTCCTGCGGTGGTGATCGGCTACAAAATTCCCGCGCGTTACGCGCCGGATGCTTATCCGCTGGACCTGGCTTCGAATATTCTGGCAGGAGGCGAGAGCAGCCGTTTGTACCAGACGCTGGTTTACAAGGAACAGATCGCGGTGCAGGCCGCGGGATTCGGCGCGTTCTCCGAGGACCCGAATCTTTTCTGGGCGTACGCCATCATGAATCAGGGCCACTCCGCGGCAGAAGGCGAAAAATCGCTGGTGGGAGTGCTGGACGGATTGAAAACCACGCCGGTCGAAGCCCGCGAGTTAGAAAAAGCCAAGAATCAGGAAATTGCCGGATATGTCCTGGGCCGCGATACGGATGAAGAGAAGGCCGTGGCGCTCGCATCCGCTGCGGTAATCGGAAAAGATCCCGCGCTGGCGAACACGGAGTTGGATCGCTACCTCGCCGCTTCTGCGGCGGACATACAGCGCGTGGCGAAGGATTATTTTCAGTCCGCGCACGCGACGGTGCTGATCGTCACGCCGGCAGCGCCCGGAGCGCCCGGGCAACAATGATGCCGGCGACGATGCGAACAACATTTTCAGGAGCAACGATGAAGCGGGTTACCAGCCGGTCACTTTTTCTCCTTGCGGCAACGATGTTTTCCGCCGCGATTGCCACATTCGCGCCAACCGCGCTGGCCCGGCCACAAGCATCGGCGCCTGTATCGCGCAGCGAAACCGAACCCGCCTCGTCACAGGAACCGCAAAAAGCGTCCGGGATCGTGCCGCCGGGCGTGAACCTCGCGCCGGAAATGCCTGCACCGGGCGCGCCGCGGACATTTGAATTTCCCAAAGCAACCACCAAGACGCTGCCCAATGGCTTGCGCGTTTTTGTCGTCACCGATCATCGCGAACCCGCCATTGCCGCGCGCCTGGTGATTCTTTCCGCCGGCAGCATTCAGGATCCCGCGGGAATGCCGGGCGTCGCGGGAATGACGGCTGGTCTGCTGACGCAGGGAACCGCGACGCGCTCCGCCAAGGAAATTGCCGAAGCGATTGATTTTGTGGGCGGCACATTGGAAGCGAAGGCCGGCCGGGACGCCACCACCGTGACGCTCGACCTGGTGAGAAAGGATTTGGGCGTAGGCATGGATCTGCTGTCTGACGTGGTGCTGCATCCCGCCTTTCGCACCGAGGAACTCGACCGCCAGCGCCAGCAGCTGCTCTCCGACCTGGAAGTGCAGTACTCCGATCCGAATTATCTGGCGACGCTGGCGTTCGCGCGCACGTTGTACGGCTCTTCGCCCTACGGCATGCCGGAAGCAGGCACTCCGGCCACGGTGAAAAAACTCCAGCGCGAAGATTTCGTGAAATTTCACGACGCGAACTACGCGCCCAATCAGGCCCTGCTTGGTTTCGCCGGGGACATCACCCCGGAAGACGCATTCGCGATCGCCGAAAAATATTTTGGCGGCTGGCCAAAAATTGACGTGGCCGCCGCCGCGCCGCAAGCGCCCGCCGCCGCGACAGCCAGCCACGTCTGGCTGATTGACAAGCCGGACGCCGTGCAAACGCAGATCCGCATCGGCAGAATTGCGATTCGCCGCGCCGACCCGGATTTTCTGCCGCTGGATGTGACCAACCATATCTTCGGCGGGAGCTACAACAGCCGCTTGAATACGGAAGTGCGCATCAAGAAGGGGCTCACCTACGGAGCTTCGTCCTCGTTTACGCCGCATCGCTACAGCGGTTCTCTCGCGGTGGATACCTACACGCGCACCGAAGCCACCGTGGACGCGACGAAGCTGGTGATGGACCTGCTAACGGGGATGTCGCAGGGCAAAATTTCGCAGAAGGAATTGAATTTTGCGCGCGATTATCTCGCGGGCGTGTATCCCATCGAATCGGAAACCGCCGAGCAAGTTGCCGATCGCGCTCTCACCGTCGCGGCGTTCGATTTGCCCGCGGATTATAATCAGACTTACCCGGTAAAAATTCGCGCTACTTCACTCGAGCAAGTGCAAGCCACGGCGCGAAAATATTTCACAACGAGCGACCTGGATATCGTGCTGGTCGGGAACGTCAGCGCATTTCGCGACGCGCTGAAAAAAGAGTTTGCCGGCGCGGAAATCACCGAGATTCCTTTTGGTCAAGTGGATGTGCTTTCGCCGGACCTGCGTGCGCCTAAGAAGGCCGCTTCTGCTGCCGCCCCCGCCACGCCGGAATCGCTCGCGCAGGGCAAGCAAATCCTGCTGGCCGCGGCGCAGGCTGCCGGTGGCGATGCGCTACGGTCGGTCGCGACGCTGGGATTCACCGAGAACGGCAATCTGCACAACCCGCACGGCGACCGGCAGCTCGGCGTGACCTGGCAAGTTTCCTACCCGGACCGTTCGTACGGCGAAGTAACCTTGGGCCCAACGACGATCGTGCAAGTCTGCGACGGAAAATCATCTTGGCTGAAATTTCCAGATGGGATCCGCGACACCACGGACATGATCGGCGAATTCAAGCGCGGCATCACTCTTTTTGGTGGCGGCTGGGGCCTGTATCAACAGGCGCTCGCCGGAAAAATTACCGGGCAAGCGATCGGCGAAGAGGAAATCGCCGGGCAGAAAACGCTGGGTGTCGCGATCAACGGCCCGTTCGGCGCAGTGATGCTGTATTTCGATCCCACCACGCATCTATTGGCGGCGGCGCGTTATCAGTCCGCCACAGACCACGGCCCGAGCGACAATGAGCAACATTGGAGCGACTATCGCAGCGTCGAAGGCCGCCAGTTCGCTTTCGCCACTGACACGTATCGCGATGGCGCGAAACTCTTCGATTCCACGGTGCAGACGGTGCAGCTAAATCCCCAAGTGGACGACGCACTATTCGCAAAGCCCGCTTCGGCCGCGCCCGTTGCAGCTCCGACGCCGGCTCCCACTCCAGCGCCTCCCGCGCCCGCGCCGAAATGATTCAGCGCCGCTCACTTCACCGTCAAGATCACCTTGCCGATATTTTTCCGCGCGTGAATATATTTGTGCGCGGACGCGGCATCGCCCAGCGGAAACGTCTTGCCGATCATCGGTTTCACCTTACCGGCGGTGTACATCTTGAAAATTTCGTCCAGCTCGCCGCGCAACAGCGCGCCGCGCGCAGGCATGCGTCCCAGATTCACGCCGATGATCGAAATATTACGCGCCATCAGCTTCAGCGGATCAAACTTCGGCGTTTGCCACAACGCTTTCAGCCCCCGAATCGCGTTTTTCTTCCCGTCCGCACCGGCAGCTGCGGAAAAGCCGTACACCACCAGCCTTCCCGTCGGCCCCAGGCATTTGTAACTGTCGGCGAAGGATTTTCCGCCGATCGCGTCCATCACCATCTCAATTCCGTCAGGCGAGAATTTGTGCACCACGTCCACGAAATTGTTTTTCTCGTAGTCAATCGCGTGATCCACGCCGATCTTGCGCAGGTATTCCTGTTTCGCGGGCCCAGCCGTGCCGTAGATTTCCAGCCCGCGCGCGCGCGCCAGTTGCACTGCGGCGATGCCCACTCCGCCCGCCGCGCCGTGAATCAGAATCCGGTCGCCTTGCTGCAAGTTGCCCATCGCGAACATCGAATGATACGCGGTGAGGTAGTTCACCGGAATCGCCGCGCCGTCGTCGAAGGGCATCCCCGCCGGCAAGCGATAAACGCGGCCCGCGGGCACCGCGACCCACTCCGCGTAGGCGTTGAACTGCGTGGATGCCGCAACAGCGTCGCCGATGTGCAAGGGCTCGCCGTCGCCGGCCTTGCCTCCATCCGCGACTTTCTCCACGACCCCGGAAACCTCGAATCCGGGCACGAACGGCGGCTTCGGCGTTCCGGGATAGATTCCCATGCGTTGCAGCAGGTCGGCAAAATTGACGCCCACGGCCTTCACGCGAATCACCACTTCGCCTGGCTTTGGTTGCGGGTCCGGAACTTCGCGCCACTCAAAAACTTCCGGAGGTCCATACCTCTTTACCACCATCGCACGCATCTAACCTCCTTCTGCCGAACGCAGCTTAATTGCCGATGAATCCTTCACGCGCTCACTTTTCGATGCTGCACCGCTGCCCCGGGCTCCATTCGCACCAGGCTTTTCACTTTGGATTCAAAGGCATCCTATCTTAAACTGTTAGACTTTGCGCAACGATGAAAACCACACATAGACCACGAGTCCTCGTTACCGGTATCACGATTTTCGCCGCGGCTTTTGCCACACTGGCGGCCGCGAAACCCACGCAGGCTCCCACGCCCGCGGTCCTCACGGCCATGCAGGACGAGCTCGAGCGCTCGATGGCCGCCATGTCCAAGGGCGACCCTGCGGACTACTTCATCAGCTACACCGTCGCGGACCGGCAATATTCCGAAGTGTCCGGCTCCAATGGCGCGCTGCTCACCAGCGGAGAAACTCGCGCGCGTTGGCTGGAAGTGCAGACGCGCGTGGGCACCTACCAGTTGGACGACACGCACAAGCTGGCCGACCGCCAGCCCAGCTGGACCAGCCCCGGCACATCCGTCGCCGCGGATGATGACATCCCGGTGCTGCGCCGCGAAATTTGGCGCGAGACCGACCGGCAATACCGCGCCGCCACCCAGGCGCTGATCAAAGTAAAGACCAGCCAAGAAGTGCAAGTGCAGACCGCCGAAGGCAGCGCGCCGGATTTTTCGCGCGAAGAGCCGCACACCTCGATCGGCGCGCGCGTCGAAATTAAAGTAGACCGCAAGCCTTGGGAAGAGCGCGTGCGGAAATACACCGCCGCATTCAGCAAGTCGTCCGAAGTTTTGAATTCCATCGCCACTTTCACCGCGCTCGGCATGAATCAGTATCAGGTGAACACCGAAGGCACCAAGCTGGCTTTTGGCCAGGTGCATTACCGGCTCGAGCTTTACGTCCAAAGCAAAGCGCCTGACGGCATGGACATCAACCGCTACGCCAATTTCGATTGGCTCGATCCCAAGGACGCTCCATCGGACAAAATCGTCTTCGATCGCATTCAAGTGATGATCCAAGAGACCGAAGCGCTCGATAAAGCTCCGCTCGTGGATCCTTATGCCGGCCCCGCGCTGCTTACCGGACGCGCCGCTGCCGTCTTCTTCCACGAAGTTTTCGGACACCGCGCGGAAGGTTTCCGCCAGAAGGACATCAACGAGGGCCAAACCTTCACCAGCAAAGTCGGCGAACAGATTTTGCCTTCTTTCATCTCGATCAAGGACGATCCCACCGCAGCAGCGTTCGGCGGCCAAATGCTCCTGGGCAATTATGCGTTCGACGACGAAGGCGTCCCGTCGGAACCCGTGCAGCTGGTGGATCATGGCGTACTGAAAACTTTTCTGATGTCGCGCTCGCCGCTCGTCACGATTCCAAATTCGAATGGCCACGGCCGCCGCCAGCTGGGCTTCGTGCCAGTGGCGCGCCAGGGAAACCTGATCGTTTCCAGCTCGCATACCGTCACGAACGATCAGCTTCGCCAGCAACTCATCGCGCTAGTCAAACAGCAAAACAAGCCCTTCGGCCTGCTCATTGACGATATCGCGGGCGGCTTCACCTTCACCGGCCGCCAGCAGCCGCAAGCGTTTCAAGTTTTGCCGCTCGTAGTTTACAAAGTGTTTCCCGATGGCCGCCCCGACCAGTTGGTGCGCGGCGTGGACATCGTAGGCACGCCGCTCGTCTCGCTCACCAAAATCGTCGCCACCGGCGACACGCCGGACATCTTCAACGGCTACTGTGGCGCGGAGTCCGGCTCGGTGCCGGTTTCCGCCGTCGCGCCCGCCATCTTGATTTCTGAAATGGAAGTGCAGAAGAAAGAAACTTCCACCGACAAGCCGCCGATCCTGCCGCCACCGGCACATGATCCGCAAGCAAAGGGGCAAGCTCAGTGAAGCTCTTCGCAACGTTTGGATTGCTCGCCGCGTGCGCGCTTCCGCTTTCCGCCGCCACCAGCACGCACCCGAAAAATACCGTGCCCGTCATGCCCGTGTCCGCGCCTGCGTCTGCCGTAGCGGCGCAAGCAGCCGTGCCGGAATCCGAAAGCGACAAAACCCTGCACGCCATGCACGACGAAATGGAACGCGCGCGCACTCGCTTGCAGCTTCCCGGCGTCGAAAAACCGTTCTACCTGGAATACCGGTTGATGGATCTGGACGTCCGCGCCGTCACTTCCTCCTTCGGCGCGCTGGTTTCCACATCCACCACGCGCAACCGCTTCATGAGCGTGGACGTGCGCGTCGGCGACTATCACCTCGACAGCTCGAACTTTATCAGCGAAGACGGCTTCCAGGGTTTCCTCGGTTCCACCGGCGAAGTCGGCATTGACCGCGATTACAATTCGCTCCGCCAGGATTTGTGGCTGGCCACCGACCAGGCTTACAAACAGGCCGTGACGCAGATGTCGCTGAAGCAATCTTTTCTGCGCAGCCTCACCAAGCCGCCGGAAATTGACGACTTCTCCCAGGCCGCGCCGCTGGTGAAGATTGACGCGCACGCCGAGCCTGACTGGACCTCGCGGAGCTGGGAAGAGGAATCGCGCACGGCGTCGGCGGCGCTGACGAATTTTCCGCACCTGAGCGGCTCGCGCGTGAATTACTACATGATTTACGTCACCTACTATCTGATGAACAGCGAAGGCACCACCGTTCGCAGTTCGCGCAGCCTCGCCGCCATCGAAGCGGCTCTCGATACCACAGCTGACGACGGCATGGCTCTGCACGATTATTATGCGGTGTACGTCACCAAGCCCGCGGAACTGCCCGATCCCGCCGCCGTTGGCAATTCGCTCGCGCAGACTGGCACCGAATTGATGACCATGCGCCAAAGCCCGCTGATGCCGGATTTCACCGGCCCCGTGCTTTTCGATCCGCCCGCCGCCGGCTCTCTGCTCGCGCAGGCTCTCGCACCTTCGCTTTCCGGAGCGCGTTCGCCGCTTTCCACCATGCCCGCTTTCGACGAAATCATGGAGCGCATGGGCGGGCGCAGCGAATGGTCCGGCCGCGTGAACACGCGCGTGCTTCCCGCGAACGTATCGCTGGTGGACGATCCTACGCTGAAAGAATTCAACGGCCAGCCGCTGCTGGGAAATTACGAGATTGATGACGAAGGCGTAAAAGCTCAGCGCGTCGAACTAGTCGAAAATGGCTCGCTGAAAAATTTACTGATGTCGCGCCGCCCCGGCCCTGATTTTTCCGCTTCCAACGGCCACGCGCGCTCCGCACTGCTTTCAGACGCGCGCCCGCTCGCCAGCAATTTGTTCCTGCAAGCCAATGGCGGGTTGAATCCCGACGCGCTGAAGAAAAAATTCCTCGATGCTTGCCGCGACGACGGCCACCAATGGTGCCTGGAAGTGAAGCGCATGGATAATCCAGCGCTCTCCTCCATCCGCCAGGAAGACTTCAGCGAATTTCTCGGAGGCATCGCCGGCGGCGTCGCCAGCGGCATACGCATTCCGCTCGTCGTTTATCGCGTGTACGTTTCCGACGGCCACGAAGAGATGGTTCGCGGCGGGCACATCGAAGGCCTGCAGCTGCGCGCCATCCGCAACATCCTCGGCATTGGCGACGACGAAACCGTGTTCCCCTACACGCAGAGTACCCAGAATGGATTCGCCGGCACCGCGCTCGGAGCCTTCGGGTCAGCCAACGGCGGTATCCCCAGCGCGGTAGTCACTCCATCCCTGCTGCTAGACGAAATCGAATTCCGCGGCTTCCACGGCGAACCCCGCCGCCTCCCCCTCGTTCCCGCTCCGCCTCTAAAGTAGAAGGTGGCAGAGCCACTGCTGGCTGTGTTCCTTCTGAATCGCTGGTGCCAGCCCCACCCCCAAGGCAAACCCGTTCGGGGCGCTGCTTGCTGCGCCCCAGCTTGCCACGCATTCCAACTCAAGCACCCGTTGCAGCGCCCAGCCTGCCATTCGCGGCGCAGCCCGCAGGCTGTGCGGCAGGCACACCGCCGACGGAGCCTTGGTGTTGAACTTGTACTGGCCGCTCGTCTAGAAGACGCGTCAATCAGGACGTGGCGCGTGAACTTTCTCTCTTTCTCTCTTTCTCTTTCTCTCTTCGTGTCAACGCAAAGTAGAAATGTCCGGTTTTTCGCAAGGTAGAAATGTCCGCTTCCATGGCTTCCTCCAAGGATGATCGGGGGGTGGGCTGCTGTACTTGGTTTTGCTCTTGGCTGGGGGTTTTT
>JABCZK010000033.1 GCA_013289695.1 Acidobacteriota bacterium
GGTGAGCGTCGCGGTGTGGAAGTCCACAACACCTCGCGTTGCGTGGAACTCGAGCAACGCTTTCCGGGACTAATTCGGGCAATCGTCAACGCGCATGCCATCCAGTCAAGGGACGAAGAGCAAGGAAGGAAACGTGCTGCGCAGAGAACGACCAGGCGTGCGCTGACGAATAAGTAAAGAACCCGACTCTTTTCCCTCGACCAATCCGACCTCCTCGTTGTGCATCGGGTATTCCGGGGCGCCGCTCCTCAGAACGCTCACTCCGTTAGGGATCATCGATATCGGGAAGTCGCGTAGTGTTTACTGATGATTCTCGGGAGAAGGTTCCGAGTTATCAGGCTCAAGTCCTAACGCATTTACCGGTAACTGACTCTTAGTTTCCGGTTACTTGTCGGGACCTAGCAGGTGCACATTCACTGTTTCACAAACCAAAATTGTTATTTCTAGATTGCGAATAGTTGGGCTAGAGTTGTGTCATTGCGCGGGTGCATCAGAAATTCGCTGCCGGACCATTCCAAGGAAGTGAATCGATGAACACCTCGGTGTTTTTTCACGTGATGGCTGCGATCCTCATTACCGCGTCCGTGTTCTTTTCCTGTTTAGGCTGTCACTTTTTTAGCGTCGTAGCCCGAGAAGTTTACGATCAACTTCCCCAGTCGCGATGGAGTTGGTTCGCATCCCATTCTCTTCTTCTCCATCGTGACTACTATCCGGATAGCTGGCTGCGGACGAAGTTTTATTTTTGTGGCGTCGCGATGCTGGTTTGCGGCCTTCTCGCCTTTTTGTTCTGGATGAAGTAGATCAAGATGAAGTATGGATTTAGCGACGCTACGGGAAAAACCGGGCGACGAACGCCGTAACCGGCTATTTTCGCTGCTTGGACCGGACATGCCGGTTACGCGACGGGCAGTAACAGCCCGGGGCGCGTCGGGACTCGCTCCTCAACGCGACCTTGGAATTAATGCAGTTTCGCGTACTCGGATTTAGCGGCGATGAAGATGGGAATGTCAGGGTCGGCGTCTTTCCACTGCGTGAGGAAATCCTGATAGGACGCCTTGGCATTGGCGGTGTCGCCCTGCAACACGTAGGCGCGTGCGAGGCCGAGATGCGCGAGTCTCCCCAGCGGACACGCCAGCATGAAACCTGGATGATCGACAACCTTCTGGTATTCCGTGGCGGCATCGTTTCCCCTGCGGAGCTGTAGGTAAGCCTCGCCGCGGAGATATGCCGGATACATCGGGCCACCCAATCCGGACCAAGCCACTGGACTCGACAATTCGTAAAGAGCGCAGGGCTGCAGTAGCTGGATGGCTTTCGTCGGATTATTGCGCGCATTCTCCTCGCTCGCGCGAATCACCGGCAGCCAGTAATTGTTCACGAGCGTGTCCAGAGGATATTGCTTCTCCAAATCCTTGGCAAGGTTCTCGGCTTCCGTGACGTCGCCCGTACGCGCGAGCGCGATTGCAGCAAGAATCTCGGTGTCGTGGCTGGAAGTAAGGGCCCGCGCCCCTGCGGTCTCTTGTTTTGCGATCCGGCTATTCCCAAACTCAACTTCGCGGAGGGCTCCGTCCATCTTCCATTGCGCGGCTGTTTCCTTTTGGTCATCGCGCAGGGCGGACTCGAACGCCTTATTCGAAAACTCGCGCGCGCTCTTCGCATGACCGTAGTAACCCTCGGCATCCGATTTTGCCGCCAGGAAATTGTCCTCGCCCTCCGGTTTTGCCGCGGACCACGCCATTTGCTTCTCCATCTCCGCAGTATCGCCCAGCACAAAAGCCACGCCAAACCAGTTCACTCGCATGATGGGGTCTTCGATCTTTTTGACCAGCGCCAGATTAAACGTGTTTCGGGCATCGTCGAAGCGGTCGAGTGCGGCTTGGGTAAGAAGCAGATTGGAATAGTTCGTCCCGGATTCCGGTTCAAGCCGAATGGCTTCCTGAGTCTCGGCAATAGATTTTTCATACTGTCCCGATGCGCCGTAGAGCGAACCCAAATTCCCATGGGCTCCGGCGTCGCGTGGATAAGCTTGGGTCCATAGCTGGTAGACCTCAATGGCCTTCGGCAGTTCCCCTGTGACGTAATTGTAGTAACGGGCCGCAATCAGAAGCTTTTCGCGTTCACTGACATGGCTGCGGAGTGCAAAGGCTTTCGTGAAATTCTCGCGCGCCAAGCCGGATTCCCCCAGATTCAAGTAACATGCTGCAAGCCCCGAATAGGCTGATGCAAATCCCGGATCGAGTTCGATGGCCCTCTTGAAAAATGGCACTGCAGCCGAATCGTTGGATTTGCCTTTCCGCAAACCCACCGTATACGCCTTGAGCGCATCCAGTGACGGAGTCGTGGCGTCCATCAGCGAGGTGTTGTAGGCACGGACCGTGCGTAGCGACTCGCCTAGTTTGTTCCGAATTTCCGACGCTGTCCTTCCCAGTGCATCGAGCACATGGTTTTTGTCGCTCGCCTGCGCTGCCGCGCTCCCTAGGGATTCTCCGGTTACGCAGTTCACCGCCTTGACGGTCAGAAGGTACTTCATGCCAATCTGCGCAATCGAACCATCGAGGGCAGCGGCGCTCCCTGTCCGCTGGCAGAGTTCGCGCGCAATCTCTGGCGTGAGCTTCACGTCCGGCTTCTGCCCCATCATCTGGAGGGTCTTTTGAACTTGCTGGTCGGGGATAATACTCAGGAAGGGTGACTGCTCCAGTTGTACGGAAAGCCCTTGACGCAGCGTGCCGTCAAACACCGTATCACCTGTCGTGTTTGTGAAGTCGGCCAGGACGATGGTGTCCTTGTCCGTCAGGGCGTGCGCCTTGCGGGAGAACAACAACCAGCCGCCCACGGCGAGTCCGACGACCAATATTATTGCGGCAGTGGCTACATTCCCTCGACGCCGCGTGGATTTCTGGCCACGCTTCAACCCTGCCGCTGCTGCTGGTTTCGATGTCGCGACCTTCTTCGGCAGTGCCGAGTTACCAACTTCGTTGGTGTATAGGTTGTAGAGATGAACCCGAACGCCGTGCTTAACTTCAGCTTCGCCCAAATCGTGCAGGCAGTCTTTCCAACTGCTCAGCTGCCCCAGTACGTCGGTAACACTCTGCGACGTGAGGATGTGTCCTGCATCGCCGCAGTCCATCACGCGCTGAGCGACGTTGATGCCCTCACCAGCGACGTTCTGGTTAGCGTTTATATCCAATACCCTGTACACGGGACCGCTATGCAATCCCATCCTTAGCGCAATCTCAGGATGCGATTTCAGCGCGCGGCCTACTTCAAGAGCGCATCGTGCCGCTGCTTCTGCGTCCTCAAAAAAGACAAGGGCCATTCCGTCGCCCGTAGGGAGCCTAATGATTTCGTTGCTGGATTGTGCTCGCAGAAACTCCGAAGTGGCAGAAACAACTTCCTGAAGCGTGCGCAACACTGCCTCTTGGTGGTCCATAGGCAGTTTCGAGTAGCCCACGATGTCCATGAAGAGCACATGGGCCATTTCTAGTTTTGTTGTCTGTCGCGGGACCGTGTGGTCAGCTGCGGACATTGAACTATTCCCGTCTCCGATCTGTACGCCGAACCCATCCGTGTCCGAGATTTTCGATGATGCGGTAGTGCGAGATGGTGTGGCCAATCATCGCTGCGATGCCGCCTTTGGCGACGCATGTTAGGCTGGGCTCAAGGGCAAGTCAACGTGGGCGCGTGGGCGCGAGTATATGGTACCAAGCAAACTTTCTGCCACACCCAGCCGAAAACGAACCGAATCGTCGGCGACGGTCCCGTATCGGCGCGCGCCCCGGTGGCGGTCGCCCGCGAAACCTCAACGGAATTCAATGCGGTGATATTTTGATTTCTCGCGCGGTGGCAATTTCAGCGACGACGGCAGGGGGGCGGGGGGATTTAACGGAGATTAAATTCACGACGGAGATATTTCACAGCGAGCGGCGGCGTTTAGCGCGATTTAACAGGACCATTGGCTGTGAAATATGCAGGTAATTTCTCCCCGGATCTTATATTTGTATCCTCTGTATTTACAGCTTGATACGGCAACGGTACGACCTATGAAATCTTGGGTCAGATCTGAACATTAGATTTCACATCATTTGAATTTCACGCTGCGGGTTCATTGAACGTCGCTCTCGGCGGCAGTCCGGTCGGGTGCACGAGGTCAGAAATTCATTTGTCCGATAACGCGTCAATCAGGACTTGACGGCAAACCGCTGATGAAAGCCACGACGACGGTTGCGGCCTTCTGCGGCTCTCGTTGCAAGAGTAAATGCGGTGCAGGAACTGACCTTAAGACGGTGTCTGGCCTGAGTTGAGAAAATTCATCTTTGCATGACAGGGAGAGCAGCCTGTCATAGCTCGCCTCCAAGTACAACAGCGGCACGGTTGTTCGGCGCAGGTCATCACGTGCGTCACAATCCAAAACTTCCTGCAAACGGCCACTCAGTACACTCGGACTCACCCGTTGCAATGCGTGGCGCAGGCTTTGCAGAAGCGCGGCAGGTGCGTGCTGTCCGAGAAGAAAATACTCAAGAATAGTGCGAGGTGGCTTCAATTTAGAAAACCAAGGTTTCGCAAGTGCCCTCACTGCTCCCGACCAGCCACGAAGCGGATTTCTAACGAATCCGGCACAGATGACGACTGCAGCTAGATTGTGTGGATTAGTTGCTGCGTACCAAACAGCCAGCGGCGCGGAGAACGATTCAGCTACGAGCACGAATCGCTCTACTTGAGGAACCGCTGCAATTACGAACGGACGCAAGTCCGCGTACCGCAAAAATCTGTCAGTTGGATAGGCAACAGTCGTCACGGTCCATGATTCAGGAAGGGCCGCGATGAAATCGGCAAACAAATCTCCTGTCCCATCAAGGCCGGGAAGGAGTGCCAAGCGTTTGGGTGCCAAATACCGTGCCGTCACTGAGGAAATTATACTTCCAAACTTCCTAAATCCCGATCAGCGTAACCGTGCTGGTTCAGTCCCAGGACTCGAAATGTCCGGTAAATCGTAATCGGACATCTGAAAAACAGCCAAAAACCACATCTACGGTTTGGGCGTTTATCAAGCAGTGAACACAGCCGTCGCTTTGGACTCGCAGTTCGGAACGGCTCAATTCCGGCTCCGGCGCGCTCTTGTGGCAATCTTCTTACGTTCACAGAAAGAGGACCATGCTTTCCGTGTTTGCGTTGAAATTGTCAACAGCTGCTGAGAAATTCAACGCGAGCGAGCCCTTCTACAGCACCGGCCCATCGTTTCTTATTTGGCATGTTGCTGGAAAATCGCTTCTTGCGTGCTCGTGATTTGTTTGTGGACTTTGGTGGCTGTCTTGCATATAAGTCGGTATTGCCCGACAGGGCAAATTAAGGGAGGCAGAACGAAATGGCCAAGAAACAAACCCTGAAGAAGTCAAAGAAGCTGCAAGCGACCAAGCCGTTGATTCAGTGGAGTCCGAAGTAGGCTCACGTTTGAAGGCTTTCGTGAAATCCAGAAATACCCGGCCAGTTAAGCGATACCGACCTGAATGACCGAAGGGCTGCGACCGCAAGGCTAGCAGCCCTTTTCTACGTCTGGCGGAGCCAGGACCGAGGTCAAGTCAGGGCAAAGATTTCCAAACCTCCCAGCGGTAAGAAAGACCACAGCGCAAGGATGTTGAAGAGGTGCGCGGATCTCCCTGCCCTGAACCACCGCTTCTGTTTAGACCTCGACCTTGGGCCGTTGCTTGGTCCCGATCTTATCTCCCGAGCTGCCCCCGTCCGCTGGGCATCGCGATGGTGGTCAACGAAGAACTCTTTGTCTACGAGGTTGAGCGCCAGGCACAAAGTCGAACGGGCGAACGGAGCAGGAGCCCCAGGGTCGCATTTACCGGGCGCTTACTGATTGTACTTTCGAGGCTGCATTAAGACGGGCTTGCCGGGTACGAGGAAGCGCGGAGAGAATAGCGAGATGCTGACATCAAGGGACTTGACCCAGTGCCACCAGCCGATGGGGATGAAGACATGCTCGCCTGGCTCAAGCACCGTTTCCAGGATCGTAACGCCCCTCATGTACGGAAACTTCTCGTAATCAATCTTCTCTAAGTCAACGTCACTGAACCAAAGATGGTTGTAAAGCTTTTTGATGTCGAACGGAGGAATCAGTTTGATTCTCTTGCGTCCGTAGACTTGTCCAAGCATTCCGTTGAAAAAGTCATGATGCAGCGATGAGATTGTACCTTCGGGCCCGAAAAATAGACGGGCGTCAGATCTAAAATAGCGCTGGTTGAAGAAGCCCTTAGGGCATTTGATCTGGGCGAGTAGACTTCGAAAGGGTTTCCGGCGGAGGAGGTGGTTGTTGGCCCCGATGTAATAATCGTTCGTTTCGCCGCCGCTTTGAATCATCGCGACGTAATCCTTCATCAGCATCTTGCTGTTGTGTTTTGTGAAATTGCGATCGTAAAGCGGGTCCCGATTGCGCTCACAATTGACCTCAACCGTATAGTTTCCAAATTCCTTGGCAAAGTAGTCAGGGGTCCAAAGTCCAAGAGCCTTCCAGTTCCGCATAAGACCCCGGATCACGATGGGCCGATTTGCAAAGTAATAATGCCGGAAAAAATTTCTCGGGGTAATGCGCTCTACTTTGTCAAAGCTCGCGAAGCTGAGAGACTGCTTGAACTGTCTGGCAAGCGCGTCAAGATATGAATCAATGTAGGCGTCGCTGTGAGAGAGAGCGCGCCTATTCTTTCTACCTAATTTGTGCCGTGTCTTCAACCGGCCCAAACCGTAATCCCGACCGGGATACCTGTCAAGGGTCGCTTCACGCAGGGTCGCTTCACGCAGAGGGTCGCTTCACGCAGATCATGCAAGCATTAACCCATTTATTCGGACACGTTCGCCACGGCGTTGTTCCGGTCTAAGTGGTAAGTCTTATCAAGTGAAGTTCTAGTACGGCACTTTTCCGGTTACGTTTGTTGAAAAACTCTTTCGGGTCGTCATTTCGAAGTGCGCTGCGACACGGAATCTCTTTTTTTGTTGGGTTTTAGCGATGAGGAATTCCTCGCTGCGCTCGTAATGGCGAGTTCAGGAGCCTTTTTCAACAAACTGCTAATCAGGCACTGACGAACATTGCGCCTGGAGTTCGACGGATATTCCGTGCACAGTGCATGCACCATTGGTACACTTTCACGAATGACGGAAACAATTCGTCCTCGGCACTCTCTCTTCGTTCGCGTCACGCATTGGCTTACCGTGTTATCCTTCCTGTCCCTGCTCGTGACCGGAGTGGAAATTATCATCTCTCACCCGCGGTTTTATTGGGGAGAGACCGGCAACGTAAATACTCGCCCCTTATTCACGATCCCGATTCCATCCTCTCGGTCCAGCGTTCCCACCGGGTATGGTTATGTGCTTCCCGATCAGAATGGCTGGAGCCGCTATCTCCATTTCCAGTCTGCTTGGATAGTCGCTGGAACCGGTTTACTTTATGTGGCCTTCGGATTCTTCGGAGGGCATTTCCGACGGAATTTACTTCCCGCTCGTTCTGACCTCTCGCCCAAGCGGCTTGGAATTTCCATTGCCCATCACCTGCGTTTCGAGCGACCGAGTTCGGAAGAAGCCTGGTCGTATAACGTGTTGCAGCGCCTGACTTATCTGGTTGTCATTTTCCTGTGTTTTCCGTTGATCATCTGGACAGGTCTGGCGATGTCACCGGCCTTCGAATCCCTAGTTCCGGCCACGGTTCTGGGTGGCCACCAATCCGCGCGCACCATACACTTCTTTATGACAGGATTTCTGGTGGTGTTCCTTCTACTTCATGTACTGATGGTTGTTCTTGCCGGATTCCGAAATCGGATGCGCGCCATGATCAGCGGTCGCGTCACCGAGCCTCAGGAGCGAGTATGAACAAGCTCTCTCGACGCCAAATCATTACTACCGGGCTCGCGGCCACCGCGGCTGCTTCCGGGCTGGCCGTGGCTGGGAAGCTCGCCGGGCGATATGGACTCATCCCGCCGGATTCGGGCGGCATTTATGGGCCCGGCGAAACACTCACCTACGTTGCGCAGCGGGTATTGACTCGCCACACTCTGGCGCGTGAATTTTCTCAAAGCCAGATCTCCAACGATCCGTTTGCAAATCCAGTCGATCCGCTGGGCGAAGAGTTCCAGCGCTTTCAGAGCGGGGCGTTTGTGGACTGGCGTCTGGCCGTTGATGGCATGATCGCCCGCCCGGCGTTCTTCTCGGTTGCTGAACTCAAGAGCTTTCCCGCCCGCACCCAAATCACGATGATCGGCTGCGAAGAAGGCTGGACATATATTGCCGAATGGACAGGCGTTCCACTCTCACACATCCTGGAACTGGTCGGAACGCTGCCCCAGGCTCGATACGTTGTGTACCGCTCGATCCAACCCGAGGCATGGGATAGCATCGACATGGCTGAGGCGTTACACCCGCAGACTCTCGTCAGCTACGGTATGAACGGCGTTGATCTGCCTGTGCCATTCGGCGGACCTCTGCGCATGCGAATTCCCCGCCAACTCGGCTACAAGAACGTCAAATACATCACCCGCCTCACGATCACTGATAACCTCAAACAGTTCGGCAAAGGCTTGGGCTCCGGCGAGCTGGGGGCAGAAGATGGCTACGCGTGGTACGCAGGCATCTGACAGGGCAGACCATCGAATGTCTTGCACTGTGTATTTCACATCCATCCCTTGCACAAATAATCTCAACTCTTGATTGACGCTCTTACCAAGTGAAATCGCCGCGATCCTCAATGTCCGGTAACGCGGCAATCAGACAAGTCGAATCCACGTCAAGTACTTGCTGCTGCAGTTTTTCCACAGCCGCCATCATGTGATTGCCGCTGGCCAAGAAGAGCGTTTGGCCTATCGGCCAAACGGGGATCTCTAAGTTTCGTCAGTGGCCCGAGCCCTTCAGCTCATCGCGCTTGATCTCAATTGGAAAGGGGAACGAAGATATTCCGGCACCGCTCACGATGAGCGAGTAGTTGCCGGGTGTAACTTCAGGATTAGGGGTGAAGTCTACAGTTTCGATTCCGTCTTCACCCACGACAATCTTGCTCCAGTTCGACGTGCGGGCGTAGAGGACGTTTCCGTGCGAGTCCACCATGCGAATGATCGGGTAGTTGGAGTCCATCTGGTCGTCGTCACCGTACGCAGCGCCCGACGATTGCCCATCGAGCTGCAGGCCGCTGAGCCGGAACTTGCCGCCACCCAGAGCGTTGACCTTGGTAATGAATGGCCGCAAGAACGGATTGGGCGCGTCCTCCGAGGTGTAAACCCAAAGCTGCGAGGAGCTATCGGAAAAAAGCAGCTGGCCTGTGGGAAGAATTAGCATACGCGTGGGATAGGAAGGTTCAAATGGGAGGTTGGGATCAGGCAGGGCCGAAGTGATCTGGTGAATCGAATTCATCAGCGGATCGAACTCAAACAGCTCGGTGGGAAGGCTGAAGGTGCCTCCCCAACTGATCGCATCAGCGCTGGTCGTTGCTGACGCCGGACTGCTGATGGTCACCTGTGAGGCAGAGTCCACACTCAGAATAAAGGATCCGGGCGTGATTCCTGAGCCGTTCACACTCCAGAAAACTTGCAAGATCGCCGTGGAGGGAATGCCGGTAATTACCTGTGAGTCCGCGGTGATGTTTCCCGAAGATGTGAATTGAGAGGCGCCCGCGTCGGCCGCAAAGATGACATGGCCGTTGGGCAGGATGGCCCCCGGGGCGTCGTCGGCGCCAAACGGGGATGCGATCCCGTTCAGCGTGCCGCTGATGTCCGGTCCGGCTGTCCAAGCATTCCCAATAGGATTGTAGAGTGCGGTATGCTGCGTGGCGCCAATATCGAAAACCCGCCCGTCTTGTAGGCGGAGTGACGGGCCAAGTTCGAAGCCTAGATTCGGGCTGCTTAACTGCGGAATGGTTCCCTGGGCTGTGCCATCCGAGGGGCTGATGCTGCGCCATTTCCCGGTCCTGAGATCGTACTTCTCCGCGTAGCTCCCGTTTGTGGCAATGCTCTGGAACAGGTCGTAGGCGAGGATCGTGCCCTCGCTGGTCCTCGTCCAGCCTTCTTCATCGCTTGAGTCCTCCGCGTACACCTTCGTTCCTGAGGGACGCCAGGCGTTCGAGGCAACGTCGTATATGTAAGTGTTACCGTTGACCAGGTCACCCACAAGGATTTTTTGTTTCGACAGGAGCGTAGAGGGGTCATCTCCCAGGCACCCGGTAAGTTGATAGTACTCATTGAACGTAACGACGTTGGCGGTAAGCGTCTGCGATGCGGGTGAGGAGATTGTGATCTGCGTGGGCGAATCCACGCTCACGATTGTCGCCGGGAATGGAATCCCGTTGCCGAAAACTTGCTCACCCACAGTGAGCCCGGTTGTGTACGGATAAACGCCTGTTATCTGGGCGCTTCCACTCGTTGTGTTGCCGGAAACATAATAGAGGAAGGGGCAGTTAGGCTGATTCGGGTACGGCGTAATCAGTGACCACGCGTTGGTAAGTGGGTCATAGATCTCCCCCGTGTTCGACCAGTTCGGCAGCAGGCCAGGTCCGCTGTATTCTCCCCCAGCGACAAACAGCCTGCCGTCGGTCAAGATCTGGGAGGCGAAATAGAGCCGGGCGACGGGTTCCGGTGCCAGCGTGCTCCAGGTACCTTCGATGTAGCTACCCTTGGCATCCGGAGTCAACTTCATCCAGCTCTGGCCGTCATATGACTGTACGAGGATTGATCCGTCCGTGGACTGAATCATGATTTGAACGCCGCTGTTGCCGGAGGGTGATTGGTTTGTCAGCGGCGTCCAGGGAGAGACTGCATTGCTTGTCGAACTTGCGCGATTAACGGCGGCGCGTGATTGGAAATGAGTCGAGGCGGGCGTGGGCGCGTGTTGGGGTATATCGAAGGGGTGTGGGACAGGTTTAATTCGATCCTGGGCAGACACGAACTGGGGCCAGGAGATCACGATCAGTACCAGAACTGCAAACGATGCCAAGCCTCTTGTCATCTGCGATTTCATGTCAGCTCTCCTTCTCAAACTCGGATCGAGAAACCCGCGTTGTCGAGGAATCCTAAGCGGGGAACTTCGCGCATCGTCACAAAACTCCAATGCAACGGCGCGACCTCGATTGCACAGAAAACCAGATTCTGAATTACTGCTGGGACCCAGGTGATGGCAGGCACGATATGTTAGAACCTTGCCAGAGTCAACGGCCAGCGCCGAGGTTCGAACGGGGAGGGAGGGCGAGACTGACGTCAGAACCAACGTATGATCAAGGGACCAGTCCGTGATCCAAGTTCCGAATTTGCGAAGTCACGTTAGGTTCGAAAAAACCTGAATTGGCGATGGCCAAAATTCTGGCGTGTTGTCGATAACTCGGAAGCAATGGCCTAGGTCCCGATAAACGCATTTACCGAAGAAATCAAGTCGGATGTGTCATGAAGATTGAAAGCTCCGCCTGCGTGCGCAGTCGCGTGCTGCGCGCTCGCGATATCCAGCTCGAACGGTATCGCCCCCCAAAAAAAACATCTACGCCAATTCGCAAATGCCGCCTAAGCTCATCCGCAAACATTGCGCCATCACCGCCGAAGGCGAAAAAATCCCGGAGACCGCCATCCAGCGCCTCGGCCTTTCCGCCCGCGCTCACGATCGCATCCTGAAAGTTTCGCGCACCATCGCCGACCTCGAGGGCGCCCCGTCCCTCGCGCCCAAACACCCGAGCGAAGCCATCCAATACCGCACCCTCGACCGCACCTACTGGGCGTAATGGTTTCAATATCCCGCAGGACTGGGTGGTCGTTTCGCACGGATTCGTGGATCGCACCGCACTCTGCGTGCGAGTGATTTGGCTAACTAGGATTTTTTGTGGCTCTCCGGTACTTCTCGCAGACATGCGACGCAAACGCCTTGTCGCGCTGCTGCTTGTAATGCGTCTTCATCTCATCAATTGATTCGCCGGCGGGCGGTCCCGAAGGGTTGAACATCCATGCGCATTCGCTGCACGCCCAGCCCTGAAAGTTCTGACTTGCCACCTGTACCAGTTTGCGACGCCTCGCCTCCATGGGCCCCCTCGGGAAATAGCGTGGTTATGCTTCGGCCGAATTCACCCTGCATTGAATACACATCAAAACTAGCCTGAACGTTCGAGGCCCGAACATTAACGATAGAAGGAGGCTACTGTCTGTGGGGTATCCGACACTGAGGCGAACCGCTATCGCAATCCGAGGTCGTCCTCGAACTGTCGAATCACGTCGTAACACTCACAAGCGGATTTTTCGAGTTTCCTGCGGTTCACAATTTTCACTGCGCTTCGCACGTAGGCTATGATTCCTTTTTTTTGCAGTACGGACGCCGCCAGGCTCACGGTGGACCTGTCGGTACCCATCATCGTCGCGATGAAATCGTGGGTGATCGGAAGCACTCCGGAATCCACTCGATCCTGTGTCATCAGCAGCCACCGGGAGAGACGCTGCTGTATATCGTGCAGCCGATTGCACGCCGCAGTCTGTGCCACTTGCATTCCTTGCAGCCCCGTATGCCTGTTCAACATCACCTGCAGCTGCGGCGCCGACCGCAGAATGCGCTGCAGCGCATTCCCCAGTATTCGCGAGCCTTCGCCGGCGATTTGGATTATTTCGCGCACGGAACTTCTGCTCAAGCCGGCTGCCAATCCTGCTCCCACGTAGCCCTCGTTGCCTACTACGCCCACTTCCACGGTTCGGCCGTCTTTGGTCACCACCACTTGAGAAACCATTCCGCGATTCGGGAAATAAACAAACTCGATATTTCGCGTCGGCTCGTAAAGGCTCAGATGACCCGGCAAGTCGACATTCGTCAAGTCCGGACGCATCAGTTCGTATTCATTGTCAGGCATGGCCAACAGTACCTTGTTCCTGACCGGTTTTCCGTCGACGTTGGTCCGCTGGTCCGTCGATGCCACTCGAAAGTTTTTCCCGCTCATAGCCACCCTGAAAGGCGCCGAGGCGCCATGCGCTCGCGACGCGAAAACTCACAGCCTCTGAGTTCCGCATCAATTCAACCAGAGGAGGGGATAAACAGTCTGTCCGAAACGGGACATCTCTCGGTTTCAATCTGGAGCAAGTCGCGCGGCGGAACGATGCGCGCTGGCCGGGGCTTCGGTGCCGTGAGCGCGGCTGAGGGCGCATGAATTTTGAGCCGGAATGAAATCTGTACTAAACTCCGTCGGCGCGCCGCGCCACCGCCCTATGACAGCTGCCATCGTTCCCGAACCTCGTTGGCCCGCTTTTGTCGCGATGCTCGCGGCTGGCGGCGTTTATCTGGCGCTGCCAGAGCGACTCTCGCTGGGACCCGGTTGGGGGTTGCTCGCGATAATCCTGGTCTTGATGGTCCCCATCGCGGTTTCGAACCGTCGTGGCGATTTCCACATCACCAGGCCTCTCGTCGTCATCGCCAACGGCGCCATCACCGTGGGCATGATTGCTTCGCTGGCTCTGCTGATCGAAGGTATCCCCCAGCATCGCGACTCCCCGATGGCCCTGTTGCGTGGAGCGCTGGCGCTCTGGTTCACCAACGTGGTAGTTTTCGCGCTGTGGTATTGGAAGCTGGATGCCGGCGGCCCTTCACGGCGCGACGCGCGCAGCGGGAGCCTAAAAAGCTCCTTTCTTTTTCCGCAGATGTTGAACGAGGAAGGCCGAGATCCCAACTGGTCGCCGCAATTCATGGACTACCTGTTCCTGGCGTTTAATACCAGCACGGCATTTTCTCCGACGGACACGGCCGTTCTTTCGCGTTGGGCCAAAGCAGGGACGATGTTGCAGTCGTTGATATCGCTCGCGATTGTGGTGCTGCTCGCCGCGCGTGCCGTGAATATTTTCTGAGTTTCTCGTCTCACCTGCAAGCGCCCTGGAGGATTGCGATGCTCGCTTCCAGCAGAATTGTTGGCATTGTTCCCACGCTGGATTCCACGCGAGCGCGAGAATTCTACGCAGGCAAACTTGGTTTTCAATTTGTCAGTGAAGATCCCTTCGCGCTGGTGGTCCGCGCCGGCGACACCAAGATCCGCGTCTCCAAAGTTCCCAAGAACTTCGCGCCCGTCGCGTTCGCCATTCTCGGCTGGGAAGTGCAGGATATCGAAGCAGTCGTCGCCTGGCTCAAGGGCCGCGGCGTGACTTGCGAGAAATACCCGTTCGTGCAGGATCAGGAACTCGGCATCTGGACAGCACCCAACGGCGACAAGGTTGCCTGGTTCAAAGATCCCGATGGCAACCTCCTTTCAGTCGCCCAGCATGTCTGAATCGCGCCACAGCGCGATGCGCCCTCAGATTCGGCAGTGCCGTATCGAAGGGTACCGGCCGCCTGCTTTCTAGGCGGGCGTCGTTGCCTTTGAATTCGCAGCGCCGGCGTCCCGCCGGCTCTTCGTAGTTGACGTTGTAGCGGCCGGTCCCGCAAGACGGGACCGGGCAGCCGTCGCGGTCGGTGTCTAGCCGCTGCGGAGCCTATTCCGCGTTTTCGTCCGCAACACGCAAGGAGGCGCCATGACAAAATCGTTGATCCTCGGAACCATCCTCGGCGGCTTGATGGCCTTCGTGTGGAGCTCGGTTTCGTGGGAACTCATCGGCTGGCACGAGAAGACCATGCTCGGATTCCAGAATGAAGACGACGTCGCGGCGGTGATCTCCTCGCACGCAACCCAGGATGGCACCTACATTTTGCCGAGCGTGCCGCCCGCCGCAGGAATGACGCCAGAACAAAAGAAAAGCGCACTCGCCGCCGTGATGCAGAAGATGCAGACCGGTCCCATCATGGTCGCAGCAGTGCGCCGCGGCGGATTCGGTTCATACAGCCGCGGCCTGATCGTTCAACTGTTGAGCCTGATGGCCTCCGCATTCCTGCTCACGTGGCTGTTGCTGCAAACCACGGGCCTGACCTACGCGCGCCGTGTAGCGTTTCTCGCAATTGTGGGCCTCGCCGCCAGCGTCATCGTTGATCTTCCCAATTGGAACTGGTGGGGTTTCTCCGCCGCCTATACCGCCGTAAACCTGGCGGATTCCACACTCACCTGGCTAGTCGCAGGCCTCGTCATCGCGAAGGTAGCGAAGCCGGCGACGAATTAGACTGTACGTCCCGTCCAACCGTATTTCGCGTCGCACACATCTAACCTTTCGCAGCCAGTGCGCTTGCTGTTTGCGAACTGCGCAGCGCCCGTCGCGATCCATACCGAGACTTCATTGACTTGCACTCCGGCGCTGTGATAACCATACTCGCGTTCTTTTAAAGGACTATCCCCGACTTCGGATGGCGGCCAAAACCCAGCGGATCGAAGTCATGCTCGAGACGCTTCTCGAGAGCGTGGACCTTGCGGAAAGCATTTCCATGCGCGTGGCCGAAGCCGCCGGCTTCCCCGAGGAAGAAGTCCACAAGATCGGCATGGCCGTCCGCGAAGGCGTGATCAACGCTTACAATTACGGTAACCAGCAGGATCGCCAGAAGAAGATCATGATGACCGTTGAGCTCCAGCCGGACAACATGATCGTTCGCGTGCTCGACCAGGGCAAAGGCTTCGAGCTGACCGAAATACCCGATCCGCTCGCGGAAGAAAACTTGCTGCGCACTTCCGGCCGCGGCCTCTTCCTGATGCGCGCTTTCATGGATGATTTCAGAGTCGAACGCGGGCCCGAGGGCGGCGCCCACTTGATAATGGTCAAGAAGCTGCCCCAGCCAGTTTCTGATAACGGCAAGCACAAACCAGAGTAGAATCACTACACGAGGATCCCGTGCCTCTCCAAGGAACACGCCGCACGTTGGGCGACGTAACGATTGTTGATTTCAGCGGCAAGATTACCCTGGGCGAGGGCAGCGCCATGCTGCGCAATACCGTGCGCGAACTGGTCAACTCCGGCAGCAAGAAAATTCTGCTCAGCCTCTACGACGTGGATTACATAGATAGCTCCGGCATTGGCGAGCTCGTCAGCGCCTACACCACCGTGAAAAACGCCAGCGGCGAACTGAAGCTCCTGCATCTCACCAAACGCGTTCACGACATCCTGCAGATCACCCGCCTCTTCACCGTCTTCGACGTCCAGTCCGATGAAAACAACGCGATCCGCAGCTTCAAATAATCTCGCCACACCACCGAGCCCCTTTTGGAGTGCCGCGGCTTGCCGCCGCTTTCGTCGAACCTAAATGCCCGGCAGCAAAACGATCCAGGCGAGGCTTGCCTCGCCGGCTTTTTCTGTTGCACTCACTTTTGAATTTGTAACGGCCGCCTGCTGCTGGGGCGGGCGCCTTTGATTTTGTGGTCGAGTTTTCGATGAGCGCCGACTGGCAGGAAGCACTCAATCCGCGCCGTTATAGTAGGGTGCTGATCTAAATATGAAAAGGGATAAGCCTTTGTCGTTGGTCGACGTTGGACTCGGTTCTAGCGTACCGAAGAGAATCTTTCGTGGCGCTTGGGTTTTAGCTGCGAATAGCTGCGTCGCTTGGGCAATGTTTACCAGGCTGCGAAGCGTAGGCTTCCACGCATTGAATTTCCAGTTGTGCTTCGAGTTTGTTTTTGAAGTAATTCTTCCGATTATCGGTATCGTGCTTGAGCTCGTGAATTGGAAATTTGCTAGATGGGTTAACGTTGGCTGCTTCATTGCCGCAGGATGTTTCTGGTTAACGGCGGCGGTCTGGTGCCGCTCAGACCCATTTTTCGGTGTTCTGCTCATTATTGCGTTGGGACTGCTGACGGTCGGTGCGCTAAGCGAAGCTATCTACAGAGCGACCAGAAGCGAGAGTGCCGACACGGTGTAAGTCCCGATAATCCAAAATCGCAGACTGACCCACTACCTTCGCCTCCGATTGCCGCATGGCTTCCCGGCCTTTATGCTAATATTTGGGTTTACGATTTCGCTCGGGGTGCACACTTGGCGCAGCATATTTCCCGCAAGGAACTGAAAAAGGATGAAGTTCGCGACACACTGGCGCACGGCGCCGACGCCGTCCTGTCGCACAAGCAATTGACCGCCTATATTTTGCTGGCCGCGGTGCTGGTAGCTATGGGCATTTTTGGCTGGCAGACCTACAGCGAGCGCCAGACCGTGAAGGCTACCGCAGTTTATGACGACGCGATGAAATCGTTCCAGGCGCGCATTCGCACCGCGGGCGAACCTGCCCAGCCGGGCGAAACCACTTATATTGACGAAAAGAATAAATATTCCGATGCCGCGCAGAAATTCGCCGCCGTCAACGCAAAATTCGGCCACACCCGTCCCGGCCAACTCGCCGCTTACTACGCTGCCTTGAGCGATGAAAAGCTCGGCAAAAACGATGAGGCGAAAAAGTGGCTGCAGGGCCTATCGGAAAGCGGCGTCGAGGATTTCGCCGCCATGGCGCGCTTCGAGCTCGCGCAACTGAATGACCGCATGGGCCAGGGCGATGAAGCCGTCAAGCTCTATCAGCAATTGATCGCCAAGCCCGTCGTGCTGGTCCCCAAGCCGGTGGTGATGCTGGCGCTCGCCGAACACTACGGCGCGAAAAATCCCGCGGAAGCCTCCAAGCTCTACACCCAGATCAAGTCCGACTATCCCGATACCCCCATCGCCGACCAAGCCACTCAGGAATTGAATCTCCTGCCCGGCAAATCCTGATCCTGGCTCGCTTTAGCTTTTGGATTTTTCTTCACCCGTGATGGTGATTTCGCGGGCGCCACCAGGTCGTAGCTGCCTTTCACCAGCTCGCGAATTTCGATCCAGTCGAGCGGCGCGGCATACAAGCGCAGCGTAACCCATCCGTGCTTTCCGATATAAGGCGTGCGAAAAAATCGCGGATCGTCCAGAAAGACGCCCTGCAGCAGCGTGCCCACTTTCAGGCAAATTCCCAGCTCGCCTTTATATTCCTCCAGCACCGCGAACATTTTCTTTGCGACGCGAAACGTCGGGTGCCCAAAACTGATTCCCGCGGTGGCCGCCGGCAGCCGCAGGCAGATTTTTCGCGGCCTCGTCAGGATCGCAGCTTCCGCAACCATCCGGGCATGATAGCAATTTCCTTCTGCAAAGGGAGCGCGCCTCACCGCCCCTTCCAATCCCCGCTGATTATTTCCACGATAGCGGCTAGAATGACCTGAAAGCATGCTCGCACCTTACGCCATGGACGTGCGCCGCACCCGCGGGCGGCGCTTTCCGGAACCGCCACATCCCTATCGCAACGATTACGCGCGTGACCGCGACCGCGTAATCCACTCCCGCGCCTTCCGCCGTCTCGAAGCCAAAACGCAAGTCTTCACCACGCGCTACTCCGATCACTTCCGCAATCGCCTCACCCACACTCTCGAAGTCGCGCAAGTGGCGCGCACCGTCGCCGGCGCTCTGCATTTAAATACCGATCTCGCCGAATCGCTGGCGCTCGTCCACGACATCGGCCATCCGCCCTTCGGCCACGCCGGCGAAAAGCAGCTCGATCTGCGCATGCGCGCATTCGGCGAGCGCTTTAACCACAATCTTCACGCGCTCTATATCGTCGAACAATTCGAGCAGAGCTATCTGGATTTCACCGGCCTCAATCTCAGCTTCGAAGTCCGCGAAGGCATCATCAAACATTCGCGCGATTATTCTCCGGCCGAATTTCCGCAGCTCGCCGAATATCTGCTCGACGAGCGCCCCCCGCTCGAATCCCAGCTCATTGATTTCGTGGACGAGATCGCCTACAACACCGCCGACCTCGACGACGGTTTCGAAGCTCATCTGATTGATCTCGATCAGCTGCGCGCCGAAGTTCCCATCTTCCATTCAGCCTGTGAGGACGTAGATCGCCGCTATCGCGAGGCCAAACCGAAGCTGAAATTCAACGAAGCGCTGAAACGCGTTCTCGATCTCCTAGCGACGGACCTGATCGAAACCACGCAAACCCGCACCGCAGTTTCCGGCGTGCAGACGGTCGAAGACATTCGCCGCCAGCCCCAGCGCCTCGCCGGTTTCTCTCCAGAAATGGCCAAGCTGAACGGCGACTTGAAGCGCTTCCTCTTCGCCCAGCTCTATTCGCAACCGTCCATCGTCGAGGACCGCGACCGCTCGGTAGCCGCGCTCGACGCGCTTTTCTCATTTTTCCTTGCTGATCCCAAGCGCATGCCGCTCCAATACTCCGAACTAGCCCTGCAGCAGCCGCCCCACCGCGTCATTTGCGGATACATCGCCGGCATGACCGATCATTTCCTCCTGCGCCAGTGCCAAGAACTTCTAGGCATCTCCGCCACTCCCACGATCTGATTCGCGCCTCGCGCTTCGAAGCGCCGATCCCTGGGGAACGCCAATCTCCTGATCGGCGATCCGCGCCACCGTTGCTCAATGCTTCCAGGTTTCTATGCCGATTCCAGGGGTCGCACCCGCTTTTCTCCAGATTCTCAGAGCGTTCTCCCTGCTGCGTCGTCGATTCCTTCGATTTTTAGCCGCTCCTTCCAGCGTAAAATAGTCATTGTCCGTTTAGTGTCAGTCAAACTATCTCCGCAGCCGGCTTCCTTGACAACGCAGTCACTGGACTTATAATTGAAATTGCTCTATAACCACGGGGAAAGCCAATGTTTCTGGATGTAAACGAACTCGCGCTGCGCAAGATCCGCATCCGGAAGAGCTACACCCCCGGCACGCTCGATTTCCATTCCGGTGAATTCCACCAGGTCGAGCCGCTGGAAATTCGCGCCACCGCCGAGCTGGTCGAGGGTCAAATCCGCATCTACGGGAACCTGCACACCCGCGTAGAGCTGATCTGCGCCCGCTGCCTGGATACCGTCGTCGAGGAAATCAGCCGCGATTTCGATCTCTTCTACCGCCCCATGACGTCCATGGCCGTGGACGAGGAATTTCACCTGAATTTGGATGACACCGAGGTCGCCTTCTTCGAAGGTGACGGCCTGTTCCTGGCCGACATTCTGGCCGAGCAGGTTAATCTGGCGCTTCCCATGAAGGTCATCTGCCGCAGCGATTGCCGCGGCCTCTGCCCGCATTGCGGCGCCAATCTGAATAACGAAGAATGCCGCTGCGAAAAGCATGCCTCTGACCCCCGGCTCGCCCCGCTGGCCCGTCTGAAGCAGGACTGGTTCAAAAAGCAATAAGACGCTACAATATCTTTTCCATTTCGGCCGCTCTTGTAGCGGCCTGTCAATTGAGGAGCTGGAATGCCTAATCCAAAACGCCGTCACTCGCATGCGCGCAAGAACAAGCGGCGTGCCCACGACTTTCTTACTCCCTTGTCCTTGGCCGAATGTCCCAACTGCCACGAGAAAAAGTTGCCCCACAATGCCTGTCCTCATTGCGGCTTCTACAAGGGTCGGGAAGTGATTGACACCGCAGCCAAGACGGCCTAAGTTTTCATCGCCTACCTTTCCAGTTTGCTGCTCTCTGGGTGCCCTTGGGTGTATAGATGACCACCATCGCCGTTGACGCTATGGGAGGCGACCATGCCCCACGCGCCGAAGTCGAAGGCGCGATTCTGGCCGCCCGTGAGCTAGGCGTCCGCATACTTTTGGTGGGCATCGAAGCCACGGTCCGGCAGGAGCTCGGCCGGCACGGCCATCGCGGTCTCCCCATCGAGATCGTCAACGCCACCGACGTGATCACCATGAGCGATTCGCCTTCGCAGGCGTTTCGCCGCAAGAAGGAAAGCTCGGTGCACGTTGCCGCGCGCTTGGTGCGCGACGGCAAAGCCGAAGCGCTGGTGAGCGCCGGCAATACCGGCGCGGTCATGACCGTCGCCCGCTTTGTGCTCGGCACGCTCGCTGCTGTGGATCGTCCCGCGCTCGCCGCCGCCTTCCCCAACATGAAGGAGAAAGTCACGGTCATCTTGGACGTCGGCGCGAACGTTGATTCCAAGGCCGAGCAGATCGAGCAATTCGCGGTGATGGGCGAAATCTATTACCGCACCATTTGGGGCACGAAGCGTCCGCGCGTGGCGCTGCTTTCCATCGGCGAAGAGGAGATGAAGGGTAACGAGCTGACGCGCGAAGCCGCGGCGCGCCTGAAGCAGCTTTCGCTCAACTTCGTCGGCAACGTCGAGGGCCGCGATGTCTTCCGCGGCGACGTGGATGTGATCGTCTGCGACGGTTTCATCGGCAATATCGCGCTGAAAATTAGCGAAGGGCTCGTCGAGCACATCGGCGCTATGTTGAAAAAAGCCATCAAGAGCAGTCTCAAATCGCAAGTCGGCTACGTCCTCTCGAAAGATGCGTTCGACAGCTTTCGCAAACGCACCGACTCCTCCGAGTACGGCGGCGCGCCGCTTCTCGGCGTCCGCGGCATCACCATCATCGGGCACGGCCGCTCCAATCCCCTTGCGGTCAAGAATGCCATTCGCGTCGCCAGCGAGCTCTGCCGCTCGCGCTTCAACGAAAAAATTGAACAGGAGCTTTCCGCTGCCGCGCTTGCTGCGCGCGGCTGATCTGCGCGGAACCGCCAATCCCTCATGAGCAAACTCGCATTTCTTTTTCCCGGCCAGGCCTCGCAGTATTGCGGCATGGGCCGCGACCTCGCCGCAAATTTTCCGGAGTCAAAAGCCGTTTTCGATGCAGCAGATTCCGCGCTGGGATTTTCCATCTCGCAAACCTGCTTTGAAGGTTCCGAAGAAGCGCTGAAGCTCACCGAAAACACGCAGCCGGCCATCCTCACGGTTTCCACCGCGGCCTATCGCGCGCTGGAAAAGCAGGGAATCATTCCCGATTTCGTCGCGGGCCACAGCCTCGGTGAATACTCGGCGCTGGTGGCCGCCGGCGGACTGGATTTTTCTGCAGCGGTGAAATTGGTGCGCGGACGCGGAAAGTATATGCAGGAAGCCGTGCCTGCCGGGCAAGGCGCGATGGCCGCGATCCTCGGCCTTTCGCCCACCGAAGTTGCCGACATCTGCAAAAAAGCCGCCGAGATTGAAATCGTCTCACCCGCCAATCTGAATTCGCCGGAACAAACCGTCATTTCCGGTTCGGCCGCGGCCGTAAAGCGCGCCGTGGAAATCGCTTCGCAGAGCGGCGCCAAGCGCGCCGTCATCCTGCCGGTTTCCGCGCCCTTCCATTGCGCCTTGATGCTGCCCGCGCAGCAGCGCCTCGAGGCCGACCTGCGCAAAACGCAATTCAGCGCGCTGAAAATTCCGCTGATCTCGAACGTGGACGCCGAAGCCATCACCTCCGGCGAAGAAGCCCGCGACGCGCTTATCCGCCAGGTCACCGCCCCTGTCCGGTGGCTCGATTCCGTGCGCGAGATGATCGAATCCGGCGTCACCGTCTTCGTCGAAGTAGGCCCCGGCAAAGTCCTAACCGGCCTCCTCCGCCAAATCGATCGCTCCGTCCGGGTCTTCAACGTAGAAGACTCCGCCTCTCTAAACTCCACAATGGAAAAACTAGCCCAAGCCCGCGCCGAAGTCCGCGAACCATAAAATCATCATCAACACCTCGCATTCGTGGCACAGCCACACTCTTGGCTGTGCGCTTGCTTCTGTTGTGGCCGTCGCCTGGGAACGCCAATCTCCCGATGGGCGGTTTTTGCCGTTGCCGTTGAATCTGTGAATCGCGCCGCAGCGCGATCCATCCTGAGATCCCGCAGTGCGGGATCGAAGGGTAGACGCCGGTTCAGGTTCATCGAACCGGGCATGCCGTCGCCCCTGACGTTGGTATTGAATTCGGAGGGGCACGGCATGCCGTGCCCGCGATGACCCACCCACGCTCGCGAATCCTCGGGCGCTGCTTGCTGCGCCCCAGCTTGCCCAGTTGTCATCCGCTCGGCTTTGATTTTGACTTTGATTCGGCCGCCTGGTTTTCAGGCGGGCGCCTTTGACTTTCTCTGCAGTGCATCCAGTTGCCTTACCCAATCCTCATAAGGTAGTTTCAATCCCTATGTTCTCACTCCAAAACAAAGTCGCTCTAATCACCGGCGCATCGCAAGGCATCGGCCGCTCCACCGCACTGGCGCTCTCAACCGCTGGCGCAAAAGTAGCCGTCGCCGCGCGCAACGCCGAAAAACTCGCAACTCTGGTAACCGAAATCGAATCCGCAGGCGGCACCGCGCTAGCAGTCCCGATGGACGTGGCCGACCCCGCGCAGGTAAAAACCGCCTTCCAGCAACTCCTCGCGATATTCGGCAAACTAGACATCCTCGTGAACAACGCCGCCATCACCCGCGACACGCTCGCCCTACGCATGAAGCTCGAAGACTGGGACGCCGTCCTGCGCACCAACCTCACCGGCGCGCATCTCTTTATTCAACAACCTCTAGGCGCCATGCTCAAACAGCGCTCCGGTCGCATCATCAATATCAGCTCGGTGGTCGCGCAAACCGGCAACGCCGGCCAGGCCAATTATGTCGCCTCCAAAGCCGGCCTCATCGGCCTCACCCGCGCCATCGCCGTCGAAGTCGCCTCGCGCAACATCACCGTAAACGCAGTCGCGCCCGGCTTCATTGACACGCCCATGACCGCCCCGCTCTCGCAGGAACTCAAAGACAAAATGAAATCCATGATCCCGCTAGGCCGCTTCGGCTCCGATGCCGACGTAGCCGCCGCGATTGTCTTCCTTGCGAGCGACGAGGCCTCCTACATCACCGGCCAGGTCCTCGACGTCAACGGCGGCCTCTACATGGGCTAATGCAGTTTTTGTCCCGCAGCGTTGACACTTTGGGAAAGAAGCTTCAAGCCGGATCACAAACAACTAACGGGGAAGGGCGGAGCTTCAGCCCCCGGCAGCCTCGCGGTCTCGATGGTGGTTGAATACTTTCGCGATGATTTGAAAGCAGCACCGCGTCGCGCATCCAAACGGCACTACTGTAATCCGCCACAGGCGCTGCCCAGTCGTAGGCTGATATTCCTGCTTCCAATTCGCTTCGGTATCACGCACCAGATCTTGCTTGCCGAGTGGCTTGCAACGAGCACTCAACGCCGCACGAATTTCGCCCAGCGAAGGCCCTGGCACCCCGAAACTCAGCCCATCGAAAACCGCAACGGTGCGGGTGGCAGGCGACCCCGCGCTGATCCACTGCTGCGGCGTGCAAACGTTGGGCGCGTGCGAGGTCCCCGGCAAAAGCCCCGCAAAATATCCTTTCGTTTCGGGACTCGTGGACGGCGTCAAATTCGTCAGGCAGAAAAAGAACGAAGGATTATTGCCAATAACGATCCCACCGTTGCCCGCAGCTTCTCGCGCCACTTGATCCCAAGGCTCAGTCCAATGCGGCGCAGCATAAGGTTTGCGCGAGAGAATGCCATACCAGCCAATCGCGCCCACCAAAATCGGCGATCCCGCCAGCTATCGTCGCGCGGATGGCAGCGCCATCGTCCCGAGCGTAGTTCCGATGGGAAGGATCAGCCACGGGCTGATCATCAGCGTCCGCCGCGGCGTCACAATCTCCAGAAACGTCATCACCGCGAGCAGCGCCGCGAAGTACACAAAAAAACGACGAGCCTCCGGCTTCGCGTAAACGAGTACCAGCAGCAACACGCAAGCAATCGCCAAACCCGCCGCAACCCCCAGGACCCAAAACCACGGCGCCACCGATTCGCTCACAAACAAACAGTAGAGATTATAGATACCCGTCGCAACCGGCGAACTCGCACGGCCAGCTACCGTTCCGGTGTGCAACTGCGTAACGAGCGCCCGCATGACCGGAATAGACGCCACCATCAAAAATATCCCCGTCGCCAGCAACAGCAGCCATGTCCGCCGCTCCCGCCCAGATCGCAACAAAAGATCCAGTCCCAAAAATCCCAGCACAGCCCACCCAAAATAATCCGTATCGACCAGCGCCAACGCGCAAAGCACTACCGGCATCCAAGTTCTTGACGACGGGCGTTCGATATATTTCAAATAAACGAGGGTTAGCAAGGATACCAGCAAGAACGTGACGGAATACCAGCCGGCCAATCGCCCAAGCTGAAACCCGTATGGCCACAGCAGTAGCAGGATCAACGTGTAGTTTCTGGCGCGCTCCCCGGCCATCCGGTGCGCCGCTTGCACCAGGAACCATGCACCCAGCAGATAAAAAACAACCGACCGGAGCCGCAGCAAATGGATATTCCCGTTGGTAAGCCAAAGCCATCCATGCAGGATCAAATCAGATAGCGGAGGATGCTCGTGTTGGCCGCCGCCGCTAAGAAACAGCTTCATCCTGGCGAACGCAGGTCTCGCCGCTACATCAATAATGGCGATTTCGTCATCCACCGGCGTGAACCATGGGTTGCTGGCCATCAGAATCGCGCCGAATGCCACGAGCACGATGGCTATCCAGGTTTCACTTGCGAAGCGCCGCAGCAAACAGGGCCTGCGCGGAGTTATTGCAGTGTGATTTGGCTCAGAAATCAAGTCGATGCGGATGCTACCCGGGGAAAAAGATTTGGGTCAAGACCGGGAGTTACTGCTCAATTCTTGTCCGCTCGTACTATCGCGAGATTCGAGGGGCAACTGGTATCATCTTTGTGGAACTATCGCCAATCTTTTGTTGAAGAAAAAGGGAAGGCCGTAAAAATAATCGTGAATTCGAAGAAAACAAACTCGCACAGCGAATCCGCCGGCTGCAACTTCCGCAGCTCCGTGTTTCGCGCGCGGCCGTTAGCGTTCCTCGGCCTAAGTCTCCTGCTTTGCGCCTTCCCCTCCATGGCTCAATCACCGCAAACTCCTCCCGCCCCGGCGTCGGGAAGCGGTCTGCCGGATGCGCCCACCGTCAAGCCGCAGCAACCCGATCAAGAATTGCCCGGAAACATCAGCGGCACAATCGTTGACCCGTCCGGCGCCACCGTCGCCGGAGCCCGCATAGTTCTCTCGCGCGACGACAATTCCCCAAAACAAGAAGTGCTGTCCGGCGACGATGGCCAATTCTCCTTTGCCAACGTTGCTCCCGGCCCCTTCCAGATCACCGTTACCTCGGAACTGTTCACCACCCAGAAAACTCCGGGCGTCCTGCATCCCGGCGAGATTCTTGTTCTTCCGCAAATCGTCTTCGCTCTCGCCACCGAGATCACCCAGGTTCAAGTCGTCGTCCCGCGCTTCGAAATTGCCGAAGAAGAATTAAAAGTCGAGGAAAAACAGCGCGTCTTCGGCGTCATCCCCAATTTCTATGTTAGCTACATTCCTAACGCCGCGCCTCTCGCCTCCAAACAAAAATTCGAGCTGGCCTGGCGCAGTACCATCGATCCAGTCAACTTTGTCATCACCGGAGTCGTCGCGGGAGTTCAGCAGACTACCAACACTCCCAGCGGATACGGCCAGGGCGCGCAAGGCTACGCCAAGCGCTACGGCGCGTCTTACGCCGACTTAGTGACCGGCACGTTCCTCGGCGGCGCAATACTGCCATCGCTTCTGAAACAAGATCCCCGTTATTTCTACAAAGGAACCGGCAGCGTCCGTTCGCGCGTGCTTTACGCGCTGGCCAATTCGGTAATCTGCAAGGGCGACAACGGACACTGGCAGCCAAATTACTCCAGCATCCTTGGCAGCCTCGCCGCCGGCGGCATCTCCAACCTCTACTATCCCCCGCAGAATCGCGATGGCGCCACCTTAACCGTCGAAAACACTCTGATCGGCATCGGCGAAACCGCCGCCACGAATCTCTTGCAGGAATTCGTAATCCGCAAGCTCACCCCCAACGCCCCTCACCCACAAACAACCTCGCCCTAGCGCGCGATCTGAAATCCGCTGGCCGGCCCGTCTGAAACGTATTTCCCGCGAGCATTTGATTTGCTCTAGGACCATCCGCGGTCATTACTACCGCGTGTCAAAGGTTGACCCAGCATTAAGCCCCGCATAGAATGGCAAGGTTGTGTTGAAGGCGCTACCCCAGCCTGTCGTGGGACCGGGGATTTCCAGACAGCCGATACCGGAGGAACAATCAGAATGGCCAGCGTCGAAGAACGCGTGAAAACTATTATCGTCGAGCAGCTCGGTGTGGACGAGGGTGAAGTGACTCCCACCGCATCCTTTGTGGACGACTTGGGCGCCGATTCGCTCGATACCGTCGAGCTGGTAATGGCTTTTGAAGAAAATTTCGGCATTGAAATTCCAGATGAAGACGCCGAAAAAATCGCCACGGTTAAAGACGCCGTGGATTACATCGAGAAACACGCCAAGGGCAAGTAACGCGCTCGCCCGTCGTCCCATTCCGTACAGGAGAAGTTCCCTTTGAATCGCCGAGTTGTGGTTACGGGCGTTGGACTGGTTTGCGGCTGCGGCATTGGCACCGAGGAAGTCTGGCGCAATCTGCTGGCAGGCAAGAGCGGCATTCGCGCCATCACTCATTTTGACGCCACGGCATTCGATTGCCGCATCGCCGGTGAAGTCCGCGATTTCGACCCGCTCAATTGGATCGAGAAAAAAGAGCTGAAGAAAACCGGGCGCTTCATTCAACTCGCGCTCGCCGCCGCCGATTTCGCCATGAAAATGTCCGGCTTGCAAGTCACTCCAGAAATCGCGGATTCCACCGGCGTGTACATCGGCTCGGGTATCGGCGGTTTCGACGTCATCGAGCGCGAGCATTCCAAATTTCTCGCGGGCGGTCCGGGCAAGATCTCGCCATTCTTCATTCCCGCCACCATCGTGAATCTAGCCGCCGGACACGTCTCCATTCGCCACGGCGCGAAGGGCCCGAACTCCGCCACCGCCACGGCCTGCTCTGCTTCCGCGCACGCCATCGGCGACGCTTTCAAAATTATTCAGCGTGGCGCAGCCGACGTGATGATCACCGGCGGCACCGAAGCCGCGATCACGCCGATGAGCGTCGGCGGATTTGCGGCCATGCGCGCTCTCTCCACGCGCAACGACGATCCCGAACACGCCAGCCGTCCGTTCGACGCCGATCGTGACGGCTTCATCGTCGGCGAAGGTTCCGGTATGGTGATTCTAGAGACTCTGGAATACGCGCAGCGCCGCGGCGCAAAAATTCTCGCGGAAATTGTCGGATACGGAATGTCCGGAGACGCCTACCACATCACGCAGCCGGCCGAGCACGGCGACGGCGGCTACCGCGTCTCGCTCGCCGCCCTGAAGGACGGCAACATTTCACCCGACGACGTCAGCTACGTCAACGCGCACGGAACTTCCACGCCCATCGGCGATGCCATCGAAACCGAAGCGCTGAAACGCGTTTTCGGCGCACGCGCCAAAAAAGTTCCCATCAGCTCGACAAAATCCATGACCGGCCATTTGCTCGGCGGTGCCGGTGGCCTCGAGGCCGGGATCAGCGTGCTAGCTCTCCGCGACCAGATCATGCCGCCGACCGTGAATTACGAAAAGCCCGATCCCGAGTGCGACCTCGATTATATTCCCAATCACGCGCGCAAAGCCGAAGTCACCTACGCCCTGTCCAATTCCTTCGGCTTCGGCGGCACCAACGCCTCCCTGCTCTTCAAGCGCTGGGACGAATAACGGTTTTCGTAGCGCCGGCGTCCCGCCGGCTCTTCGCTTTTGGAGTCGTAGGGCACGGCATGACGTGCCCGCGTTCGCCGCGACGCGATCTGTTTTGGTAGTGGCGCGGCTTGCTCTGCCTAGGCCTCTGTGTTCCAGGCGCCACTAAAATCGCCTACCGTAGCAGCGGTGTTCCCTGGTCCCGGTTCCCATCGATCAAATAAGAAGTGCACCGCGCCTCATGCGTATACCCCATAAGCGCGTCCGAGCCGTCCAGCCGGAAGTACAGCACGACAAAACAACTATGGACCATGTTGCCCACGGGCGGCGTCCTGGTAAACACGATCGCCGTCGCCCCGTCGACGATCGCCATCGGCCCGTGATAGTTGAAGTATCCCGGCTCTGGCATGCCGTGCGCGATCAGGAACTTCTCGATGTCCGCGCGCGGCGTTCCCAACGGCAACTGCGCAGCAATATCGCGAACCAGCGCGTCGTCGGACTGTTGCACCGTCTCGTTCGTCCTCGCGGTGTCCCATTTCCACGCGCCGAATAGCAGCGCCCCTAATCCCACTGCGATCAGCGCCAAATAGCTGACGCCTTGTACCATTCCCGCACGGACCGTATTGTCCGACGCATAGCTCATGTCGCGCCCCTTTCCTGCCGGATATCATGCGTTCTCTCGAATCGTCCCGCCGCTCGGGATTACGTGTTCGTACATAGAACGATTCGTACTCCTCCCTGAATACCACAAATTGGCCGGTGCGTGCGCGTCCGCCACTCCCATTTGTGCCGTTGCTGTAAATATGAAATACTGATAGCAGCTATCAGATTGTCGTTTTCTCCATGCACCGGAGGCATTCTTGAAAATCGCAGTGTGCGTAAAACAAGTCCCCGCGAAAGACGCTCCTCTCGCCATCCTCGAAGGCGGCGCCTGGATTCGCGAATCCGACATCGGTTTCGAAACCAACGAGCCCGACGGCTTCGCGCTCGAAGAAGGCCTTCGCCTGAAAGAAAAGCACGGCGGCGAAGTCGTCGCGATCTCCATGGGCCCCGAACGCGCCAAACAAACCATCAAAGAAGCTCTAGCCAAAGGCGCCGACCGTGGGATCCACGTCTCCGACGCCAATTTCTTTAAACTCGATCCGCTCGCGTCGGCGCGTTCTCTTGCCGCCGCGATCCAAGCCGAAAATTTCGACCTGATCCTCACTGGCCTGCAAAGTGACGACCAAGGCTTCGGCCAGACCGGCGTGCTGCTCGCCGAACTTCTCGGCCGCCCCCACGCCACCATCATCATGGCCATCGAAGTCGTCGAAAATCACATGAAGCTCAAGCGCGAACTTGAAGCCGGCTGGTTTCAGCACGTCGAGCTGCCGCTGCCCGCCGTGCTCTCCATCCAATCCGGCATCAACAAGCCGCGCTACGCCACGCTCAAAGGCATCATGGCCGCCAAGAAGAAAGAAATCGCGACAGTAGATCGTTCGACGCTAGGCGTGCCCGATGCGCCCACGCAAAAAGTCGAGCGCATCTACATGCCGCAAAAAACCAAGAAAACCGAGTTCATTGCGGGCCAGCCCAAAGAAATCGCAGCCAAACTAGTCGAAAAACTGCGCCACGAAGCGCGTGTCCTTTGATTTGGGTAGCATAGACAATCTTGTCTGTGCTCTTTGTTTTTTGTAGCGCCGGCGTCCCGCCGGCTGCTTTGTTTGTGAATTTGTAGCGGCCGCTTTAGGCCGGCGCGGTTGATTTGCGGTTTTGAATTTTGCTTGTCATCCCGAACCCACGACAGCGGGCGAGCGATCTGCTTTTTCTTTGCACTTCTAACACAGGGACGAAAAATGAAAATCCTGCTAATCACCGAACAACGCGACGCGCAATGGAACAAAGTCAGCTTCGAGACTCTAGCCGCAGCCCAGCAAATCGTGCAACAAACCAAGGGCTCGCTAACCGGCGTAGTAATCGGCAAAGGCATCTCGGCCCTGGCTGCCGACCTCTCGGCCTATCAGCTCGACGAGGTTCTCGCCGTGGAACACGACCTGCTGGAAAAATACACGCCCGACGCCTACGCGCTAGCCCTCCGCCAAATGATCGAATCCACAAATCCCGACCTGGTCCTGTTCCCCCACACCTATCAAGTCCGCGATTTCGCGCCCAAACTAGCCGCCTCGCTCGACAAAGGCATGATTGGCGACTGCATCGCCTACCGCTACGAAAACAACAAACTGATTTTCGTCCGCCAAATGTTTCAAGGCCGCACCTCCGCGGACGTGGTCTTCGTGGGCGAAGGCCCCTGGATCGCCTCCTTCCAAGCCAGCGCCTTCCGCGCCGACCTCGCCGCCAAACACTCCAGCGGCACCGCGCCCGTAAAATCCGTAAGCGTGGATTTAAAACCGGAGCAAATTCGCACCAAGCCGCTCGACCTCTTCCGTGAAGCCAAGCAAGCCGTGGACCTCACGCAAGCCCCCATCCTGGTCTCGGTTGGCCGCGGCATCAAAGCCCCGGAGAATATTCCTCTCGCCGAAAAACTCGCAAAACTAATGGGCGGCGAAATCTGCGCCTCGCGTCCCATCTGCGACGAAGGCTGGCTCCCCATGGACCGCCAAATCGGCAGCTCCGGCCAGACCGTCGCCCCTAAGCTCTACCTCGCGCTAGGCATCAGCGGCGCCATCCAGCACGTCGTCGGCATGAAAGGCGCCCGCACCATCGCCGCCATCAACAAAGATCAAAACGCTCCCATCTTCGAAGTAGCCGATTATGGCGTAGTAGGCGACCTCTTCGAAATCGTCCCCGCCCTGATCGAAGAACTCGAAAAGCCGCGCTAACTCGGGTAGCCTAGGCCTGCCCGCCGCAGGAGGGTCTGCCTACCGAAGGAAGGCGATCTCGCCTGTGCGCCCGGTGGTTTTCGTGGCAAAGCCTTCAGGCTGCGCTCGGCATCGTGGCATTGTCCAATTTCGTGACACGCTATCCCGCAACCGCGCATTCCGGCGCACCAACTTTCGAGACGTCCCCTTTAAATGACCGAATCCAAGTAGTTTATCTAGCGCTCTCATTGGCACCCCACCTGCCAATCCCTTGTGAGCTTTGTGTGCCAACGCATGAATGTCCAAACGGCGACCTTGACGAAGGGGCGGTTCGCGAAACGCCCGCCGCGCCCGGCATAGGTAGCGCAGCCGCTCTTGCATTCGAATCGGTAGGGGCGGGTCTCAGACTCACCCCCGGGTTCCGCACCTGAAAATCTCGGCCCCGCAAGGAGGCCAAAAAATGAACGCCATCATCCAAGACCTTAGATACGCACTCCGCATGCTCGCGAAATCCCCGGCCTTCACCGCCGTCGCCGTCCTCACGCTAGCCCTCGCCATCGGCGCAAACACCGCTCTCTTCTCCGTCGTCAACGGCGTGCTGCTCAATCCGCTTCCGTACCCGCAGCCGGATCAGCTCGTCACCCTCTACGAGAGCAAGCCTAATTTCGATACCGGCTCGATCTCCTATCCCAATTTCCTCGATTGGCAAAAAGACAATCGCACTCTCACCGTCATGGCCGTCTCACGCAGCTTCTCGTTCAGCCTCACCGGCCTCGGCCCCGCCGAGCAGGCCAACGCACAGCTCGTCACTTCCGATTTCTTTCCGATTCTCGGCGTGAAGCCCGCCGCCGGTCGCACCTTCGTTCCCGCGGACGACCAAAAAGGCGCCGCTCCCGTCGCGCTCATCAGCGCGGGCTTTTGGAAACGCAAGTTCGGCTCCGCGCCCGATGTCATCGGCAAAAGCCTCACCCTCGACGGCAAGCCCTACACCATCATCGGCATAATCCCACAGGGTTTCGATCTCAGGCTCGATTCCTTCAGCGCCAGCGAGATTTACGTTCCAGTCGTTCAGTGGAAAAACGACCTGCTCTTCAGCCGCGGCGCCGGCCTCGGCTTCCACGGCATCGGACGCCTCAAGCCCGGCGTCACCATCGCCCAGGCCCGCGCGGATTTCGCCGCAATCACCCAAAATCTCGCGGCCGCCTACCCCGACGTCGATAAAGGCGTCGGCGCCTCCCTGATTCCTTTCAAGCAACGAATGTTGGGTAATGTGCAATCCATCCTGCTCGTGCTGCTCTGCGCCGTGGGCTTTGTTCTGCTGATTGCCTGCGCCAATATTGCCAACCTCTTGCTCGCGCGTTCCACCGCCCGCAGGCGCGAATTTGCCGTCCGTGCCGCGCTGGGTGCCGGAAAATCGCGCCTGATCCGTCAGCTTCTCACCGAAAGCATTTTGCTTGGTGTCGTGGGTGGCGCGCTCGGCCTGCTCCTCGCCGTTTGGGGCCTGCGCGCGGCTCTGGCTGCTTTGCCGGATACTCTGCCGCGCGCCGGAGAAATCCAGATTGATCTGCGCGTGCTGCTTTTCACCGCGGCGGCCACCCTGCTCGCTGCAATTCTTTTTGGTCTTTTCCCCGCGCTGAAGATTTCGCGCACCAACCTGCAAGACAGTCTGAAAGAAGGCGGGCGCGGCTCCAGCGGCTCGCGCCACCGCGCGCACGGCGTGTTGGTTGTCGTGGAGATGGCGCTCGCGCTGGTTCTCCTGATTGGCGCCGGCCTCGCCCTCCGCACCCTGGTCCAGCTCTGGAATGTGGATCCCGGCTTCCATCCGCGCAACGTTCTCACCTTCGGCCTCTCCCTTTCGCCTTCCACCCTGCAGACCAGTCCCGCGGCCATTCGTGCGTCGTTTCGCGCGGCGGATGCCGCCGTATCTTCCACGCCCGGCGTGCAGTCCGTCGCATTGAGCTGGGGCTCATTTCCGATGAGCGGTGACGATGAGTGGCTTTTCTGGCGCGACGGCCAACCCAAGCCGACCACACGCAATGAAATGAACTGGGCCATTGATTACGTCGTCGATCCGGATTACCTCCGGATCATGCAAACTTCCCTGCGCAGCGGCCGCTTCTTCACCGCGCGTGACGACGAGCATTCGCCCCCGGTGATCGTCATCGACGACGTCTTTGCGCGCCAATATTTCTCGAATGAAAATCCCGTCGGCAAGCGTCTGTTCCTCGATATTGGCCAGGGAAATATTCAGGCGCAAATTGTCGGCGTCGTTGCTCACGTAAATCAGTGGGGCCTCGATACCGACGACACCGAACCCCTTCGCGCCCAGCTTTATTTTCCCTTCATGCAGCTTCCCGATCCTACGATGGCGCTCGCGCCCACTGGCATGCGCATGGTTGTGCGCACCCAAGGCGCGGCTCCGGGAGTTTTCGATTCCATCCGCCACTCGCTGCAGCAAGTAAATAGCGAACAAGTCGCCTACGGCGCTCAGACCATGCCGGAAATCATCAGCGATTCCACCGCCACGCGGCGCTTCGCGGCGATTCTTCTCGGATCATTCGCCATCGTCGCGCTGCTGCTTTCCGGCGTCGGCATCTACGGCGTAATCTCCTATCTCATCGGCCAGCGCACCCAGGAAATCGGCATCCGCGTCGCTCTCGGCGCGCAACAAAGCCGCGTTCTCATCCAAGTTCTCGGCGCAGGCTTGAAGCTCGCCATAACCGGCGCCGCCGTGGGACTCGCCGCCGCATTCGCTCTCACGCGCCTGATGACCAGCCTGCTCTACGGAGTCAGCCCGACCGACCCGCTCACTTTCGCCGCGCTAGCGGCCCTGCTAGTCACCGTAGCTCTAGCCGCGTGCTACGTCCCAGCGCGCCGCGCCGCCGCCGTAGATCCGATGGTCGCCCTGCGCCATGAATGAGAGGAACCTAGCATGTCCATCCTTTTCCAGGATCTGAAATTTGCCCTTCGCACGCTCGCAAAATCACCCGGCTTCACGGTCGTCGCCATCCTCACTCTCGCGCTCGGCATCGGCGCCAACACGGCGATCTTCAGCGTGGTCAATGCTGTCCTGCTCCGCCCGCTGCCTTTCAAGAATCCGTCGCGCCTCGTGTGGTCCTGGGGTAATTGCCCTCTCTGCGATCAAGGCGCTGTTTCGCCCGCCGACTTCCAGGACTATCGCGCCCAAAACCACTCCTTCGAAAACTACGGCGCGATGGCCGTCGGCGATTCGCTTTTCAATCTCACGGGCAACGAAAAACCAATTCAGATCAAAGGCTCGATGGTCACAGCAGGTTTTTTCAATGCCCTCGGCATTCAACCCCGCTACGGCCGCGTCTTCAACGAATCAGACGAAAAGACCACAGATCCAGAAGTCGTAATCCTCAGCCACCACTTGTGGCAAGACCGCTTCGGCGGCGATCCCCACGTCATCGGACAATCCGTTTCGCTCGACGGCAAATCGCGCACCGTAGTCGGCGTCCTTGCGACCGACATCCCTGTTCTCACCCAAGCCGATCTCTGGTTTCCAGCTCCCTTTCTAAATCCGGGCATGCAAACCCGCCGCTCCCATTTTCTCCGTCCCATCGGCTTGCTCGAGCCCGGCGTTACTGTGGCTCAAGCACAATCTGAACTCGACGCCATCGCCGCTCGCCTCACCACGCAATATCCGGTCACCAACGCCGGATGGAGCGTGAAGCTCGATCCCCTCGAGAACGTTCTCATCGGCAACCTGCGCCCCGCGTTCATGGTGCTTATCGGCGCGGTCGCTCTGGTCCTTCTGATTGCCTGCGCCAACATCGCCAGCCTGCTCTTCGCGCGAAATAGCGCACGCCAGCGTGAGATCGCCATTCGCACCGCGCTCGGCGCCGGACGTTCACGTCTGCTCCGCCAACTCTTGACCGAAAGCTTGGTCCTGGCGCTCGCTGGAGGCCTCGCCGGAATTTTTCTCGCGAATGCCGGCGTCGAACTCTTGAAGCAACTCGGCCCGCAAAGCCTTCCGCGTCTCGATGAAGTAAATGTCAGCGGCGCCGTTCTTGTCTTCACTTTCCTCACCACAATTCTCACCGGAATATTATTCGGTCTCGGTCCCGCGCTGCAAGCCAGCCGCCGCGATCTCACGCAAAGCCTGAAAGAAGGCGGCGCTTCTGGCGACTCGCGCTCGAAGCATCGCGCGCACAATGCGCTGGTCGTCGCCGAAGTCGCTCTTTCCGTCGTCGTGCTAATCGCTTCGGGCCTGCTGCTCCATAGCTTCTGGCGCCTGATGCGCGTTCATCTCGGCTTCGATCCCGCAAACGTCCTCACCACCGAAGTGTCGCTCGTCTCGCCGCGCTACGACGCCGCGCCGCGCCGCGAATCCTTCTTCCACGAACTCCAGGACCGCCTGCAATCCTCCCCCGGCGTCAAAAGCGCCGGCTTCATTTCCGAATTGCCTCTCAGCGGCGAAGGGAACGACACCTTCTTCACCATTACTGAACATCCTCCCGCGAATCCCAACGACAACAACGACGCGGATTTTCGCAACATAGACGGAGACTATTTCGCTGCCATGCGCATTCCGCTTCTTGCCGGACGAGCCTTCGCGCGTCAGGATTCCACCGAATCCCGCAACGTCGTGATCGTTAACGAGCCATTCGTGAAGAAATTCTTCCCCAACGAGAACCCCATCGGAAAACACTTGAAGATGTTTGAAGGCAAATCCGAATTCGTAGTGCGCGAAATCGTCGGCGTCGTCGGCGGCAACAAGCACTTCGCATTGCAGGAATCCCTGCGCCCCGAAATGTTCAAGCCGGGCTCTTTCACCCGGATGAACGTAGTCGTTCGCAGCGCGGGCGAGCCTGCAATGCTTACGACTGTCGTGCGTGAGGCCCTGCGCGCGATCGATCCCGACGAGGCCACGTCCACGTTCCGCACCATGGACGACGTCGTATCCAGTTCCGCCGCAAGCGACCGTTTCAACACACTTTTGCTCGGCGCCTTCGCTGCCATCGCGCTACTTCTCACCGCCGCGGGAATTTTTGGCGTGCTCTCCTATCTTGTCACGCAGCGCACCCGCGAAATCGGTCTGCGCATGGCGCTCGGCGCGCAACCCAAAGATGTCCTCCACGTGATTGTGGGCCACGGCCTGCGGCTAGTTCTGCTCGGTCTCTCCATTGGCGTAGCGACCGCGCTCCTAGTAACGCGCTGGATGTCCAGCGTCCTATTCGACGTGAAGCCCTCCGACCCGCTGACGTTCAGCGCAGTGGCCGCAGTGCTAGCGGCGGTCGCGTTCCTGGCCTCATACATCCCAGTCCGCCGCGCCATGCGCGTAGATCCCATGGTTGCGCTGCGCTATGAGTGAGCATCATATGTGCGCCGTCATCCAGCTTGCCCTGAGTGATTTTGCGAAGGGAGAGCAGCGAAGGGTCTCTGTTCGCTTCCTCCGGGCAATCCTTGTGTCGCGGCATTTGTGGCAGGGGCGCTGCTTGTGAATCGCCCTACAGGGCGATTCATCCTGCGACCCCGCCGCGCGGGGTCGCAGGGCTGCGCCCCAGCTTGCCACGATGCCAACCTCGAGATGGCTTAGTAGGGGCGGTTCGCGAACCGCCCGCCGTAAGATATACCTATCATCTCCCGCCCCGAGAGGAGCGCATCCATGAACGCCATCATCCAAGACCTGAAATTCGCCATTCGCATGCTCGTGAAATCCCCCGGCTTTACCGTCGTCGCCTTGCTCACCCTCGCCCTCGGCATCGGTGCCAATACCGCAATCTTCAGCATCGTAAACGCCGTCCTCCTCCGTCCCCTTCCGTTCCAAGACGCTGCTCAACTCGTCGTCCTCCGCGAAACCTACAAAAATGTCGGCAACGTTTCCGTTTCCTATCCCGATTTTCTCGACTGGAGGGAGCAAAGCCACGCCTTCGCCGCCATGGCCGTAATCAACAACGTCGGCTTCAATCTTTCCGGCGTCGCCCAACCAGAAAATATCGGCGGCTACGCTGTCTCCCCAAATTTGCTCGCACTCCTCGGTGTCCACCCCTTTCTCGGCCGCGATCTTCTTCCTTCCGAAGAAAAACCCGGAACCGCCCCCGTCGTCCTGCTCAGTTATCAGCTCTGGCAATCGCACCTCGGCGGCGATCCCGCCGTCATCGGCCGCTCCATCACACTCGACGGCCGCAGCTTCTCCATCGTCGGCATCCTTGCTCCCAACTTCCGTTTTCTCGATCGCACCGATGTTATCGTCCCCATCGGCGTATTCGCGGCTGATTACACCGACCGCGCCGAACGCGGCGACATGGACGTGGTCGGCCGGCTCGCCCCCGGCGTGGCACTCTCGCAAGCCGCCGTCGAAATGGAAACGATCACCGCTCGTCTCGCCGCACAATACCCCCAATCCAATCACGGTTTCGGCGCGCATCTCGAATCGTTTCGCCAAGCATTCACAGGAGACAGCCGCCTCGCCGTCCTCGTCCTCTTCGGCGCCGTCGTGTTCGTTCTGCTGATCGCCTGCGTCAATGTTGCCAATCTCTTCCTCGTGCGCGGCGCGGCGCGCGCCCGGGAAATCGCGCTGCGCTTGGCGTTCGGCGCCAGCCGCGGTCGCGTCGTTCGCCAGATGCTGACGGAAAGCTTCCTGCTCGCGGTCTGCGGCGGCGTGCTCGGCATACTGCTGGGAGCGTGGGGTATTTCCGGACTCGGACATTTGCTGCCCGCTGACTCGCTGCAGACGATGGGCGTGCGCCTGGACCTCAGCGTCTTCCTTTTCGCTACCGCCATGATCGTTCTCGTGACCTTTGCCTTCGGATTAATCCCCGCGCTCCAGGCCACCCGCCCGGATTTGCACGAAACTCTGAAAGACGGCGGTCGTAGCGCAACTTCCACCTCCGCGCAACATCGTCTGCGCGGCGCGCTCGCCATCGCCGAAACCGCTCTAGCCCTCGTGCTCTTGGTAGGCGCCGGCCTGATGCTCAAGAGCCTCTACCATCTGATTCAAGTCAGCCCCGGGTTCGAGCCAGCCCACGTCCTGAACATGGAAATGGATTTGCGCACCGAGCAATATTCCAAAGATCCGGCCATCCTGAATTTCTGGCAAAAAGTCCTCGACCGCGTCCGCGTCATCCCCGGCGTCGAATCGGCTGGACTCGGCACCGTAGTTCCTCTCACCGGTAACCACCGCCGCTCAGATATCACCATCGAAGGACTTCCCATTCCCGGTCCTGGAGAATTCCCGCATCCCGACCGCCACACCATCAGCGCCGGCTACATCACCACGATGGGCATCCCGCTTCTGCGCGGCCGAAATATCTCCGATGCTGACGACGAAACTGCGCCGGACGTCGCTCTCATCAATTCGACCATGGCCCGTCGTTTCTGGACCGACGGCGACCCCATCGGCAAACGTTTCCTGTGGGGCCATCCGGGCCAGGACGAAAAATGGATCACCATCGTCGGTGTTGTCGCAGACACCAAACTCTACGGCCTGGACAATCCCGCGCGCCTCGAAGTTTATTCTCCGTACCGCCAACGACCCAGCGCGGACATGAGCCTCGTCGTCCGCTCCGCCGTGGACCCCGCCAGCCTAACCTCCGCCGTTCGCGCAGCCGTCGCCGCGATTGACAAGGACCAGCCCGTCTTCGACGTCCACACCATGCAGCAGCTGGTGGATGATTCCATCTCGACGCGCCGCCTCACCCTGGTTCTTCTCGGCATCTTCAGTGCTCTCGCGCTGATTCTCGCTGCCATCGGGATTTACGGCGTTATGGCCTACAGCGTAGCTCTGCGCACCCAGGAAATCGGCATTCGCATGGCGCTAGGCGCGCAGCAACAGGACGTCCTGCGCCTTGTCCTCGGCCAGGGCGCGCGAATCGCATTCTTCGGTGTGGCCATCGGCCTAGCGGCCGCCGCCGTCCTAGCCCGCCTGCTCTCCAGCCTGCTTTTCTCCGTAAGCTCCAACGACCCGATAACCCTTGCCGCCGTGGCGATCCTGCTAGTAGCCGTCGCGCTCCTAGCCTGTTACATCCCAGCCCGCCGCGCCCTCCGCGTGGACCCGATAATCGCCCTTCGCTACGAATAATCATCAGCCCGCGGCGCCCGCAGTTCGCAACGCCACCTCGGTCGCCTTTGAATTCGCAGGGGCGGGTCTCGGACCCGCCCGCCGTCCGCCGTCCTGCCGACGCTTTTGCCTTTCGTCGTCATCCTGAACAGGCGACTGCGGGTGAAGGATCTCTGTTCGTTTTCTCCCTTGCCAACTTCCGGTAGCGGCTTCACCACCGCACCTGGTTTTCGCAGCTCTGGCCCTTTGCTCCCGATTTCGCCGTTGAATTTGTGAATCGCCCTGCATAACCCTCCTCAATGTACACACACAACCGTTCGCAATTTCGCGGGCATCGTGCTAGCGTAATTCGTGAATATTTTTGACAATCCGCCCTCCGCCGCTAAGGTCACCCGGCGCTATAGGCGTCCCTGCGATCATCCCAACGTCTCCCCAAGCGTCCCGGCCCCCACGACCCGAGCTTCTCTTCGATACTTCTGGACGCCTTCCGCTCGCACGCGCCTCGCCGCCAATAATCACCCAAAATCCCCCAATTCAACGATTTCCGGCCACGTCGCTCTCATGGCACCCCCATTTTCCATTTTCTCTTTTCCATTTTCTTCCTCTGCTAATATGGCGCCATGACTGACACCCCCAACATCCAGCGCGAACAACTAGAAGCGGATGTCCTGATCATCGGCGCCGGCCCCGGCGGCCTGGCCTGCGCCCTGCACCTAGCGAGTCTGCTCGAAAAACACAACGAAGCAAAAAAATCGCCAGCCCTCTCCGCGGAAAATATCTACGTCCTGGAAAAAGGCCGCGCAATCGGCGCCCATCAGCTTTCCGGCGCGATCATGGACCCGCGCGGACTGCGTGAGCTCGTCCCGGACTTCGAGAAAACCGCTCCGCTCGACACTCCCGTCACCGGCGACGCCGCCTACTACTTCACCGAATCCAGCAGCTACAAACTTCCCATCACTCCGCCGCCGCTGCAAAATCACGGCAACTACGTCGTCTCGCTCAACAAGCTTGTGCAATGGCTCGGCGGCCTGGTCGAAAAAAAAGGCGTGAATCTTTTCACCCAATTTGCCGGCAGGGAACTGCTCTATGACAAAAACGGCATCGCCGGCGTCCTCACCGAAGACAAAGGCGTGGACAAGAATGGCAAAGCGAAAGACAACTTCACGCCCGGATACGAATTGCGCGCGAAAGTCACGGTCCTCGCCGAAGGCCCGCGCGGCTCGCTCACCAAAGAACTCGTCAGCAAACTCAAGCTCGACGGTCTGAACCCGCAAGTCTATGGCCTCGGCATCAAGGAACTATGGGACGTGCAGCCCGGAAAAATTGCCACTGGTTACGTGGCCCATACGCTCGGCTGGCCGCTCGGCTCAGACCTCTACGGCGGCGGCTGGGTTTACGGCCTGCAGAATAATCGCGTCTCGCTGGGCATGGTCATCGCGCTGGAATATCAAGACCCGCTTTTCGACCCGCACGAAGCGTTCCAAAAATATAAAACGCATCCCTTCGTCAAAAATATTCTCGAAGGCGGCAAGCTCATCCGTTACGGCGCGAAAACCGTTCCCTACGGCGGCTGGTATGCCATGCCGCGCAGCTATGTGGACGGCGGCCTGATCATCGGCGATTCCGCCAGCCTGCTGAATTCGCAGCGTCTGAAGGGGATTCACACGGCGATCAAGAGCGGCATGTTGGCGGCCGAAACAATCTACGAAGCGCTCTGCGCCGGTGACACGTCCGCAAAAACTCTCTCCGCCTATCCGCAAAAAATCGAAGCAAGCTGGATCAAAAAAGAACTCTGGGAAGTTCGCAATTTCCACCAGGCCTTTCACGGCGGCTTGTATTCAGGTCTCGTGCAGGCAGGATTGCAATTCGTAACCGGCGGCCGCGGCCTCAGCGATCCCATGCGCAGCGAGCCGGGCTATCTGGAATATGCAAAACTGCATCGCGATCGAACGCTGGTCGATCAATCCACGCGCTTCAAGGGCGACGGCAAGCTAACCTTCGACCGCCTCACCGACGTCTATCATTCCGGCACGCGCCACGAAGAAAACCAGCCCTGCCATCTCGTTGTGCTCGAACCGAATATTTGCGGTGATCGCTGCGTCCGCGAGTACGGCAACCCCTGCCAATACTTTTGTCCCGCGGCGGTGTACGAAATGGTGACGGAAAAAGGCGAGCCAAAACTAAAAATCAACGCTTCCAACTGCGTCCACTGCAAAACCTGCGACATCGCCGATCCCTACCAAATCATCAACTGGGTCCCGCCAGAAGGTGGCGGCGGCCCAAACTACGAAGGCATGTGAATCGCCCCGCAGTGCGGGAGCGAAGGGTCTGCCCCACCGCGCGACTCACCGCTTTTTTTCACTTGAAATTGTTAGTGTCCCAGATGGACTTTATGTCGCATCGCGAGAGTCTTGGTGGGTCGCGGCTTCGGAGGCGACATAATCGAGGCATTTGCATTGCGGCTTTAGCCGCTGAAGTTCCGCCGTTGCCGTTTCTGCCAGCACTTCAAGCTCGAGTTTTCCTCCGCCTTCATCCGACAATCCGCTGCTAACTACTCCCGCCAAACGCCCTCTTCAATCGCGCCCAAAATCCTTCCTTCTTGCCTCCGGATGACTTCGCATCGCTCGCCCCCTGCTTTCCCGGCGATGAACCACTCTTCTGCGCCACCGTTTCCAGATGCGGCGCTTCCACATGCCCTGTGAATTGATAATCCGGTTCTACGTGCACCGTCCGCACCAGTAAAACCGCCTCAATCGCCGGATCTTCCGGCGGCGCGGGAGCAGCCGAAGCCAAATACACCAGCGGCGGCAGAATAATCTTGTACTCCGGCACGGAAACAACCGGCGGAGGCGGAGCCGCGTCTTTCGGCGCCGGCAAAATCGGATGCGTCTCGTTCGCGCCCGCCAGAATCCGCAACTGCACATTCGGTTCCGGCGCAGGCTCCTTCGCAGCAACCGCAGCCGGTGCTGCAGGCGTCGGCGCAGGCGTCGCTTCCGAAGGATACTGCTCCGTATTCAACTGCTTCGGCGACACAACACCCAGCAGCGGAATCTGCGGCGGCGGCAACGACTGCACATGCATCGGCGTGCACGCGCAGCTTCCCGGCGCGCCCGCCACAGGCACCAGGTTTCCCGCGGACAAAAAGAATTCGCCGCTCTGCGGAACGATCAGTCCCGCGCCAGTAAATTGCTGCTCCAGCCGAATCGCACCGCTCGTCGCAACGACGCACAACGAATCGTTCATATCCAAACCAGCGGTGATATCGCGGCTCGCTCCGCCAATATCCAGCGGCGTCGCGATCATCGTCGGCGTAAAGATCCGCAGCGGCGTGCTCGCAGGTAGCTGCAAATGAATACGCCCGAAATTCAGCGCCAAAGTAATCGAAGCCCCGGACTGCAACAGCGTGAACTTCGCCGGTCCGCAAACATCCACTTGCCCGCCCGCAATCAACGTCAAGCGTGCTTTTCCGTCGTGCACCGTCAGCACGCTGCCGTTGAATACGAAGCTCGGCGATCCATGAGCCGCAGGCGCGCTCTCCGCCGCCGTACCGTTGTCCACCGACACATCATTCCCCTCGACGCGCCCGATCGCGCCAGGAGGCGCTTGCTGCCCGCGCAAAAGCTGCGGCCCCGTGAGAAGAGCAGCGCACGCCAGAAACAGCACAGAGGCAATTCTGGGCAGCAACGGAAACGCTCGGTAGCGCGCGGATTGTGGTCGGAAGCACATCGAGACCAGTGCGAGAATCCCCTATACTATACCGCAGTGGATACGGACACGAAATCAGCCGCTCCTGCAAGCACGACAAGCGGAGAATCGCCATTCGACCTGCGCGGCCCGCAACTCTCGCTTTGGCGCCGCATGCAGATCCCCGTCATCGCCTGGTTCGTGTACGGCGCGATTCGCCTGATCGGCCCCACGCTCCGCCTCGACGTGGTCGGTGCCCGCAATGCCGTGCTCATCGAACATGGTGGCGAAGTCGGCATCGGAGCTTTCTGGCATCGCTGCATTTTTTCCGCCGCGTGGGTCTGGCGGAATCGCGGCATGGTAGTGATGAACACGGTGAATTTCGACGGGCAATGGACACGACGCGTAATCGAGCGCCTCGGTTTCGGCACCGCGCAAGGCAGCTCCAGCCGCGGCGCAATCGAAGGCCTGTCAGTGATGGCCCGACGCATCAAGGAAGGCAAGCACGTCGCATTTACCATTGATGGCCCGCGAGGCCCGCGCTACGTCGCGAAGCCCGGACCGATCATTCTGGCGCGCCGCACCGGCAGCCCGATCACCGTCTTTCACATTGGCTTGCAGCGCGCCCACACCTTCAAGAAGTCGTGGGACTTGTTCCAGATTCCGTTCCCGTTTACGCGCGCGGTGATGTTCCTCGCGCCCGCGGTTCGCGTTCCCGCCGATGCAGGCAGCGAAATCATGCACCAGAAACAAGCCGAAATGCAGGCCGCGCTCGAAAAAGTGCGCGACGCCGCGGAGTCCTGGTTTCAATTGAGTGATCAGCAACGGAAAGAAGTGCGCGCCACCTGGAATCGCCGCGACCGGTAAGCCGCCAGCAAAAAAGACGGCCTGAAATTCCTACCCTTCGCCAAGCTTTACCGGAACATTCATCTGCTTGCCGTCGCGCACGATCGTCAAGGTAACCGCATTTCCAGGCTGCGAACGGTTCAGCATCAGATTTAGATCCATCTGGTTGGTGATCGCCTTGCCATCCACCGCAATCAGCACGTCGCCGCCGATGCGCAGTTCCTGTAAGCCCGCCACCATGGATTTGTTGCCGCCGCGAATTCCCGCCTGTGCCGCCGCGCCGCCCGGCTCCACGCGCTCGATCAATATTCCTTGCTGCACATTCAGCTTCAGCGCTTCGGCCAGTCCCGGCCACAAAGCGCGCCCCTCCGCGCCCAGCGTCGCGCGCCGCACGCGTCCGTACTTGATCAAATCCTCGGCCACGCGGCGCGCGGTATTGATCGGAATGGCGAATCCAATTCCGGCAGTGGTCCCGGTGGGCGCATAAATCGCACTATTGATTCCAATCACTTGCCCGTGCGAATCAAGTAGCGGTCCGCCGGAATTTCCGCGATTGATCGAAGCATCGGTCTGAATCGCTTCATCAATAAAAGTGTTTTCGCTGGTTTGCACCGTGCGGCCCAAAGCGCTGACGATCCCGGTAGTAAGTGTGCTGGAAAATCCAAACGGATTGCCGATCGCCAGTGCCCGCTGACCCACCAGAAGATTCCGCGAATCGCCCAGCGTCAATGGCGTAAGCTTGTGGCCCTGCGTGTCTATCTGAATCAGCGCGATGTCGTTGCGCGTGTCTTCCCCGATCAGTTTGGCCTTGTAACGCGTCAGGTCGCCGAGCGTCACTTCAATTGTCTGCGCGCCCTGCACCACGTGATAATTCGTCAGAATGTGGCCGTCCAGATCGATCAGAAATCCCGAACCTGCGCCCTCCACGGGCACGGGATTGTAGAAGAAATCATATTCCACCGTGCGCGTCACGATGTTCGCCACCGCCGGCGATGCCAGGCGATAGATGCGCACGTTCTCCGCTTCGGTGGGATCCAGCGCAGCCGGCGCAGCACCCGCATCCGGCGCGCGCAAAGCATCCACTGCCGCGGGATTGCGTTCGCCATAGCGCGAGCCCGCCCAATACGCGCCGAGTCCGATGATCAGCCCGATAGCGAGCAGCCGCACCGCGCGTCCTTCGCTTCCCGTTGTTCCCATCAAACTCATGAAGAAAGCTCTTGCTCCTCGCCGCACCGGCATTCTCGCACGAATCCGCTCTGCCGGTTAATACGCTCCAACATCAGGAAATGTTTCCCTCCGCGGGAGCCGCCGGCCGCGACAATCGCTTCACCACTTCCATCACCTGCCGCTCCGTTTCTTCGATCGATCCCGACGAGTCAATCGTTTCATCCCCCAAGCGGCGTTTTTCTTCCATCGGCATTTGCGCTGCAATGCGCAGTTTTGCCTGTTCCGCCGTCAGGCCGCGCTGCAGCAGCCGCTGCAATTGCTGTTCCGGCGGGCACCAGCACACCAGCACCCGGTCGAGCTCCTTGTTGTAGCCCGCTTCGATGATCAGCGCTGCTTCCACCACGGCCAAGTCCGGGCCACCCGGATGGGCCTGCGCCGCAAACCACTTGCGCACCACGTCCAGAATCCGCGGATGTAGAATCTGATTCAAACGCGCGCGCTTCTGCGCATCAGCAAAAATAATTTGTCCCAGTTTGCCGCGGTCCGCGTTGCCGTGAGCATCCAGAATTTCCCGGCCGAATTCGCGGACCACTTCGTTGTACGCGTCTTGTCCCTGTTCGAGCAGTTCGTGACCGAGCGTATCCGCATCCAGCACCGCACAATCCAGTTCTCGCAGCATGCCCGCCACAGTGGATTTGCCGGAAGCGATACCCCCGGTAAGCCCGACGCGCAACATCAGCGTGGCACGGCCGCGGCTGCCGGAGCGCTGGCGGAAGCACGGGATCCGCGCCGGAGTCGCGCGGCCTTGATGGTGTTGCTCATCAGCATGGCGATGGTCAGCGGACCCACTCCGCCCGGAACAGGAGTGATCGCTCCGGCAACGCTCGCAACGTCTGGATGCACATCGCCTACCAGCGCTGTACCTTTTTCGCGAAAGCTGGCGAGCCGCTCGGGAAAATGCGCGAAAAAGTTTTCCGCTTGCGCCGAATCGCTGATGCGATTGATGCCCACGTCAATCACCGTCGCACCCGGACGCACAAAATCGGGCGTCACCATTCCGGCGCGGCCCAGCGCCGCGACCACGATGTCCGCGCGGCGGATCACGTCCGGCAAATCGCGCGTCTTCGAATGGCAGATCGTCACGGTGGCATTCGCGTGCATTAGCAGCAGCGCCATCGGCTTGCCTACAATATCGCTGCGCCCCAGTACTGCGGCGTTCGCGCCTTCGAGCGGAATCGCGCTGCGCCGGAAAACTTCCATCACGCCGGACGGAGTACAAGCCACGAGGGTTGGGCGGCCAGCCACCAAATGTCCCACATTGATCGGATGGAACCCGTCCACATCCTTCGCGGGATCCACCGCGTCGAGAATTTTCTTGGCGTCCACCTGCGGCGGCAAGGGAAGCTGCACCAGAATGCCGTCCACGTCATCGCGCCGATTCAAATCTTGCACAATCGCCACCAACTCCGCCGTCGAAATCGTAGCGGGCGGCGTCACCTGAATACTCGCAAGCCCCAGCTTTTCGCAAGCCGCGATCTTGCTTTTCACGTAAACCTGCGACGCAGGATTGTCGCCCACCAGAACTGCCGCCAGCCCCGGGCGGATTCCCGCAGCCGCCAGCGCGGAAATTTCCGCCGCAAGCTCGCCGTAAATCTGCTCGCGAATCGCATTGCCATCCAGAATTCGTGCCGCCAAGAAATCTCCTCGATGCGCAGGCTGAATTATTTCCGAATCGCCATAATAGCACAGCGAAATCCGCCGCGAACGAACCGGGTAACGCAGCATCTACAGCAGCCTGGAACAGATATAGAATGTTTGTAGAGGTTCGCTGCTACAAGAAATCGCGCAATGGTATTTGGACAAGACACCGAAAGAAAGCGTCAGGAACGCGCCATGCGTGACGCGGGCAGATTGCCGCCAGGCCAATCGCTCACCCTGAAGTGGCCCGTGCTGCACCAAGGCACCGTGCCCGAGTTCGATCCCCAGACCTGGGATTTCCGCGTGACCGGGCTGGTCGATCGCCCGCTGCGCCTCACCTGGGACGAATTCTCACACCTGCCTATGACCGCCGTCACCGCCGACATGCACTGCGTCACGCGCTGGAGCCGTTTCGACGTGCGCTGGGAAGGCGTCGCGTTCAGTGAAGTGATGAAGCTGATTTCACTGCAGCCCGCGGCGAAATACGTGATGGTCCTCGCCGAGCAAGGCTACACCGCGAACGTCCCGCTCGCAGATCTCCTCCGCCCCACGACCCTCTTCGCGCTGAAACACAATGGCGAACCTCTGCCCGCAGCACATGGCTATCCTGTGCGCCTAGTCGTGCCGCATCTATACGCCTGGAAAAGCGTGAAGTGGGTGCGCGGCCTGGAATTCATGACCGCGGATGCTCCCGGTTTCTGGGAGCAAAACGGCTACAACATCTACGGCGATCCCTTCAGGGAGCAGCGCTACAGTGTTTGAGAAATTAGTGAGTTAGGCTACAAACTTTAGGAAATCGCGGCAAGTGGAACGATCGAAGTTGGTGCGGGGCTGAACGCAAGGGCGGGTCTAAGACCCGCCCCTACAAAAGTATCGCTGCTTCGATGTTAGTAGATGTCGTACTGCTCCCAGTGCAGGGTGGGATCGGCCTGAATGATGATGCTCTTCTTGGTCCAGCGCTCGAGTTCTTCGATCAGCGAAGACTCCCGCGTCTTCAACGCCTTAGAAATTTCCGGATGGACACGCAAAGTGATGCTCCCGGAACTCAGCTCCGGCGCCATCTTGCGCGCCTCAGTTTGAATTTCGTAGCACAGCGTCGGAATCGACTTCACCATCCCAGACCCAGTGCAATAAGGGCAAGGCTGGCAAAGCGTGCGTTCCAAAGCCTGCTTGGTGCGCTTGCGCGTGATCGCCACCAAACCAAATTCATTGAAGCGCAGCACTTTCGAAGGCGCGCGGTCGGCGCGTAGAGCGTCTTCCAGCACGGCCATCACCTTCTCGCGGTTGCGGCGCTCTTCCATGTCAATGAAATCAATAATGATGATGCCGCCCAGATCGCGCAGCCGCATCTGCCGCACGATTTCCTTGCAAGCTTCCAGGTTCGTGCGCACGATGGTGTCTTCCAGCCGGTTCGAACCCTTGCCCACAAATTTCCCGGTGTTCACGTCAATCGCCACCAAAGCTTCCGTGTGATTGATGACGATATACCCGCCGGATTTCAGCCACACCTTCGGCCGCAACCCCTTGTCAATTTCCTGCTGAATCCCGAACTCTTCGAAGACCGGAGTTTCCTTCGTATACAGCTTCACGCGCCCCACCAGCTGCGGCTGGAAGCGGCTCATGAAGTCCACGACTTTCGTGTATTCCTCTTCGGTGTCCACCCATATCGCGCCGAAATCCGGCGTGATGTAATCGCGCAGAATGCGCTCTACCAGATTCAGGTCGCGGTGCAGCAGCGAAGGCGCCTTGCGCTGTTCCGAACGCGCCTTGATTTCAGACCAGGTGCGCGTCAGGAATTCCACGTCCGCGCGGACTTCATCCGGCGCCGCGCTGGCCGCGGCCGTGCGCACGATAAATCCGCCGCCCGAAGATCCCTTCGCCTCCGTCACCAGATGCCGCAGTCGCGCGCGTTCTTCCGCGGAAGCGATTTTGCGCGATACGCCGGTGTGATCAAGCGTCGGCATATAAACCAAAAAGCGCCCGGGCAGCGCGACGTGGCTCGTAATCCGCGCACCTTTCTTGCCCAGCGGTTCCTTGGCGATCTGGACGATAATTTCCTGGCCCTGCTTCAGCATGTCCGCGATCAGCTGCGTGCGGCGCGCCTGCGGCGGGCGCCCGTGGCTATGTCCGCCGCTGTGCCCGTGCTGCGGACGCCGTCCGCGATCTTCGCGCCGGCCACGATCGCGGCCCCCACGACGCACGGGATTCTGCATGCGCGAGCGGAAATCGCCGCGCACGCGCGCCTGGAACGGCTGTTGCGCCGGCGCGCCTTCCGCAGGAACAGCCCCGCCATTGTCACCCTGTGCCGCGATGGAATCTGCTCCGTTCGCGTGTTCACTCTCGGGGGGAGCGATCATGCCCTCTTCTTCGGCTGCGGCTTCCTCTTGTTCGAGCTCCGCGTCCTCGGAATCTTCCGCGCGTTCTTCACCTTCGTGCGCTTCCCCGTCGTGCTCTCGGTGATCGCCATGGTCCGCATGATCATCACGCACGCCGGCATCGGCAGCCGCGTCCGCGGCTGCAAACACGCGATTCTGCGCGTCGCGCGCCGCGTCATCGTCCTGAGCGTCGGCAATGTGTTCCGCCAACGCCGCGGCTTCCTCTTCGCTCAAATCCACGTGAGGATGCTCTTCGTGATGCCCAACATCGTGATGACCGGCGTCGTGCTGCTGGCGTACCTCCGGAGCATCACTCAATTCGAAATTCTGGCTGATCCCCTCCGGGTCATTCCAGTCGCGCGAATTCTGCGAGCCGTGAGTCTCCCGGACCGCCGGCTCCTCCACATGTGCGTCCGGACTAGGCGAGGAATCCACTTCGGGCCCGAGAGGCATCAACGGAGAAAGTGGCGCGAAGCGCACGGCGTCAGGAACAGGCGCGTTATCCTGCGGTTCGTGTGTCTGCAGTTCGGCAGCCAGGGGTTCGGGAGGAAGATGCGTATGCGCCTTCCACTTCGAGAGCGTCTCGCCCGGAAGCGGTTCCAACCCGCTCGACGACGGCGCGCGGAATCCCTCATTCCGTCGCGGAAAACTCTCCCGCGCAAGGAAAGGTCCTCGATGCGAAGATTCGCGCGCGGCAGGACGGTGCTCTACGCGCTCGTCCGCGAAATGCGGCGGCGCCGCGGATTCACGCATTTCTTCCTGCGCTTGTTCGTGTACATCTTCCTGCACATTTCCAGGCGCTTCCAATTCATGTGCGGGCGATTCAGGCTGATCAAACGAAGGCGCGTCGCTCGGCGTCGCTTCGGCGTCATGCGAGTGTGCGTGCGCAGCCGATGCCGAAATATCCGACGGGCTTCGCTCCCTGAACTTCGCGAGAGACTCTCCAGGCAGCAGCGTTGAAATGTGCCCTTCCGGCGTTCCCGGCTCGCTCGCATGATCCTCGGACGGCCGTGACGATGCGTACTTCGATGAGGGAAGTTCGCGCCCTAAACGCCCACCGCGATCTCCGCCGCGCCCAGCGGCGCCGCCGCTACGACCGCGTCCGCCACCACTTCCGCCGCGCCGGCCAAAACGCCCGCCACGATCTCCGCCCGGCCTGCCGCCGCGCGAACGATTCTCAAATCTTCCGCGATCGGAGCCATGCCCGCCGCCAGAGGGACGAGTGACGGCAGGCGAGAACGTCGGCGACGCTGACCCACGCAGCGCCGAAATCGATTCACCGGGAAGCGGCTCCAACGCGGCGCCGGAACCCGCAACCGCAGCCGCCGGCGTAGCGGAATGTGGTGATTCCACATCCACCGGCTCGATGATCGGAGTGGTACCGGTATTCGCGGGGAAAGCTTCGCCGCCCTGCTCTTCGATTTTCTGGGCTTTGTCCTCGACGGTCGCGACGACGTGATCCAGCTCTTCGATTTCTTCCATGAAGTCGCTGACGTAAAGGAAGGCGTCGCTATCGAGGCCAATTTCCACAAAGGCAGACTGCATGCCTGGCAGCACGCGCGTAACTTTGCCTTTGTAGATGCTTCCGACTAACGCAAACTCTTTTTCACGTTCGACGTAATACTCACAAAGCTGACCTTCTTCCAGAATGGCGACCCGCGTCTCGTGGGGGTTCGCCGATATAACCATTTCCTTCGACATGGATACTCCTAGTGGAGCACCGGACCGCGGCGGCGCGCGCGCTCGCGCGCGCTCGACCGGAG
>JABCZK010000034.1 GCA_013289695.1 Acidobacteriota bacterium
CGCGAAGGCGGGCACACCGTGGGCGCCGGAGCGGTTGCCGAGATCATCGAGTAAACATGCCAAACGGAGAAAAAATTCGGATTCGTTTGAAGGCGTACGATCACCGCATTCTCGATCAATCGACGAAAGAAATTGTGGACACCGCGAAGCGTACCGGAGCGGACGTGGCCGGGCCGATTCCTCTGCCCACCGTCATCAACCGCTGGACGGTGTTGCGTTCGCCGCACGTAGACAAGAAATCGCGCGAGCAGTTTGAGATGCGCACGCACAAGAGGCTGATTGACATTTTGGAGCCGACGCCGGATACGGTGGACGCGCTGATGAAATTGGATCTGCCGCCTGGCGTGGATGTGGAGATCAAGGCGTTTGGACGCGAACACACTGGCAAGTAGGCGGGACTGCGGTAGGCGAAAAGGGCAGTGGCAAGTGATTAGTGGCTAGTGGCTAGAAAAAACCGGGGATCGAAGTTGAGCCGCCTGGAAATTCTGGCGGAAGGAACGAGCTAACGAGATGGCAGTCAACGGCATATTGGGAATCAAGCTGGGGATGACGCAGATTTTTGCGGATGACGGCACGGCAGTTCCTTGCACGGTGCTGCAGGCCGGGCCGTGCGTCGTGGTGCAGCGCCGCACGAAGAACACCGACGGCTACGAAGCGGTGCAGCTGGGGCTGGTGGAATTCATCAAGCCGCAACGCGTGAACAAGGCGCGCACCGGACATTTCAAGAAGGCGAATGTGGCTCCGTTGCGTTATCTGAAGGAGATCCGCATTGACGATGCCAAGGATGAAGCCAAGTCCGGGGATCGCGTGCTGGTGGAGAATTTCAAGGTGGGCGAGCTGGTGGATGTGACCGGCGTGAGCAAAGGCAAGGGATTTCAGGGCGGCGTGAAGCGCTGGCATTTCCGCGGCGGCGCCGCGAGCCACGGGTCAAGGTTTCACAGAGCGCCGGGCGGAATCGGAGCGAGCTCGTTTCCATCGCGCGTGTGGAAGGGGCAGCATTTTCCCGGGCACATGGGCAATGAGCGCAAGACTTCGAAGAATTTGCGGGTGGTGAAAGTGGATTCCGAAGAGAACTTGTTGCTGGTGCGCGGCGCAGTGGCGGGGCCGCAGGGCAGCTACATTTTTATTCGCAAGGTTAAGGCGCATCTGTAAGCGAAATTTGTAAGCGAGAGAGACGACACGATGCCTGTTGTGGACGTAAAGAATCTGGAAGGAAAGAAGGTCGGGCAGATTGAGCTGGCCGACGATGTGTTTGCCGCGAAGGTGAACGCGCACTTGCTGCATGAGGCGGTGCGTCATCATCTGCGGGGCGAGCGCGCCGGGACACATAAGACGAAGGACAAGAGCGAAGTCTCCGGCTCGGGCAAGAAATTGTGGAAGCAGAAGGGCACGGGGCGCGCGCGCGTCGGTTCGATCCGGTCGCCTTTGTGGCGCCACGGGGGTACGGTGCACGGTCCGGTGCCGCGGAGTTACGACTACGCGCTGCCGAAGAAAATGATTCTGGGCGCGCTGCGTTCGGCGCTTTCCGCGAAGGTAGCGGATCAAAAATTAACCGTGGTTGACGGTTGGAAGCTGGAAACGCACAAGACGAAGGCGTTCCGCGCGATGTTGGGCAAATTGAACGACGAGACTGAAACGTATCTGCTGGTGGAAAGCGGCGCGAACCTGAACCTGGAACGCGCCAGCCGCAATATCGCCGGTGTGACACTCGTGCCGCCGACGGGCCTGGAACCTTACGACCTGCTGCGGCATGAACACGTGATGCTGTCGCGCGAAGCAGTGGCCAAGCTCAGCCGTTCGCTTTCGGCCACGCGGCCGGAAGTGCCGGTGCAAATTGAGCCGGCGCCGGCAGCTCCCGCGAAGAAAGCAGCGAGCGAGAAGAGCGCGGAAGCGAAAGCCACGGCCAAGCCCGCGGCGAAAACGGTAAAGGCGACCAAGAAGCCCGCGGCGAAAAAAGAATCGAAGGCCAAAGCCAAGCCCAAAGGGAAGAAGGGATAAGCGATGGAGAACAGGGTTTATCAGATTATCCGGCGTCCCATCATTACGGAGAAGGGTTTGGGCGTGAAGGAAACGCAGCACACGGTGGTGTTTGAGGTGGCGAAGGACGCTACCAAGACGGAGATCAAGGAAGCGGTGCAGCGCGTTTTTAAGGTGAAAGTGGATCACGTGCGCACGGCAATTTTTCACGGCAAGTTCCGCCGGCGGGGACGCGCTGAGGGTTTCCGCAGCGATTGGAAGAAGGCGTACGTGCGGCTGAAAGAAGGCGAAAAGATGATTGAGTACGCCGAGAACATCTAGTTTTGAAGTGGGCCCGAAGTTGGCGGCAGGCAAGAGCAGGCGAGCGAGGAAGTAAATAAGAGCAAGACGCAAGAGAGTTCGAGGGGAACCGGTAAGAGGCAACAATGGCAATAAAAACATTTAAACCGTACACACCGTCACGACGCTTTCTGACCATGCTCGATAAGAGCGAGATCACCAAGCAAACACCGGAAAAATCGCTGGTGGAAGTGCAGAAGCGCACCGGCGGACGAAATGCGCACGGAGAAATCACTTCGTGGCATCGCGGCGGCGGTCACGCGCAAAAATACCGCAACGTGGATTTCCGGCGCGAGAAGACCGGGATCCCCGCGAAGGTTGCGGCCATCGAATACGACCCGAACCGCTCGGCGCGGATTGCGCTGCTGCATTATGCGGACGGCGAGAAGCGCTACATTCTGCAGCCGGTGGGCCTGGAAGTGGGCATGACGGTGCAGAACGGCGCGGGCGCGGAAATTCTGCCGGGCAATGCGCTGCAGATTCGCAACATTCCTCCCGGCACGATGATTCACAACCTGGAGTTGTATCCCGGCAAGGGCGGGCAGGTGGTGCGGTCGGCAGGCGGCGCGGCGCAGTTGATGAGCAAGGAAGGCGATTTCGCGCTGGTGAAACTGCCTTCGGGCGAAGTGCGCAAGTTCAGCATTGATTGCATGGCGACCGTCGGGCAGCTGGGCAATCTGGATCACGAGAATGTGACGTACGGCAAGGCGGGACGCACGCGCTGGCACGGCAAGCGTCCGACGGTGCGCGGCGTGGCCATGAACCCTGTGGACCACCCGCACGGCGGCGGTGAAGGCCGCGTGAAGGGCAACCATCCGCAGACGCCTTGGGGATTTCCGACACTGGGAGCGAAGACGCGCAAGAAACGTCCGAGCGACCGGATGATCGTGGAACGGCGCAAGCCATAACTTTAGTGAAGTTGTGAGGAGCAGTAGAAAAGCAATGAACCCGGCGCGGGGGACAACTGGGAGTTACTCGATGACAGCCACACGTTCATCAAGCCGGGCATCACGACGTGCAACCAAGCGTGCGGCCAGACGTGCGCCGCGCCGCGCAACACGTGCGCGGAAAGCAGTTCCTCGGCGCGCAGCCAAGCCGGCGGTAAAGATTGCTTCGAAGCTGGTACCGGCACCGCAGATTCAGTACCGGTTGTGCCGGTCGGGCTGGGCGGTAATTGTGGAGAGAATTCCGAACGCGCAGGGGACGCGGTTTGTGTGTCCTTTCTGCCCGCTTTCGCACCGCGTTTCCGGGCCGGTGCGGGGATTCAAGAGAGTTCGCCGCGCGCAGTGGGTGAAGCTGCGCCGCGTGGAGGAGTAGGACAACCGATGCCGCGCTCGCTAAAGAAGGGACCGTTCATTGATGGCCACCTGCGTAAGAAGGTGGAAGGCCTGAACGCCCGCAACGAAAAGAAAGTTCTGAAGACCTGGTCGCGCCGTTCGACGATTTTGCCGGACATGATCGGGCACACGCTGGCGGTGCACAACGGCAAGAAGTTTATTCCGGTGTACATCACCGAGCAGATGATCGGACACAAGCTGGGCGAATTCGCGCCGACGCGGACTTTTAAAGGACACGCGGTGAAAGCGGCTCTCGAGAGGGCCGCAGCATCCGCAGGCGCGCCAGCGGCGGGAGCAGCACCAGCCGCCGGAGCAGCTCCGGCAGCGAAGTCTTAAAGGGCATAAACGATGGCAACGGCAATTCAGGAAAAGACGGACAAGACGCAGATCGAGGGAATCGCCCAGGCGCGTTATACGCGCGTCTCGCCGCAGAAGGCGCGGCTGGTGATCGACCTGATTCGCGGACGGCGTGCGGAAGAAGCGCTGCACACGCTGCAATTCACGAAGAAGCGGGTGGCCAAGGATATTGAGAAGACTTTACGCAGCGCTATCGCCAACGCGGAGCGCAAGGCGGAAGATTCCGGCGAGACGCTGGACGTGGACGAGCTGTTCGTGACGCGCTGCTTCGTGAATGAAGGGCCGCGCTGGAAGCGCATGCGACCAGCACCGATGGGCCGCGGCTTCCGTTACCAGAAGCGGACGAGCCACATTCTGGTGGAAGTTTCCGAGCATCAGCGCGCGGTGGCCGATCGGGTGGCGGCAGCGGCGGCCGAAGCGCAGGCGTCGAAGGGCGTGAAGGGCGCGGTACGCAAGGCGCGCAAGGCATTGGAACAACGAAATAAGCCAGGGCAGAAAAAGAAGAAGTAGCGGGAGGACAGTTTGGGGCAGAAAACACATCCGTACGGTTTTCGGCTGGGCTACAACAAGGTTTGGAAATCGCGCTGGTTCGCGAAGAAGGACTATGCCGACCTGTTGCATGAAGACGTGGTCCTGCGCAAGACGCTGAAGGAAAAGCTGAAGTCCGCGGGGATCAGCGGGATTGACGTGGAGCGCGCCGCCAACAAGCTGGTGGTGCGAATTTATACCGCGCGTCCTGGAATCATCATTGGCCGCAAAGGCTCGGAGATCGACAAGCTGAAGTCCGACGTGCAGAAGCGCACCAAGCGCGAAGTGCACATTGATATTCAGGAAGTGCACCGGCCGGAGCTGGATGCGCATTTGGTGGCGGAATCAATCGCGCTGCAACTGGAAAAGCGCGTGGCGTTCCGGCGGGCGATGCGCAAGGCGGTGGATTCGGCGCTGCGTTTTGGATGCAAGGGAATTAAGGTGCGCGTGGCCGGCCGCTTGAACGGCGCGGAAATCGCGAGGAAAGAGTGGTATCTGCAAGGGCGTTTGCCCTTGCAGACGCTGCGCGCGGACATTGATTTCGGCACGGCGGAAGCGCACACGACTTACGGAGTGATCGGCGTGAAGTGCTGGATCTACCAGGGCGAGAAAATTCCGCAGCGCGTAAACAAGAACGCGCCGGCTGTCGCGGCAAAAGCTTAACGCTTAGAGATTAAGGACACGGGCAAAAATTTATGTTGATGCCGAAAAAAGTAAAGTACCGCAAGCAGCAGCGCGGGCGAAGGACTGGCAAGGCGTGGCGCGGCGGAGCGCTGGCGTTTGGCGAGTACGGGCTGAAGGCGCTGGAACCGGCCTGGATCACCGACCGGCAGATTGAAGCGGCGCGCGTGGCGATTACCCGCTTCATCAAGCGCGGCGGAAAATTGTGGATCCGGATTTTTCCGGACAAGCCGTACACCAAGAAGCCGGCCGAGACTCGTATGGGCAAGGGCAAAGGTCCACCGGAGAAGTGGGTGGCGGTAGTGAAGCCGGGGCGGGTTATGTTCGAAATGGCGGGCGTGGATTTGGTGTCCGCGACCGAAGCGATGAAACTGGCTTCGCACAAGCTGCCCATCCGGACGAAGTTTGTCAGCCGGGCGGAGGAACTGTAATGGCGGAACGTAACGCGGGGCGCACGGTGAAGTACCGCGAGATGAGCAAAGCCGAGCTCGAAACCCAACAGGGCGAGCTCGCCGAGCAGATTTTCCGGCTGCGTTTTCAGCTTTCGACCGGACAGGCCGAAGGTTTGAAGAAGCTGCGGGAAGCAAAGCGCGATTTCGCGCGGATCAAGACGGTGCTGCGCGAAACTGAATTGAGGAAGGCGTAATGGCAAACGAAGCAGCAGTCGCGCAAGAGAGCACCGCGGAGCGCGGAGTCCGGCAGGAACTGACCGGCATCGTGACTTCGACGAAGATGCAGAAGACGATTGTGGTGAAGGTGACGCGCGCGGTGCAACACCCGCTCTATCACCGGGTGGTGCGGCACACCAAGAAATACTACGTGCACGATGAGACGGGCGAAGCGCACGTGGGCGACACGGTGCAGATCGCTTCGACGCGGCCGCTTTCGAAATTGAAGCGCTGGCGGTTGAAGGAAGTAATTCAACGCTCGACGCGCGTGGCGTAGCGAGCGGGATCATTAGCACCGGAACTTCGGCGGCTAAAGCCGGACCGAGACTGCGATGCTCATGTCGTGGCTGAAGCCACGACCTGCAAAGATGGACGAGTTGATTCGCAGGCTCGGCAGGACCGAAGGTTCCGGCGGTGGAGTGGCGGGGCGGCGGTTAAACAGGGAGCACGATCATGGTACAGATGCGAACATGGTTGACCGTGGCGGACAATTCCGGCGCGCGCCAGCTGACCTGCATCCTTCCGCTGGGAGGAGATGCGGGGTTGACGGCGGGACTGGGCGACGTCGTCACGGCGGCGGTGAAGGAAGCGCAGCCGGAAAGCCAGGTAAAGAAGGGATCGGTAGTGAAGTGCGTGATCGTGCGCACGCGTAAAGAGCAGCGGCGCAAGGATGGAACGTACATCCGATTCGATGATAACGCGGCGGTACTGATTAATGATGCGAACGAGCCGATTGGAACGCGCGTTTTCGGGCCGGTAGCCCGCGAGTTGCGCGACAAGAAGTTCACCAAGATCATCTCGCTCGCTCCGGAAGTGTGGTAACCATGAGAAAAATACAGGAAAAGCCGGCCGCATTCAGCATACGCCACGGAGACATGGTGAAGATCATGTCCGGGCGATCGAAGGGCAAGACCGGAAAAGTGCTTTCGGTGAATCCCTGGAAACTGACGGTGACGGTCGAGCACGCGAACATGATGAAGAAGCACACGCGGCCGAACCCGTCGAAGAACATCAAGGGCGGAATTCTGGAGAAGGAAGGGCCCGTGCATGTTTCGAACGTGCTGCTGGTCTGCCCGGGATGCGGCAAGCACACGCGCGCGGGACACACCACGCTGCCGGACGGAACCAAGGTGCGTTCGTGCCGTCGCTGCAACACGACTTTTGAGAACTAGAGATTTTTGCGAGGTAAGGGCGAGAAATGATTACGCGTTTGCATGAAAAGTACCGCAAGGATGCGATTCCGGCGCTCTCGAAGCGCTTCGGGTTCGACAACACGATGGCCGTGCCGCGCGTGAAGAAGGTGACGGTGAACATCGGGTTGGGCGAAGCGAGCGCGAACGTGAAGCTGCTGGACACCGCCGCGGCTGAGCTGGGACAGATTACCGGGCAGAAGCCGGTGATTACGCGGGCGAAGAAGTCCATCGCAAATTTCAAGATTCGCAAGGGCATGCCCATCGGCTGCATGGTGACGCTGCGCGGCGAGAGAATGTATGAATTCCTCGACCGGCTATCGAGCATCGTGCTGCCGCGCGTAAGAGACTTCAAGGGATTGCCACCAAACTCTTTCGATGGGCGCGGCAATTACACGCTGGGGCTGAAGGACCAGCTGGTATTTCCGGAGATCGATTACACGCGAGTGGACAAGATCAAGGGGATGAACATAACGATTACCACGACGGCCCGCAACGACGAAGAAGGGCGCGAGTTGCTGAAGCTGCTCGGCGTGCCGTTTAGGGCCCAGGCCTAGGCGTTAAGGAGAGAGAACGAGTATGGGACGCACCGCGCAATTCGCGAAGCAGTTGAAGAAGCCGAAGTTCAAGATCCGCTGGCGCAACCGCTGCAGAGTTTGCGGGCGCCCGCGCGCTTTCTTGCGCAAGTTTGAGATGTGCCGCATTTGTTTCCGCGGGTTCGCGCTGAAGGGAGAAATTCCCGGCGTGACCAAGGCGAGCTGGTAGTTTTTGAACGGGAAGTACAGTGCAGGGGTTGGCTTCAGGGCCCAAAGCTCGCGCATACGATTGAGGCTGACGGCGGGGCTGAAGCCCCGCCCTTCCGTCGCAGTAGAGATGAAGTAGAGCCGGGAAAGTAAAGTAAGGACGAGGGAGAATGACGACTGATCCGATTGCCGATTTACTGACGCGAATTCGCAACGCCTCGCGCGCGAAGCACTCGCGCGTGGATTTGCCCAGCTCGAAATTGAAGGTGGAGCTGGCGCGCATCCTGAAAGAAGAAGGCTATCTGGCGAATTTCAAGGTTGTGGAAGAGCAGAAGCCCAAGAAGACGCTGCGCCTGTTTTTGCGCTATACGCCTGACCGCCGCAGCGTGATTACGGACCTGAAGCGCGTCTCGCGGCCGGGTTCGCGGCGCTACGTGGGCAAGACGGACATCCGGCAAGTGGTGGGCGGAATGGGGATTTCGATTGTGTCTACTGCCAAGGGATTGATGACCGGGCAAGCGGCGCGCAAGGCCGGGATTGGTGGCGAAATCATGTGCGAGGTTTGGTAGAGGTTCGGCGGGAATTTCGTTAACACGAGGATCGAACAGAGCCATGTCGCGAATTGGAAATAAAATTATAGCCGTGCCGTCCGGCGTGAAGATTCAGATCAAGGACGACGCCGTGGAAGTGCAGGGGCCCAAGGGCAAGATGCGCGTGGTGGTGCCCAATGGAATCCATTTCGAGCAGAAGGACGGCACTCTGGTCGCCAAGCGCGAATCAGACGACAAGCGCGCGCTGCATGGCCTGGCGCGAGCGCTGGTGGCGAATGCGGTGACTGGAGTAACGACCGGCTTCAAGAAGGATCTGGACATCGTGGGCGTCGGCTACCGCGCCGAAGTGAAAGGGAAGAACGTGGTGCTGGCGCTGGGATATTCGCATCCGATTGAATTTCCGATCCCCGAAGGCATCGCGATCACTATCGAGAAACAGGTGCACATGGTGGTAACCGGAGCGGACAAGAATCAGGTTGGCCAGGTGGCCGCGAATCTCCGCGCGCTACGTCCGCCCGACCCGTACAAGCAGAAGGGCGTGCGCATTACCGGCGAGCGCTTGAAGAAGAAGGCCGGCAAGGCTGGCGCGAAGACGGCAGCGGCCTAGGCCAGGAGGAGAGCGAACGTGGCAGCACCGGTTCACAAATTATCGCGGGAAGCGCATCGTCGCCGCATTCATGTGCGGACGCGCAAGACGCTGGCGGGCACGGCAGAACGCCCGCGGCTGTGCGTGCATCGTTCGGCGAAACACATACGCGCGCAGGTGGTGGACGATCAGACGAATCGCACGATTGTATCGGCCAGCTCGCTGGATGCGGAAGTGAAGAAGTCCATCAAGGGCGGGGGCAACATCGCGGCCGCTAAAGTGGTGGGCAAGGCCATCGCGGAACGCGCGCAAGCCAAGGGGGTGGACAAAGTGGTTTACGATCGCGGGGGATATCAATATCACGGGCGCGTGAAGGCGCTCGCGGAAGCGGCCCGGGAGGCGGGCCTGAAGTTCTGAAAATTATGTCGAAACAAGAGCTCAAAGACTCGCTAGCCGTTCGCCGTCCGGTGGAGACCAACCAGGCGAACTTGAAGGATCAGGTGGTTTCGATTAACCGCTGCACCAAGGTAGTGAAGGGCGGAAAAAATCTCAGCTTCTCCGCGCTGGTGGTGGTGGGAGATCAGGGCGGCCACGCCGGCTTCGGCATGGGCAAGGCGCGCGAAGTGCCCATGGCCATCCGCAAGGCGATTGAAGCGGCCAAGAAGAATATGGTGAAGCTGAACATGAAGGGCACCACGATTCCGCACCAGGTGCTGGGCCGTTACGGCTCGGGCCAGGTGCTGCTGAAGCCCGCTCCAGATGGAACCGGAATCATCGCGGGCGGAGCGGTGCGCGCGGTGATGGAGGTCGCCGGGATTCAGAACGTGCTGACGAAGTCGCTGGGCACATCGAACCCGCATAACGTGATCAAGGCGACGTTTGACGCGCTGATGCATTTGAAGGATGCGGCCAAGGTGGCGGAAGGCCGCGGGAAGATAGCGGAGGAAGCGACGGCATCGTAGTTCCTTCGCGCATAGACTATGACGACAACAGCGGCAGCGGGCAAGAAAAAACCGGGGAAATTGAAAATCAAGTGGGTGGTCAGCTTCATTGGCTGCCCGCGCGATATGCGCCAGACCGTTCGCGGGCTGGGATTCCGGCGCATGCAGCAGGTACTGGAAGTGGAAGACACTCCGTCGATCCGCGGCATGATCGCGCGCGTGCACCATCTCGTACAGATTGAGGGCTGAGAATGGCACAGAAACCAACACTATCGAATTTGAAGCCGCCGCGGGGTTCGCGTCACCGCAAAGTGCGCGTAGGACGCGGCATGGGCTCGAAGATGGGCAAGACCGCGGGCGCGGGCAATAAGGGGCAACAGTCCCGCCGCGGATATTCCAGGCGGCCGGGGTTTGAGGGCGGGCAGATGCCGCTGCACCGACGTTTGCCGAAGCGTGGATTTTCGGCGCCGGATTCGACGACCTACGCGGTGATCAACGTGGAGAGCCTGAATGTTTTTGAGGCGGGCGAAACGATTTCACCGGAAATTCTTTATGCGCTGGGTGTGTTGCGCGTGAAGCGCGAGGGCCTGAAGATTTTGGGCAGCGGTGAATTGAAAGTGGCGCTGACGGTACAGGCGCATGCATTCAGCAAGTCGGCGGAAGCGAAGATCACGGCCGCCGGAGGAAAGGTCGAAGTCCTGCAATGAACAAGCTGTTCCTGGCGATTCGGAATATTTTCAGCACGCCGGACCTGCGCAACCGCGTTCTGTTCACGCTGGGCATGCTGGCGGTGTACCGCTTGGGCGGGCACATTCCGACACCGGGAATCAATACGGCGCTGTTGCAGGATATGTTCCAGAGGGGACAAGGCTCGGTCCTGGGATTGATTGACCTCTTCAGTGGCGGCAACCTTCGCCGGCTGACGATTTTTGCGCTGGGCATCATGCCGTACATTACGGCGTCAATTATTTTGCAGTTGATGGTGGTGGTGTGGCCTTACCTGGAGCGGTTGCAGAAGGAAGGCGAGCTGGGTCGGCGGAAGATCACGCAGTACACGCGCTACTTGACGATTATTCTGAGCTTGTTTCAATCGTTCACGATCGCGAAGACTTTGACGCTGCAAAGCATGAACGGCGAAGCGCTGGTGTATCACCCGGGCTGGCGGTTCATGCTGATGACCATGCTGACGCTGACCACCGGCTCGGCATTCATCATGTGGCTGGGCGAGCAGATCAGCGAGCGGGGCATCGGCAACGGGATGTCGCTGATTATTTTCGCGGGCATCGTGGTGGGATTGCCGAACGCGGTGCACGATCTGTACTTGAAGACCACAAGCGGTGAGTGGGGCTCGCTCGCGGGGATCATTCTGGTGGGACTGATCGTTTTGATGCTGGCGGTGGTGGCTTTCATCGTGTTCGTGGAAGGCGGCCAGCGGCGGATTCCGGTGCAGTACGCAAAGCGCGTGATGGGCCGAAAAGTGATGGGCGGGCAGATGACTTATCTGCCGCTGCGCGTGAATTCCGGTGGAGTGATTCCGCCGATTTTCGCAAGCTCGCTGCTCACTTTTCCGCAGACTTTGGCGCTGTTTTTTCAGAACAAGTCCACGGCGTTCGGCAAGTTCGCGAACATGATCAAGTGGGGTGAGCCGCTGTACACCTTGATCTACGTGACGCTGATTATATTTTTCGCGTTTTTCTACGTGGGGATTATTTTCAATCCCACGGAGCTTGCGGACAATATGCGCAAGTACGGCGGGTTCGTTCCGGGGATTCGTCCGGGGCGGAATACCTCCGAGTACATCAATCGGATTCTGACGCGGCTCACCTTTGTTGGCGGCGTGTATCTGGCGGTGGTCTGCTTGCTGCCGGAATGGATGATTTCGGGGATTCACTTGCAGCATCTGTGGCTCGTGGGCGACTGGTTCGATAAGCACATGTGGCGATTCGTGCTGGATGGTTTGAACGTGCAGTTTTACTTCGGGGGCACGTCGCTCCTGATCGTTGTGGGCGTGGCCATGGATACGGTGCAGCAACTCGAAGCGCAGTTGGTGATGCGAAATTATGATGGGTTTGTGCGCAAAGGCCGGGTCCGGGGTCGTCGCAGTTAATGACCGACGCATCGGCGGTGAGGATGGCGCTCAAACGGGCGTTAATTTTCCTGGGTCCGCCAGGAGCTGGTAAAGGCACCCAGGCGAAGCGCATGGCCAAGCAGTTGGGCGTGCCGCATCTTTCCACCGGCGACATGCTGCGGGACGCGGTGAGTCGCCGCACCACGCAGGGGCGTCTGGCAGCGCCGATCATGGAGCGCGGCGACTTGGTGCCGGATGATATCGTGCTGGGGATGGTGGAAGAGCGGCTCTCGCGCTGGGATTGCGACGAGGGATTCATCTTCGACGGGTTCCCGCGGACCAATCGGCAGGCAGAGGAACTGGACAAGATTTTGCAGCGCCGGGGGCTCGGCAAACCACTGGTGATCCAGTTTAGGGTAAGCCCGGAAACGTTGATACGGCGTGTGGCAGGGCGTTGGACCTGCAGCGTGGGCGGCGAGACGTACAACATTTTAGAGCGGCCGCCGAAGACGCCGGGGATTTGCGATAACGACGGCGGGAAATTGATTCAGCGGTCGGACGACCAGCCGGAAATCGTCAAGGAACGATTTGCGGCGTACGAACGCCAGACGCAGCCGCTGGCAGATTATTACCGGACGCACGGCGTGCTGGAAGTGGTGGACGGTGATGCAGGAGTGGATGAAGTAACCCGCGCATTGAACGAGATTTTGAAGCGCGCGGAAGGGCGCGATGGTCATCTGTAAATCGCCTGCGGAGCTGGAAAAGATGTATCGCGCGGGACAGGTCGTCTGGGGCGCGCTGGAAGAAATGCGCACCATGATCCGGCCAGGCATCTCGACGAAAGAGTTGGACGAGTTCGCCGAGGGTTACACGAAGGAACACGGCGCGCGACCGGCGTTCAAGGGTTACCGCGGCTATCCGGGCTCGGTGTGCACTTCGATCAATCAGGAAGTGGTGCACGGGATTCCATCGGCGGCGCGGAAATTGCGCGAGGGCGACATTCTTTCGATGGATTTCGGAGTGGAGCTGGGCGGGTACTTTGGCGACGCGGCGTTGACGGTTCCGGTGGGCAAGGTTACGCCGGAGCGCGAGAAGCTGTTGCGGGTGACGCGTGAATCGCTGGAGCAGGGCATCGCGAAGATCCGGGCGGGGAATCGCCTGGGAGATGTATCGGCCGCGGTGCAGCAGTGGGTGGAAAAGAACGGATATTCGGTGGTGCGCGAGTTCGTGGGACACGGAATCGGCACGAAGATGCACGAGGACCCGCAGTTGCCGAATTACGGCTCTCCGGGACAAGGCCCCAAGCTGCAAGAGGGCATGGTGCTGGCCATCGAGCCGATGGTGAACACGGGCGGCCCGGGCGTGCGAGTGCTGGATGACGAATGGACCGCGGTGACTGCGGACGGCAGCGATTCAGCGCACTTTGAGCACACCGTTGCAGTGACTAAGAATGGCCCGTGGATTTTGACGCGGCCGAAAGAAGCGGCAGGACCGGTCTGGTAAGCAGCAGGACGCAAGATTTGGCTGGAGTGGAATGGAATACAGGAGCGCATGAGACCAAGGCCAGAGAAGGAAAATAAGAAGCCGGGCGAAAGCGGGAAAGAGGACGCGATCGAAGTGATGGCTACCGTGATCGAGCCGCTGCCGAACGCCATGTTTCGCGTGGAGCTGGAAAACAAGCACCAGGTGCTGGCCCATATTTCTGGGAAGATGCGCAAAAATTTCATTCGTATTTTGTCGGGAGATCGCGTGGCGGTGGAGCTTTCGCCCTACGATCTGACGCGCGGCCGGATCGTGTATCGCTACAAGTAACACGGCGGCGCGCGGAGCAGCAGAATGCTTGGGGCCCCCAAGAGGGGATGGAGTGGAAAAATGAAGGTTCGGGCATCGGTAAAGAAAATCTGCATGAAGTGCAAGATCGTTCATCGGCGCGGCGTGGTGCGCGTGATCTGTACGAACGCCAAGCACCGCCAGCGCCAGGGATAGGCCAGAGGCCGGAGGATAGAGAATGGCTCGCATCGCAGGTGTGGATTTGCCGCCGAACAAGCGGCTTTGGATTGGGCTCACTTCGATTTACGGCATCGGGCAGGCGCGCGCGAAATCGCTGGCCGCGAAAGCCAACGTGGACCACACCAAGAAGATCAAGGATCTGACCGAGGATGAGGCGACGCGTCTGCGCGCCGCAATCGAAGCCGAGGGCGGTATCGAAGGCGATCTGCGCAAAGAGACGCAGATGAACATCCGGCGGCTGATTGAAATTCAGGCGTATCGCGGATTGCGTCACCGGCGCAATTTGCCGGTTCGCGGCCAGCGCACGCACACCAACGCGCGCACGCGTAAGGGACCACGGAAGGGCGCAGTGGCAGCGAAGAAGATCGCGGCCCGGAAGTAAAGTAAAGGCCGGCGAGGCGAGCCTCGCCGAAGAGAAAGCGGCGGCACGCCGCCGCACTCCATATAAATGCCGAAGACGGGCGATTGGGTTTGCAAGATTTGAAGTTGCCGGGAAAATAGGAGAGAGACGAGCGTGGCAAAAGAACCGAAAGACGCGGCAGCAACACCAGGAGGAGCACCCGCGGCAGCAGCAGCGGCGAAAAGCTCCAAGCGCAAGAAGGAATTCCGCAAGAAGAAGGAAAAGCGCGTGGTGCCGCACGGCGTGGTCTGCATCCAGGCGACGTTCAACAACACGATTGTGACGCTGACTGATCCCGACGGCCGCGCGGTGAGCTGGTCTTCGGCGGGCTCGGTGGGTTTCAAGGGCTCGCGCAAGGGCACGCCATACGCAGCGCAGCAAGCGGCCGCGACGGCTGCAGGCGTGGCGCGCGACCAGTACGGAATGAAGTCGGTGGAAGTGCGCGTGAAGGGACCTGGCGCAGGACGGGAATCCGCCGTGCGCGCACTGGCTTCTTCAGGCTTGCACATCAACGCGATCAAGGACGTGACGCCGGTGCCGCACAACGGCTGCCGACCGCCCAAGCGCCGCCGCGTCTAGCGCGAGCGACAGAGATTCAGGGAAATTGCAGAGTTGAGATAAAGGAGATAGGACTTGGCAAGACATCGTGAAGCAGTTTGCCGGCTGTGCCGACGGGAAGGGCAGAAACTCTTCTTGAAAGGCCTGCGGTGTTTTACAGAAAAGTGCGCGATCGAGAAACGCAATTTCGTTCCCGGGCAGCATGGACAAGCGCGGCGGGCGAAGATGGTGGGATACGGCGTACAGTTGCGCGAAAAGCAGAAGGTGAAGCGCACCTACGGGCTGCTGGAACGCCAGTTCCGCACGTATTTCGAAAAGGCGTTGCGGACCAAGGGACCGACCGGCGCAAACCTGATGGTGATGCTCGAGCGCCGCTTGGATAACGTGGTGTACCGCATGGGCTTGGGCGGCTCGCGTTCACAGGCGCGACAACTGGTGCTGCACGGACACATCCGCGTGAAGGGCCAGAAGGTGAATATCCCCAGCTACCTGGTGAACGTGGGGGATGAAGTCACGCTGAAAGACAAGATGCACGAAAACGTGATGATCATGGAAGCCCGCAATCTGGCGAAAAGCCAGGGCGTGGCTCCGTGGCTCGATATTGATCCAGCGAATTTCAAGGCGCGCGTAGTGGCGATGCCGCGTCGCGAAGACGTGCAGACGCCGCCGATGAACGAACAGCTCATCGTGGAACTGTATTCGAAGTAGCGCCCGGAGATTATCAACGTTTATAAGTTTGTCGGTTCGCCGCGGGCGAGCCAGGAGGAATGTCGAAGATGTGGAAGGGCTTCCAGAAACCAAAGCGGTTGGCAGCAGAACCAGAAACCCTGACCGATAAGTACGGGAAATTCTCAGCGCAGCCTTTTGAGCGCGGCTGGGGAACCACGGTCGGAAACTCCCTGCGGCGCGCATTGCTGAGCTCGATTGAAGGCGCAGCGATCACCGCGGTGAAGATTGAAGGCGTACTGCACGAGTTTTCGCCGATTCCGGGCGTCGTAGAAGACGCGACGGACATCATCCTGAACCTGAAGCAGGTTCCGCTGAAGTTGAACACGGACCAGCCGAAGACGATCACTTTGATCGTGGATACGCCTGGGCCGGTGACCTCGGCGAAAATCGAAGAGGACGCCGATATCGCGGTGCTCGACAAGAACGTGTACATCGCGACCGTGAGCGAAGGCGGCAAGTTCGAACTGGAGTTGCGCGTGAAGAATGGCCGGGGCTATGTGGCGGCCGACCGCAATTTCGACGAGGACCTACCGATCGGCTACATTCCGATTGATTCGGTGCACTCGCCGGTGCGCAAGGTGAACTACGCAGTGGAAGCGGCTCGTTTGGGACAGATGACCGATTACGAGAAGCTCACGCTGGAAGTCTGGACCAACGCCGCGATTACACCGCAGGACGCGATTGGCTTGGCGTCGAAGCTGATGAAGGACCACATGAGCATCTTCATCAATTTCGAAGAGACGCCGGACCTGCCGGAAGAAGTGGTCGAGAATTACAGCGATCCGCGCCTCGAATTCCTGGATCGCTCAGTGGAAGAGCTGGAGCTTTCGGTGCGCTCCTATAACTGCCTGAAGAACGCGAACATTCAGAACCTGCGCGAGCTGGTGCAGAAAACCGAATCCGAAATGCTGAAGACCAAGAATTTCGGCCGCAAGTCGCTGAATGAAATCAAGGACATCCTGCACAAAATGGGCTTGAGCCTCGGCATGAAGTTTGACGAGCACGGCCGCATTATCTGGCCGCCGCTGCCAAGCCAGACCGCGCCTCCGCCTTCCGAGGGGGATGCCACGGCAATGTAATCGTGCGGGAAACCGCGCGAGCCACGGTAAGCGACTATGAGACACCTTAAATCAGGGTCAAAACTCGGGAAGCAGCCCGCGCATCGCCGCGCGGTGTTGCGCAACCTGGTGACTAACCTCATCGAGAAGGAACGCATTCACACCACCATTCTTCGGGCGAAGGCTACCCGTAGGCTGGCGGAGAAAATGATTACGCTGGGCAAGCGCGATTCGCTGCATGCGCGACGCCAGGCGGCGGCTTTCCTGATGACTCCGGTGGCCACAGAGAAACTGTTCACCGACCTGGCGCCGCGTTTTGCGGACCGTCCAGGCGGTTATACGCGCATTATCCGGGCGGGCTGGCGACTGGGAGACGGCGCGGATCTGGCGATTCTGGAGTTCATCGGTTCGGAGTTGAAGAAGAAGGACAAGAAACCGCGCCGGAAGCAGGATGTGGAGACTCCCGAAAAAGAAGAGGAAAAAGAAGCGGTGGCGGCGAAGTAGTCTTCTCCGGTTCTTTTCAGTCGATCACGTAAATCAACAAGGCCCGCTCCGATTCGTCGGAGTGGGCCTTTTTGTTTTTCTCGCAAGCGTTGAGGGCAAAGAACCGGCGAGCCGCCGGCGCTACCAACGTCAAAGGTGCCGGCCTGCAGGCCACCGCCCCAAAGTCAAATTCTGCGGCCGGCGAGGCAAGCCTCACCGAGCTCGTTTTGTCGCTCGGCTTGCAGGCTGCCGCACTCCATATGCGGGTTGCCGGAACGAAACCCTGTAGCGAGATGCTACTGCTTGATTCCCAGCCATGAATTGTAGATGGCCTTTTGTTGGTCCGTCGCGTGCTCCATAGGCTTGAGGGTATAAGTGGGATTAGGATTGGCCTTCAGTGCGACCGAAAAGTCTTTGAATTCACCGAGGCGTAGGACCGTTACGCGGACTGTATCGCCGGGCTTGTGCGCGGTGATTTCCTTCGCAAAGGCATCGGAATCCACCGCACGGCTGTCCACGGCGTAGATGATGTCGTCGCGGTCGAGTCCTGCTGATTCGGCAGGGCTGCCGGGCGTAATGTTGCGAATCTTGGCGCGGCCGTCGTCGTGCTTCGTTGTATCCACGCCCATCCAGGACTTGTCGGCGTCCAGTTTCTTTTCAACTGTAATTCCGGCATAGGCGAAATACTCCTCGTAGGGGATGGCTTGCTTGCCGGAAATATATCGGCGGAAAATGCCGCTGACGTCCGTGCCGGCAACCTCGGATGCAGCTTTTATGGCGTCGCCAGGTTCGAAGCCCGGTTTGGGCAGCGCGTGGCGCGAATAGAGCAGGCGCATCCAGTCGTCGAGGGATTTCTGGTTGCTGGTATCCTGGCGGATTGCGAAATCCAGGATGTGGCCGATGATTTGGCCGCCATCGTAATAGGAATACCAGGTGTTCAGAAGGTTGTTGTCCTGGTGGATCACGCTGTCGCGCGGAAACCAGGTATCCCAGCTGGTGTCTTCGATGCTGCGCTCGCCGCGACCGGGTTGCGCTTCGAATTTTGTGATGAGTTGGCTGACCGAATCAAGATATTGCTCGGGAGTAATCAGGCCCGCGTGCACCAGGGCCAGGGCGCCGTAATAACTCGTGAGGCCTTCGGAGATCCACAGCGACGGCGTGTGCACCATTTGCGAATAATCGAAGGGACCGAGAGGAAGCGGGCGCAGGCGCTTGACATTCCAGGCGTGGAAGAATTCGTGCGCGGAGACGAAGAGTTTCAGATCGTAGCGATTGACATAGCCGGGGGTCGGCTCGGTGGAATCCCAGTCGGCGGAAAAATTAATTTGCGTGGAATTCAGATGTTCCAGGCCGCCACCGGTCTTTGGCCAGACGTGAAAAATAAAATAGTAGTCTCGGAAGGGAGCGGCTTGGCCGGAGGTGCCGGCCACCGCTTGGAACATGGGCACTTCCTGGGCGACTACTTTCTGCAGATCGTCCACGAACTTCGCAAAATCCTTTTGGCCCATGACGTCGTGCACGATCACGTGATATTTCGTGCCGAGGACTTCGAAGTCTTTTTCCGCGAAATCGGAAATCTCCAGCGGGCAATCGGCGAACGTGTCGTAGTTAGCCGCCTGAAAAGTTGTGGCGGAGGTGTGCTCCAGGCCGGTGGCGACGCGCCAGCCATTCGGGGCTGCGACCGATAGTGTGGCGGGGCGGTCTTTTCCGCCGACCAGGTACATCCACAGGGAAGGGCCGCCGATGAAGGCGTGGCGCTCGTTGTACTGCGCGATGTTGTTCTGCAGTGTGTTGGCGTAAACCTGATAATCGATCGTAACTGATTTCGCGCCTGACAGCTCGACGCGCCAGGTTTGATTGTCCGTCTTTCGCCAGGAAAGTTCCTGGCCGGCTGCGGAGTGCGCGCGAAAACGCTGCACGTTCGCGGCATAGTTTTCGATGTAGTAGGAACCCGGCGCCCAATCCGGGACGGCGAATTCCGCGGACGTGCCAGTGAGCGCGTCCGCGTGAATCGTGACGTCGAGCAGGTGTGAGTTGGGCCGTTCGAATTTCAATTCGTAACTGACTGGATTGGCGGCGGAAGCGGCAGCAGAATATGCCAGCAAGCAAACGGCGGCAAGAAGCGGCAGATGGCGCAAGAAACGGCTGGATAGCGGTGGCTTCATTGGCGTCTCCATTTCTGTCGGTGGATTTTTAAGCTGTGTTGGTCGGAATCGTGCCGGCGGCATTCTTTTCATCCTGGTGCCGCTTTTCACGAGCCTTTCCCAAAAGCACGAATAATGATGCGACGATCTGTGCGGCGACGCCGCCCGACGTGTCAATGAGCACATCACCCACGGCAGCGGTGCGGCCGGGTACGAACGACTGGTGATACTCATCGAGCGCGGCGTAACAGGCGACAATCAATATCGTCACCAGCGCCCAGCGCAAGTACAGGCCTTTTTCACCGGCGCGAATCCCGCGCAAGATCAGCATGCTAAGGATGAAATATTCGGTCAAGTGCCCGCATTTGCGGATGATGTGGTGAAGGAAATCGAGAGATTCAGCAGAAGCGTGAGGAAGAAAAAAGCGCAGGATGGGAATGATGTAGTGGCTCGTGTTCGTTGACGTAAAAGCGCCCGTAGAAAAACCAGAAATTACTACCGCCCAGATAAGCGCAGGCCACCAGTAGCGGAGCCACTTCATCCTAGCGGTCCAGTCCAGTGCAGCGACGGATTGATTGCAGTCCAATTTTCAAAGGGAGCGCTCTATTCGCGTCTGTAATTGGGAGCTTCGCGAGTGATGATCACGTCGTGCACGTGGCTTTCGAGCAAGCCCGCCGACGAAATGCGGATAAATTTGCTGCGTTCCTGAAGTTCGGTGAGATTGGCCGCGCCGCAGTAGCCCATGCCGCTGCGCAGGCCGCCGACAAGCTGGTCCACCAGGCCCGCCAGAGGGCCTTTATAGGGCACTTGGCCTTCGATGCCTTCCGGGACGGACTTGCCGCGTTCGACGCCTTCTTGCGCGTAGCGATCGGCCGAGCCGGCTTCCATGGCGCCGAGCGAACCCATACCGCGATAGGATTTGAAAGTGCGGCCTTGATACAAAATCGTTTCGCCCGGTGATTCCTCGGTGCCGGCGAAAAGACCGCCGATCATGACGGAGTTGGCTCCAGCGGCAATGGCCTTGGTGATGTCGCCGGAAAATTTGATGCCGCCATCGGCGATCACGGGGACGCCGGTGCCTTTCGCGGCGCGCGAAGTTTCGATGATCGCGGTGATCTGCGGGACGCCCGCGCCGGTGACCACGCGCGTGGTGCAGATGGAGCCGGGACCGATGCCGATTTTCAGGCCGTCCACGCCGAGCGAAATCAGATCGCGGGCGCCTTCGGCGGTGGCTACGTTGCCCGCCACCACTTGCATCTCCGGATATTTCTGTTTCACGGCGCGGATGGCATCCATTACGCGCGAGCTGTGCCCGTGCGCGGTGTCGATCGCCAGCACGTCCACTTTTTCACGCGCCATTTCCGCGGCACGCTCTAGAAAATCGCCGGTGGCGCCGATGGCGGCGCCCACGCGCAGGCGGCCATGCTCGTCTTTAGTGGCGTTGGGGAACTCGATTTTCTTCTGGATGTCTTTTACGGTGATCAGACCTTTCAGGTTGAAATCCGCGTCGACGACCAGGAGTTTTTCGATGCGATGGCGCTGCAGAATGCGTTCAGCTTCTTCGAGCGTGGTGCCCACCGGAACCGTGACGAGATTGTCCTTGGTCATTACCGAGCTGACGGGCTGATCCAGATTGCGTTCGAAACGCAAATCGCGGTTGGTGAGAATGCCTACGAGGCGCGCACCGCGCGTCACCGGCAGGCCCGACACTTTGTACTTGTTCATGATGTCGAGCGCCTGGCGGACGGAAAGTTCGGGCGCAATGGTGACCGGGTCAACGATCATGCCGCTTTCCGAGCGCTTGACGCGGTCCACTTCTTCGGCCTGGCGGTCAATGGTCATGTTGCGATGGATGAATCCGATGCCGCCCTGGCGCGCGATGGCGATGGCCAGGCGCGCGTCCGTGACCGTATCCATGGCCGCAGCGACGATAGGAATGTTCAGGGAAATTTTGCGCGAGAGGCAGGTGCGCGTGTCCGCCTGAGTAGGCAGGATCGAGGATTTGCCCGGCAATAGCAGCACATCGTCGAAGGTGAGCGCTTCGGGAATGGGTCCTTCAATCATCTATTCTCCTGTGAGCCTGAAGGTCCCCATATGCAGCAGAGCCCAGCCGGATTCGCTGGGCTCGTGGAAGATTCATTTGTAGCGGCAGACCTTCATTATACAAGTATTCATTTTATGTGCATCCGCCAATGAAATCAAGTTGCGGCGGCCGGAGCTGATTTGAAAACTGACGGCTAGTAAGGTTGCGCGAAACCTCCGGACTCCCTACCATGTAACCAGTGAAGGAATTCAGACCACATCCACTACTGCGCAATCCTCATGCGATGACCATTGCGGCGAATTTCTGGCCGCGGCCGGTTCCGCGTCTCCCTCGAGGTGTGGCGCGTTCGTTCGCGACGGAACCTGGCACGCAGGTTCTGGGCCAGTGCCACTGGCAGCAGAATCCGCGCGAACATCCCACCTTGGTGGTGCTGCACGGCCTGGAGGGTTCCTGCGAATCGGGCTACATGCGCGGCACGGGGGAAAAGGCCTGGATCGCGGGCTTCAACGTGGTGCGTCTGAATCAGCGGAATTGCGGCGGCACGGAGAAGCTGAGCCCAACCCTTTACCATTCCGGCCTGAGCTGCGACATTCGCGCTGTAGTGCTGGAGCTGGCTGAACGCGACGGCCTACCAGAAATATTTGCCGCGGGTTATTCCATGGGCGGAAATCTGGTGCTGAAGATGGCGGGAGAAATGGACGGCTCACCTGTGGCGGAGTTGCGAGCCGTCGTGGCCATTGCGCCGGCGCTGGATCTGGCAGCTTGCGCAGACGCGCTGAGTAAGCCGCGCAATTTCATTTACGAACATCATTTCGTGACGCGACTGAAGCGGCACATGCGGCACAAGGCGAGCTTGTTTACGGATTTATATCCTTTGCACGCGGTTCCTGGATTCCCGAAGATCAGCACGGTGCGCGAGTTTGATGACGTGATCACGGCGCGGTACTGCGGGTTCGCGGATGCCAGCGATTATTACGCTCGTTCCAGCGCATCGCGGGTGGTCGCTGAAATTCATGTGCCTACCCTGATTATTGCCGCGAAGGACGATCCCTTCGTGCCGTTCGGGCCGTTTCAAAATCCGGCGATTCTGGGCAACCGATGGATCACGCTGATGGCGCCGGAGCATGGCGGGCACTGCGCGTTTATATCGCAGGAGGACGGGCCGGAGCGGTTTTGGGCGGAGGCGAGGATCGTGGAGTTTTGCAAGAGCAACTCGGAATTAGCGCGCATATCTGCCACTTTCGCGGATAAGTTAGAAGTCAAATAAACGGGCGGGACGCCCTTCGACCCTGTCTCCGCCAGGCTCTCAGGGCAAGCCGGCGCTATGCTAAGCGATCGGAGTTTCGAGCGAGGGTTGGAACCCGGATGTTAGCAATTGAGCCTCTCCAGATTCGGCGATCACCATATCGTCTTCGCAGCGCATACCATAATCACCGACGACATAGATTCCCGGCTCATTGGAAAAGGTCATGCCGGGCTTGAGGATGGAGTGGTTTCCGTGGACCAGGTAGGGTGACTCGTGGCCGTCCATCCCGATGCCATGGCCCAGGCGGTGCGAAAAATATTTGTAGCCGGGACCGAATCCGGCGTCGGAGATGACTTTGCGCGCTGCATCGTCCACCGAGCCACATTCGTGGCCGGCGACGGCAGCGGCGAGCGCGGCATTCTGCGCGTTGCGCACGATTTCAAAAGCGTGCTGAAGCTTTTCGGGGGGCTTGCCCAGAACGCCCACTCGCGTGACGTCCGATTGATAGCCTTCGACGGTTGTGCCGTCGTCAATCATCACTCCGATGCCCTCGCGCAGCACTTGCTCTTCGCGCGATCCGTGGGGAAGGGCAGAGGACGGTCCGAAAAACACGGAGGCTTCACCACGCAGTCCCATGCGGGCGTAGCCGCGCGTCGCAAGCTCGGAGACCTCGCGCTGTGTCATGCCTTCGCGCAACGAAGCGAAAATGGCTTGGTACACCGCGCAAGTGGCCGAGCAGGCCAGGCGCATCAACTCCAATTCGTGAGCGCTTTTCTGCGCACGGCAGCCGACAGTGATGGGATCGCCGCTAGCGTAATCAAGTGAAGTTGCAGCGTGGCGCAGTCCATCGAAGAAGACGTAGCGCGTGGTGGCTTCCACGCCTACCTGTCCCGTGCGGATGCCGCGCTCCGCCAGCCATTTTTCAATAATCGAATACGGACTTTCATCTTCCTGCCATACGCGGATTTCCACCGGCCAGCGGAGTTGCTCGCGCAGGCGGCCTTCTTCAAAAGCCGGGGCGACCAAAAGCGGATCGCCTTTCCGGGGCACCAGAAACGTCAGGATGCGCTCGCTGGGCCACCAATGGATGCCGGTGTAATAGACCAGCGTGGTGCCGGGAGTGACGTACAGAGCTTCGAAACGCGGCTTCGTGTCCGTCATCAGTTGTTGCGCGCGAGCGACGCGCGCCTGCAGTTCGTCGGTAGGAATCGGTTTCACGCGGTCGCCGAGGGGCTTCAAGGCGTCGAACGCGGGTGGTAGTGATTGTCCAGCGGATTGTGACCCGGCTACCGGCCGATCGAAGACGGTTCCAGCCGCAACGCCGCCAGTAGCGGCCGCGGCGGTCTTGAATAAATCACGCCGAGAAAATTTCATGGAACTCCTGATGGAAGAATCAGTGAAAGTGCGAGATCAGCACGGCGTCCGTTACGGCGCGGCCGTGGGCGTAGATTATTTGCTTCCCGTCCGGCGACAGGGTGTACGCACCCCACTGAAAATCAGGCCCTAGATTCATCACTTGCTTGGCTGCGGCCGGCGCGCTGCCTTGCGGCCCGACGGGTTGAGCCCACAGGCTTACGACCCCATCTTTGTTGACCGGATACAAAACCGCGCGACCGTCTTTTGTCCAGGCGAGTTTCTGTCCGCCATCGCCACTGAAGGCGGCTTGCGTTTCCTGGGGCAGGTCATAGACGTTGCGAATCTCTCCGCCGTCCAGGCCGACAATCGCGAGCTTAGGACGCTTACCCGGTTCCGGCTGATACGCGCTCGCTATGGAGGTTCCATCCGGCGAGATCACGGGAGCAAACAATTCCTCTTGGGAGATTTTGGCGGGTGTGGCGCCGTCAATTCCAACACGCATCAAGTGAATGGAATCACCGCTGACCTCGGCGTAGACCACGAATTTTCCGTCCGGCGAGCAATTGGGATGCACCGCAGTCAGTCCGGAGCTGAGCTGCATGAGATTGGATCCATCTATATCCGCGCGCCAGATGGAACTGCTGTCTTTGCCGCGACCCATGGTGAAGACGAAGTGCCGGCCGTCGCCGCAGCTGGAAAGCCAGCTTGGGCTGACGACACCTGAGGCAATGTCGTGGACGTTCGAGCCATCGGGCGCCGCGCTCGCAAGCTGAATGCTTCCAGACGTGTAGTAGGTGTAGATGATTCTGCCGTCGGGCGTCCATATGATTCCGGAAATACCATCGGCGCGGCTGATGCCGCTGGAGATTTGGCGTGGCGGCGAGAACGAAGTGGAGCTACCGAAGTTTGCGACCCACAAGCTACCCGTAAGGGTTACCTGGGCGGAGGCAAGCGCGGAGCCGTCGGAGGTGATGCTTGTACCGTTGTAGAAATTCAAATCATTGGTCACGCGGCGAACTTCGGCGTCGGGATAACTCAGCGAAAAAAGCTGCGCGTTGAGGGACGTCCTGGTCACGCGCGCGTTGAAAAGTATCGCGGATCCATCTGGAAGCCAGGCCATTTGATCGGGAGCGAGCCAGTCAACGGAACCCAGGCGGGTTTTCGTTTTGGAGACGATATCCATGATCTCGACGGAATACTTGTCGAATTCGCCCGTGGGATTGTCCGCTACGGCGATGCGCTTGCCGTCGGGAGACCACGCCGGGCCGCTGTCGGAAAAACGAGGCGGGTTGGTCAAAACCAGCAGGTCCTGTTCGCCGGTGCCGTCTGCATTCGCGACGATCAATTTGGAAGTCTTGGCCTTGCTGACCTGCCTGACGAACACGAACCGCTTACCGTCGGGAGAAAAACTGATCGGACTATCCACATCTACGATCACCTGGCGGGGCGCGCCGCCGAGGGAAGGCGCCTGAAAAAGAGTCCCAACGCCGACGGATTCATCACGCTTGACGAAGTAAAGGTAATTGCCATCGAGCGAAAAATTTAAACCTGCGATCTCGCCCGGCGAACCGAGTTCCACTTGCGCGGTGCTTCCGGTGGCGAGCTGGCGAATCCAAATACCGTGACTGCCTTTTTCATCCGCGACGTAGGCGACCCACTTGCCGTCCGCCGAAATTGTGGCGGAATGGATGTTGCCGGTGGATGTGATGGGCGAAATCATCATTTGCGAAAATGACGCCGCCTCCTCGTGGTGGTGTCCGAAGCGATCGTGAAAAGCAACGGTAAGAACCGCGCCAACGGCAATGAGGATCGCTACAGCCGCCGCGATCCACACGCCCCGGCGCGCGCCACTTTGCGTGGGAGCATTCCCAGAGGCGGGTGTTGATGCTGGAACCGGAGTCGAGTGCGAAGCTGCTGGTTGCGCCGCATTCGCGCCAGAGCCGGGATTGGCGGAGGAGCCTGCGGCTGCCCATGAACCGGTGGAACCGCTGGGGGAGCGCGAAGAGTCCGTGTCGCGTTTCAGGCGCTTCAAATCACCGCGCAGTTCGGCGGCCGTCTGATAGCGCAGGTCGCGGTCTTTCTCCAGGGATTTTCCGATGATTTCTTCCAGCTTGGCTGGGACCACGGGATTGATGGAGGTGGGCGATGCAGGCGTGCGATTCAAAATGGCGTCAAAAATCACCGCCGAAGTATTGCCGTTGAACGCCGCTTGGCCCGTGGCCATCTCGTACAGCACCGCACCCAGACTGAAGAGATCGGTACGCGCATCGAGTTCCTCGCCGCGCGCCTGCTCCGGGGACATATATGCGACTGTGCCGATCGCCGAGCCGGGACTAGTGAGAAACAGATTGTCGGTGGTGGGTTGGGTGACGCTGTTACCCGCCCCGACCGCTTCACCGATGCGGCGCGTGGCGGCTTGTTTGGCCAATCCAAAATCGAGAATTTTTGCCTGGCCGCGGGAGGTGATGAAAATATTCGCCGGCTTGATGTCGCGATGAATGATGCCGCGGGCATGGGCGGCGTCGAGCGCATCGGCAATCTGCGCACCGAAATCAAGCAGGGCATCGGTGGCCATGGGCCGGCCGCCGATGCGTTCGCGGAGCGTCTGCCCTTCGAGGACTTCCATGACCAGATAGGGGCGCCCGTTGTGCTCGCCCACGTCGTAGATGGTGCAAATGGCTGGATGATTCAGGGAAGACGCGGCACGCGCTTCGCGCTGGAATCGTTCGAGCGCGGCTGGATCGCGCGCGAGATCCGCGGAGAGAAATTTGAGCGCGACTTGACGGCCCAGTCGCGTATCTTCCGCGCGAAATACCTGACCCATGCCGCCGCTGCCCAGCGGATCGAGAATGCGGTAATGCGAAATTGTTTCGCCAATCATAGTGATATTTGTGCGCTGACGTTCGCACGCCATCGTAAACAACTGCGCGCGATGGCGCAAGGAGCTAAATGCGAGCGGATCAGCCGCTGGCGAAGAAAATGGAAAGAATGCCGGGCTGTTAGCACGAGTCGCTAAGCGCTGATTCAGGCAAGAACTTGTGCAACTTTTCCCGAGGGGCTGGGTTTCACCCCCAGCAGCAAAAGGGGCACCGGCCCCCGGCCATCATCGATTACCAACAAAGGAGAAATTCAGATGGGGAATCCTAAAGCTATTGGTGTGTGCCTTGCATTTTTTGTCGCGCTGACGCTTTCCAGCTGCGGCGGAGGCTCGGGCATGGGAACCACTTCGACGCAGAGCCAAGCCTCGATTTATACCGTGGGTACCGACGCTCCGTTACCCAGCGTAGTTTCCTGTGAAGTCACCGTAAGCGGAATCACGTTGTTCAACGGCACGACGAACGTGAGCGTGCTCTCGCAGCCGCAGATTGTGGATTTTGCGCAGCTCAGCGGTTTGCACCAGTTGTTGGACCTTACTGCGGTGCCAATTGCGATCTATACCTCGGCGACGATCACGATTGCGTCGCCGATGATTGGGTTTATCGATACATCCGTGAGTCCGCCGACGATCAATACGATCAACGGAACGTTGACGCAATCGAGCGTGACGGTGAACTTCGCCAATCCCGTTATGGTTTCCGATGCGGATCTGTTCGGCCTGCGTGTCGAGTTTGATCTGCGCCAATCGCTGCAAACTGACGGAAATGGCCAGGTTACTGGCACGGTGAATCCGGTTTTCGAGGTCGCGTTGCTGAATTCGACTGAGTCGCAGGTGTCGATTGATGATTTCCACGCAGGCGTGGTGGGCGTCACTGGCCCCAATACGTTCTCGATCCAGGGACCGCATGGGCGTCAGTGGGCTGTGACGACCACTGACAACACCATGTTTGACGATCCCAATACTCCCCTGAGTTCGTTTACCGCCAACACGATCGTGGAGATATCGGGTGTGCTGGATCCCGTAACGCACAGCATAGATGCTTCCGAGGTGGAGGTCGTCTCCAACGATGACTTCTTCATGGGCGGCTTGTTCACCAGCATTCGCCCGCCAACGGGACCTGCCACGCAAGCGGACTTGTACGCTCGTGAATTGTTGCCGGCCGTGAACGGAGTTTCGGACGGCCAGATTGAGACGCTCAATCTGCACGGATCGGAAAAGTACCTGATCGAGCACATCAATCTGCCGCTGACGACCCTGCTCTTCAACAATTCGGAACTGGCGGCGGGACAGCGTGTGGGAATCGGCGGTGACCTTAGCACTACCAACGGCACCACCACGCTGACGGTCCACCGCGTGGTTCTGCGGCGTCAGGGACAGGCGGGCGCATGGGTTCCTGGCAGCACGATCCTGCAGAACAACAACGCCGGTACATTCCAGTTGAACGATCAGTGGACGGCGGGTGTATTGCTTCCGCAGCCTCTGACCGTGATAACCACGAACGATACCACCTTCATCAATCTGAGCGGACTCACGGCACTGCAAGGCGCGCAGCCGATTTCGATTCGCGTCGTTGGCTTCATACTCATCAATCAGGCGACGGGCCAGCCGGTGATGGTGGCGCGTTCGGTGGAGAAACTCGCATCATAACCTTTTATAAAAGTCATACCACGTCATAACCGTCGCCGAGAGATCTTCGGCGATGGACCACTGTCCCGCCCGTACGCGAGCGGGACCGTGGCATTTTTCTTTTGACTTGCGCCCGCGGACGCCAGAGCTACAATCGGCGGCATGACCGAGCCGCAGACTTTTCCTCAGTTCTGGACTTTCTACGTTTTGGCGCATCGCCAGCCCCTGACGCGAATTTTTCATACGGCAGGTACGCTGGCGGGATGGTCGCTGCTGGCCACGGCAATCGTGTTGCGCAAGCCGTGGTACATTCTGGCCGCATTTGCGGTGCCCTACGCGCTGGCTTGGTTTTCCCACTTCTTTGTCGAACACAATCGGCCCGCTACGTTTGGACACCCGTTGTGGTCGTGGCTGGCGGACCAGAAAATGGTGGCGATGGTACTGGCGGGAAAGATGGGGGCCGAGGTGCGGCGTTGCGCCGCGGTCGAACGCGCGGGATCTACGGCTTGACGACAACTGAATATGCCTTAGGCGCGCGCCGCTGAACCAGATGCAACCATCCGTCAATGTTCGAGTTGGGTTGCGACGATTTGCTGGCCGCGCACTTTGATTTCGATCTCCATCGGAGGCCGCACGCCTCCTCCACTGACAATCGCTCCGCGTACTGGTCCATTCAACCCCGTTCCATAGCGGGCGAGATCATACACCGCGTGATTGCAGGGGTTTCCGACCATGGGGTGAACCGCCTGAAAATCGTACACGCGCGCCAACTTCTGAAGGTCGGTCACATATTCCAATTCGCAATTCCCGAATGGCTCCCGCATCGAGAGACCGCAATAGACGCCACTGGGAAGATGCACGACGAGGGCCGGAAGATTATCGGTAGTTTGTGACGCTCGAAATGTGAACCGCTTGGACGACCATGGCTTCGCAAGCTCCACCGTAGTGGCCACCGGGCCCGGGCCTACCGGCACGCTGGGAGGCGACTGCGCTGCGACTGGCGGATGATCGATGACGGGCGCGGCCGCGGCCGCGGGAACGGCCTGCGCTTCACCGGAAGTACTCGAACGCTTCCACAAGAACAGTGTGAGTGAGACAAGGCCAATCGCAATCGCAGCGATTGCCAGCCACTTCCGCGCGGGAATCTTATCGGCCCCACTGGCGGAATTCCGCGTCTGCCGTGCTATCGGACGCGGTTCTTCCGACGACGGCTTAGAGCGTGCGGGGTTGCCGGTAACACCGGGTATGTTGGGCTCTTGCGGTTTGAATGGATCTTGTTTTTTAGGTTCGTCAGACACGGTGAAATGCTCTGTAGTAGCCTTTAGCTTGATTTGGTCTGCAGCAATTTGCAAGCAGGCTGATGCCTTATACGTCAATGGTTCCGCAGCGAGCGAAGGCAGGCGACGCCGGCACGAGTTCGTGCAGTCGTGATGTCCCGCGCTGGCGCGGTCGCTCAGGCGGGATGCTCGACGCGCACGGAATGGTGAGCGACGTATTCGTGGAGATTCGCGAGGATTAGCAATAACTCGAGCATGCGATCGCGCTGTTCAGGCTTGGGTTCGTCGGCGCTCTCTTCCAGGTTCTTCACCGTGGCGAGTGCATCGGATAGCAGCCATTCCAGGCTGTCTTTGGTTAGTGGGGATCCTTCACGGCAGCGCGCCAGAGCCTGATCTGTGCGCACGAACGCTTCGTCGAGAAAATGATCCAGGCAAAGCTCCACGCGGCTCAGCGCCGGAGGCGCAGGCTTTGCGCACCCAGGACGAGCGCAATGGACGGAAGCCGCGCCTTTCATTCCACACCCCTGATTCTCGAGCGGCTACTGCCTCAAGATTGAGGAGAGAGTAGCACAGAATTTTTGCGCGCAAGTTAACGTGAGTTGTAAAGGATAACAAGGCTGCGACCGCGCGGAGAGACGTGCCGAGAGACGCGCGAGGCGGGATATTGCAAGGACGTCAAGGCCGGACGCCGCCGCGCGCGTCTCTGCGCAAGGAAATTTCTAACGGATCTGAATACTGCCGGAGCTCGTGTTGAGTTCCACGGTCGGGCCGCCGCCTCCTACTTTTCCCTGCAACTCGCGCGGGCTGAGCTTGCCCTGCACGGCGATCTCGCGGCTGCTGTCAATACTGCCGGAACTGGTGCGCGCCACTAGATTGAATGCGGCTTGCGGCGGTAGCTCGACGGTGACGTCGCCCGAACCGGTATGCAGCCGCCAATCGCCCGTGGGATCGCCTTGCGCAGTGATGCTACCGCTTCCGGTTTGCACTTTCACTGCGCCCTTGGCGCCTTTGATTTCCACATCGCCCGAACCTGTCCCGATTTCCACGTCGCCCGCCGCGGTCTGTTCGAATTTTACGCTGCCACTGCCGCTGGAAGCGCTGAGAGCTCCGGCAATTCCGATGGCGCGAATGCTGCCACTCCCCGCGATGGCTTTTGCGGCGCCGTGAATTTCGTTGAGTTCGATATCTCCCGATCCCGTGCGCGCATGTGTTTCACCACCAATTTTACTGAGCCGCACACTGCCCGAACCGCTGCTGGCATCCGCAGGCCCGGCGATGCCGCCCACGACCTGGTCGCCCGATCCGGATTCCGAGCGTAGCTTGGTTTGCACCGGCACCACGAGTTCGTAGCTGATGGAAATATTGTTCTTCCAATCATGATTTTCAATGTGGCCGACGCGGATGGTATTGCCGTTCTGCTCGATCGGAGGATTCGCTTCGATCTCGTGAATGCGTTGCTCGGCGTCCGCGCCGAACCAGCCGTGATTTGCGTGGATACGACCGTGGATTTCTACCTTGCTGGAATCTCCCGTGCGCACAGTAATTTCACCGGAGCCGGTCTGGACATCCAGATCCACCGCGCCCGATACCGTGAGCGTGCGGTCAAAATGGCCATCGTCGCTCGCCAGCGCCGGCCTGGCGGCCATCGTGGCGGCCAGGGACAACACAAGCGCGAGCAATGCGGGGAACGTACGCGTACCGATTCTCATGTTTCATCCTCCTGAGCAGATTGGGCCCAACTCGGATAAAGATACGCAGCCGAGGTCTGAAAAGTTCAGCGGCGGGTAAGGGAAATTAGGCCGCTTGGCCGTGGCACTTTTTGTACTTCTTGCCGGAGCCGCAAGGGCAGGGATCGTTGCGGCCGACTTTCGCGCCGACGCGGACGGGCTTGGGAGGTTCGGCTGGCGTGTTGCCAGTCTGAAACTGCATTTGTTGTTCCTGGCGGCGCTGCTTGCGCTCGATTTCTTCGGGAGAAAATTGCGAAAGCCCGCGCGGGACCAGCGGTTTCTGCGCGGACGGTGCAGGTGGCGTCGACGCCGCGGCAGGCTGTTCCGCAGGCCGAACCAGGAAGAGGAACCGCACCGCTTCGGTGTCGATGCGATTCATCAGCTCATCGAAAAGTATGAATGCTTCCTTCTTGAACTCGACCAACGGATCTTTCTGCCCGTACCCGCGCAAGCCGATGCCTTCCTTCAAATGGTCCAGCGTGAGGAGATGGTCTTTCCATTGGCCGTCCACCACGTCCAGCAGGATGTGGCGCTCCAGCCAGCGCAGCGTCTGCGCGCCGAAAAGCGCTTCTTTCTCCTCGTAGCGCGCGCGGACTTTTTCGATGAGCGTCTCGCCCACGGTTTCATGATTCAGCGTCGCGAAATCCATCCCTACGGCTTTGGGATCGAAGCCGAACTGGTTCAGAATTTCATTGCAGAACTGCGTGACGTTCCACTGGTCCGGATGCTGTTCGCGCGGGCAATAGGTTTCGACGAGTTCATTGGCGATGGCGTCGGCGCGTTCCAGCACGAATTCTTTCTGGTCGCGGCCTTCCAGGAACGAGCGGCGCAGATTGTAAATTGTTTCGCGTTGCTTGTTCATTACATCGTCGTATTCCAGCAGGTGTTTGCGCGCTTCAAAGTTCTGCGCTTCCACGGCCTTTTGCGCGTTTTCGATGCGTTTGCTGATGAGCTTCGATTCGATGGGCACGCCTTCGGTCATGCCCAATCGGAACATCAGATTCTTTACGCGCTCGCCGCCGAAGATGCGCAGGAGGTCGTCTTCGAGTGAGAGAAAGAATCGCGAGGAGCCCGGATCGCCCTGGCGGCCGGCGCGGCCGCGCAATTGATTGTCAATGCGACGGGCTTCGTGCCGTTCGGTGCCCAGAATATGTAGGCCACCCATCGCCACTACTTCATCGTGCTCCGCTTTGCATTCCGCTGCGAACTGATCGTAAATGGGCTTCCAATGTTCCAGCGGCACCTGAAAGATTTTGCCTTCGATCTGAAACAGCACCATGGCCGGACTGCTGCCGCCGTTCGAAGGGGCTTGTAAAGCGGCAGCCGCAGCGCTGGCTGCGTCGGCCTGCGCGGCGGTTTCCGTGCCGGGAGCCGCGCCAATCACCGAGCTGGCCGGAGCGTAGGGCAGCGCGAGTTTGTTCTTCAAACAATAATCGCGCGTCATGGCCTCGGGATTGCCGCCGAGCAGAATGTCCGTGCCGCGGCCGGCCATGTTGGTGGAGACCGTAACCGTGCCCTTGCGTCCGGCCTGAGAAATAATGATCGCTTCGCGCTCGTGCTGCTTGGCATTCAAAACTTGGTGCGGAATGCCCGCCTTCTTCAAGTGCGCCGCGATCTTTTCCGATTTTTCGATGGAGATGCTGCCCACCAGCACCGGCTGGCCTCGTTCGTAATACTGGCGAACGCCGCCGGCGCGCGTGCCGTCCTCCTGCAGAATGCCGTTCACCGCGGCTTCGAACTTTTCCGCTTCGGTGCGATACACCACGTCGGAATTTTCGATGCGGATCAGTTCCTTGTTTGTGGGGATGGCCACCACTTCGAGCTTGTAGATCTTGTCGAATTCGGGCGCTTCGGTTTCCGCGGTTCCGGTCATGCCCGAAAGCTTTTTGTACATGCGGAAGTAGTTCTGGAAAGTGATCGTCGCCAGCGTTTGGTTTTCGCGCTCGATCTTCACCCCTTCTTTCGCCTCCACCGCCTGGTGTAAGCCGTCCGACCAGCGACGGCCGGGCATTTGGCGTCCGGTGAATTCGTCAACGATCACGACTTCACCGTCTTTCACCACGTAGTCCACATCTTTCTGGAACAGCGTATGCGCGCGCAATCCTTGATACACGTGGTGAATAATGTCCATGTGCGCCGGGTCGTACAAATTGCCCAGGCTCAATAGTTGCTCGCACTTGGAGACGCCTTCCTCTGTCAGCGTCGCGGTGCGGTGCTTTTCGTCGAGCGTGTAGTCAATATCCAGAATCAGCTTCGGAATAATCTTGTCGATGCGGTAATACTTGTCGGTGGATTCTTCGGCTGGGCCGGAGATGATCAGCGGCGTGCGCGCTTCGTCAATCAGAATGGAGTCCACTTCGTCCACGATGGCGAAGTGATGGCCGCGCTGCACGCACTGGGTCAAATCGTACTTCATGTTGTCGCGCAGATAATCGAAGCCGAATTCGTTGTTCGTGCCGTAGGTGATGTCCGCGGCATAGGCGGCACGGCGTTGCACGTCGTCCAGATCGTGAACGATGACGCCGACCGAAAGCCCCAGCATCTTGTAAATCGGCCCCATCCATTCCGCGTCGCGGCGGGCCAGGTAATCGTTCACGGTGACGATATGCACGCCCTTGCCGGTCAATGCATTCAAATACGCGGGCAGGGTGGCGACGAGCGTCTTGCCTTCGCCCGTTTTCATCTCAGAAATTTTGCCTTGGTGGAGGACCGCGCCGCCGATCAACTGCACATCAAAATGGCGCATGCCCAGCGTGCGGCGTCCCACTTCGCGCACCAGCGCGAACGCCGGCACCAGCGCGGGCGCGAGCGCTTCCTGCAATCGAGCTTTGTAATCGGGATCGTCGCGTTCCAGGCCTTCCATGCGCGCCTGGACTTCCGTCTTCAGCTGGGAGGTCTTCGCGGCAATCTCGGCGTCCGAAAGCTTGCGCATCTCGGGTTCGAGCGCGTTGATTTCTTCAACGAGCGGCTGCAGCTCTTTCACGTCGCGTTCGTGCTTGGTACCGATGAAACGCGCTACGACGCTATTTATGATTTTTTCGACATCCATATTTTCGGATTAGACGCATGCGAGCCCACAAATGGGGCGAAATTCTCGTTTAAGCTCCCAAGAACGGGGAACCCGACCTGCAGGTGTGGCGGCTGCGAGGATCGCGCGTCTCCCTGACCACTATTGTAGCCGCTTGCGCGATTTCCTGCAAAGAGCGCGTTGAATGCCTGGAAACGCCGTCTTCGAGCGAGCTGTTTCGCTGCTGATCGTGCGGCGCGCGGCCTTGCCGCTCATGCAGCGGCAGTCTATTATTGCAAGCTGACCTTATGACGTGGGAAGCCGCTGCTAGGTGGCTTCGCCGAAAGGACTCATATGCCCCCGGGACCTGGACCAGGACATGCCGCCGACAAAAAGGCGCCGATTGCGGGCGTGAAAAATCTCGTGGCCGTTGCCAGCGGCAAAGGCGGCGTAGGGAAGACCACCGTCGCTGTGAATCTGGCGATTGCGCTGAAGACTCTCGGCGCCACGGTTGGCCTGCTCGACGCCGACGTGTACGGGCCGAACGTGCCGGTAATGCTCGGCACCAACGAACAGCCACGCGCGGTGGACGAGAAGACCATCATGCCCGTGGAAGCTTACGGCGTGAAAATGATCTCTATGGGCCTGCTGAATCCCGGCGACAAACCGCTGGTGTGGCGCGGGCCGATGCTGCACAGCGTGATGCAACAATTCCTACGGAGCGTGCAGTGGGGCACGCTCGATTACCTGATCGTGGATCTGCCGCCAGGCACTGGCGACGTGCAGCTCTCGTTGATTCAAAGCGTATCGGTGACGGGCGCGGTGGTCGTCACGACGCCTTCGATCGTGGCGCTGGCCGATGTGCGCAAGGCCGTCGAAATGTTTCGCCAGGTGAACGTGGAAATTCTCGGCGTGGTGGAAAACATGAGCTACTTCAATTGCCCGCATTGCAACGGGCGCATTGATGTGTTCGGTCACGGCGAAGGCCAGCACATGGCGAAAAATTTCGGCGTGCCGTTTCTCGGCGAGATTGAGATTGACCCGCAGATTCGCATCGGAGGCGACACCGGCAAGCCGGTGGCTTCGCTGGGCGAAGACGCGCCTGGGGGCAAGAGCGTGTACGCGGTGACGCGAAACGTGATCGCGCGGCTGGAAGTTGTGAATGCCTCGGCGGGCGCGCCTGTCGTGCAGATATTGTGACCTGCCACCGCTTTGTGGCAGCACCTCGCGCAGTAACAAAAACGCACCTCAATCGTTAATCAGGAGTGGTACCTTGCTTCGCAGCTACAAGGGACGAATGCCGAGGGTTGCGGCCAGCGCCTATATCGACCCGCAGGCCGTCGTGATTGGCGACGTCGAGATCGGTGAGGATTCCAGCGTGTGGCCATGCGCTGTGATTCGCGGCGACGTGCATTACATTCGCATCGGCGCGCGCACGAATGTGCAGGACGGCTCGATTTTGCACGTGATGCGCGACACCAATCCGCTGGTGCTGGGCGATGACGTCACGGTGGGCCACAGCGTCACCTTGCACGGCTGCACGATCGAATCGCGCTGCTTGATCGGCATGGGCAGCATCATTCTGAATGGTGCGGTGATTGGCACGGGATCGATCATCGCGGCTGGTACGTTGGTGCCGGAACGCACCATTGTTCCGGCCGGCAGCCTGATGATGGGGCAACCTGCCAAGCTACGCCGCGCGCTGGGTGCTGAAGATCTCGATTCGATTGATGCTTATGCGCGCCGCTATGTGGAGTACAAGGAAACGTATCGCACCGAGGCCGGTTGACGGAAAAGGCAGTGGCTGGTGACGAGTAGCTAGTGGCTAGAAAAGAGAACCTGTGGCTGAGTCCGAAAAAATCAAGCCGCGGCATTTCAAGGAATTGCTGGTTTGGCAAAAGGGAATGGAACTCGCAAAGGCAGTCTATCGCTTGACTGCGACGTTCCCAGCCGAAGAGAAATACGGGCTTGCAACGCAGATGCGGCGCGCGGCGGTTGCGATTTCTTCGAACATCGCGGAAGGCCAGGCGCGTTACGGCACCCGCGAGTTTGTCGGCTTTTTGTCGCGGGCCAGCGGTTCGCTCGCTGAATTGGAAACGCAAGCACTATTGAGCGCTGATCTTGCTTTCTGTAAATCCTCCGACATTGAGCAGATCACCGGAGAGATGGGAGAGTTGCAAAAAATGCTGGCGGCAATACGGCGCAAACTTCCGCTTGTCTAGCCACCAGCCGCTGCCTTTATGACCCAACCCAAACAGTTCCGCGCCAGCAAAGGCACCCGCGACATACTCCCGCCGGATTCGGCACTGTGGAATTGGTTCGAACAGACGGCGCGCGAAGTGTTCGGTACGTATGGGTTCGGCGACATTCGCACTCCGATTTTTGAAGAAACACAGCTTTTTGCGCGTTCGATCGGCACGGACACGGACGTCGTTTCGAAAGAGATGTTTACGTTTCAAGATCCTCTGGCGCCTGAAGAACTCGTGCGGAAAGTAGTCGAACGGGGATTTGACGCAACGAAAGTGCACGTGGCCGGTGGGCAAGCCCCCAAGGCAATCTGGGATGCTCTGTCAGAATTTGAATGGCTAACCTTGCGCCCAGAAGCGACGGCATCGGTCTGTCGGGCCTACATCGAGCACGGAATGCACGTCCTGCCGGGGAACGTGAAGTTGTACTACGTGGGACCGATGTTCCGGCGCGAGCGGCCGCAGAAGGGGCGCTACCGGCAGTTCTACCAGATTGGCGCGGAAGTGCTGGGGCAGTCGGATGCGCCCGCGATTGACGCGGAACTGCTGGAAATGCTGATGGTGTTTTTCAAGCGCGTGGGACTAACGCGCACGACGCTCTACGTCAATTCGATAGGCGACAAGAATTGCCGCCCGCAATACGTCGAATTGCTGCGGCACGAGCTTCTCCAGGTCAAGGACCAGCTCGGGCCCGACTCGCGGCGGCGCATCGAGACCAACCCTCTGCGCGTGCTGGATTCGAAATTGCCGCACGAGCAGGCAATCATCGCGAAATTGCCACGCATATCCGACCACCTGTGCGCGGAATGCCGCGAGCACTTCGCGAGGCTGAAGGACGAGCTCAAGCTGCGCGGAATTGCGTACGAAGAAAATTGGCGCCTGGTGCGCGGCCTGGACTATTACACGCGCACGACGTTTGAGTTAATCGCCGAAGGGCTGGGGTCGCAGAATGCGGTCTGCGGCGGAGGGCGCTACGATGGGCTGATCGAGCTTCTCGCTGGGCCTCCGACGAAGGGGATCGGCTTTGCGATCGGCAGCGATCGCGCCATTCTTTCGATTCGGGAGTCCGGCGATTTGCCACGACTGCCGGGCTTGGACGTATTCGTCGCGTGGATGGGCTTGTCAACCTATGCCGCAGCGGTGGCTATCGCGAGAAAACTGCGAGAGTCAGGCGTTTCGGTGGAGCTGCCCGGCGAAGAAATGAAATTCAAGAAGTCGCTGAATCTGGCTGACAAGCTTGGCGCGCGCTATGCGCTGATTATCGGCAGCGACGAAGTCGCCTCCGGCACGTTCACGCTGAAAAGGCTGGCCGACGCGGATCAGAAGAAGCTTTCCGAATACGAACTGCTAGAATATCTGGAATCCGAAAAACGCGGCACGCGGGGCTGAGGCAAGCTAGCAATAGCCAAAAGTACGCGGTGCAGGCTGGCGAAAGGGAATCCGATCTTGCTCGATGCTCTCGGCAATCTGAAACGCACCAATTACTGCGGCGATCTGCGCGCGTCGGATGCTGACCAAGATGTAGTCCTGATGGGTTGGGTTCATCGCCGCCGCGATCTAGGACAATTAATCTTTATTGACCTGCGCGACCGCGCGGGCCTGGCGCAAATCGTTTTCAACAATGAGCTGCATCCCGAAGCGCACCAAAAAGCTGAGGAGTTGCGCTCGGAATTCGTCGTGGCCGTCGAAGGCAAGGTGATTCGCCGCCAGAAATCCAATCGCGAAATCGCATCGGGCGAAGTGGAAGTGATGGCGACGCGCTTGCACATTCTGAATAATTCCAAGACGCCGCCGTTCCAAATTGAAGACGAAGTAACCGCCAGCGAAGAAACTCGGTTGCGGCACCGCTACCTGGATCTGCGCCGGCCCAGGCCACACCGCAACATCGAGCTGCGGCACCGCATTCTTTTCGAGATGCGCAAGACGCTCGACAGCCTGGGATTTTTCGAAATTGAAACGCCCATGCTGACGCGTTCGACGCCTGAAGGCGCGCGCGACTACCTGGTGCCGAGCCGCGTTCATCACGGGCAATTCTATGCGCTACCGCAATCGCCGCAAATCTTTAAACAAATCCTGATGATTTCGGGCATGGACCGCTATTTCCAGATCGTACGCTGCTTCCGTGACGAAGACTTGCGCGCCGACCGCCAGCCCGAATTCACGCAGCTCGATTTGGAAATGTCCTTCCCGCGCCAGCAGGATATTTTCGAGGTGATCGAGCGCGTGATGATTCGCGCGCTGGAAGTGGTCGGCGTGAAAGCGCAGGGTCCGTTTCGCCATCTCGACTACAAAGAGGCGCTGCGCCGCTATGGGTCGGACAAGCCTGACTTGCGATTCGGTATGGAGCTTCAGGATGTGACGCCGCATTTCGAATCCGCGCGCGCCACGATTCATTTTGAAGGAAACGTTCAAGCGCTGGTCGCTCCAGGCGCGGCCGGCTGGTCGCGCAAACAGCTCGATGAACTGGGTGAGGCCGGGAAATCCGCCGGGGCGCGCGGCGTATATACGGTGAAAGTGACGGCCGAAGGAATCAGCTCGCCGCTCGAAAAAACTCTCGGTGCGGAAGGGCTGAAGAAATTGGCTGACGCGGTCGGCGCCAAGGCGGGCGACTTGATTGTCGCGGTTGCCGCCAAAGAGCAAATCGCGCACACCGATACTTCGTTGAATGTTGCGGGCCAGGTGCGCCTATACCTGGGCGACAAGCTTAATCTGATTGATCGCGCCAAGTGGGAATTCGCATGGATCACCGGCTTTGCCCTCTTTGAATGGAGCGAGAACGACAAGCGCTGGGTTAGCGCGCAACATCCTTTTACAGGGATTGTCGAGGAAGACCTCGACAAAGTGGAGACCGCGCCCTGGGAGTGCCGCTCAAAGGGTTACGATCTTGTACTGAACGGAGTCGAACTTGGCTCCGGCAGCATACGCATTCATCGCCAGGATGTGCAGGCGCGGATGTTCAAGGCGCTGGGCTTGAGCGAGGAACAGGCGCGCCAGCGGTTCGGGTTTTTCCTTGATGCGCTCACTTACGGCACGCCACCGCACGGCGGCATCGCGCTCGGCCTCGACCGGGTAGTGATGCTGCTGGCCGACGAAAAATCCATTCGCGAAGTGATCGCCTTTCCGAAAACCACGGCGGCACAGGATTTGATGGCCGAATCGCCGTCTGCGGTGGGCACGGACCAGCTTAAAGACCTGGGAATCGCCATTAAGCCGTCTGAGGCCGGGATAGCGGCAAAGAAGGATGCATGATTTCGTATCGCTTGCTGATTGGCATATCAATTGCAGCGTTGCTGGGAGTGTTCCTCCTAGTGCGGAGCATGCACAGACTAAGCCTGCGCGTACAATTCATGGTGCTGGCTGGGCTGGGAGTAACAATCGGGTTTATTTTTCTGGTGATGGTGCAGATGCCGTCGTTTCCAGCGTGGTTCGGCGTTTCGCTGGTGGTGGTCGTCTTCATCGCCAGTCTGTTCGGCACGCGCATCTTTTTGTGGAGTTTGTCCCAGGAAGATAAGAAGACCGAAGACGAAGCTCGCGAAGAACTTCGGCGCAGCTCGGAAGAATCGGGATTGGCCGACTCGCACTCCGCGAACCATACTCCATGAGCCGCATCCGCATACTTCCGGAAAACGTCGCCAATAAAATCGCAGCAGGCGAAGTCGTCGAGCGGCCTGCCTCCGTCGTCAAGGAACTACTTGAAAACGCGCTGGACGCGGGCGCGCGTTCGATTCGTATCGAGACCGAATCGGGCGGCAAGCGCCTGATCCGCGTGATTGACGACGGCTGCGGCATGAATCACGACGACGCGCTGCTGGCCTTCGAACGCCACGCCACTTCCAAGCTGCGCACGGCAGACGATCTACTCTCGATCGCCACTCTGGGCTTTCGCGGTGAAGCGCTGCCTTCGATAGCCGCCATTTCCCGGCTGCTGCTGGAAACGCGCGATGCGGAAGAAGGCGAGGGAACGCGCATCGAATTCGCGGGCGGCAAACTCCTGAGCGTGAAACCCGCGGGCGTGCCGGTGGGAACTTCGATCAGCGTGGCGGATATTTTCTATGCCGTGCCGGCGCGGCGCAAATTCCTGAAAGCGGAAACCACCGAACTGGGCCACATCGCTTCGCTCGTGACGCATTACGCGCTTGCGCACCCGGACCGGCACTTCCTGCTGAAGACGCCCTCGCAGGAAATCCTGAATTGCTCTCCCGTGGAAAAGCTCGCAGATCGCGTCTATCAGATTTTCGGCCGTCAAGCCCTGGACGAACTCACGGAAATTCCACCGACGGAAGCGGCGGTGCGTAGCGCCATCACCGAGCCGCCGCTGGCGCCCGAGGAGCGCGCCGCCACGCTGCGTGTCAGCGGATTCACGTCGCGCCCCGAAGTGCAGCGCAGCAATCGCAACGGCATTTACATTTTCGTGAATCGGCGGCTGGTGCGCGACCGTCTGCTGCTCCACGCCATCAGCGAGGCGTATCGCAACATCGTGCCACCGGGCGTTTTCCCGGTGGTGCTGCTTTTTCTGGATATGCCGTACCAGGAAGTGGACGTGAACGTGCACCCGGCGAAAATCGAAGTGCGCTTTCGCCACCCGCAATTCGTGCACGATTTCACGCGCGATGCACTGCGCCAGGCGCTTTCCGTCGCGCGGCCGATTCCCGGATTTCCCGCGGCGCGGGCGGCGACTGCTGCTAGCGCTGCCGCTACGTCGTCTGCAGGAACGAATGGCGGCTCGACTGCGTTTGCAGCCGGGGCCGCGGCGATTGCTCCGGCGTATGTTTCATCGGCAAATGCCGGGGCGCTGCCTGGGACGCTTCCCGGTCCTCCTCGCGCGGTGATTCCCACTTCGTTTGGCGATGTGGCCAGCGCCGCCGAAGGATTCGAATTAAGCGGTGCGCCGGACCGCCCCATCTCGCAGCGTTTGCAGTTCGATCCGACCGGCGCGAGCGATTTTTCACTGGGCCCGCAGAAATCTGGCCCGCAAGCAGCAGGCGACAGCATGCAGACCGCTGAAACACCTGGTGCGCTGCCCAGCGTGGAGGACATTGCCGACCTGAAGCCTTTGGGCCAAGTGAACAGTAGCTTCATCGTTGCGGTGAATGGAGAAGGATTGTGGATTATTGACCAGCACGTGGCGCACGAGCGCGTGCTCTTCGAACAGCACTTGCGCGCGCGCCGTGACGGCGAACTCGGCGGCCAGCGCCTGCTTGTGCCGCTGATCGTCGAGCTGAATCCCCGGCAGCTGGCGATTTTCGAGCAGATCGGCGAAGAACTGCGCGCCAACGGCTTTGAAGCGGAACTCATGGGCGCGCGCAGCGTGGCGATTCAGGCCGCGCCTGCCGGCATCACCAGCGGAGACGCCGAACGTCTTCTCTACGAAATCTTAGACGGAATCGCGCGCGAGAATCAGGCCATTTCCATCGATTCGCTGCAAGCCAAGATTGCCGCTTCCACCTCCTGTCACGCGGCCATCAAGGTGAATACGCCGCTGGACCCTGCAAAAATGGAATGGCTGCTAGGCGAGTTGGCCAAGACTGAATACCCGATGAGCTGTCCGCACGGCCGGCCGGTGGTGCTGCGCTATTCCGTACGCGAAATCGAACGCGCCTTCAAACGGATTTGAATGCGAATTTGAGCCTCAATTCAATGCCGAACCTCGAGCCGCGAGCGACTTCTTGAAGAAACTCATCATCGCCATTGATGGGCCGGTCGGCTCGGGCAAGAGCACGCTGGCGCGTCGCGTGGCAGAGCTGTTGGGCTACGTATACGTGGACACGGGAGCGATGTACCGCGCGCTGGCGTTCAAGGCGCTGCGCAATGGCTTGGGGCTCGATGGCCATGACGCGCAATTGGTGGCGCTCGCGCGCGTCACGCGCATTGACCTGCGTGCGGAAGACGGCGCCCAGCGCGTGATTCTCGACCACGACGACGTGACTACCGCGATTCGCACGCCGGAAGTTTCGCAAGCCGCGTCAAAAATTGCCGTGAATCCCGGCGTGCGTCAGGTCCTGGTGGCGGAGCAGCGTCGCGCCGGCGAGCAGGGCGGCGTGGTGATGGAGGGGCGGGACATCGGCAGCGTGGTTTTTCCCGACGCGCAGCTGAAAATTTTTCTCACCGCTGCGCCGGAAACACGCGCGGAACGGCGCTGGCGCGAGCATCAGCAGAAGGGCGACCAGATTGACCTGCAGCGCACGCTCGAGGAAATCCACGAGCGCGACCGCCGCGATCTGCAACGATCGACGTCACCGTTGGTGCGCGCCGCAGATGCTGTGGTAGTGGACAGCACGGCCATGGAACCGGAAGAAGTGGCACGCCTGGTGGTGCTGCTGGCCAAAGATACGTTTTCTGCACAATCTAGCAGTTCGTAGCAACCCTCCGCCGGCATTCGTCTGGTGTGAGCGGATCCGTCTCCGGGAAGGACGCTTGCGTGAAACCTAGCCCGCGATTTATGCCGAGGGCGATACCGCCTCTTCGTGCCCGGAGAGCAGCTTTCGCGCCCATTCGACGGCCTCCACATAGAGCGGGGAAATTGCATCTTCGTGGATTGCCAGCCGCGCAGCCAAGGAACTGATCTCCTCCCAGCATCCTCGTTCGTAATTGCGCACGAATTCGAAGATGTCGCGCGGTTTGTTCGTTTTTCCCAGCAGCGCGTCGCGGATATCTTCGCTGATCGCAATTTCCTCCAGCACGTCCGGCATGCGCATGTCCAGAATCCCGTCCATCGCGGACAAAAGACCGAGTAGCAAAAGATCGTTGGCGGATACCGCGAGCCCCGCACCCGGAGCGAGAAGCTCGCAAATTCTCGCCCGAATCAGCGGCAAAGACACCAGCTGCGCAGGTTTGCCGCTGGCCACGCACGTCACGGCGATCAATGAGACCCACTTGCGAGTGCCGCGTTCACCTGGCAGTGAGAGAGCGTGGGGAATCGAGCGCACTTCCACGAGCAACGGGAACGTCGGCGAATTCAGATAGCGGAGCAGGCGAATGCTAAAGGACCGCTCCGCTTTAATTCGTTCGCTTACTTCGGCGGTGTCCATTGGCGCGCGGTTCACCGCCCGTAGCACCAGCAAGTAATTCATCTAGTTCTGTGGGATGTCTTTCCGCGAAAGCATTTCGGGCTTGCTGAAAGAATAGCCCTGAAAGGAGGTGTAGCCCAGTCCGCGCGTGCGCTGGAAATCGTCGTAGGTTTCCAGTTTTTCCGCCGGCATGCGGACATTCAAAGGTAAGTAGGTGTGCGCGAGACGGATCTGATCTTCAGACGTAGTTGCAAGCGGGTCCACTTTGATGAAGTCCGCCTTGGCGATCAGCGGTTTCCAATCCGGCCGGTCCTCGAAATCGTCCAGGGCCAGCAGGTAGCCGGCCTGCTGCAATCACCGGCACGCGTCATGAACTTTATCGTCCATGGCCACCGTTTCCAGGATCTCAAGCACCACGCGGTCTTCGGGCAGCATCGTCGCAAAATCGCGAATCAAAAAATCGCGCGTACAATTCAGGAACGACCGCCATCCAGGAGTCAGCCTATCCATGCGGAACAGTAAAATGCTGTCCAGGGTCGAGGCGGAGGCCAAATCGGGCGCCGTTCCGTCATAGCGATTCTCCGGGCCGGAGCGGAAAAGCGGTTCGTAACCGTACACGACACGTTCGGAATTGAAGATCGGCTGGCGCGCGAGGAGCCGCCGCATGCACATTTCTCCTTCCCGCTGTGCGCGGGTGTTTCCGTGCGGGAAGGGGAAAAGGGGCACACGCCCCGTGAAAAACTGCGGTTACGCCGGGCTCGACATGGAAGCCAGGAACTCGCCGTTGGTTTTTGTCTTGGAGAGACGTCCGAGCAGAAGCTCCATGGCTTCCACCGTTGAGAGAGGGCTCAGTACCTTGCGCAGCACCCAGATGCGGTTCAATTCGTCCGCGGGCAGCAGCAGTTCGTCTTTGCGCGTTCCGGAGCGGTTAATGTCAATCGTGGGAAACACGCGCTTGTCCACCAGCCGGCGGTCCAAGTTGATTTCCATGTTGCCGGTGCCCTTGAACTCTTCGAAGATGACGTCGTCCATGCGGCTGCCGGTATCAATCAGCGCGGTAGCGATGATTGTCAGCGAGCCGCCCTCTTCCACATTGCGCGCGGCCGCAAAAAACCGCCGTGGGCGCTGTAGGGCGTTGGCGTCAATACCGCCGGAGAGGACTTTGCCCGAAGGCGGCGTGACGGCGTTGTAGGCTCGTCCCAAGCGCGTGAGCGAATCCAGCAGGATGACTACGTCGCGCTTGTGCTCTACGAGGCGCTTGGCCTTTTCCAGCACCATTTCCGCCACCTGAATGTGCCGTTGCGGCGGTTCGTCGAACGTCGAGCTGATCACTTCGCCCTTCACGGTGCGTTGCATGTCCGTGACTTCCTCGGGCCGCTCGTCAATCAGCAGCACGATCAACGCCACTTCCTGATGGTTCGTCGTAATCGAATTCGCGATGGACTGCAGCATCATCGTTTTTCCGGTACGTGGCGGAGCGACGATCAAGCCGCGTTGGCCCTTGCCGATGGGGCAGAGCATGTCCAGCACTCGCCCGGTGAGGTTCTCCTTGGTGGTTTCCAAGCGGATGCGACTGGCGGGATACAGCGGCGTCAGGTTGTCGAAAAATATCTTGCTGCGCGCGACTTCCGGATCTTCGAAATTGACCGCTTCGACTTTGATTAGCGCGAAGTAGCGTTCGCCGTCCTTGGGCGGGCGGACTTGGCCGGAGACGGTGTCGCCGGTGCGCAGATCAAACTTGCGGATTTGGGACGGCGAGACGTAGATGTCGTCCGGGCCCGGCAGATAATTGTATTCCGGCGCGCGCAGGAAGCCGAAACCATCCGGCAGGCATTCCAGCACTCCTTCGGAGAAGATCAACCCGTTCTTTTCCGTCTGGGCGCGGAGGATCTGGAAGATCAACTCCTGCTTGCGCATGCCCGAGGCGCCGGGAATGTTCAGCTCCTTGGCGATTTTCGCCAGGTCGGTGATGTTCTTGTCTTTCAGTTCTGCAAGGCTAATGCTCATCGATTTCGTTCCTTCTTAAGCCTGATATTCAGGCAGATTGATTTGTGAATGGATTACGGGCGGGCGCAAATTCGAACCTGCCACTCTTTGCAACTCAAATACGGGAAAACCTACAGACAACCGGAAACCTCTGGCCGCGGGCCAAGCCTGCTGATCAAAGTGAGGAAGGACCAGAGGGTTTCAATTGGTTAGTTCATTGTCCTGCGCGACGTCCGCACCGAACTCGGGTTCGACTCCAGCAACCGGTGGGTGGCCGGGAATCGGCAGCGGGTGCTCCAGCGCAATCTGCAGAACGTCGTCCATGGACTCGACGAAATGGATGGACATCTGCGACTGGATGTCCGGCGGGATATCCGCCAGATCTTTTTCATTGTCCTTCGGCAGAATAATCGTGCGCAGGCCGAGGCGGTGCGCCGCCAGCAGCTTTTCCTTCACTCCGCCGATGGGCAGCACCTTGCCGCGCAAGGTGATTTCGCCGGTCATGGCGATATCGCAGCGTACCGGAATTTTCGTCAACGCGCTGACGATTGAGGTGCAAATGGTGATGCCGGCCGAAGGACCGTCTTTCGGTATCGCGCCTTCCGGGACGTGCATGTGAATGTCCAGGTGGCGGTAGAAATCCTTGGGCAGGCTGAAAAGATGGCTGCGCGAGCGAATGTAGCTCATTGCGGCCTGCGCCGATTCCTGCATCACGTCGCCGAGTTTGCCCGTAAGCGTCAGGCGGCCACGGCCCTGCATCAAGGTGGCTTCCGTCGAGAGCACTTCGCCGCCGACTTCGGTCCAGGCGAGACCGGTCGTGAGACCGATTTCGTTCTTCTTCTCCGCGAGGAAGTCGCGATACTTCAAGATTCCGAGATAGTCGTTCAGGTTCGCCGGAGTCACTTCCACGGCGACGTCCTTGCCTTCCGTGACGACTTTGCGCGCGACCTTCCGCGAAATGTTGGCCAGTTCGCGATTCAGGTTGCGCACGCCGGCTTCGCGCGTGTAATGGCGAATGGTGCTCTTGATGGCGTCGTCCGTGATTTTCAACTGATTCTTCGCCAGGCCCGTCGCTTCCAGCTGCTTGGGGATCAGATAGCGGGTGGCGATCTGATATTTTTCGTGTTCGGTGTAGCCCGGAATACGCAGCACTTCCATGCGATCCTGCAGCGGTTGCGGAATGGTGTGCAGCACGTTGGCGGTGCACACGAACATGACTTTCGATAGATCGTATTCCACGTCGAGGTAATGGTCGGTGAAAGCGTGATTCAGTTCGGGATCCAGCACTTCCATCAACGCCGCGGACGGATCGCCGCGGAAATCCATGGACATCTTGTCCACTTCGTCCAGCACGAATACGGGATTCGTGGTGCCGGCCTTGCGCATCATCTGAATGATCTGCCCGGGCAGGGCGCCGATATAGGTGCGGCGGTGACCGCGAATTTCAGCCTCGTCGCGCACGCCGCCCAGCGACACGCGCACGAACTTCCGTCCCGTGGCGCGACCGATGGACATTGCGAGAGAAGTCTTGCCCACGCCTGGAGGCCCGAGGAAGCAAAGTATGGAGCCCTTGGGATTCTTCACCAGCTGGCGAACGGCGAGATACTCGAGAATGCGGTCCTTAATCTTGTCCAGACCGTAATGATCTTCGGAGAGAATTACTTCGGCGCGCTTGATGTCGCGAATTTCCTTTGAACGCTTTTTCCAGGGCACCGCCAGCAGCCAGTCCAAATAATTCCGCGATACCGTGGATTCCGCGGACATCGGCGGCATCATTTCCAGACGCTTAAGCTCCTGCATAGCCTTTTCCTGCGGCCCTTCGGGCATGCCGGAAGTCTCGATTTTCTTCTTCAGCTGCTCGATTTCGTTTGCCTCGCCGCGGCCCAGTTCCTTCTGAATGGCCTTCAGCTTTTCGTTGAGGTAATACTCTTTCTGGGCGCGTTCCATCTGGCGCTTCACGCGCGTATTGATCGAGCGATCCACGTTCAGTTTTTCGATTTCCACTTCCAGAATGTCCGCGATGCGGTTCAAGCGTTCCAGCGGCTCGAAAAGTTCCAGCAGCTCCTGCTTTTCTTCCACCGGGATCTGGAGGTTTGCGGAGATCGCATCGGAAAGCTTGCCGGCATCTTCCACGCGCACGGCTGCGATCATAGTGTCGTAGTTCAGGCTCTGCGAGAGCTTCACATACTGCTCGAACAGCCCGGTGACGCGCTCGGAAGCCTGTTGCAGCTGCGGGGAAGGTTCGGACTTGGAAGTGACCACCCGGATCGAAGCGCGGAAAAAGCCTTCGTCGCTGGTGATCTGCACGATCTTGGCGCGCTCGGTGCCTTCCACCAGCACCTTGATATTGCCGTCGGGTAGCTTCACGCTCTGCACGATGTTCGCGAGCGTGCCCACTTGATAGATTTCTTCCGGTTTGGGATCGTCCACCGACGCGTCGTGCTGCGTGACCAGGAAAATCTTCTTGTCGCCGGCCAGCGCGTCTTCCAGCGCGCGCACGGACGCTTCCCGGCCCACGATGAACGGGTGCATCATCTCCGGGAAAATCACCATTTCCCGCACCGGCATCATAGGTACGCGCTTGATTTCGCCTTTTTCGCGATTGAACATCGAGTCTTTTTTTCTCCCGGTACGTTAGCCCGCTTTTTCCAGCAGGCTCCAGTTGATTTCGCGTCCCTTGACCATGTCCGCCGTGACCACGAAGTCGCGCAACTTACGCTGCGCCGGCAGGTGATACATCATTTCCAGCATCAAATCTTCCAGAATCATGCGCAGGCCGCGCGCGCCCACTTTGCGCTGCAGCGCAAGTTCCGCCACCGTATCCAGCGCGTCGTCCGTGAAGCGCAGCCGCACATTTTCAAACTCAAAGAGCCGCTGATATTGCCGCACCAACGCGTTCTTCGGCTCGGTGAGAATCCGCACCAGGGCCGATTTATCCAGATCGCTCAGCACGCCCACCACCGGCAAGCGCCCCACAAATTCCGGGATCAAGCCGTAGCGGATCAGATCAGTGGGCTGCGCCTGTTCCAGCATTTCGATATTGCGCCGCGATGCGGTCGTAACCTGCGCATCGGCCTGGAACCCCAGCGATTTATGACCCACGCGCCGTTCGATAATTTTCTCGAGCCCCACGAAAGCCCCGCCGCAGATGAACAGGATGTTGGTCGTATCCACCGGCGTAAATTCCTGATGCGGGTGCTTGCGTCCGCCCTGCGGCGGCACGTTGGCTACTGTGCCTTCCAGAATCTTCAGCAGCGCCTGTTGCACACCTTCACCGGAAACGTCGCGGGTAATCGAAGGGTTTTCGTCCTTCTTCGATATCTTGTCAATCTCGTCTATGTATATGATGCCTTGCTGAGCCTTTTGGACGTCTCCATCCGCGGCTTGCAGCAGTTTCAAAATAATGTTCTCGACGTCTTCGCCGACGTAACCGGCTTCGGTGAGCGTCGTAGCGTCCACTATCGCGAACGGCACATCCAGCATGCGCGACAGCGTCTGCGCCATCAGCGTCTTGCCGGTTCCCGTGGGACCTACGAGCAAAATGTTTGACTTCGCCAGTTCCACGTCGCCCGGCTGCTTGTTCAGGAAAATGCGCTTGTAATGGTTGTAAACCGCAACCGCCAGCTTCTTTTTGGTCTTGTCTTGCCCGATGACGTAACCATCCAGGAAGGCCTTGATCTCGGGAGGGCGCGGCAGACGCCGGTTGGCCGGGCTGGACTGCTCGCGCTTCTCGTCTTCGAGAATCTGCTGGCAGACGCCCACGCACTCGTTGCAAATGTACGAACGCGGATATTCCGATGGAGAACTGATCAGCTTCTCCACCTGCTCCTGCGTTTTATGGCAGAAGGAACAGCGTAACGGCTCTT
>JABCZK010000035.1 GCA_013289695.1 Acidobacteriota bacterium
TGTTGCTCTAAATCGGCCAACGAAGGTGCCATATAGCCTCCAGTGTACTGCCTAGCGTAATACTACGCTAGGCACGGAGGCTCAGAGAACAAAATTCCTCAACCTCTCACTCTTATGTCGCACACCCTCTACTCGGGGGCGCCTTCAGGCCCACTGTTTGTTAACCTAGAGTGCGGTTTAGTAGTCAGTTCCGGAAATCCGAATGAGTCGGAGCACGCCTCTAATCACACTCGCAGCAAAAGAGTCAACTGGCTCGATCAAGCTTCCCAAATGGACAGAGATCCCGAAATATCCGGTGATCGCGGCGCTATCTGTTCTGGCGATCGCGGTTACGGTCGCTTGGTATTCAGGTGTGAATATTTCTTTCTTGGTTGAGAGCGCCGAAATTCGCCGCGGTCAGCTTTGGCGTCTGCTAACCGCCATATTTCCGCATCTCGGGATCCTGCATTTGGTGTTCAACCTATACTGGCTATGGATACTGGGGACAGTCGTCGAACGTGTCTTTGGCCACACCAAGACAATTTTGCTATTTGTGCTTTTCGCCATCGGCTCTAACTCCTTGGACTTTGCGTTCGACCGCGGCGGCGTCGGCCTTTCTGGAGTAGGTTACGCCCTGTTTGGCCTGCTCTGGGTCCTTTCCGCACGAGATGAGCGCTTCAAAGGCGCTATCGACAAACGGACCATCGACCTGTTCATTGGCTGGTTTTTCATTTGCATCGTCACGACACTCACCCACATATTTGTTGTGGCGAATGTCGCACATGCGGCCGGCGCCGTGCTCGGTGTCCTCGTCGGATTTGCTATTGCGGATCCGGCGCGCCGTCTCGCTTACGGTGCAAGCACACTCATGCTGGTGCTTTGCGGGTTATGGGGCTGCACGCTCGGCCGCCCGGTGGTAAACCTTTCGGGCAAGGTGGGGTACGAGGAGGCGAAGTGGGGCTACGATGCGCTTCAGGACGGACGCAATGAGGATGCAATTCGCTGGCTGAAGGACGCCGTAAAACTGCAGCCGAAAAGTGCCACCAACTGGTTCAATCTTGGCATCGCCTACCAACGCGCCGCTGAATTGCCTCCTGCGATCGCCGCATACGGACGTGCGCACGAGTTAGACCCGCAGAACCCAAAGTACACAGAAGCCGCGCAGCAGTAGTGAGCCCTCAGCTTACCGCTTGGCTTCCACAGCCGAATTGTGGTAATTGTTACAGCTATGTGAACGCTTCTGCACCCCTGGAGGGAATGGATGCCGATCACGACGCATGATATCCGGCAGTCCCTGTTGGAATCGAACCAGGAATACCGCCGGCTCTTCGAAGAACACTCCCGCTGTGAATCCCAGCTGAAAGAACTCGTTAGTCAATCCTACTGGAACGTGGAAGACATGGAACTGGAAATCGGGCTGAAGAAAATGAAGTTGCGTCTGAAAGATTTGATGGAAATGATTGTGGCGCGTTACCGCCACGATCACGACATGGTCCATCACTGATTTTTTACCGCTAGGGCCCGCGCAGTGCTCGCACTTCTGTCGTACAATACCGGTGCATTCGTCGTTCATCTGATCTGCAATTCATCGCGCCCCGGCGCTCGTACGCGCCGTATATTCTCGCGAGCAAAGGATTTCGCCCAGGCCCATGATTAAAGACGCGTACCGATTCGCCCTGCCGCCGCTATTCGCCGGTCTACTCTGCTTCTTTCCCGGATGGAAAACTCCGGGTGTCGTTCTGATTCTACTCGCCCTCTTCATTTTTTATTTTTTCCGCGATCCCCAGCGCGTGATTCCCACCACTCCCGGCATCATCATCTCTCCCGCGGATGGCCGCGTCGTCGAAATTGTGGACGAAATGTTGGACTCCGTGATGGGCCATCGCATTAGCATTTTTCTTTCCATCTGGAACGTGCACGTGCAGCGTTCGCCTGCAACCGGCCGTATCGCCGACGTGGTGTATCGCCCCGGCCTTTTCTACGCCGCTTTTCGTGCCAACGCCTCGCGTGAAAACGAACAGAACATCATTTATCTGCACACGCCACAGGGGAGTGTCATTTTTAAACAAATCGCCGGAGCAATCGCGCGCCGCGTGATATGCTGGAAAGAAGAAGGCCAAGAAGTTGTAATGGGCGAGCGCGTCGGCTTGATTCGTTTCGGTTCGCGCGTGGATATTTGGCTGCCCCTGGATACGCAAGTCGTCGTTCAGCGTGGGCAGAACGTAAAAGGCGGCGAAAGCATAATCGCGAAATGGAATTCAACGACATAGATCCCATCGGACAAGAAGAAGAGCCACGCCGTCACTTCCGCAGCCATCGTTTGCGCCGGGGTGTTTACATTCTTCCCAGCGCCTGCACCGTCGCCAACATGCTCTGCGGCTATTACGCCATTCTCGCCACTCTCGACGGAAAAATTACCGATTTCGATAACGCCGCTTGCGCCGTCGGCGTCGCCTACGTTTTTGACGCCCTGGACGGCCGCATCGCGCGCATGATGCACACCGAAAGCGCCTTCGGTAGGGAATTTGATTCGCTGGCAGACGTCGTAAGCTTCGGCCTCGCTCCGGCATTTCTCGCTTACGCTTGGGGCGTGCGCGCCATCGCCGCGGCCAACGCGCCGGAAGCGCTACATCTCACCCAGACTGGGTGGCTCATCGGTTTCTTTTTTGTGGCCTGCTGCGCATGGCGGCTCGCGCGATTCAATATTCAAGGCATGGCGCCGGGCGGAAATCGCTATTTCGTGGGGTTGCCGACTCCGGCAGCAGCGGGCGTGATCGCCGCGACGGTGCACTTCTTCCACGGGCGTCCGATCGAAGACGTTCGCGCTTCCTTCGCATGGCTGGGCCTGTTAGTTGTTCTCGGCGTATTAATGTCCAGCACATTGCGCTTTTTCAGCTTCAAGGATATTCCGTTGAAGCGTCGCCAGCCGTCTCCCGCGGTAATCTTGTTCGCGCTACTGCTCGGCGCGGTGGTGTATTTCTCGCACGCTACTTTGCTTTTGATCACCGCCGCCTACATGCTGCACGGCCCGGTGATGCAACTGGTGCGCACCGTGCGACATCGTCTCGCTTCGCGGCCTGCCTAGACCATGCCCGCCGGGCCTGCTAAATCCACGCGCGTCGCCATCGTAGGTGCTTCCTCGTTGCGCGGCAAGGAACTGAAGCTGGTCCTCGAAGACCGCAATTTTCCCGCAAGCGATATTGTGCTGCTGGACGAGCCTGCGCTGGCCGGCACGCTCACCGAAGCAGGCGGTGAACCAACATTCATTCGCGCGCTCGAAGAAGACAGCTTCGAAGATGCGCGCTTCGTATTTTTCACCGGCTCGCAGCAGGACGCGGCGCGGAATTGGCCGGTGGCGCAGCGTTCCGGCGCCACCGTAATTGACCTCACGGGGGCATTAGCCGCAAGCGGCGAATCCACGTCCTGGATTCCGGCGTTGGCGACGTCGCTGTTGCCTCGGCCGGGGCTCAAAGCAGCGAAGCCCGCTGTGGCGGGAACGCGAAAATCCGTTGCGTATTCCTCGCCCGGCTCGGGCGTGATCATTGCGTGCACGCTGGCCGCGGCGCTGGCAAAATTTTCGCCGCTGCGCACCGTTCTGCTGCTTTTTCCTCCGGTCTCCGAACGCGATCAAGCCGGCGTGGACGAGCTCGAGGCCCAAACCACGAATTTGCTTTCCTTCCGCCCCATCGTTCAGCCTGTATTCGATGCGCAAGTCGCCTTCAACCTGCTGGCGGGCTACGGTCCAGAGTCGAAACCCACTTTTGCGGAAGTGCGCAACTCAATCGCGAAAGACGTCTCGGAATATCTCGCGGGCCGCGCACAAGCTCCGGCGATTCAACTGGTGCAAGCGCCGGTCTTTTACGGATATGCTTTCGCCGCGTACTGCGAATTTGCCGCGCCGCGGCTGGGCGAGCAACTCCAAGCGGCTTTCAGCAATCTAGGTGTGAAGGTTGTCGCGCCGGAAGATCCCGCGCCCACCAACGCGACCGTCGCGGGCGAAAGCGAAATTCATCTCGCGCGCATCGAATCGGACCCGAACGTCGCGTCGGGCCAATGGATTTGGGGCGTCGCCGATAATCTGCGCCTGGCGGTGGTGAACGCCGTGCGCATCGCGGAGGAATTGGTTGCAGAACCGCGCGTCCAATAGAAAGTGCGTTAAAAAAAGCCATCGCGCCGCGCAATTCGCAGTGCTTGCCGCGCTGCTGCTCGTCGCCAGCGTCACCGGCTGCGGCTATCATGTCGCCGGCCGCGCCGGAAATCTGCCCGCGCAATGGACCACGATCGCCGTCCCCGCATTCAAGAACGATACGACAAGATATCGTATTGAACAGCGCTTCACTACCGCGGTGGTTCGCCAGTTCGTGCAGCGCACAAAGTATCGCATCGTACAGGATCCGGCGAATGCCGATGCTGTTCTGCGCGGCGAAGTGGTTTCCATCGAAACCGACCCGATGCTTTTTAACGCCGCAACCGGGCAAGTCACCATGATGCTGGTGACGGTCCACACCAAAGTTCAGCTCATCGGCAGCAAAGACGAGAAGCCCATTTACGAAAACAACGACATGGTTTTTCGCGATGAGTACCAGATTTCTTCCGACGTGCAGAGCTTTTTCGAAGAGCAGGACCCCGCGCTCGAACGCATGTCGCGCGATTTTGCCGCGCAGCTCGTCTCGAATGTGCTGGAGACTTTCTAGTGCCCAGTCTGTCACCGGAAAAATTGCTCGAGAAGCTGGCCAAAGGCAAGCCGGTCGGCGCCATCGTCCTGGAAGGCAGCGATCCCTACCTCCGCGATATGTGCCGCAACAAGATTATTGATTCGTACGTGCCGGATCCGATGCGCGACTGGGCGCTTGCGCGCATCTCCGTGCGCGGCGGCGAATGGAGCGAAATATTTCAGCGCGCCGAAACCATGCCCATGCTCGCGCCGTGCCAGGTGGTGCTGGTGGATGGCGCGGAAACGATTCAGGGGCGCGCGAAAGATGGCGACGCCAGCGAAGCGGACGGCGACGATAGCGGCGGCGACGACCCGCGCAAGGACACGCTCAAAGCATTCGCGGAATATCTCGAAAAGCCCGCGCCGTTCACCGTGCTGGTCTTCGAAGTCCCCAAGCTCGATCATCGCCAGCGTCTCTACAAAATACTTGCGGAGAAAGCGCTGATCGTCGAGCTGTCGCTCGGTAACGAATCAGCCGCATCGCTCGCCACGCAAATGGCGAAAGACCTGGGCACGGAAATCGAACGCCCCGCCGCCACGCTGCTCGCAGATATTTTGAACAGCGAGCCCGCGCGCATTCAGCTGGAAATTCAGAAGCTCGCGTCCTACGTGCAAGGCCGCGGCCGCATCACCGCCGACGACGTCGAAGAACTGGTCGTCGCCGCGCGCAAAAATACGGTGTGGCAATTGGCGGACATGCTTGCTACCCGCCGTCGCGACGCCGCGCTCGAATTCCTCGACAATTTGTTGCGCGAAGGCGAAGAGCCTATTGGCCTGATCGGCGTGCTCGCCTGGATGTACCGCAAATTGATTGAGGCCCGCGATCTGGCCGCTGGCACCAGCGGTTTTCAGGCCGCCCGCATTCTCGGCATGCGTCCCGATGCCGCTGAAGCCGCCGTGCGCAACGCCCACCGCATCCCGAAACAAGATTTGATCGCCGGACTGATTGCCCTGGCCGAAGCCGACAATCAGCTCAAATCCTCAAATCCGAATCCGCGCGCCCTAATGGAATTTCTCATTGCGCGCCTGACGTCGTCGGCATCCCCTAACGCTCCCGCCGCGTAACGAGCAGCGCTGCAATCGCCGCGGCAGACCGCGGCGGCAACGCACGCCGACAGTGTCCTCCCGCATCGGCGCGTCCGCCATGTCGGCGTCTCCGCATGGGCGGGTCTTAGACCCGTCCCTACAACCACACCGAGGTGCAGGCCAAGTGCTGCCCAACTAAGTTTTCGTGCGGCCTAATTATTCGCCTTCGGCCGCATTCATCTGTGGTGCCTTTCCTTGCCTTCTCCAAGATGCGCCGACCAAAAAAAAGCGCCCCGATTTCTCGGAGCGCCTCAAATGTTGAAAATTGAACCGGACCCGCCGCGCGGAAGTCCGTTTACCTCATCAGCCTTTGACGTTATCAGGGTTCATCTGGATTAATCAGTGGTGCCTTTGTCCTAGCCCTTCTTCGACCTCAAAGCATTCAAAGCCAAAGTCAGCCGCGACTTATACCGGTTCGCCGTATTCTCCGTCAAAGTCCTCTTGCGGATCGCCTTGTCCAAATCGGAGAACGTCGCCGAAGCCAGCTTTTCCGCTGTGGCCCTATCGCCCGCCGTCAAAGCCGCGCGCATTCGCCGTATAGACGTGCGCACCCGAGTGCGATTCATACGATTGATCGCCGCGCGGTGCGCCGACTGCCGGATATTCTTCAATACCGATTTCGTCTTCTTCTTATGCTTGATCGTCGTGCCCTGAGCCATTCAGTACTCCTTCGTGGTCTATTTCGAATTATCGAGAATATCCGACGCGCCCGCTCCTGTCAATTTCGCAGCCGCCAACATTCTGCTGAAACATTTGGGGCCAGGGCGCGTACTCTAAGCTGAGGGGATCTCGGCATGGCCCATAACGGCTACAAAAGGCGCGGCTCGATCGGCGGCGCGCTCATCGTGATCGCCGTCGGCATCTTCTTTCTGATCATCAATCTGCACCCGGACCTGGATGCCTGGTCGATCATCGGGCGTTACTGGCCCGTTCTGCTGATTGCCATCGGCTTGGGCCACATGTGGGACGCCTGGATGGACCGCACGTATTCGCAGCCCGATGGACCTCGCCACCACTCGGGCGCGCCGGTCGCGGTGCTCGTGGTCCTGATTCTGCTAGGCTTCGCGCTTTGGCACGGACGCAACTCGCGCCCCGCTCTGCACGCTGTGCAGGACGTCAGCTTGCAGGGCGCGCAATCCGTCACCGCCAATATTGACATTCCCTCAGGCTCTCTCGACGTCGCCGGCAGCGCCAGCGCCAGCCAATTGCTGAACGCCAATTTCAATTATCACGAAGCAGACGGACAGCCGCGCATCGAGTACGCGGTTTCCGGCGGCCACGGCGATCTTTCGATCACTCAGGAAAATAAGATGCACCTGCACTTTGCTACCTCGCGCAACGACTGGCAGCTGCGCTTCGCCGATAACGTGCCCATGGATATGAACGTGCAAATCGGCGCGGGTTCGAGCAATCTGCGCCTGCAAGGACTTAGCGTGAAAAATCTCGACGTGCAAGCCGGCGTCGGCCAGCTGAACCTGGACCTAACCGGCCCGCGCAAATCCGACTTGCACGTGGATATTCACGGCGGCGTCGGCTCGGCGGTCATTCGCCTTCCGCGGGACGTCGGCGTCCGCGTCCACGCCTCCGGCGGAATCGGCAGCGTCAGCCCGCACGGCCTGACGCGCGAGGGCGATGACTACGTCAATGATGTCATGGGCAAAACCCCGGCAACGATCGACCTCACAATCGAAGGCGGCATCGGCTCGGTCAGCTTGCGAGCAGACCCGTAGGGCGCACCTGGCATTTCTAGCTGAGATGAGACCGGCCACGAGTCACGAATCACCAATCACGACTCACGCCTCACGTCCCGCCCCCATTGACACTTTCCCGCTTCGCCTTTAGGCTAGCGCGATTGGCTGCCTGTGCCCCCGCACGCGCACACGCCGGATGGAGTGCGATGCAACGTGACGAGATTCTGAAGCTGCTCGAACAAGTAGGCGCCATCCGCACGGGACATTTCGAGCTATCCAGCGGACGCCACAGCGCCACTTACATCCAGTGCGCGCTGGTGCTGCAGCATCCGCAACATGCCGAGCAACTAGGCCGCGCGCTCGCCGAACGTTTCAAGGACCACACCGTCGCCTGCGTCGTCTCGCCCGCTCTCGGCGGCCTGCTTATCGGCCACGAAGTTGCTCGCGCTCTCGGCATCCGCTCGCTCTTCGTCGAACGCGACCGCTCTGGCCAGATGGCTCTGCGCCGCGGGTTCGAGCTGAAGCCCGGCGAACGCGTTCTAGTGATAGAAGATGTATGGACCACCGGCGGCTCGACGCGCGAAGCCATCGGCGTCGTCGAACAGGAAGGCGGCTTGGCCGTCGCCGCAGGCGCCATCATTGATCGCAGCGGCGGTCGCCTCGAACTCAACGTCACCGCCCGCGCCCTGCTCGAAATGGACGTCCCCAGCTACGAGCCCGACGATTGCCCGCAATGCCACGCCGGCGGCATGGCCACACGCCCCGGCTCCCGCTTTTCGCGCACTCACCCGTAAAATTTTTGTAAACACGACAAACGGTTTACACGCAAAAGAGCCTAATTCGTGGTGGCCCCTGCAAAAATGCGTTGCCGGCCAATTTCGATGAAGGCGTACGCCAAACGAAAATCATTGGTTGCCATTCTAGCCGCCGCACGATTCTGCGTGGCCGGGCTAACGGGCCGTGCCAGCGGCACTCCCGCCGATGATCTCCCGCTGTCAAAGGGAACCTACTGGATTTACCGCGGAACGGTCGGGTAGTTCGACGCTCGGACTCAAAAATCCGTGGATATGCCCGTGGAGTGGAAGACGCAAGTCACCACATCCATCAGGCGCGGCAATTTGCGCGCGATGGCGGTAAACGGTTTTCCCGCAGATTTGGACTGGTCCGACGGCCGTCCCGAGCGAAAGGACTCGTTGATCGTCCAGGAAGACGAACACAAGTTCTACCTGATCAATTTCGACAACGCTCAAAATGCAATGAAAAAAGTTCAGGACCCCAGCAAATCCCTGGGCGATATTGTTACCGAAGATGATCTAATACTTGAATTACCGCTCTCCAAGGGAAAGAAATTCGGCTGCGATGCCGCAACAATGCAACGCGAAGATTCGGAGTATTGCTGGATGGTGGATTCTGTGCGCGAGACGTCACTAAACAGTGTAAAGGGAATTACGCACGAACCTCGCACCGCATATACGATTCGCTACGCCACGAATCCCGATGATACGCAGATTGATTTCGTGCCGGGAGTCGGGATCACCGCCTACGAGTACCACCATCACGGCACGGAGGCAGATACAGAAATCAAACTCGTCGAATTTCATCTCGGCGAAAATCCGTAGTCCCGCAAAGCGCTTGTCTCGAACGAAACGGTCAGCTTTTATCATTGCCTCTATCCGCGTTCATCTGTGGTGCCTTTCTCTTCCGCGCACGTGAGATAATCGCCGCAGACAGATGCAAACGATCAAGCTAACCATCGCCTACGACGGCGCGGACTTCCACGGCTGGCAACTCCAACCCGGCCTGCCCACCATCCAGGGCGCCCTCCACGACGTCCTCCGCCAGATCACCCAAGAACCGGTCACCATCGACGGCGCCAGCCGCACCGATGCCGGCGTTCACGCGCTCGGCCAAGTCGCGCATTTCAAAACGCACTCCACGCTCGATGCGCACGAAATTCAGCGTGGCATGAACGCGCTGCTCCCCCCGACCGTGCGCATCGTCGCCGCGCAAGAAGTCGGCCAGGATTTTCACGCCCGTTGGCTCGCGCAAGGAAAAACATACCGCTACCGCATCTATCGCGGCGAAGTCCTCCCGCCCTTCGATCACCGTCGCGCCTTCCACTATCCCTGGCCGCTCGACGAAGCCGCCATGTCCGCCGCCGCCCGCGGATTCGAAGGCCAGCACGATTTCACATCCTTCGCCGCATCCACCGGCTCCGAAGAAAACGACAAAGACCGCGACATGCAGCGCGTGATCCATTCCTCCGAAATCGTGCGCGAACCGCAACGCGACGAAATCGCCTACGTCGTCCGCGGCCGCTCCTTCCTCCGTTACATGGTGAGAAAAATTGTCGGCACCCTAATCGAAGTCGGCAAAGGCCGCCTAGCCCCCGCCGACATCCCAGAAATTTTCGCCGCCCGCGACCGCTCCCGCTCCGGCCCCACAGTCCCCCCCGAAGGCCTCTACCTGGTAGCCCTCGAATATCCCGATCCCACCGATTCCCTAGCCATGCATGCGGCCCGACGTCGCGAACGAACGACGTAGCGCCGGCCTACCTGCCGGTAGCCAGGCGTCGCGCCGGCTCGTTGGTTTTCGTAGCATAGGCAGTCTTGCCCGTGCGCTTCGAAACGAGTTCTGCGCTGCTGTCAGAGACTTAAAGCTCCGCGGTCGTCTGGCATTTCAGTTACAATCACCAAAGAAATGGCGGTTCCTTCACAGCTCGTTTCACCACCGTCGCGCGCCGCGGTTACCATTGACTCGATCAACCCCGCCACGCAAGAAATAAACGCGCAATTTTCCGTGACCCAGCCCGCCGACCTGCCCGCGATTTTCGCGCGCGCGCGCAGCGCGCAAATGGAATGGTCCGCGCGTCCTCTGCGCAAGCGCTGTGCAATGTTGCGCTACCTGCGCGATGCAATTTTCGCGCGCCGCGAAGAAATCGCCGACGTAATCACCCGCGAAGCAGGGAAGCCGCGGGTAGAAGCAATCTTCGCCGAAGTGCTCCTCGCGCTCGACACCGCTGATTTTCTCGCGCGCCAAGCCCCGCGCTGGCTGCGGCCCGAACGAGTGCCGCATCACAACATCGCCATGAAAGCGAAATCCGGCTGGCTCGAATTCGATCCGCTCGGCGTGATCGCGATCATTTCGCCTTGGAACTATCCGTTCTCGATTCCCATGGCACAGGTAATTCCCGCGCTCGCGACGGGGAACGCCGTGCTGCTGAAGCCGTCGGAGCTGACGCCGTGGTGCGGCCAACTGGTCGGCCAACTGGTCGAGCAGGCAAAATTTCCGGCAGGCCTGGTGCAAGTGCTGCAAGGCCGCGGCGATCTGGGCGCCGCAATCATCGAAGCCGGCCCGGACAAAGTCTTCTTCACCGGTAGCGTCGGAACCGGCCAACGCATCGCCGAAGCCTGCGCCAAAAAGTTGATCCCGTCGGTCCTCGAACTGGGCGGCAAAGACGCGATGATCGTCCTCGCCGACGCCGATCTTGAAATCGCTTCCAGCGCCGCCGTCTGGGGCGGCTTCATGAATTGCGGCGAGACCTGCATCTCCGTGGAACGTATCTACGTCGAGCAGCCAGCAGCCGAACGCTTCACGCAACTCTGCGTCGAAAAAACGAAAAAGCTGCGCGTCGGTCCCGCGTCCGATCCCGACGCCGAAATCGGTCCAATGATCCGCCTGACCCAGCTCGAAAAAGTTGAAGCGCAACTAAACGATGCAGTCGAACGCGGCGCGCAAGTTCTAACCGGAGGAAATCGCCGCCCCGACCTGGGCGCTAATTTCCTGCAGCCCGCCATCGTAACGAACGTGGACCATTCCATGCAGCTGATGCGCGAGGAAACCTTCGGTCCGGTGATCGCCATCCGCCACGTCGCCAACGCCGATGCAGCCGTCGCGCTCGCGAACGATTCGCCCTTCGGCCTCAGCGCCAGCGTCTGGACCACAGATAATCGCCGCGGCCGCGAAATCGCCTCCCGCGTGCGTGCCGGCTCCGTGATGGTCAATGACGTCGCCAGCTACTACGGCATCACCGAAGCCCCGCACGGCGGACCCGGCTCGAGCGGCTGGGGCCACACCCATTCGCGCCTTGGACTGCTCGAAATGGTTCGAGTAAAATATATCGATGTGGACCGCCTGCCGCGCGTCGCGAAATCCTGGTGGTTCGGTTACACTGCCGAGCTGGCCGCCGCAGCCAATGCGTTCGTCGAGACGCTGTTCGCGCCCGGCTGGCGCCACCGCCTGGCGGCGATGACGAAGAAACACGGAGCCCCCGGCGTGATTTTCCGCCGCGACAGAATTTGAATCTGCAGCGATGCCGTGAAGCACCGAGGCAGGAAAGTGAAGGATGCAGAGGAAGTATAGGAGATCGAGGAACCGAAGCAGCGGAGCGCGACGCAGGTTTTCTCTGTGTTCTCCGCTTTTACTCTGTGTCCTCTGTGTTGAATCTATTGAGTTAGCTGTTGCGGTTGCGGTCTCAGATACAAGGGAGCGAATCGAATGACTGACGCAACTCCAGAAACTCCAACGCCAGCCGCTCCAGCCGCCGCGTCAGCGACACCGCCTGCAGCACCGGCAGCTACCGCTGCGCCCGCAGCCGAACCTGAATCGCCGACTGGCCCGAAAATCAAGCGCAAAAAGCCCACGATGCGCGCCTGCGACGAAAAAGACGCCAAAGGCAAGCTCTGCTGCGGCCACCTGAAACGCTGGTACGATTATCCAAAAGAGATCGAAGCACTGGTCGGCAAAAAGGCCGAAATCTATCGCTGCGAATTTTGCCAGACGATCTACAAGCCTGGCCTTTCGCAGGCTCCGCGCAGCTACACCGTACGGTATTGAGATTCCGTGGTGCGCACGCGCGCGAACGTGCGACGACAACACGAGAGACCCTTCGCTGCGCTCAGGAGGACGGCGCTAGCCATCACAGAGGCGAGTATCATCAATAGGCCGCCATCGCACAAAATGAAACACGAACTGATCCACGACTGGAACACCTACACCGGCGCCGAAATCTCCACCACGCGCCACGTCGCCCTGAATGACGAAACTCTGCGCGACGGCCTGCAAAATCCCTCCGTCCGCGATCCCAGCATCGCCGAAAAAATCGAAATCCTGCACCTCATGGAATCGCTCGGCATTGACACGGTCAATATCGGCCTGCCCGGCGCCGGCCCGCGCGCCTACGCGGACACCGAAGCCCTCGCGCACGAAATCGTAACGTCGCGCATGAAAATTCGCCCCAACTGCGCCGCGCGCACTCTGAAGAACGACATCCAACCCATCATCGAAATTTCAGAAAAAGTGGGCCGCCCCATCGAAGCCGCCACTTTTCTCGGCTCCAGCCCGATACGCCGCCTGGTAGAAGATTGGACCGTCGAGCATCTTCAGCGCACCACCGAAGACGCCGTAAAATTCGCCGCCTCCGCGGGCCTGCCGGTGATGTATGTCACCGAGGACACCATTCGCACGGACCCCGCAACAGTGATCACACTGTATTCCACCGCAATCCGCGCCGGCGCGCGCGCCGTGGTTCTGTGCGACACGGTCGGCCATGCCACTCCGCGCGGCGCCTACGATCTGGTGAACTTCGTCATCGCAGAAGTCGTAAAGCCCTCCGGTGAAAAAATTCGCGTGGATTGGCACGGCCACAATGATCGCGGCCTGGCCATCGCGAATTCTCTCGCGGCGATCGCCGCCGGAGCCGATCAAGTTCACGCCGCCGCGCTGGCCCTGGGCGAACGCGTCGGCAACACGCCGATGGAACTGATGCTCGTCAATCTGCGCCTGCTCGGTTTGATCGAACAGGACCTGTCGAAACTCAAACAGTATTCCGAAGCCGTCTCGAGAGCCACGCACACGCCGATCCCGCCGAATTATCCCGTCGTCGGCCGCGACGCATTCCGCACTGCCACTGGCGTGCACGCCGCCGCCATCGTGAAAGCGTATAAGAAGGGCGACAACGAGCTGGCCAACTCTATCTACAGCGGCGTCCCCTCGCACCTTTTCGGCCTAGAACAAATTATCGAAATCGGCCCGCTCAGCGGGCGCTCAAATGTAATCTACTGGCTGGAAAAGCGCGGTATCGCCGCCAGCGACGAGTTAGTCGATCGCATCTTCGCCGCCGCGAAACAAGCCCAGCGCATCATGACGGAACAGGAAATCCACGCAATCATCGCATCAGCCGTCGCGCCAGCACCCGCCAAGACGCGGTGAGCGCGACAGCGCCGCATACTTTGTCGCGGGGTTAGAGTCCATATACGAAGACGAGAATCTTGGTGAGTCGTGGCATTAGCCACGACACCAATCGCACACCATACAGGCGGCTTTAGCCGTTGAAGTTCCGCTTTTGTCGCCATCGTAAGCATTCTTAGGTCCTCGAAGCCACGCCTATTTTTGATCGCGCCTGAATCGGCTCACCGCCGTGTACAATGTTCCTGTCCGGCGTGTGAATTCGCCGCACGAATCTCGTGAAACTCACACTGATCTGCGGTATCTTTTTAACGATGGCCACACTTTACGCGCGCGCCGCTGGTGACTCGATCGAGAAACTCGCCGACGATCCCTCGTGCGCCCGCGCCCTCGCCTGGATTGACACGAGCGCCGTCTGGGTCACCGACCAGCAGATCCATCTCACCGAAATCCCCGCCCCTGAATTCAAAGAAGCGCCACGCGCCGAATACCTGAAAAAAATCTTCGAAGCGGCCGGCCTGAAAGTTCAGCTCGACAAACTCGGCAACGTAATCGCCGAGCGCCCCGGCTCAGACGCGAACAGCGTAATTTTACTGGCCGCGCATCTCGACACAGTGTTTCCCGCCGGCACCGATGTTCGCGTGAAACGCCACTCGAATCGCCTCACAGCTCCCGGCGTCGCTGATAATGGCGCCGGTCTCGCCGCGCTCGCGGGCGTGGCACGCGCGCTATCCGAATCGCGCATTCAAACGACGAAGACCATCGTGCTCGCGGGCGACGTCGGCGAAGAAGGCGAAGGCAACCTGCGCGGCATTCGCGCGTTGGTGGAAACTTACGCTTCGCGCCTCGCAGCAGTAATCGCGGTAGATGGCGCCTCGACGGAACACATCACTACGCAAGGCGTCGCCTCGCACCGCTTCGAAATAGCCGTCACCGGCCCGGGCGGACACAGCTGGTCTGATTTCGGCGCGCCCAATCCCATCACCGCGCTTTCCCGCGGCATCGTGAAATTTTCCGCGCAACCCGTTCCCGACGATCCGCGCAGCTCCTACAATTTTGGGATGATCGAAGGCGGCACCTCCATAAATTCCATCCCGTCGCGCGCCGCCGTGAAGGTGGACCTGCGCTCCGAGGACGAGGCCGAAGTAAATAAAATGGAGCGCGCTTTGCGCGACGCGATGCAGTCCGGCGCGCGCGAAGAAATGTCCGCAGCCCACGACGGCCAGAACACGCTGCGCCTGATCGTCCGCTCGCTCGGCTCGCGCCCCGCCGGAAAGTTGCCGGATAATGCCCCGCTGCTCGAAACTCTGCGCAACGTGGATCGCTTTCTCGGCAATCGCTCGCGCCTGGAACGCAGTTCCACTGACGCCAACATTCCCCTCGCGCTCAACATCCCCGCCGTTTCACTCGGCGGAGGCGGAAAAGGCGGCGGCTCGCACACCACCGCCGAGTGGTACGACGCCACCGGCCGCGAATTGGGCCTGAAGCGCCTGTTCCTAGCAACCGTCGCGCTCGCCGGAGTCCAACCGTAGCATGTCCCGCCGGTTCCTCCTGGCATTGTTCCTTGTGGGCATGTGCACTGCGGTTCTACTCGCCGCACGCTACGCGAATTCCGCCGCCGATTCTGACGCCGCAAAATCCAGCACTCCGATCATCGCGCAAGACCCCGCGCCACTTTCTCCTGCGCAAGGTGCCGCCGACCTCGCCCTCACGAACGCGAAGATTGAAACGATGGACCCCGCGCATGAATGGGCCGGCGCCGTCGCGATTCGCGGCGAATCCATCGTCGCGGTTTCCTACAGCACTCGCGATACCGACGATCTGCGAAAAACTTCCGCCGCCGACGCTCCGGACATCAAACCGTGGCTCGGCCCAAACACACGCATCATTGATATGCACGGTGCGTTCGTCATGCCGGGATTCAACGACGCGCACGTGCACATCGGCCAATCCGCGCTCACCAAGCTCGCCATAGATTTCACGGGCGCACAATCGCTCGCGGAATTCCAGCAGCGTATTCGCGCCAATATAAAAGACCGCGCCCCCGGCGAATGGATCACCGGCTTCGGATGGGACCAGACTCTCTGGCCCGGCCGCCGCGACCCCACACGCGAAGATCTCGACGCTGTCTCCACCACACATCCCATGTTCTTCGCGCGCGTCGACGGTCACGTCGCGATCGCGAATTCACTCGCGCTGAAAATTTCCGGCGTAACCGAAAACACCGCCGATCCCGCGAGCGGCCGCATCGTTCGCGACGCGCAAACCCACGAGCCCACGGGCCTGTTGCAGGAAGACAGCGCGACGAATCTCGTGTTTTCCAAAATTGCCGCGCCCGCTTCGGCCGAGCGCCGCCGCGGCATCGAACTGGTCCTCGCCGACGCCGCTCGCAACGGCCTCACTTCGCTGCAGGATAATTCCTATCTGGAAATCAGCCGCGATGTTTCGTTCAGCAAGGACAATTTCCTGATCTATCAGCAGCTGCGCAAGGAAGGGAAGTTGACGGCGCGCATCACGGAGTGGCTCGATTTCACTTTGCCGGTCGCCACACTCGAAGCGCTGCGTAGCGAATGGGGCGCAAGCGATCCGTGGCTCAAGACCGGCGCGCTGAAAGCGTTTCTCGATGGTTCGCTCGGCTCGCGCACGGCTGCGCTGCTCGCGCCATATTCGGACGCGCCCGGCACGTCGGGACTTCTGCACATGGAGGAAGCGAAACTCGCGCCGATGGCGATCGACCGCGACCGCGCCGGATTTCAGCTCGCCTTTCACGCGATTGGCGATCGTGCCAACCACGTCGCGCTGGATACTTTCGCTGCTGTCGTCGCGGCAAATGGTCCGCGCGACCGCCGCGCCCGCGTCGAGCACGCGCAAGTCGTCGCGCCCGACGATTTCGCGCGCTTCGGCCGGCTCGATATCGTCGCTTCCATGCAGCCCTCGCACCTGCTCGATGACGAGCGCTGGGCCAGCGACCGCCTCGGCCCCGAACGCTCGCGCGGCGCCTACGCCTGGCGCAGCATGGAACAGAACAGCGTGCATCTGGCGTTTGGCACGGACCATCCCGTCGAGCCGCTCAATCCTCTGCGCGGAATTTACGCCTGCGTCACGCGCGAGTTGCCGCAGGGCAGCGCAAGCTGGCAGCCCCAGGAAAGTTTGCCGATAAAAGATTGCCTGCACGCGTATACGGTTGGCTCGGCCTACGCCGAATTCGAGGAAAAACGCAAAGGCACAATCGCGCCAGGAATGTTCGCGGACCTGGTGGTGTATCCCGCCAACCTGCTCCAGATCCCCGCGCCCGAGCTGCTAACAACGCCCGTGAAGATGACCATTGCTGGCGGCCGCATCGTCTACCAAGAGCCTGAACCGGCAATTTCCCACTGATCGCGTGACGGGATCTTCAGCGAGCCCATTTCGTTCGCGCTATTTCAGGACTTCCACCGACTGAATCTCCCCGTCGTAAGTCTTACCATGCACCCCAACAAACGTAATCTTCGCCGTGCGCCCATTCAACTGCGTGCACGGCTGAAAATCCCCCGCATCAAACGCCACGTCCTGCTCGAATTGCACGCGCGTCGCATCCCGCGCATGCAAAATAAGCGCCCTCTCCCCCGCATCCAGATTCAAAGTAAGCTCGTTTCCACTGCACAGCACGTGCGTCACATTACCTTCCACAGAAGTAGTGACCGGGTCGCTGTGATCGGCGCCGCCGCCGAGCCGCCGCCCGCCCGTGTCACCGCCAGTTCCCGAAAGCACCGCGAGCGACGCCAGCGTGCCAGCCTTTCCCTTGGCATCGTCCGGCTGGTAAGTCACTTTCACGCGCTGACCTTGCAACCCCGTGCACGCGTTAAACCGTCCAGTTGGCCGGGTGGTCAGTCGAATCGGAAGATCGGTGCCAGGTTTAATATGTAAGGTCAACCTTTCAGCGCCAGTATCCAGCTCGAATTTCAATCCGCCGATACAACTCAGCTTCGTCACCATGCCGGTCGCCTCGCGCAAATCTCCAGCGTTCGCTGCGTCGCCGCCAACCGTCTGCGCGTGCGGACGGGCGCTATCGGCTGCGGGAGCGCCCGTCGCGGAATTCGCAGCCGATGATGCAGAGGAAGACTGCTGCACTGCCGCAGGCCCCTGCGCATCGGAATCTTCGGCCGAATCGTCATCTGAATCTTGTCTTAGCTGATCGAGATAAGCCAGAAACCGTTCGGCTTCCGCTAGCTCCCCGGGATTCGTAGCGTTGGCGCGCGCATGCACTGCAATTTTGCGCGCCTCCTGAAAACGATTCATGCGCGCCAACACGCTCGCCAAATCAATCTGATAGATCGAGTTTCCCGGTTCCAGGGCCTGCGCCTTTTGCGCCAGCCTCAGCGCCTCTGGCAAATCATTGCCGCGATTCGCCACATACATGGCCAACACGCCATACGGCGGCGCAAATTCCGGGCTGATCGCGATCGCCGCGCGCAAATCCTCCTCCATCTGCGCGTCATCGCCCACGGCTCCGCGTTGCGTGGAAGTTAGATACGCGCGCAGAAATCGCGTCAGCGCATTCGTCGGATTCAATTCGATCGCGCGGGTGAAATCCGCCAGCGCCTCCGCGTACTTTTTGTCCTGATACTCCGCGAACCCCAGGTACTGATAACCGAGCGCCAGCTTCGGGTCGGCCCTCACGGCTCGTTCTAGCATCGTGATGGCGTCCTGCGATTTCCCGCGCACGGCGGCGAATCCGCCGCGATACGCATCCACCTCGGCGTCGGAAAGTTCACGTGCCTGCAGTTCGCTGGCGGGTATCTCCGGCGGGGGTCCGGACGTAAACACGTAAAACGTCTGTTTTCCGATATAGGCTTGCAGCGTCCTCTGCAGATTGTGCAGATCCCCGAAACACTTCGCCGCGGCTTGCTCCTGGGCCGCTCCGTGCAATAGCGCATCGAGGTAGGCATCGAGCATCGGCTTGTGCGCCCTCTTATCGCCCAGCATCAGGTAGTGCGTCAGCGCCCACGACTCCGCATAAAAAAGCGAGGTCTTGTTTTGTTCGTTGTAATAAGGGGACCGGTAATCCACCTTGAAAAGAACATCGAGAGGAATCAGGTTTCCCTGTCTGAGTTGGGCGATCAGGTCAGCGTCCGCGCGCCCCACCACCACCCCGGAATCGCTGATCTGCGAATTGCCGTAAAATTCCGCCAAGCCCTCAGAAATCCACAACGGCAAATTCGGATAATAAGGCATTGTCAGCGAGTGAAAATATTCGTGATAAATCGTGTGATAAGGATCCAAACCTGAAGCATCCAGCTGGATCGCGGCAAAATATTGATTCATTTGATAAATAAAGATCCCCGCGGGATGCACGTGGTTCTGGCTCCAGTACTCTGACAGCAGAGCCTTCATGGAAGCTTCGTCTTTCACGGCCAGCACCGTGACCATCACGCTCGCGTGCTCTTTGGCAACCTGCAGCGATTGGCGAAGGACCGCGCGCATCTGTTCCAAACGGATGGCGGCCTTGCGCGCCTGCTTTTCACCTGCGTTGCTCACCACGATAAAATTCGGGCTGCGCAATTCGATCCACGTTTCGTGTCTCGCGCCGGGAAGGGGAACCGCCAATAGAATCGCGAGGCTGAGAATGGCAAGTACAATCGCGGCAAATGGCCAGCGCATGGGTAACACCTTCTGTACTATAGCGCACCGCGCGCGTCAATAAACCTGCCGCACGCAGTTGCGGCAACGTTTCTCGGCAACTTTTCTCGTCTTGTCACTCTCGCGCGCAGCGCATAAACTCTTCGGTCCATGTTCAGCAAACACTTCCGCGCCGATCTGGCGCTGGGATTCACGGCGCTCATCTGGGGCGCGACGTTCGTCGTGGTGAAGGACGCGCTCGCCGACGTTTCCGTCTTCGTGTACATCGCTGTGCGTTTCGCGCTGGCGGCCGTAGTGATGGCGATTTTCTTCCGCCGCGCGCTGCGCGGACTGACACGGAGCTCCATCTGGGCCGGCGCGCAAATCGGCTTCTTTATGTTCGCTGGCTACGCGTTTCAGACCACCGGCCTGAAATTCACATCGCCCTCGAAGGCTGCGTTCATCACCGGCTCGAGCGTGGTAATCGTTCCGTTGCTGCTCGCAGTTTTCAGCAAACGTCGCGTGAACGCTTGGATCTGGGCCGGCGCCCTGGCCGCGCTCGCCGGCCTCTATTTTCTCACCGTGCCGCCCGAAGGTTTCGGCGGCCTGAATCGCGGCGATCCGCTGGTGTTCGGCTGCGCGGTGATGTTCGCCGTGCACATGATTTACATCAGCCGCTACATCGCGCATCACTCGGTCGGCGCGCTCGCCGTCGTGCAGGTCGCCACCACCGCGATTCTCGCGACCATCGCGCTGCCGCTGCTCTCCGTCACCAACGTCGAACACCCCCGCTGGGTCTGGAGCGGCACCCTAATCTTCGCCGTGCTAGTCACCGCGTTAGGCTCCACAGCCTTCGGCTTCTCCGCGCAGACTTGGGCGCAGCAATACACTTCGCCGACCCACACCGCCATATTGATCAGCCTCGAACCAGTTTTCGCCGCGCTAACCTCCTGGCTTCTGGCCCGCGAACATCTAGGCGGCCGCATCCTATTGGGCGCTGCGCTAATCTTCGCCGGCATCCTGCTAGCCGAACTAAAAGGCCCCGCCCCGATCGCGCCAGAATCCCCCGAGCCAGTAATCCGCGCCCACGAATAAACCGCTGCGCGCAAAAGCAGTCCCCGCCGCGGAACCATATGGAGTGCGGCGGCTTGCCGCCGCTTTCGCCCGGCTCAAGGTCGGGCAACAAAACAGCCCACGCGAGGCTTGCCTCGCGCGCCAAACACGTCAGCCCATGGCCGTAGCGCAGACAAGCAGCCACAACACAACTCGCCGCAACGCAGGCGTCCACGCACCAAGATTCGCAAATTTAAATAAATGAATTGAACGAAAGGAAGGTCAGTTGTGTCGTGCTGACTGCGGCGACTCGTTGTGATGCTTCACATCCACAGCGTCATACATCTTCGGATGCTTCAAATGTGCAGCTTCAAACGCAGAAATGCGCGGTTCGTGCACCAACGTAAGCCCAATATCATCCAGCCCCTTCAGCAAACAATCCCGCCGGAACGGATCCACCTCAAACGAATAGCGCAGTCCCTCGTCATCCGTTACCACCTGCTTCTCCAGATCCACAGTAACGCGATAACCTTCCTTACGTTCGGTTCGCGCAAAAACCTCATCAATCTGTTCGTTCGATAAAGTCACCGGCAAAATCCCATTCTTGAAGCAGTTGTTGTAAAAAATGTCCGCGTAGCTAGGCGCCAGAATCGCATGAAACCCATAATCCAGAATCGCCCAAGGCGCATGTTCGCGGCTCGAACCACAGCCAAAATTAGCGCGCGCCAGGATCACCGAAGCGCCCTTATAACGCGGCGCATTCAAAACAAATTCCGGGTTCGGCTTCTCCCCCGGCAGATAGCGCCAATCATAAAAAAGCACGCGCCCGTACCCTTGTCGCGTCTGAAACTTCAAAAATTGCTTCGGCACCATCTGATCGGTATCCACATTCACGCGATCCAGCGGCGCCACCAATCCCGTATGCTTGATGAAAGGTTCCATCGTCACTCCGCTCCGTCCACATTGTTCCACTTGCGGATGTCCACGAAGTGGCCTTCAATCGCCGCCGCGGCCGCCATCACCGGACTCACCAGGTGCGTGCGCCCGCCCTTACCTTGCCGTCCCTCGAAATTGCGATTGGAGGTGCTCGCCGAACGCTCACCGCTCAGCAGCACATCGTCATTCATCCCGATGCACATGCTGCAACCTGCATCGCGCCATTCAAAACCCGCCGCGACAAAAACTTTATCCAGCCCCTCGGCTTCCGCTTCCGCCTTCACCACGCGCGAACCCGGCACCACCAGCGCCTGCTTCAACGATTTGGCCACGTGTTTTCCCGCCACCACTTTCGCCGCCGCGCGCAAATCTTCCAGCCGCGAATTCGTGCACGAGCCGATGAACACGCGGTCGAGCGATATATCCTCCATCGCCGTGCCCGGTTTCAAATCCATATATACCAGCGCACGCGTGGCAGCCTCGCGATCCACGGGGTCGCTGAATGAGGCCGGGTCCGGCACGCGATCAGAAACCTGCGTCACCATCCCCGGATTCGTGCCCCACGTAACCATCGGCGCCAAATCGCGCGCTTGGAAGGTCAAGGTGTCGTCGTATTGTGCGTCGGTATCGGTCGGCAACGTCTGCCAGAAATCCACCGCCGCCTGGAATTCCCGCCCGCGCGGAACAAACGGCCGTCCCTCCATATACGTAAATGTCGTCTCGTCCGGCGCCACCATCCCCGCGCGCGCCCCGCCTTCGATGGACATGTTGCACATTGTCATGCGCCCTTCCATCGAAAGTCCGCGCACCGCTTCTCCCGTATATTCGAAAACGTATCCATTGCCGCCGGCGATCCCGATTTTTCCGATCACCGCCAGAATAATGTCCTTGGCCGTCACTCCGCGCGGCAGCTTGCCGCTAATTTCCACCTTCATCGTTTTCGATTTAAATTGCGTCAAGCACTGCGTCGCCAGCACGTGTTCGATTTCGCTCGTGCCGATTCCAAAAGCCAGCGCGCCAAACGCGCCATGCGTCGAAGTGTGGCTGTCGCCGCAAACGATCGTCTGCCCCGGCTGCGTAATCCCCAGCTCCGGCCCGATGATGTGCACGATGCCCTGGTTCTTGCTGTTCATGTCGAATAGGTGCACGCCCGACTCCGCGCAATTGCGCTCCAGCGCTTCGAACTGCCCGCGCGCGTCCGCATCCAGCACCGGCAGCAGGCGATTCTTCGTCGAAACGGAGTGGTCCATCACGGCAAAAGTCAGCTCCGGCCGACGCACTTTGCGCCCCGCAGCCTTCAGTCCGGCAAACGCCTGCGGCGAAGTGCCCTCATGGATCAGATGTCGGTCAATATAAATCAAGGTGGGCTGCCCCGGCTCTTCTCTCACGACGTGGGCATCCCAAATTTTTTCGTACAGCGTGCGTGCAGCCATTCGTTTGGTTTCCTGCCTGGGGAGCTTCGTCCCGGTAATCTGGATGAGAGCCGGCCACAATCAGCCAGCCAATCCCTATTGTAACAATTCCGGCATCTTCCGCCAATCCCTCCTAGCTTCGATCGCGCCAAATTTCCGCTTGTTGCGTTCGTTAGGATGTACTGCGGCTAATTGTGGAGTGGACTGACGAAGCTAGGCGGATTCCAATGCCTCAAACTTGCGCTACACTAGATATGGTGCGCGAGCGCTGATATAAGTGTTTATCTTGCCTCAATAGATAATCTCGCATAATGTCTGCGCACCCGGGGCAAGAGAGGACTCCGAGCGAAGGCCCAAATCGCAAATTCGGATTCAGCCGCTGATCACTGCTTTCATGCTGGACGACTTGGCCCTTGCGCCAGTCGCTGAGTCTGATTCAGCAAACGCCGGTTCGGACGAGCGATGATTCTGTATGACGGGCCTTCGGTCGGATTTCGTCGGATGAATCACGGCCCGGCCGCAAGCAGTGCCAATACCCCATAGGAGAGTGCGACAGAAATGTCTCAGGCGCAAAATGTCAGCATCGCCCGCACAATTGGAATCATGGTCGCGCTGGCGCTGGCAATCCGAATTGCAGTCATTCCCTTTCTGATTGGTGGATTCACGGACCCGGCGCGCGACTACTGGAATTTTGGCTGCGAGGAAGGAAGAATTGCCACCTCCATAGCCTCGGGCGAGGGCTTCAGCTCACCTCTGTTCGGAAAGACGGGTCCAACAGCTTGGAGCGCCCCTGTCTATCCGTCACTGCTTGCTGCCGTGTACCTGGTTTTTGGCATTCACACGCATGCGTCGGCGTGGGTCATATTGATTCTAAATGGTCTTTTTTCCGCGCTGACGTGCATTCCCATTTATTTCATGACGCGCCGAGCTTTTGGGCGCTCGCCTGCCCTTTGGGCCGGATGGATCTGGGCGCTGTTCCCCTATGCCATCTATTTCTCGGTCGGATACATGTGGGGCCATTCTCTGGATGCGCTGATGGTCGCGCTGGTTCTCTGGTGCACGCTCGCGATCGAGGACGAAACGAACACCCTGCGATGGATGGCGTACGGTGTCCTATGGGGCGTGGCGGCGCTCATTATTCCCGTGATCCTTTCGTGTCTGCCGTTCCTCTGGGGATGGCTGATCTGGCGTCGCCGTCGATCCGGCATGGAGTGGGGCCGCCGCCAAGCGGCGGCATCGCTGGCGCTGCTGCTCACCGTTTCGCCGTGGTTCGTCCGGAACTACCGTACGTTCGGTCGCTTCGTTCCTTTTCGCAATCAATTCGGGCTGGTACTGTGGGATGGCAATACGGGAGACACATCCGATCTATATCCCGATTGGACCAACCCGGCGCACAACGATACCGAAATGGAGAAATATCGAACGCTCGGTGAGCTCGCCTTCATGCGAGAGAAGCGCCGTGAGGCGATTGCTTTTATTCGCCATTATCCTGGCCTGTTCCTGTGGCTCACCGCGAAACGTATTATCTTCACCTGGACCGGCTTTTGGTCGCTGCGCCCGGATTACCTGGCGGGCGAACCCTTTGCATTTCCCAACATCGCGTTTTGCTCATCGATCAGTGTGCTTCTGTTGATCGGATTGCGCCGCGCCTATCAAATCGACCGGCAAGCTGTCGTCCCGTTTCTTCTCGTCCTATTCAGCTATCCACTGGTGTACTACATCACCCATCCTGGCATGGACCAGCGACACCCGCTCGATACCGTGTGTGTCGTCTTTCTAGGCATTCTGGGCAGTGCGTTCGCGAAGTCTCGCGTCCGCGAGCCGGTTTTGACCCAACTGGACCCCGAGTCACCGCTCGGCTGACATTCTATTTCAGGGCGCGCCGCACACGCGCAGAGCGCCAGCGAATTGGCGTTGCTGGGAGTTCCTCGAAGCGCAGAGCTATTCAATGCGCCGCACAACCGGCCCACCCTTGCTTCCCGGAGTCCGCGCGCCATGCTCGTGCAAAATCGCCGCGGCGCGATTCGCGGCTTGCTCCGCGGTCGTGCGCACGACCACCACCGCGCCACCCTGTTTAATATGACTCGCGTAATATTCCTGCTCGCCGATGTAATCGGGCATCGCGCCCGATTCGTCGCGCACTTCGCGTTTTTTGGGCGCGCCTCCTGCGCCAAATAAGCGCGCAATCCAGCTGTGCTGCGGCTCGCCGGAATTTGTCGAGGGCTCGCCGGGAGTGTTTGCGGTGCGCGCATCCTCGTCAATATCGCTGATCACTTCCACTTGTCCGCCCGTGATGCCCGCGAGCTCCAGATCCTGCACGGCGGCCTCCGCCTCCCCGTAGCTCTCAAGCATTCCGAAAATCACATATCTCATGATGTGCGCCTCCCCAAAAAATCTGCACGGCTCATAACCTGTGTTCCCGGCACAAGCGAACTGCGGCAATCGCCGCCACGCGCTATTTGTCCTTCACGGCCAGCGCTTTCGAGAACAGCCACGGAAATAATTTCGGATCGTCGTAGGCTTTGTCCCAGGCAGCATGCCTGACGCCGGGAAATTCCGTGTAGTGAACATCGGCGCCAATCTCTTTCATCGCTGCATACATCCGCTGCGATTCCGTCACCGGAACGATGTCGTCGTCCGCGCCGTGAAAAATCCAGACTGGAGTATTGCCCACCTTCGCGGCCGCGTCAGCGTAGCTCTTGGGGTCGTCCGCCGGTGTCCATTTCGCAAGCGCGGGATTCGCTTTCAACGCGGCTGCTGGTGGACGGATGCCCCCGCAAATTACGATCAGCGCCGCGAACCTCCCCGGATATTTGCCCGCCAGGTACCACGTGCCGAAGCCTCCCATGGAAAGCCCAGTCAAGTAAGTGCGACGGACGTCGCCGTGGAATTCCTTGATCGCAGCGTCCAGCGCAGCGATCGCCAAATCGTCCATTGGCGGCTGTTCCCACCAAAAAGTCGGGCGGCACTGCGGCATCACGACGATCGCCGGAATAACGCTGCGGTTGCTGCGAATCGCCGTGCCGATCCCTACGTCCGTTTCTTGCAGGCCGTCTTCGCCGCGTTCGCCCGTCCCATGCAGGAACAGAATCACCGGCCATTTCTGATATGGCGTCCAAGTGTCCGGAACGAAGACTTGGTATTTGTAGGTTGCGCCTCGCACCGTGATGCTGCGATCTAGGAAACCAGTGTCGTGAGTTTTTGCATGAGCCGGAACCGCGATTGATAGACACAGAACCAGAAGCACAAGAAACTTTCGCCGCGAAGAAAACACGAGTCCCTCCGAACCTTAAACTTTAGCACGAGTGTTCTGCGTTCGTCCGCGCGGATCCTCGTGGTCAAAGTAACGCACCGCGGCCGCAGCGCGTGCATCGTCGCAATCTTCTGCTTCTGATAAGCTGCCAGAGCCATGCACTCCGAGCAGTCAGCAACCGCTGCCAACGGTCCCCCGTCTAACGCTGTGATGGGACGCCGTCTGGAACTCGACGCCGCGCGCGGGCTGATGCTGGTATGGATCACCCTGACGCATTTGCCCACGGCCGCCAGCGCCTACGTCAACCAGCCTTTCGGCTTCGTCTCCGCCGCCGAAGGATTCATTTTCCTCTCAGCGCTTTTCACCGGAAGAATTTATTTCCGCCTGGCGGAACACGATGGCTACAAAGCCATGACCCTAAGGCTCTGGGCGCGCACGTGGCGCCTTTATTGTTACCACGCGCTCCTGCTGATTTTCGCGTTTCTAGTTGCCGTGCCCATCGCGTCGCGCGGCAATCGCCCCGGCCTGCACAATCTTCTGGATTTTTACTTCATGGCCGGCCCCAAACGCTCCGTCATCGAAGCGTTCCTGCTGATTTATCGCCCGCCGCTGCTCGATATTTTGCCGATGTACATCATCTTTCTCATGTTCACCTCCGGGGCGCTGCTGCTCGCGCGCAGAATCGGATGGAAGCCCATCCTGTGGACAGGTTTCTCTCTCTGGGCGCTCGCGCAATTCGGCCTGCGTGCCGATGCGTATAAGGTCGGGGCGAAAATTATCCCCGCGCACATTCCTCTGAACGAAATGGGCTCCTTCGATCTATGGGCATGGCAATTCTTGTGGATCGCCGGCGTATGGCTCGGCGTGCGTTGGGCGCAAAATAATCTGCCGATTGAAAAGTGGGCGAAGCGCGCCGTAGTTCCCGCGGTCTTGATCGCCGTGGCGTGCTTTGTGTTGCGGTGCACGATCGAGTACGGCTTGCGGCTCGGCCCAACCGAATTCCTCTTCGACAAATGGCACCTGGGTCCGCTGCGCCTGCTGGATTTCACCGCCGTGGCGATGCTGCTGATCGTCACGCAGAGAATTTGGAAGCCGCTGGCGGTCGGCCCGTTAGTCCTGATGGGCCAATCATCCCTGCAGGTGTTTTGCGTACATCTGCTGTGCTGCTTCGCGGGACTGACGTTGCTGGGTAACGCCTCCAAAATAAGCGGCTGGAAGCAGATCGCGCTGCTGAGCGGCACATTCGCGGCGATGCTCATCGCCGCGAAGCTTTTCGCGAAAAGCGAGGCCAAGCACGAACGCAAACCAAAAACAGAAAGTTCTCCCGGGCCGCCCGCACCTATCGTGCAGAAAACCTATGTGCCGCCGGGAAGGGAATCAAATGAAGCGGAACAATCTCGCTGACGACGCGCCCGCCGAAAAAATGTTGCGCGTCATCCCGCCTGCCCTGAGTGCCTTCCGCGAAGGGAACAGAGTCCCGCGCTTTTTCTTTCCCGCCGCAGTGTGGCGGGCGCCGGACGCAGAGAGGGATCTGCTTTTTCGTGGAAATATGGTCCAGCTTCGCGTAACGCGGGACGGGCACTCCTACTGGCGCGCATGCTGCTTCATCGCCCGCTCAATATCCCTTGGAGCGTATGGCAGCGCGGGGTTCACCACTTCGTGTCCCGTAGCCGTAATTAGAAAAGTATCTTCAACAAAGAAAGCCTGATTTCCCGCAGTCAGCAGCGGCTCGAAGCGAAGCACGTTTCCAGCCTGAAAAGTTTTCGGCGCGCCCTCCGCCATAGCAATCCCCAATTCCTGTTCATTCGTTGCGCCCGGATCGAAGAAAACGGCATCGACGCCATGCAAGTCCGCCCCGAAAGGCATCCGCGGCGGCACAAACAACCACGATTCTTTTTTTGTGCCGTCCAGCGCCAGAATCGCAGCGTGCGCGTTGGCCAAGCCGGTAAAGTAGTAGAAGCTCGGGTCCTGGTGGAACTCGGATTCGTCCCAATGCTTCATTCCCCAAGCCGAGCGCGGCAAAATAATTCCATCGGGCACTTTCTCCAGCGCCGCTTTGCGCCGTGCCTGAAACTCCGGCGCGTCAATCACTGTAGGCGCAGTGGCGTTGTGACCGAACGCCGCAAATCCCCGACAGAAGAAAGCCAGAAGACACACGCACACAGAAGTTTTCATAAGCCGCGCCCCAAACGCCCCACCCGCAGATCGGCCCCATGTACATCCAAACTTGGAGAAATAACGTCTATCAGGTACGCAACGCCCTACTCATACCGCAACGTAATCATCGGATCCACGCGCACCGCCCGCCGCGCCGGTATGTAACATCCCAGCGCTGCCACAGCTACCAGAACGAATGACGCGGACAGGTAAGCGATCGGATCCAGCGCCCCCGTATTCACCAGCAAACTCTCTAGAAATCGCGAAAGGCCAGCCGCCATCGCCACGCCAATCGCGAGCCCCGCCACCACCAACTTCAATCCGAACCCAATCACCATTCCAAAAATATTCTGCTTCTGTGCGCCCAACGCGATGCGCACCGCGATCTCGTGAATTCGCTGGTTCACGGCATATGCAATCACGCCGTACATCCCGACCACGGCCAGCAGCAAACTCAATCCGCCCAGCGCCCCCGCAAAAGTCGCCGCAACCCGCATGAAGAAGTATCCGTTTCCGCCCTCGAGAGATGTAGTCATAGGCATCACATCAAAAACTGGAAGATTCGGATCCAGAGCGTGCACCTGCGCCTGCACCTCACGTGCGATATCGCCCGCGGGCAGCGAGCTATGAATATGCAGCACGCGTACCGAAGAATAACTCTGCGTCAACGGCAGGTAAAAATAAGGCCCGGGATCCTCGGCGATGAACGTGCCCTTGCTGTACTTCACCACGCCCACCACTTCCACCGGCACCGCGTCGTCCATCCCGCGCCGGAAGTGATGCCCGATCGCGTCCTGCCCCGGCCAAAGTTTTTCGGCTAGGTATTGGTTGATCACCGCGACAGGTTGAGTCGTAGCCTGGTCGCGTTCGTCAATCGCGCGCCCGCGCAAAATTTCCATCCCCATCGTGCGGAAATAATCCGCATCCACCTTGTTGAACCCCACCGTCGGCACCTGGGCTGCCGGCACGCCGCGCTGCGATTCGCTCCACAGCGGATTGCGCCCCGCGCTGTAGTAACCCATCGGCACCGAGTAAGCGAACGCCGCGGAGTCAACTCCAGGCAAAGCGCGCACACGGCTGCCGAGTTCGCGATAAAAATTCGCGCCGCGCTGCTCGTCGTAACCGAGTTCGTGCACGTCCATCGTGAGGTTCAGTACGTGCTCGGGCTTGAATCCCAGGTCGGCCTTTTGTGCGTGCTGCAAGCTTCGCAGGAAAAGTCCCGCCATGATCAGTACCACCAGCGACCCCGCCGTCTGCGCGATCACCAACACGCTGCGCAGCCGGTTGTGCGCGATTCCACCAGTCAGGCTGCGCCCGCTTGCGCGCAGCGTTTCGTTCAAGTCAATTCGCGTCGCGCGCCACGCCGGCGCCAAGCCCGCCAGCAGTCCCGAAATCACGGCCAGCGAGGCGACGAACAGAAACATCCGCCAGTCAAAAGGCTGCGTGGTGCGCAACGCCATATCGCCCGGCAACTGCAGCGTTTCAATCCATTTCATCAGCCACATGCCGATGAACGCGCCACCCGCAGCTCCCAGCCCCGAAAGCAGCAAACTCTCCGTGAGCAATTGGCGAAATAGCCGCGCGCGGCCTGCACCCAACGCGGCGCGCACCGCCATTTCCTTGGCGCGCATCGAAGCCCGCGCCAGCAGCAGGTTGGTCACGTTCACGCAAGTCACTACCATCACCAGCCCCACCAGGCCCATGAATACCGAAGCGATCACCGGCCAGAAACTCGCCGACGCTGCTTCCGGCCGCGCCAGTTTTTCCGGAATCAAATCCATCTTCAATCCCGCGTCCGTCTGCGGATACGCGCGCGCCAGATTGTCCGCGATCACTTGCAGCGAAGCGCTGGCCTGCGCCATGGAAACGCCGGGCTTCAAATGCGCCAGCACCCGCAGCTGGCGCTGCGTCCGATCCGTGAGAATGTCCACCGACCCAGCGCTGCTAGCAAACATCCCCAGCGGCGCGTAGGCGTCCGAGTCCACGATATAAAACGTTCCGAAAAAGCGTTTGGGCGCAACTCCGATGATCGTCACCGGCTGCCCATTCAAATTCACGCTTTTGCCCACCACTGACGGGTCGCCGTTGAATCGTCGCATCCAATACGCGTAACCCAGGACAATCACGGGATCGGCGCCCGCCGTCTCCCCCTCGCTCGGCAGAAACAACCGCCCCAGCGCAGGCTGCGCGCCCAGCATGGAAAAATAATTCCCCTTGGCGAACGTCACAAAAACGCGTTCGCTGCGATTGCCAGTACTCAGCCCCGCGAAGTTCACCAGAAACGCCGTCATGTCCGACGTCACCTGGCTGTGCGCCTCAAAATCCTGCAAATCAGCGTTGGAAACTTCGTGCGGGAAGGCGGCCTTGGGGTCCTCGCATGCCATCACAATCAGCCGCCCCGGATCGCGCACCGGCAGCGGGCTGAACAAGAACGAATTGACGATGCTAAAGACCGCCGTGTTCGCGCCGATCCCCAACGCCAGTGTCAACACCACCACCACACTGAACCCCGGATTCTTCAGCAGCATCCGCAGCCCGACCCGAATGTCCTGAACAATCGTCCCCATGTCGCCTCCACGATGTTTGTCGAGAATGCCGCGAACGCAGGAAATAGCCTAGGCCATCTTGAGCATCTTCGCTTCCAAATTGGCCGTCACGCATAACGCTGATCACACATGAGTTATTTCAATTGTCGAGCAGCACGCCGAGGGTAGAATGTCCGCATGTGGGACGCTCCATAGCGTGAATGAACATGCGCAAATCAGCCGAGCAACGCAATCCCACTGAAACCGCGCCGGAAATCCACGCGAAAAGTCGCCAATCTAACCCATTGGGGAACAGCCATGCTCCCTTCGATCCGCTCAGGTGAGTCTCGCGCGATCCTCGCCGGGCAAACTCCACCACAACGTTCCCGGCCTAGCGCGCTGATCCGAGCAGATGAAAAGGCGGCGTGCAGCCGTCAGCTTTGCTCTCCGGTAACGTTCAGATAGCTTGATTATTGCGTTCTTGTTTGGTAAACACTACACCTCCGGTTGAGATGGCACCGCAAGCGGAGGTGGACATGTTTGCAAAACGCCTGGGGGTTGCAGTTGGCAGTCTGCTGGCACTGCTGGTCAGCGGTTGCGGCGGAGGAAATTCGAATCTCATGCCTACGCCTCCCGCAAATACCTGTACGCCCGCAACCCAGCCGGCATTTGCCTACGTCCTGGATGCCGTCAACACCGACTCTGTTTCGATGTTCACCATAGACTCCTGCACCGGCGCCCTAATGCCCACGAATCCTGCAATCGTCGCGACCGGGTTCCAAGGCGCAAACATGGTCGTCGATCCCAGCGGCAAGTTTGTCTACGTGGCGAATCTTGTCTCCAACGCCTCTGACCAAGCCACCATCTCGATGTACACCATCGATTCCAGCACCGGTGTCCTTACTCCGACAACGCCAGCCACCATCGCGACGGGATTTTTGCCGCAGGGAATCGGCATCGATCCTTTCAGCAGATTCGTTTACACCGCGAACAGCGACAGCAACACGGTCTCCATGTTCACCATCAATCCAGCCACGGGAGTCTTGACGCCCATCATGCCCGCTTCCGTTGCCACCGGTTCGAGCCCCCTCTCCGTCACGGTTCACCCTTCCGGCGAATTCGCCTACGTTGCGAACCAAGACGACGACACAATTTCCATGTACACGATCAACCCCAATTCCGGAGTGTTAGCCCCGACGACGCCTGCAACGGTGCCGACCGGAGGCTCGCCGTTTGGCGTCACCGTGGATCCCTCCGGCAAATTCGCCTACGTCCCCAACACCTACGCCAACAACACCGTGTCGCAATACACCATCGATCCCGTCACCGGAGTCTTGAGCCCGAGTATGCTCAGCGAGGTCCTCACGGGAAACCAGCCCACTTCCGTGATCGTGGACCCCACAGGCAAATTTGCGTACGTGATGAACCGGCTGGACAACACAGTTTCCATGTACGTGCTCGACGCCAACACGGGAAACCTGACGCCAAATTTGCCGGCCACGATCGCGACCGGGCTGCAACCATACCGTGGTGCGTTCGACCCTTCCGGCAAGTTCGCCTACGTGGTCAATGAAGGTGACGGCACCGTTTCGGTTTACACCCTCAATCCCAACGGCACCTTATCCTCCGCGGGAGCGTCGGAAACTGGGATCGGTCCCGTCGCTGTGGCGGCCACCGCAGGCGTCAAGTAACTGCACGAGGATTGTCGCGCTTTAAGATTCTCGCGGATGAATGCTAACTTTCCGGAGCGATCCCGCGGCCGATCGGGAATCGAGCTTCCATCATTCAAACAATTCGCCGCCCAGTATGCACCGGCACCCGAGAACCATCCGTGATAAATGTAGCGGTCGTCCTTCGCGGTGCGCAAATTACCTCGGCCGACTCCCGCCGCCGCTACTCCCCCCGCTCGAACCGCCGCTGGAGCCGCCCGCGCTTCCACCCCGCGAAGCGCTCTCTCCGCCCGATCCCGCGTAACCGCCGCTCGACCGTCCCGCCGACGACTCACGACCCCCGCCGCCCGCAGCCGCGCCACCACGGGAGCCTCCTTCACCGCCTCGTCCCGAGGAGCCCGAGCCTCCAGAGCCCGAAAAACTTCCTCGCGAATTCAGACTGCCCGCCACGACGGGCTTCGTCGAGTGACCTCCGAGCTCCATGCCGGCTCGCACAAAAGTTCCTTTGCCGTAGTCATAGCCGATCCTGGTTTCATTTCGCTGGGCTTCGCCGGGTTTCCCGTCCCCCAATTTGGGGCGTGTCGCCGCGTCGGCCAGCAATCGCCCTTCAATGCTAGGCGGCTGCGCCTTGGCAAGTCCCGGATTCGCGCGCGCGCGAAATTCTTTCGGAGTTGCCGCCAAAGTCTCAACTTCTAATTTGGGGCTGTAGTTGATCCGTTCGAGATGCTCGCCGCCCTTCGCGGTTTCCACCGTGTAAATCCCGTGCTTCAGATTTACCGGCGGCTTGTCCTTCTGGTCGGACGGGTCGACCGGCACAAACCCCGTTTTCTTCCCGTCTCTCACCCAGTGCACGGGGTGGTGCGGTCTTCTGGGCCGAACTACAACGTGATAGCCGTGATTGCGGTAGATCCAGCGGGCGTAGTGGCAAACCGGCCAGCTCCATGGCTGGCGCAGGTCCCAGCGGTAGGCCGCTTCAGAGAGCGTAACGAGTTCCGCCGGCGTGTTCGCGATTGCTATTCTGTTGTACCACGTGGGGAACGGGCACTCGCTCACCAGCGTGCGGAACGTGACCGGCACAGGCGGCGTCTGCCGCGGCGTTCCGCTCTGCACGCCAGACTGCGCCGTCGCGGGTCGCTGCGCCGCGGGCTCTTGCGCGGCCGGCGGAGCCGCGAGCGCTTCCCAGGTTTCCTGCGACGGCTCCCAACACATCCCGTAAGGCGCGCAAGCGGAAAACGTTCCGCGCGCGTACATGTCCGTCAGGCCCGGGATCGGCGATGAAAGGCCCGACGCTTTTAACGCAGCCTGCATCGCCGTGGTTCGCGCGTCGTAACGCGCCGCGACCCACGGGTCCCAATCCCCCGGCACGGTTGATTGTGCTGCGTCACCGATTCGTGGTGTTTGCCCATCCGTATACGTCAGTGTCTGTCCCTTCGCGACGTGAATTTTCTTCGGACCGCTTTGCCCGAAATCAAATCCGGATTCCGCCTGCGGCGTGAACACCATTGCGTCCAGGTAGCTGTCCAAGCGAACAAAAGAGCTTTCCGGGTAAATAACTCGAAACTCGCCGATTGGAACGCCAACGATAAAAAACTCGCCCGGCACTGTTTTTACTCCGGTGGTGATCGTTCCCGACACCAGTTCCAATCGGGCTGAAGGCGTGCCATTGGTCGCGGTCAGTTGCGCGAACAGAATCACGGTGTTTTCCGCGACGTAAATCACCGAGCCGCTTTCAAATTCGATTTCGGCTCGGCCGTCAGCGCCCGTCGCCAGCGCGAAGCCGTTCTCGCTGGGCAAGTTCACATCCGCCTGTTCCCACGGCTTCTTCAAGTCCGGCCGCGTGCCGTCTCCGCGGTTAAAACGCACGTCGCCTTGCATGTAGCTCACGCGCACCAGCTGCGGCTCGCTTGGTGCCGCCGCTGTTGCCGGCTCTGCGTTCACTGAAGTAGGAAAAAACGCTGCGCAAATTGCCAGGAAGGGCACTGCGAGGTGACCGAAAGGCTTCATACGCATCCTCCGCGTAAAGCATTTCAGGTTCTGCCGCGTATGACGGATGATACGCCGCGCGCGTTACATCGCATTGGACGCACGGTTCTTAGGAAATGCGCGTTCCGACGTGCACCAACACTGGAGAACCTTCCGCGATAAACGCAGAATCCGGCGTGCCGCGCAGAATTTCGCGGAACCCCGCGCCGTAAAGCGCCCCGCCGTCGCCGTCAAATCTGGCGCTCTTGCTAACCCACACCCGCCACGGGTCGTGCGACACCCGGTACTCGATGCTCTCGTCCGCGCTCTTCGCCGAATACCCCCAGTAATGCTCAGTGATGAAGTTCTCGAGCGTTCCTTCCGCCACGCGCGACGGCGCGCCGCTCGCCTGCGCGCTTAGCTGAAATTGTCCGCCGCGCCACCTCCAACCATATTCTGCCGCCAGCCCATCCGCATTGCGCGCGATGCGATGCCACATCGGGCAGGCATCATATTTCTCGCCGTACATCAGCCGCGCGAACCGCGCGATCGCCATGCGCGGCACCAGTTCGCGCACAAACACCACGCCACGCCGGATTTCGCCCCCCTCGCGCCGCCGCACGTAAAAACGCAGATTCACTTCGTCGAAATTGCTGTGGAAGGGAACTGCCAGGCATCCGTAAAGTTTGGTGCGCAGGAACTGAAACCCCACGAGGCTTACAAAGGTCCGGCCTTCGAACGTATCGAGCTCAACTCCGCGCGGAACGTACTGCCGCAAAATTTCCGGCTCAACTTCATAGTTCAACATCACCAGGTCGCGCCACTCCGCCGATAAGAAGACCCGGCGCTCCGCCATCAGTACGCAACAGTGAAGCGCTGGCCCTGAAAATGTGGCCTCTCGAGTTCGTCCACGATGGCCCCCGCGAAATCCTCCGCGGAGATATAACTCTTGCCCTTATCGTCTACCAGCAACTGATCCGTCCCGGTGCGATATTTTCCCGTGCGCGCGCCAGGAGCGATCAGCGCCGCGGGGCTCACCGCGGTCCAGTCGAACTCCGCCATTCCTGCTTTGCGATAAACCTCCAGTGCCTCGCGATGCGCCAGCGCAATCGCTTTCCACTCGGCGGGAAAATCCGGCCTATCCATCAGCTGCACTCCCGGCTTAACCTCCAGGCTTCCCGCGCCGCTCACCACGATCAAGCGGATCGGCTCAACGCGCGTCAGCGCCTCAATCAACGCATGCGCCGCCTTCACCACCAGGTTCTGTTCGCCCTTGCCCGGCCCGTAAGCGCTCAAGACCACATCGTGATCCACCGCCGCCGTCGCAATCGTGTCCGGTTTGAAAATGTCGCCGGTGTGATAATCCAGACTCGCGCGATGCTCCCCCGTGCCCGATGTGTCTCGCACCAGTGCCGTCACGTGATGTCCGCGATTCAGCGCCTCATGCAAAATGCGCTGCCCGATCATTCCGCTGGATCCGATGAGCATTATTTTTTTCATAAAATAGTCCTTTGCTCGGGCGCCTGCTGCGTTCCCGCATATCGGTTTCTGGGAATGGCGAGTCGGTTATGATTAAGTGAGCTTCAAATCAGACTCGAACGTCGTTCTCAGATCGCCCGAACGACAAAGGCACGCAAAGGCCCGGCCCGCCGGAAAAGAATCGCGCTCTAAGCCAGTCCTGCTTCCGCTTCGGCAACCGTTGCATAGGTGTCAAAAAGCGGCGCGATCCCTGTCAAATGCAGCACGTTGTGCACGCGATGATTCAATCCCACCAGCGCCAGCTTTCGCCCCGATTTGTGGCACGAAACAAATGCGCGAACCAGCGCGCCGACCGCCATCGAATCCACCATGGGCACTTCGGTCAGATCCAGGATCAGCCGGGGCGCATCGGCGGCCGCCACCGCGTCCACAAAAATTGCCGAGGCCGTGGAAGTGAACGGTCCCTGCAACTGCAGAATTTGCTGTCCTGTGAGGCTGCTAGGTTGCGAAACCACGCGGAACGTTTCAGGCGACATGCCGCGCATTCTATTCCAGATTCATCATGCGAAGCAACGAACCTCCGCGCGGTTTCGCCCGAACTTTCCTCCATCACGCCTCGTCATTGCAACCAAAACTCTCGTCACGCATTCTCGCCAGCGTCGCCCAACATGGACTGCAGCGGCTTGTGAATGGCCCGCCGCGGCGGGCCATTCATCCTGAGATCCCGCAGTGCGGGATCGAAGGGCTGCGCCCCGGCTTGCCACAATGGCAACCGCACGTCGCTGCGATCCTGGCGCCGGCGTGTCGCCGGCTCTTCGCTCTTGACGTGGCCCGAGATTTTGCGGCAGCGGTCCCGCGACGCGGGGCCGGCATCGTTCCGGTTATCTTGACGGGTGGCACGCTACCGCGAAGTTGTACTCGCGAGGGGCTTACTTAGTTTCCTGCGGAGGCGGTGCCGCAGCGCCATTAACGGCCTCGCCTTCGTTGTCGTAAATCTCAAATACTTTGATCAATCGCGTAAGTTCCAGCACTTCGCGCGGATGCTTGTTCAATCCATACAATGCGAACCCGCTCTTCAGGCTGCGCGCCAGTTTCAATCCTTCCACCAAGGACGCCACGCCCGCGCTATCAATGTAATTGACCCCGGACATGTTCACGACCACGCGGTGCTCGCCCTTCTTATTCAACGCGTCCATCAGTGTCTTGCGAATCTCAGGGGAATTGTATAGCGTCACGTCGCCGTTGATATCCACGATCACTGCGGTCCCGGATTGGCGTGTGGAAATATTCACGAAAGATGGCCCGTGCTGCCTGGTACCGCCGCGGCCCTCAGACTCTGCAAGCGACTGCGCGAAGCAACAATCAATTGCAACACCACGGCGTCTGAATGGGTCTGGGCAACCCTAGGCCTTTTGTAGCATCACATCCGTGGACTGAACCACCACCGCAACCGTATCGCCGACTTGCAAATTCATTTCTTCCACGCTGCGGCGCGATATCACGCTTTCCACCTGATGTTCGCCGACCGACACCACCACGTGCGCCATGAGGTCGCCGATTTGCAATTCCTCGATCTTGCCTACCAGGCGGTTGCGTGCCGAAATTCTCATGCCCGGATAATACCCTGAGCGCGAGAACCTGTCGAGGACGAGATTGCGTGCGCGCGAAATCAAACCTCCCGCAGCGTTCTATGTTTTGGAGTGTTGGGTGGAATATTCCAACAACACGATTCCGCTCTGGTACACCTTGTGGCGGGTCAGTTGCAGCTGGGCCCGTTGCGCCGGCGCCGGTAGCAGGGGAATCCCCCCGCCGAGCATTACCGGAATCACTGCGACTTCGACAGTATCCACCAACCCCGCGTCCAGAAAACTGCGAAACAACAACCCGCCGCCGAACAGCCATATGTCCTTGCCAGGCTGCGCTCGCAATGCCGCGACCGTTTCCTTTTCCTTTCCGGCGATAATCGTCACGTCTGGAAAATCGCGTTGCTGCAGCGTCCGCGAAAACACAATTATCTTCATCCCGGGTACCGCTGCCTGTCCGTGTTTCACCATGAACTCAAACGTCCCGCGTCCGACGAGCAACGTGTCGAACTGCGCGAACAACGCGCCGAAGTCAATCTCGGAATCGCTGATGATCCAGTCAAATTCCCCCTCGGGCCCGGCGATGTAGCCGTCCAGACTCATCGCCACCTGATAGCGTATTCGTCGCACAGCCACCTCCAGCACGCTCAAGATCCACACAGTGCCGCGATTATCCGCCGCCTCGGCAGAATCGGCCCAAAAATGCTCGCGCCCCCCGCCTGCCGATGACAGCGCGAACGCCGTCCACCCCGGTCGTCGGGCAGCGCCGCGTTCCGCAATATCTCTCACGGCACACGGCAGCGCTAAGCATTGAGAATCCAGCACATAATTGCTAGCGTTGTCCAGTGTCCACCCACTTGGACGACCTGCCACCGCAGAACCGCCGCCGCAGCAAGCGCGTGCACGTGCGCATTCCCGTATTGGTACGCCTGCAGGACCCCAAGAAGAACTCCGTCGAAGAAAAGACACACACCATCATCGTCAACTCGCACGGCGCGCTGATCCTTCTCGCCACCAAGGTCAACGTCCAGCAAATCATCCACATCGAGAACGTCAACACCAAAGAAGAATTGCTCTGCCGGGTAGCGTGCCTAGGCTCCAGTTTCATGGGCAAGACGCAGGTAGCCATCGAATTCATCATGCCCGCCCCCCAATTCTGGCGCGACCGTCCCGCAGCGTCCGACCCCGCACCAGCGCGCCGCTGAGCCCTCGCGACAACTGTCCTGTTGCTTTCCCAATAGAGGTGTGGCACCTTTCCTGTTGGAAACCAAAACGGCGGCGCCATGAAACAAAAAACCGATGTCCCCCAAGGCACGTTGGCATTGATGGTCCTCAAGACTCTCGATGTTCTGGGATCGCTGCACGGCTACGGAATCGCGCGGCGCATCGAGCAGATCAGCGGAGATTTGCTTGCCGTGAACCAAGGGACTCTTTATCCCGTGCTGCTGAGGCTTGAGCAAGAAGGCATGATCGCGTCCGAATGGGGTGCCTCGGAAAATAATCGCAGGGCGCGCTTCTACCGGCTGACAAAGGAAGGACGCAAACAGTTGCAAGTCGAAACCCAGGACTGGCAACAAACGGCCGCCATGATCGAGCGGTTCTTCGCGGCCAAAGCCGAGGACTTGTCATGAAATCCGCAAAGCGATTTTTGGCACGGCTGTTCAGCTTTGCGACTGCGAAGGCCCAGGACGAGCGCCTATACACCATCGATGAACCAAGCCACGACGAACCGTTCATCATCCCGGTGAAGGGCAAAGACTTCGTGGTCGTTCCTTATACCTTCCACATGAACGACATCTCCTCATACCCATTCGAGGGCTATAACCCGCAGGGGTATGAACAGGCGTTGCGCGACGAGTTCGACCAACTCTACGAAGAAGGCGCGAGCCGCCGACGCGTGATGCTGATCGGAATGCACGACCGGATCAACGGACACGCAAATCGCATTCGTGTGCTGGATCGTTTCTTGACGTACGCGACGAGCCATGAAGACGTATGGTTCGCGCGCAAGGATGAGATCGCGAAGTGGGCATTAGGACACAGGGAAAATACTCCGATCCTGCATCGTGGACCAGCTAGTGCTACGGGCCTCCCGGGCGCTTGAAGAAGGTCCCTACCGCTCAAAATCAGCGGCATGGACGTTTTCGCGGGACGCAGTTTGCGTCAGTAACCAACTGCCCTTCGCCGCGACATCTTTATTAAATCGTGTTAGAATGGGTCTTCCGCTCTTCGAGTTTTGCAGTCCTTGCGCGTCTCCTTGAGCGTGTTTGGCGCCCCGGCACCGCGCGGTCCTGTTTCCTTTCGTTGCACGAAAGCAGCTTCAGTTTTGGGTTTGCGCTGGGTTTTTGCCGAAGCGACGGTTGTGCTTTGCTCAGGAGAATCACCATGAAGAATCTCTTTGTCGGCAACATGAGCTTTCAGACCACCGCAGAAGATCTTCGCGCTCTCTTTGAGCCCTTCGGCCAACTCGCCCGCGTGCACGTAGCCACCGATCGCGAGACCGGCCGCGCGCGCGGCTTCGGTTTCGTCGAAATGCCCAACGACGCCGAAGCGGCGAAAGCCATCGCGGCGCTCGACGGCAAAGACGTCGGCGGCCGCAATCTGAAAGTAAATGAGGCCCGCCCGAAATCCGAATCCGGCAGCGGATCGCGCGGACCACGTGGCGGCAGTGGGAGCGGCGGCGGTGACCGCGGCGGCAACAGTGGAGGCCCCCGCGGCGGCGATAGCGGCGGTGGTGGCGGCCGCAAGGAAAGATTCTCGAACGAAGATTATCGCGAAGTCGCGCGTCAGCCGCGCGAGCCTCGCTGGTAACAACCGCATCCGCGCAATTCGCCGGATGTGAAATCGTCCATAACTTCTACTCCTTCAGGAGATCGTAATGACGACAACATTCAAGAAACGGCAAAAGGAAATGAAGCGCCAAGATAAAGCCCGCGCCAAGGCGGAACGTCGCCTGGAGAAAAAAGTTGATGGAGTTCCCGGCGGCGTCTCCGACGACGGTATTGCCTGGGACGAGGGTGTCGGCACGCCCGGCGGTCTGCGCGTCCCGGAATTTCTAGATACGCCCGAAGACGGCACCGAGCCGGAATCACAGCGCTAAGAATCAATCAATGACTCCGAGCCCGCGCGCGCTCTGACGCTCCCGTCGCAACATTCGGATGTCTCTCGCAGTGTCCCCGCACCGCCTCAAGTTCGATCCTAATCCGCCGACGTCTTGGCTTGGCCGTTGATTTCGCCTATGTAGCGGCGGTCTTCAGACCGCCAGCCGTTGCATTGAAATCTTTGTGGGTCGTGGCTTTAGCCACGACATCAACCGCGCAGAATTCAAACGGCTTCAGCCGCTGAAGCTCCTCGCTCCACCCTTTCCTCCCAGAACAATCCGCAACTCGGGCGGCGTTGCCGGATTGAATCGCGTGGTATACTCTACTTTCGGCGCTTTCCACGCGGTTCAGTTCTTCGCCATTCGGGCAGGCAAATATTCGCAGCGCATAAGGAGCACCGGAATGGGTATTGAATTTCAGGAATTATTCAGCTGGATGCGCCGCCGCAAAATTTTCGCCACCTTGCTCGTAGTCTGCACCCTCGGCATCGGCATCGTCATCGGCACGCTGATCTCCGGACACGCCCAAGCCACCCACGACCAGACCGCCACCGGCGCCACGCTCCTCGCCGTGCCCGATCCCATCACGCTCTCCAACGCCTTCTCCACCATCTCCAAAAAACTCGGCCCCGCCGTCGTCAACATCTCCACCACCCAAGTGATGGAAAAGCCTAAAGGCGGCAAGACGCCCAAAAAATTCGGCGATCCCTTCCAGGATTTCTTCGACCGTTTCTTCGACGCGCCCGACAATAGCCCCGACGCTGAACGCAGCCTCGGCTCCGGCGTCATCGTGGACAAAAAAGGTTTCATCCTCACCAACGATCACGTAATTGACCAGGCCACCAAAATTCAAGTCGCGCTCGATGGTGATTCCACCAAGTACAACGGCCGCGTGATCGGCTTCGATAAGGACACCGACCTAGCCGTCATAAAAATCGATGCCGACCGCGAACTTCCCGTCGCCAAGCTTGGCAATTCCGACGGCGTGCAAGTCGGCGACTGGGTCCTCGCCATCGGCAGCCCGTTCGGCCTGAATTCCACGGTCACCGCCGGAATCATCAGCGCGAAAGACCGCTCCAACGTCGGCCACCAGTTTCAGCGCTTCATCCAAACCGACGCCGCCATCAACCCCGGCAATTCCGGCGGCCCGCTCGTCAACATGGCCGGCGAAGTGATCGGCATCAACACCGCGATTTATACCGGCAGCCGCGGATTCGAAGGCGTCGGCTTCGCGCTGCCTTCCACCACCGTCATCAACGTTTACAATCAGCTCATCACCAACGGTAAAGTCACGCGCGGCTCCATCGGCATTACTTTCCAGGAAGATCGCAGCAATAATCGCGTGCTCATGAAGGAACTCGGCGTCCCCTACGGCATCGTTGTCGAAGCCGTCGAGCCCGGCAGCCCCGCCGATAAAGCCGGCCTGCAGCCAGGCGACGTCATCACCAACATTAACGGCCAACCGGTACACTCCGGCGCCGACCTGGTAAATCCCATCGCGGAAACCGTCATCGGCCAATCCGTGCAGGTTCGCTACGTTCGCAACAAGCAAGCAAAAGAAGTCGCGCTCACCGTCGCCGACCGCTCCAAGATCTTCCCGCAAGTCGCACAAGCCGCCGAAGATCAGCCCGACCAGTCCGATACGCCCGGCCAATTCGGTCTGCACGTCGAGGAACTAACGCCCGATCTTTCGCGCAAGCTCGGCATGTCCAAAATCACCGGCGTAGTCGTCACCGAAGTCGAGCCCGCCAGCTTCGCCGAAGACGTGGACTTCGCCCGCGGCGACGTCATCACCGAAATCAACCACGTTCCCATCAACAAACTGAGCGACTACAAAGCCGAAATGGGCAAGCTCCATCCCGGCCAGGACGTGCTGTTCAAAGTAGCCCGCCACAGCGACAGCGACCGCGTCCTAACCCTGTTCCTGGCAGGCGCAGTCCCAACAATGCTCGCGCAGTAGCGGCCGCCGCGGTTGCCGTTGAATCTGTAGCGGCCGGTTCGACTCAGGTTTTCAGGGACGAACCGGGGGCAGTCGTTATACCGGTTCCGTCATTGCTTTTCTCTGCGCGCACTGCGTCTGTTCGCTATCTTTCTCAGATTTCTCTCCGCAGTTCCTCCGTTTTCTCTGTGTCAAATCTTTCGCCTTTGCCGCGGCTTTAGCGCCCGGGAACGCCAATCTGCGATCGCGCCGGCCGCGCCGCCACTTCAAAATGGCGCTCACGCGAAGCGCGCCTCCACCCCCGTGCCTGCGCAATGCAAATCACATGAGAAATCAAATACAGAGGCACCAAAAAAGTCGGGATCAAACTCAGCGGCAGCACCGTCATCGGAGCCATCGGAACGCTATGTGGCCGAATCAACCCAGCGGTAGTCCCCAAACCGACCGCCGTCACCAAATCAAGAATCCCCAGCCCCTGCCAAAAAATAAAACTCCCCCGGTGGCTCGGCCCGTACAACTTCGACGCCACGATCGCGGCCGTCGCCCCAATAAAAATGTCGCCGTACCCGGCAGGCCAGGCAAATATCGCTGGCAGCACGCCGCGCGCCTGCAAAATCACGAACGTTACCCCGATCATTCTCCCCGACTGCGCAAACGTCAAAGTGCGCGCATTCAAACCCAACGCAAACTTGCGAAACGAATCTGAAGCTGCAAAACAAACCGCGAACAGGACAAGCGGTACCCCTGCCGCAATTCCCACCGCCGCGCCGATGCGGTTGCCCTGATTCTGGAAAAACCCCAACGCCCCCGCGATCAACGCAAACGCAAACCACGCCACCAGCACTACCGCAACGAGCTTCGCATACGCCTTCATAGCGCTCCTCCTTTATCAGCCACCAGATCCGTAACCTGATTTGTAAGCCGCAGAAGGTTTTTCCAGCCGCGCTCGCCCAGTTTCGCGCTCAAGCGCGCCTGCACCCCGTCCCAAACAGGTGTCGTGCGTTTCAGTTTTGCCGCTCCGCCCCGCGAAAGCCGCAGCAGCCGTTCCCGCAAGTCCTTGCCCCTCCGCTCCGCAACCCACCCCCGCCGACGCAGGATCGCCAAAGTGCGCGTCAACGAAGTGCTGTCCATCGCCAGGATTCCCCCCAGCCGCCCCTGCGACACCTCCCCAGCCCGCGACAACGCCTGCAAGATGGTGAGCTGCGTAGCCCGCAACCCGGTCGGTCGCAGCGCCTCCTCGTAAAACGAAGTTAACGCCCGCGCCGTCCGCCGGAAACTCGCGCACATACAAGGTAGCTCTGGCAAATGTGGGTGGCTCATACCTAGGTGGATGTATATACATCTATCGTGGATTCACAATTCTTCGCCGGCTTACACGGCGAGGCGGAGGCCGCGGCAGGGCCAGCCCATCGGAGACTGGCCGTGTCCGTCCTTCGTTGCCGGTGTCAGCAAATGGAAGGTACTGCTTCGCAGGTTAGTGGGTCACGGTGCGCTTAGGGCCGCGAACTCAACCGGTCGATACCAAACCATGAAATCGGTCGTGCTGGCGAACGAAGAGCAAGGTAAATGTCACTTATGAAGAGCATCCGAGAATAAAGCGACAAGCTGGGAGACGTACGCGTGATCGAAGTCACGCAAAGCGGCGTACTCACTAACCTCGATGATCCGGATGCGCGGGTCCCCGAGGAACACGCAAAGGAGTTGGCCGGCTTCGGAAAATGTCAGGCCTTCTTCGTGAGGGAAGTAAGCGGTCGGCAGCGCTCGCGCCTGCACCGCATCGCTATCGAAATGAAGAAGTATGGAAGCCGATGCTGGAGTCAGTTGCAGCGCGTATTGAGCGGCCTGCCGTGGGCCAGCAGCCCGTACCTCAGCAAGTGATATCGAGCTTAGGCCTGACTTTGAGGAACGCGACGGACTGCTCCAGCCGATCACCGAAACATTGGCTGGTCGCAACGCTGGACCAGCCCAGAACGGAGAATCATTCGTCAACAGCCACACTGCACAAGCAGCCGCGCTGTTGCAGTGTGTGGCGTCAGGAGCTGCATCAGCGAAGTCGCCGTCAATGTACAGGACATGAATTTCTTCGGATGAAGTCCGCACCAATGCCTGCGCAGTTCCGATCCCCACACCGCAATCGCGGCCGATCAAAAACGGAATCTGTCCCGCCCGCTACAAGCTTGGTGCAATGCGATCACTGATGCAGTCGCAAACGATGCGCGGCCCAGGCCAGTTCCTGATGGGAGGCACGGAGTGATGCGGCAGATAACTCGGAACAGCGAGATCGCGATCGTCAACAACATTGCAGCCCACTGCTTGCAGCCGCGACACCAGCTAAACATCGCGATACGCCTGGGCACCATTTTCATTCCCAGGAACCAATGAACCAGAGCGCAACGGAACTCCGAAAACGTGATACGTGTTGTTCGCGGTGCTGGATAGCGACGCTACTCCAGCTTGAGCCACTCCGGACAACAACTGTGTCCCGAAGGCCGTGACGCGATTGAGAAGAAACTCCCGACGTTCCGTGGATACTCTCTGGCAAGCTTGCGGCGTTAGACGCTGCCTGGTACAGAATGTTTGCGCCAAGTCTTCGTGGTTAGACAAAAACTTAAGTTCAGACCGTTCGCGCCGCCGCACCCCGCGGAAGCAAATCCGCGAACACAAACCCATCCCGCTCCACAATCTCACCCAGCGTAACCGCCAAATCGACACTGAACATCGGACCCGCGCAAACAAAAGTATGAAACTCCCCATTCTCGCCGCAAGGATCCACCCCCGCCGGCAAATCCGCCAGCAACTCCCCATCAAACCGCCGCCCCGCAAACCCGCGCTCCAGCTGCCGCGGATCGACGCACGTCAAATAAGCGCGCAGCCCGCCCGCGATCATCTCCTCCGCCAACCGTCCCGTCTGCTTCCCCCACAAAGGAAACACAGGAGTCATCCCACACGCAGAAAGCTGCTTCTCCCGATAAGCTCGAATGTCCTCCAGAAAAAGATCGCCGAAGATCACATGCCGCACTCCCTCGTCCCTCGCGCGCGCCATCGCCTCGCTCATTGTCAATTCGTAAATTTCGTTCGGGCAGGGCGATGGAATGCCAACCTTCACCAAAGGCAACCCCGCCGCCGCAGCCTGCATTTCCAGCAAACTCTCCCGCACAGCGTGCATCGCCACGCGCCCATGCGTGCGATTCACCGTAGTAAACAACGCAACCACGTCGAACTTGCCGGCCAGCCGTACACTGTGCAGCGCCCAAGCGCTGTCTTTCCCGCTGCTCCATGCCAGCCAAGCTTGCGGTCGCGCCCGATCCCGCGGCTGTAGGTTGTCAGGAGCCGTCTCGCCGTTGTCTGAACCGGGAGGGCGGGGCTTCAGCCCCGCCGTAAAGCCGCTGAAGAGAGGGGCTTTAGCCCCTGAAGCCAAGCCTTCCCATCGCCGCTCCATATCCATGTGTTGAGCTCTAACCATCACGTTCTCCGCTCTCAGCGCGATTCCAACGCGCAATGATACGGCCATCTCCGCTTTCTCGCGCAGCACAGAGAGGCGAATATCAATCGAAGCACCGATGCCCCCACGTGTTCGAAAGTACAGTATCCGTTTGACACACCCCCACTCCTTTGCTGACCCAAGCCACCACCACCTGCTCTACTCTGTAACTCCAGTCTTCAAGGGACATTTATGGCGAACCCTTCAGCTGCCGGAAATTCGTACCGTGCAGCTCGCCGCAGCACACGTCGCGATGAAGCCGTGCTCGTCACGGTCTCGGGTGTTGACGCGCGTCGCGGACCCTACACCGAGAAGGTCTCGACGCTCACCATCAGCTGCCACGGCTGTAAATATCCGTCCAAGTATCAAGTCTTGCCCGACGCCTTGGTAACCCTGGAGTTGCATCCCGAAACCAACGGTTCCGCGAAAATCTCCGCGCGCGGCCGCGTGAAGTGGATCCAGCGCGACTCAGAATCCGGCGGCCCTCTCTTTACCGCCGTCGAATTCGAAAATCCGCAAAACATCTGGAAAATCCCGTCTCCCCCGGAAGACTGGCTGCAATTCGCGGAAGATCGCAAACGCGGCCCCGAGCCTGTGCCGGCGAAGCCCGTCGCGGTTCTGCGCCCGGAAATAGCCCTCGCCACAACGAAACCCGAACGCGCGAGAATTATCACCACTGGCGAAGCTCCATCCACGCAACCGCTGCCCACCGGAAATCGCGCCATCGGTCCGCTGATGGGCGAATTCCAGCAACAAATGGAATTAATGATTTCCGAAGCCGCGGCAACAGCCGTGCGCGAGAAAACCGCATCCCTCGTAAGCGAGATTCGCGCCGGCCTGCGCGACGACGCCAAGAAAATTCTCGTCGAGGTCGCCGCCACCCAAGCCGGAGATTGGGCCACGCAATGCCTCAAGCAAATTCAGAATGCCAGTCAAGAAAGCGCGCAAACGCTGCATGCCAAGTGGGCGAAAAAAATCGCAGCGGACTTCGCTGAATCGCTCCAACGCATCGATACGCGTCAGCGCGAAGTCGAGGTGCTCTCCGAAACGCTCTTCGCCAATTCCCTCGAGCGCCTGCAACGCACCCTCGAAACTTTTCACCAGGAAGCCGTTGAGCGCCTCGTCGTGCGCCTCAAGGACCGCATGGCGCCCGCCTTCAAAGATGCCCGCGACGTCGCCGGTACTCTCGCCACCCGCAAAGAGGAGCTTGAAAAATCGCTCGCCGATTCATCGGAAAACATCGCCGCCAAGATTGCAGAAACCTGCGAGCGCCTCGAAAAACAATTTGAAATCGTCATGCGCGCGCGCCTCGACGCTGCTCAGGAAGAACTCGAGCGCCTCGCCCGCGGCGTTGCGACTTCCACGATGCAAAATATCACCGCCGCCTCCGGCCGCCACGAAAAAGAAGCGCAAGCGCGCCTGCGTCAGGAGTCCGAACGCGCCGTCGAAAGCGCCAAGAAGTCCCTGGAACAAAAGGCCGCCGCGACTTCCAACGAATTTGCCGCCGAGATGACGCACTACAGCCGCAGCCACCTCGAATTCGTCAGCGGCGCGATTGGGGAACTAGCCAAAGGAATCGGCAAGCGCTCGAAAGACTAACGGGGCCCTGGAGTCTGTCGGAGAACTCGGAAAGTTTTGCAAGGCGTGGTTTTGGGCGGAAGCCCAGGCCGCAACAATGCCAGAACCGTCGAAGATCGAAATGGAAAACCAGCTCGAATCATCAAGCGAGGTGCACCTGCTCCTTGAGCCCAGCCACTGCGCCGGCGCCTCCTGCGACGCCACCGCCGCGATTGACTTCGACGGACGTTCGCTGTGCCTCGAACACTTTCTCCCCACATGCATAGCGGAACTGGAATCGCGCAACGAACGCCTCAGGAATCTTCCGTTCGACGCCTCCGCCACGGACGAGTTCAAAACTTTCATCATGAACTGTGCCGAGCAGGCCAAAAAATTCGCCGCAGATCCCCGCTTCACCCAAGCGCACTCCAAAACCGGCCTGCTGGATTTTCTTCTTCGCATCTCGCAGCTTACCCAGCACATCCGGCGCAGCCCGCGCAGCGTTTCCTCCATCGCGGTCTGGCTGCGTCGCGAAGATCCGCACCAAACTTGGCACGAGGAGACCTGGACGGTAAGCGTCAGCCGCCACGGCGCCGCCCTCCTCTGCCGCCGCCCGGTCGAGAAAGGCGGCACGGTAGTCCTCTGCCGCAAGGACAAAGGCTCCCGCGCCGAGGCCCAGGTCGTTTACAGCCTCCGCGACGCCGAAGGCCGCAAACAAATCGGCGTCCAATTCCGCGACCCCATTAACTTCTGGGACTGAAGTAAAGCTCTCACATGGAATGCTGATCCTGATAAATCGCGGCAGCACAGCAGTCGGACTGATCGGATTATTGTTTGCAGATCTCGATTTTCGCGGGCGATATCCTGAAGCAGCGCGCCTTCCCGTCCTCGTAAATCTTGTCCCGGTTCTCTTTCCGGAACTCCATCCGCCGCGCTTGCAGCTCCCTTCGTGTATGTGTCTTCCGAAAATTTCCCCTTGCGCTCGCAGCCGCACCGCCGCCTCGCCTGGCTCACACAAACCCTGCGCCATCGTCCGGCATCCAACTATGTTCCCCGCCGGTTGCTCGATACGCGCCGCAACAAATGTCCCAGCTTGAGGCCGGCCGGAAAACCATCATAATGAAGGAAGGTTCGCGCCGGACGCTTCGTACCCCGAAGCTCACCGCGCGGCAGGGAACTGAAGCGGAGAACAATGACCAAGGCTCTCATCGCGACATCGCTGTTCCTTGCATCGCTCGCCTGCGCGTGCTCCACGTCCGCGTTTCCTGCGATCGCCGCCTCGACGGCATGCAGCCCGCAACAATCCAGCGCCTCATCCGCACAGGGAAGTTCCAGCACAGCCAAGAAAAAGAAATCCACCAAGAAGCACCACAACTCCAAACGCGAACCCACGCAAAAAGCTCCCACTCCGGAACGCATTTCTGAAATTCAGTCCGCCCTGGCTCGCGGCGGCTACTATCAAGGCACTCCCAACGGCAAATGGGACTCGAACACCGTCGCCGCCATGCAAAAATTCCAATCCGAAAATGGCCTCAACTCCAACGGCAAGATTGACGCTACCAGCCTGCAAAAACTCGGACTAGGCTCCGGCACCGCCGGTGTTGACGCTCCCAAGCCCGCCGCGCCTCCCAGTTCCGCAGCCAACACCCCAGCCACCGCGCCGCCAAGCACCACGACGACCGCCGCCAGCGTCCCACCCAATCCGTCCTCGCCCAAGCGCTAACAGTTAGTGATCGCGTGTTAGCTTCGCAATTGCCCGCGGTTTCGCAATCCGCTGGTCAGAGCGAGGGCAGCCCGGGGTCCCTTGCCCTGAGCACTGGTTTGTAAACCCCTGAATCCTGGTTATTTGTCCGGGTTCCGTCTCAGGCGAAGTCTTCGTGCGCCACCGCAGTGATTCCGCAACCGACCTTTTTCCGCGCTCGTAATTATTTGATTCCGTTCCTGTTTTGACCTCATCCTGACTCCTGAGCAAATTCGCATTCGATTTTGATGCTTGACATCAGTGCTTATCTGA
>JABCZK010000036.1 GCA_013289695.1 Acidobacteriota bacterium
GCTGCTGTCGGTTCACGTAGCGAATCAGAGGATGTTTGCCGATCGGATTTTCTTGGCTCATGCCGCGAGCTTACGGCACGCTCCATTTTTTGCAAGAGTGAATCTCAGGATGTTTCTTCACAGCTTCGTTTTGAAGGGTGCGGGTTTAGACGCGGCGACGTGCGAGACGAACGGGAGGCAAAACCCGCGCCGCGGGTCCGGGTTGCCGGTCACGAATCGATCAGCGTACCGACTCGATAAGCTCGGTTGACACGAACGCGCAGTAGAGGTACCGTGGCGCGCACGTCACCGCTTGAGAACTGGGACCCAAGGCGCGCAGCGCAAACGCGCGCGGCATCGCAGTTCGGCCACCCTTTCTCTCTCGACATAGGAGCGTGCGTCACCATGAATCGAACCCAGCGATTCGTTTGCGCCACTGCCTTTGCGTTCGTGCTACTGTGCGCCGCCGCCATTGCGCCGCGCCCTTCCTCCGCCGGCGACGAGTGGCTCCCCATCCCTCCGGCCGACCTCGCCCTGAAAGACAACCCTGCCAGCCCCGGCGCCCACGCCATGATCCTTTACCGCTCCAGTGATATGGATTCCAAGGAATCCTCCGTCCGCGAATACGTCCGCGTGAAAATTTTTACGCAGGAAGGCACCAAGGAAGCCGACGTCGAGCTGCCCTTCAACAGACAGCAGGTGAACGTCCTGGACATCCGCGGTCGCACCATCCACCCGGACGGCAGCATCGTCAATTTCGAGGGCAAACCCTTCGAGAAGACCATCGTAAAAGCCAGCGGCTTCCAATATCTCGCGAAAACCTTCACCCTTCCGGATGTTCACCCCGGCAGCATCATCGAATATAAGTTCCGTGAACAGAGCGACCCGCATTACTACGTCAACGAAAGCTGGACGATTACTGGCCACCTCTATACTCGCGATGCGCATTTCGTCATTCGGCCGGACACCGGCTCCTACGCCGCTGCGCTCTTCTATCGCCAGAACGGCCTGCCGACTGGCACCGTGCCGATCAAGCAACCAAACGGCACCTACGTGATGGACATTCACAATATCGCCGGTCTGGAGGAGGAAGAATATATGCCGCCCGAGCGTGCGCTCCAGGCGCATGTGGACTTCTATTACGTGAATGCGAGCGATCCGCAGAACGAGACCTCGGAAAAGTTCTGGAACCGCAAGGGCAAAGCCTGGTCAGAAGAAGTGGACCGTTTCATAAACAAAAAAGGCGCGCTCGAAAGCGACTTGTCGCGCACCGTGAGCGCCGACGACGCGCCCGAAACGAAGCTCCGGAAAATCTACGCGCGCGTGCAAAAAATCCGCAATCTTTCGATGGAAGACGACAAATCGGAAAAGGAACAAAAGCAAGAACAAATCAAGCCCAATAACAACGTGGAAGATGTCTTGAAGCACAACTACGCCAACGCTCGCGAGTTGAACTACACATTCGTGGGCCTGGCGCGCACTGCCGGCTTTTCAGCCAGCGAGGTTTTCGTCGCGCCTCGCCATGTAAATTTCTTCCTTCCCGAGATGATGGACACTTCGCAGATTTCAGCGGACATCGTTTGGGTTCATGCTGGCTCCCAGGATTATTATCTCGATCCTGCCGCCAGCACTTTCCCCTTCGGAATCGTTCCTTGGTACGAAACGAACACGCGCGGCATCCGTTGCAGCAAATCCGGAGGCGAAATCGTCACCGTGCCACCCTCGCCGCCCACTCAAGCCACCGAAATCCGCACCGCTGAACTGGAAATTGATTCCGACGGTCAGGCCATGGGCAAGCTCCAGGTGGACTACACCGGGCACTTGGCTGCCTCCCGCCGCGAACAATCCCGCGAAGAAGATGAATCCGGCCGCCGCAAATCCATTGGCGACGAAATCCAGGCCTGGTTGCCAGCAGGCTCCTCGTTTGAGGTCACCGCGCTCGCCAATTGGGACAACAAAGATCTGCCGCTGCACGTCGAAGGCACCGCAAAAATCCCCAATCTCGGAACGACCGCCGGACGCCGCATGCTCGTCCCCGCTTCGCCGTTTCAATCCCGGCAGACAGCGGCCTTTCACCCTGAAAAAAGACTATATGCCGTGTATTTCAACCTCCCGTATGAAGAAATCGACGACGTGAAACTCAAGGTTCCCGCGGAATTCAAGATCGAGTCGGTACCACCGGCCAAGCAGGCCAAGCCGGGCGTGGTTTCCTACGAAATCTCCGCGGCGCAGCAGGGCAACGTGGTCGAGGTCAAGCGCCTGCTCGTCCTGGATGGCTTGGCCTTTCCGGTTACCAGTTATCCGGCGTTGCGTAATTTCTTCAACTCGGTGAAAACCTATGACGACGCGCAAATTGTTCTGCAAAATGCCGAATCAGCAAAAAATAACTAGACCCATCGCGGCCGCGGCGCGCGCCGCTCTCTTCGCGGTGGCCCTCACGGTGCCCCTCGCGTCGGTCTTCGCCCGCTTCTCTCCGCGTGTGTTCGCGGATACCGCGCCGGATTGGCTGCGCGCCGCCGCGCATCAAACCCTGCCGGAATATCCCAAGGACGCGGTCGCCATCGTGCTTCTCGATGACTTGCAGACCACCGTCAAGGACAATGGCGAAATTGAAACCAGGTCTCGCCGCGCCTATAAACTCCTGCGCCCCGAAGCTCGCGATAAGTACGGTTACGCAGGCGTCAACTTCGATAACGAGACGAAACTTTCCTTCTTCAAGGCCTGGACCATCACTGCCGACGGCAAGGAAATGGAACTGAAGGAAAAAGATGCAGTCGAGTTCAGTCTCTCCAGCTTCGAAGTCTTCAGCGACGAGCGCGGCAAGGGCATCAAGTTCTCCGCCGCGGACCCCGGCAGCATCGTCGGCTACGAGTACGTCCAGAGGCATCGCCCGTTCGTCTTCGAAGACGACTGGGAATTTCAGCACGCGATCCCCACTCGCCTCGCGCGCTTTTCCTTGCAGCTGCCTCCCGGTTGGGAGTTCACTGAGTATTGGGCCAACTTTCCGAAACAACAGCCGCAATCATCCGCGAACAACTTCTACGTCTGGCAAGTCGAAAATATTCCCGCCGTCGAAATCGAAACCGACATGCCGCCTTTTCTCACCGTCGCCAGCCGCATGGACATCAAATACTTCCCGCGCGACCCCGCTCTCCGCGCCAAGACCACCGGCTCCTGGAACGACATCGGCGTCTGGTATGCCAATCTCACCTCTGCCAGTCGCGTTCCCTCACCAGCGCTCCAGCACAAAGTTGCTGAGCTTACCGTCGGTGTTTCCGACCCGCTCAAAAAAATGCAAGTGCTCGCCGCCTACGTCCAACAGCAGATCCGCTACGTGGCGATCGAAATAGGTATCGGCGGCTTGCAACCTCATCCGGCCGCGGACGTTTTCAAACATCAGTACGGGGATTGCAAGGACAAAGCCACGCTGCTCAGCGCCATGCTCAAGCAAATCGGCGTTGATTCCTACTACGTCATGATTGATACCCACCGCGGCATCGTCAATCCGGATTTTCCTTCGCTGCGCGGCAACCACATGATCATGGCCATCCGCCTCCCGCAGGATGTTCCCATCAACCGTCTTTACGCGATCGTCGAAGATCCCCAACTTGGCCGGCTCTTATTCTTCGATCCCACCGACCCCTATGTGCGGCTGGGATACTTGCCGTCGGAACTCCAGCAAAATTACGGGCTGGTCATCACGCCTGACAGCGGCAAACTGATTTTGCTTCCCCTGTTGCCTCCGCCCACCAATCGTCTGCTGCGCACTGCCACTCTCACCCTGTCCTCCACCGGCAACCTCGGCGGAGAGGTCAACGAGTTGCGCTGGGGCGCTCCGGCTGGGGATAGCCGCGCGCAGTTTCTGAACTCCTCGCCCTCCGACCGTCCCAAGGTCTTCGAAAAATTCCTGGGAACATTCCTCAATAATTTCACGCTCACCAACGCGTCCGTCGGCAATCTCGATAATTACGACGAGAATTTCACCCTGCACTATCAATTCGTCGTGGAGGGCTACGCCAAGACCGCTGGCAACCTCCTGATCGTGCGCCCCCGCGTTGTCGGCGACAAAGGTTCGACCATCCTCGCCGGAAAAGCGCGCAAATATCCCATCGAGTTCGAGGGCACCACTCTGCAATCCGATATTTTTGATATCACCCTGCCCGCCGGCTACGTTGTGGACGAACTCCCGCAATCCGTGGAAGCCAAATGCGATTACGCCACCTACAAAAGTAACGTCGAGGTGAAGGACAACGTCCTGCACTACAAGCGCACTTACGAAATCACCGGCGTGGTGGTGCCGACGGAAAAACTTCCTGAAGTTCGCGACTTCTTTCACCAGGTAGCTGCCGCGGAAAAATCCAGCGCGGTCCTGCGCCGCGCCAACCCCTAACCGCCGCCCGAATATTCCTCCGCGGCATGGGCAATCTTGACCGCGCTCTTTATTTAATCCGTCATCCTGAATCCGCGAGAGCGGGTGTAGGAACTCTCTTCGATCTTCGCCGCCGCGTTTCTCCCTACGGCGCGGCCGGCAACGTGTACTCAAACTCGTACGAATGTTTCCCCGCGGCGATAATCACAGTCAGCTTCCCGGCGATGCCCACGAGCTGGCCTGTCCCGGAATCCGGCACGACGATAATCGACTGCTGCGGCTCGCCGCGCGTCAGCGTCCCGCTATGCTGCAGGACGAAGCTTCCGCTGCGGCCCTTCAACGTCCCCGTAACCCGCTCAATCGCCACATACCCCGCCGAGCCTTTCACATCGGTCCCAGCCGTCAGCATCGTTCCCTTCGATGCCGCTTCCAAATCTCCGTGATACTGCTTGTCGAGCGAATACCTAGCCAGCGTAGACCCCTCCGCCTTGTCCGCCTCCCCCTGCGCATCCACCTTCACATCAAACGCTCCAGCAGCATGTTCCGCCACAGTCTTCTCCTTTTGCGCAACAGAAGGAATAGCCAAGCAGCCAGTCAGCAGCGCCACCGCAAAACCCCACGCCCAAGTTTTCATAAGTCAGTGCACTCCCGCAAGCATTCTGCCGCCAGCCACGCCACAATTCAACGCAAACAATACCGCGCGCCGCCGCGGCCACGTAGCCGACCTCAGCGCACCGCAAACTTTTCCGTCCACTGTATACGCGCGGTAGTTTGCATGGCGATGAACAGGGTCAGAATCGCGCCAATCGTGATCGCCAGACCAGTGAATCCCTCGAAAAAGAAAGCGTAGGAGAAGAGCACCAAGTACACAAATTGCGCCAACCCCGCCTCCAACAACGCCCCGCGCATTCCCGCAACCAATCGCAGATAGCTCACCAGCAGCGCAACCGAAACAACGGAGCAAATCACAAAAGCCACATGAATCGAAACGTGATCCACCAAATAGGCCATCAGAAGGTGAAATGAAAAAAACGCGCAGGCGAGAAAAAAATAATTCATGGGATGCAGCTTGATCCCCCGTACCGTAGTCAGCAGAAAAAGCGCAAAAAAGAAAAACAACAGCGAAACTGGCGCGAAATAACTGATGCGCCCCGCCAGCGGCCCCGGCTGCAGCTTCTGCGGCAGAGCAATTCCCACGTGGTAGCCCGACACCAGGTTTTTGTAGTTCCAAACCAGATCCCATCCGTTCCGCTGGCGGATCTCTTCCGTCGGCGATAGCGTATTTTCCAGCAGGTCGAAGCCACGGAAATTGGTGGTGACGTGCAGCTGAAAATCTTTGACCTGCGTAACTTCATCGCCAAACCCGTAACTCCAGTTGTCCAGGCCGTGCGAGCGATAAGCAACTCGCAGCGCCGCCGTCTCGTGGGGTTGCAGCTGTATCGTCGCCACAGCGTCTTTTTTTTCACTGGTTGTGGCCACGGAAACGTCGTTGACCGAAAAATTCAAATCATCGTACACCGCCTGGCTTGCCGGCAGATGCATTCGGAAAGTTACCTCTTGCGCCTGATCGCTGGGATTGTTGAAGCGATAAGCCCCGGAAAAATCCACCTGATATGTGCTGTACCAAAGAAGCCCCTTCTTGCGGTAATCAAGTCGCAGCGCCGCGTCCGCGCGGGTCTGTTCCAGAGGCAGTGTGACCCAAGTCCTCTGTTGCACCGTGCGAATGGCAGCTGTTCCGCTTCCCGTCGCAGCGACCTGCTTTTGAGAAACGACTTGGTAACCGGCCGTAGGCGGCGTTTGTTCCTGAGCCGTTCCCCACGACGACGACACGCGGCCTTTCAGCTGTGCATCAGTGGAATATGTGCGGTAGAAGATCGTGCTGCCGAGGATGGCCCAACCTATCGAACTACACACCAGAATGAAACCGATTGCAGCGATGCGTTTCAGCATTTTCGATAACTCCGTAATCGAAGGATTTCCTTCCCCGCCGCACAGCCATTCTCTCGGATTCAATTCATTATGTCAAGTACTTTGTGTTACAAAGCATCGTGCCATATTTCGACCAGTGGGTACTCGTTCTGTCCCGCTTCTGTCCGCTCGTACAGTTACGTTTCGTTTATGCGGCTGCTAATCTCGGGCCGGACTCAAGAAAATGAGAAATTTTCGGGAATCACGCGACGATCGTTCGCTGTTCGCGCCGCGCCAGATTTCCACGCGTCAGGCGCCAAAGATCAGGACCTGCATGTGGACAGTCGCCACTCCCCTTCTAATCGCTAGTGGCCAAATATTAAAAACTCATCTAACCCACACAAAGCAAACCGGAAACATTTTTCTAATCGCTAGTTTTTCGGCACTTTTCGCCGTTCGGGCGGCATCGGCGCGCGAACGCGTCGCGGATCATCAGTCAGGAAATTCCAATCGCGCATTTTCTAACCGCAACACACCCGAATTCAGAAAATTCGCAAACCCACGGAAACAAACGCGAAACGATTTTCTGACCGCAACAAATTCGGCAATGTCGCGAAATTCGGCGCAGGGCAATCACACGCGAGCGGTTCGCGAACCGCCCCTACCGGTGCAAATCAACGGCGGGCGCGGCCTGCCTGCGGAAGGCGGGCAAGCAGCGCCCCTACCAATTCAGGAGCGGATTTGTGATGCGGACGACGGGGATAGTTTTTCGCGGATGGGCGGAGCATTTCGCGGGCGACTACTGCCGGAACACGGACCGCGGCGCGCAGGTCGCGCGCCACGGGTGACTAATCACGACTCACCAATCACTAATCACGCTTTTCCCAGCGGCAATCCATCAGCGCGGCTGCGGAGCTTTCCTCGCAGCAGGCTGCGCGAAATCTTCCAGCCTCCGCGCCAGCGATTCTGGTAGCTCGGCTTCGAGGTGCATGTGGCCGTCCGTTACTTCGGAATGCAGGACGCGGCCGGTGGCGTGGACTAGCGAGAGATTGCGGCCGTCGGATAGAGGGATGCGCAGATCCACGCGCACGAGCGGATCTACCGGGAGCGCGGCGTCCATGCGGGCTAGCAAATCTTCGAGGCCGGCGCCGGTGACGGCGGACGTGAAAACTTTATTTTCGTTGCGGCCGTTGGCTTTGGTGAGCGCGGCTAGTTCTTCCGGTGATAGACGATCGGTCTTGTTGAAAACTTGCAGGCGCGGGCGATCCTGCACGCCGAGGTCGGTGAGGACTTTCAGCACGTCCGCATCCTGCTCGGCATGATGAGGATTGGAAATATCGCTGACCTGCACGATCAGCGCCGCTTCCTGCACTTCTTCGAGCGTGGCGCGGAATGCGGCGATCAAATCGGGAGGCAGATCGCGCAGAAATCCTACAGTGTCCGAAAGCAACGCGCGGCGCCGCGAAGGCAGCCGCACGGCGCGCACGGTGGGATCGAGCGTCGCGAACATTTTCGAAGACGTGAGCACGTCCGCATGAGTAAGCGCGTTGAAGAGCGTGGATTTTCCAGCGTTGGTGTAACCCACCAGCGCGATCATGCCCAGCGGCACGGCCTGGCGCGCACGGCGGCGGGTGGTGCGCTGGCGGCGCACGGTTTCGATGGCTTCTTTGATTTTGCTTACGCGGTCGCGGATGCGGCGGCGGTCGGTTTCCAGTTTTTGTTCGCCAGGGCCGCGCGTGCCGATGCCGCCGCCCAGCCGCGAGAGTTCTTCGCCGCGTCCGGTGAGCCGCGGCAACAAATAATTCAATTGCGCCAACTCCACCTGCAGCTGGCCTTCGCGCGTGCGCGCATGCATCGCAAAAATATCCAGGATCAGCTGGGTGCGGTCAATCACGCGCGTGCCGATGCCCTTCTCCATATTGCGCAGCTGCACGGGCGTCAGGTTGTGGTCCACAATCACCAGCGGCACATGGCGCAGCTCGGCTTCGGCGCGAATTTCATCCAGCTTGCCGCGGCCAACGAGCGTCGCGGGGTCCAACGCTTCGCGCACCTGCAAAATGCTGCCCGCGATTTTCGCGCCGGCGGATTCGGCGAGCTCGTGCAACTCTTCGAGCGAATCGCGCCCGGCAGCCGAAGGATCGCCGGCACGCCCGCGTGGAGTTTTTTTCAAGCTCACGCCGACAAGCAGCACGCTCTCACGATTGTCCACCGATTGCGCGGTTTTCATGCGGATGGATTGGCCCGGGCCCCGTGCAAATTGCGGGAAATTTTATTCATTGGTAATTCGATTATACGCCGAATGCGCGGGGATGAAACGGTGCGAATTTCAGCCCGCATCCGCCCAGAAGTTTCAAATGGTTCTGGAGAAGAGGCAGACGCCGCCCCAGGGCCGCTGCGGCTGCGTGCCGTGCGAATCAGGAAGCCACGAGATGGGCACCAGGTAAAACGGGAGGCGGTTGAGGCGCGCCGCCACACGCAGCAGGGAATTCGCTTCGACAACGGTCCAGCCGAATCTCGCAAAAAAAGCCGGGCCCTGTTCCGGAGCGAATTTGAACGGCGCGGTCTGCTTGAAGTTCGAGGTCATGCGTTTTTGCAGTGTGGCCAGCAATTTGGGCGAGACCATATCCAGAATCCAGGAACGAAAACTGGGCTGGGCGGCGAGGTCCTGCGCAAGCAGGGCCACTTCATCGCACGTAAGATAACCGACCAGGCCTTCGGTGATGACCAGCGCTTTGCGGGACTGGCGGCCCAGGCGCGCGAAAAGTTCGCGGCGCGCAGGAACTTCGGACAGATCGAGGCGAATGCGTTCGAGCGAGCAAACTGGTTTTTCACCGCGCAAAACTTCTTCTTTGTGCGCAAGTATTTCGGGGAGATCCACTTCAATCCATTGCAGCGAGGCAGGCAAGTCCATGCGATAGGCACGCGTGTCCAGGCCGGCGGCGAGATTGATGACCGCGTCGCCATGGTATTCGATATGCGCCTGAATCATGCGGTCGATCACATAAGTGCGCGTGACGATGGGCCAGCCGAGGCCGCTCGTGCGTCCGCCCAGCGGTTTGGATTTGGCAATCCTCGCGCCGCGCTCGCCCGCGAGGCGGCGCGCAAAAGGATCGCGGAAAAGCGCGTCGGGCCGCTCGGATTCGACAGCGCGGTCAATGGCCACCAGACGCGCGGTGTCTGATACGTTGCGAATGAGAGACTCGTCTGATGGCGCCGAAGAGGATTCCGACGGAGGGCTGTTGCGATCGGAGAGCGGCATGCGTGGTCCTTTATACGAATCTAATGGCTAGGATTTCTGCTTTGAGCCACCACGTGGAGGGAATTGTATACCCGCTTGCCCTGATTCGCGCCGAACTCGTGCGGGCCGTCTCAGCCCGCGGTCGCAGCGGCAGAACGCGCGGAAGCAGCGAGAATCAAATCGGAGAGGAATTGGCTGAGGCCGCGGCCGGAAACCTGGAACTCCAGATCGCGCGTAGCGCGGTCCAGCCAGCCGAGATACACGAGCAGCGCGAGTTCCGCCCACGATTCGGCGGCCTCTGGCGTGAAACCAATATCGCGCAAAACGCTGGAGACATGCGCCGAGCGTTTTTTCTCGATGCCGGAAATACGCGCGGCAACACGCTCGTCGCGGCGAGCCCACGCGCGCAGCGCGGCTTCCCGACGAGCGCTGGAGAGATCAGCGCAATGTTCAACGAAGCGCGCCCAGCGCGCGGCGGCGTGCGGAGTGATGACGGTGTCGTCCAGCCAGGCGATTTCGTCGCCTTCCCAGCGGTCCAGCATCTTCGCGAGCAACTCTTCGCGATCCTGAAAGTGCCAGTAGAAGCTGCCTTTGCTGACGCCAAGGTCGCGGGCTAGCAATTCGATGCGCACGGATTCAATTCCCTCGGTGGAAAGGCGCGCAAAAGCGGCGCGAATCCAATCGTCGGGCTGGAGCGGAGAAGATTTAAGCGCGGTTGCGGTAGCCATGTGGTGTTGTCTGTGTGCCGCGGAACGATACCGGACTGCATCGAGCGCGTCAAGTTACGGGATTATTACGATTTTACGAGCGCGAGAGCCGCGGCGGAAATTTCCGGCGCGTCGCCGAAGCCCGCAAGCCAGTGCACGCCGGATTCCTTGCGAAACCAGGTGAGCTGGCGTTTGGCGAAACGCCGCGTGGCTTGCTCAATTTGCTGCACGGCGTCTTTTTCGCTGAGCCGGCCGGCGAGATGTTGGCGCAGCTGCGAATAGCCGATGAACTGGAATGGCTTGGCGCCCGGCGCGATGCCGCTTCCGACCAGCGCGCGGACTTCTGCGAGCCATCCGGCTGCGAGCATCGCGGCAGTGCGCGCGTGAATGCGCGCGTAGAGTGCGGCGCGCGGCGGTAGCAGGCCGATTTTGATTATTTCGTAGCCTTGCAGGGCGTCGCGCCCGCTGCGATGGATTTCGCCAACTGGTTTGCCGGTGAGGAGGCGCAATTCGATCGCGCGAATTATTTTTTGAGTGTCGGCAGCGGTAATGCGCTCGGCGGCTTCAGGATCCAGTCGCGCGAGGACTCGATGCAGATGCTGGGAGCCACGCTGTTCGGCTTTCTGCCGCAAACGCGCGCGGATTTCTTCGGAACGCTGCGGAGCGTCGGCAAGTCCTTCGAGCAGCGCGCGCAGATACAAGCCGGTTCCCGCGGTGAGGATCGGCAGCATTTGGCGGCGGCGCAGATCGCCCAGAGCTTCGAGAGCGTGGCGGCGGTAATCGCCAGCAGTGAAAATCTCAGCCGGTTCGACAATATCCACCAGATGATGCCGAATGCCGCGCTGCTCAACAGCGGGAACTTTCGCCGTGCCGATATCGAAGTGGCGATAGACCTGCGTGGAATCGCAAACCAGAATTTCGCCGCCGAGTTTTTCGGCGAGCTGGATGCCTAGCGCGGATTTGCCGGAAGCGGTGGGGCCGAGTGCGACGACGAGCCGCGGCAGTGCGCTCATTCGGAGAATTTCCAGTAGCGCAGCAGGAGGGCGAGTAACGCCAGCGCGGCCAGGAGGAGGGCGCCGATTACCGGGGTGCGATTGAGTTTCATGAGGTTGCCGATGGATACGTTATCACCGTGGGGCGCAGCAAATGAAGATGACTTGTGGAGGTTCGCATCCGAAGCGAAGACAGAACCGCGCCTACGGCGGGCAACGAGCGCTTCCGCGCGGATCGCCGCACTGGCGTTGGCAGGGGCGGGTTCCGCGGCCGCGGTTGCGTGGACGATGGGCGGCTCGCGAACCGCCCCTACGGATGCGTGGAAGGCGGGCGGCGCGCGCTACTGCGTCGCGCCGTCGGGTCGAATGTTGTAGTAGAAGCCGATGCGCAAATCGATGAACGGACCTTTGAATTGCGGCGGAAGAGGCTCGAAAGGACTGGTAGCGCGGATCGCGGAAGCGGCGGCGGTGTCGAGCGGCTCTTTGCCTGAAGTCCGATCCAGGCTGAGGCTTTCGCCGGGAAAACTTCCATCGCGATTGATGCGGAAAGAAATCGCGACGATACCCTTGTCACCCAAATAAAAAGATTCCGGCATCACGGTGAGCCAATTTTGTTTCAACTTGGCGAGAAGCCGATTGATATAACTATTAAAATCTACGCCTTCGGTGGGAGTAAGGATGGTGACGTTTCCGGTCTGGCCTTGCGCGCCGCCCCCCCCGCGACCTCCGCGGCCGCCACCACCACTCACGATTCCGCTGTCCGAACTGTACGTCCCGCCGCTCGGGGCATGCTTGACGGCATCCTGCAAATCTTGCTGCAGCGCTTTACCGGGTGACGCGTCATGTAGCCCAAGATCCAAGTGGCTCGGCGGCCCCTTCGGAAGCACCGGCAACAATCTCGAAGTAGAGTCGGGCGGCGGCGGCGCCGTCGCAGTATTCGGAGTCGGACTGGTGTTCACTTTCGCCGTGGGCGCCGCGGGCAAATCCAGCCGCGGGCGCTCCGAAGCCACCGGAGGGGCTTCGATGCGATGTTCTTCCGGCCGCGGAGGCGCAACTTTGGCCAAAGTTTTCGGGGTAATCTTCACCACAGGGCCGGGAGGAGGCGAAGGACGCCGCGAAACCGCGCCCTCATCCGGCGGCAAATACACCACGCCGAGTTCCTTGCTGGCGAGTTCGATCTCATCGCGCGTGGGCACGTGGGTTGGAAATATTTTCGGCAGGAAGATCAGGAAGATGATGAACGCGATGTGCGCGGCGACGGAAATCACGCGCGTGATGGCGTCCCATTTGGCGTCTCTGCGATCTTCAGGCTCGACGAGAAGATTGGCTTCGCCGGTATTGAAAATATCTGGCGAGACAATTTCGCGCAGCTGCGCCGTCATTTGCGGCGGCTGATCGAATTTGTCGATCTCGCGCTGCTCGGGCGGCTCCACATACGCGGGAACCACCACACGCTGGTCGAGGATCGCGAGCGGCGCATATTCCGATGGCGGCAGGAATTGTTGGAACGGCTTCACGCCCAGGCCGCGCGGCACCAGGCTGCGCTCGATCAGCACATCCAGCGGAAGATGTTCGGGGATGCTGGTCTTGCCGGTGAGCGGCGGCGCGTCGGATAAATCCGAAGGGACGACCGTGCGATCGTCCATATACGTCGTCAACCGGCGCGGCGGCTTCTTGTCACCGTTGTCGGTGAACGGGCGCACATCGGTGGGAACGAGGGTTCGCGGAATCATCTATTGTCCTGGGAGACGACGGCATCCAGTTGGACGCGGCGCCCGTGTTCCTGGATGCCCGCCATCACGCGGTCGGCCAGCTCCAGCGCGGCGCGTCCGGCGGCGCCATCCACGCGCGGCGGGCGGCGATTGCGCACCGAGCGCGAGAACGCGCCCAGTTCGGCGCGCAGCGGCTCTTCCGGAGACGTCGGAATCTTTTCGAAATTAATCTGCGGCTGCGGCGAACCGGGCTCCACACGCACGCGCAGCAAATCCTGCCGCGTGAAATCCAGCGAAAAATATTCGTGCGCTTGGAAAAAACGCATCTTGCGCACGCGTTCGGTAGACACGCGGCTGGCGGTGACGTTCGCAACCGTGCCGGTCGAGAATTCGATGCGCGCCTGCGCAATATCTACTTTGTCGGTGATCACGGGGATGCCCACGGCTTTCAAGTCCACCACGGGAGCGCCGACCAGAGCCAGAAGAATGTCGAGGTCATGGATCATCACGTCATACACTACGTCAATATCCAGACTGCGCGGCGTGAAAACGCCCAGGCGGTGTACTTCGAAGAACATCGGCTTGGAGACGATTTTCAGTGCCGCGGTGACGGCGGGATTGAAGCGCTCCAGGTGGCCAATCTGCAGGATGCGATTGTTGCGCTGCGCGGAAGCGATCAAGCCGTCCGCTTCACCGAGCGATGACGCCATCGGTTTTTCCACCAGCACGTCCATGCCCCAATCCAGCAAGCGGCAACCGACGCGCGAATGATCCTTGGTGGGCACGGCCAGGCTCACCGCGTCAATTTTTTCCAGCGGCAGCGATTCGAAATCACGGATTACGCGGGTTTTGAATTCCGCCGCGACTTGCGCGGCGCGTGCGGCGTTGGTGTCCACCACGCCCACCAATTCCACACCTTCCATTTCCGACCACACCCGCACGTGGTTGCGCCCGAAATCTCCGACGCCGACTACCGCAACGCGTATGGGTTTTTCAGTCACGATTTCCTTTTGGCCGCTGATTTCTGCGCCTCGTCGCCGCTGGCAATGCGTTCCGGCGCGAAGGCTTCGATCGCGATGCCGGCTTCGTTTGCGGCGCGAATCATCGCTTCGCGATCAAATAGCAAAGTTCGCCCCGCATCAATCGCCAGCGCCGTCGCGTTCGACCTCTGCATTGCCGCAATGGTCTTCAGGCCCACTACCGGAACATCGAAACGCATATCCTGGCCCGGCTTGCTGACCTTCACCACGACCAGCCGCTGTCCGCCGGCGATGCGCGCCGCGCGTTCAAGCGTTTCGTCGGTGCCTTCCATCGCTTCGATGGCGACGCAGGCGCGGTCCCGTACCACCACCATCTGCCCCAGGTCCAAACCCGCGATCTGCGTCGCGACGCCGCGGCCGTAGGCGATGTCCGCGGCTTCGGATTCATCCGGCGCGCGGCGAGTGAGCACGCCCGCCGCGGGCAGCAGCGGCCCAAGAAATTCCGTGGAATTGACAAGCTTGATGCCTTCATCTTCCAATACGCGCGCCACCGCGCCAATCAGCGAGTCGGTATTTTTCGACGGCAGCGAAAATAGCAATTTCGCGAGACGCCAATCCGGGCGAATCGCACTGAAAATTTTGTTGTGCTTTACTTGCCCAGCCATCACCGCGCGCTTTACGCCTTCTTCGTGCAGCAACTCAATCGCGCGGCTCAGTTCCCCCAGACTCACCCAGTGCAGGCGTTTCGCCACGCGCTCGAGCGCCGGCGAAGCTTCTTCTTTAATCGCGATCACCGCCATTTCGATGCCGCGGCTGCGCGCGCCCTCCAGCACCAGAAACGGAAAATCACCGTTCCCGGCGATCAATCCCCAATTTGCGGAATTCGCAGGAATTGCGTCTGCCGAATTCTTGTCCGTGGCTGGCAAAGTCATGCTATTTCGTCAGACCTCGGTCGGAGGAGGCCGACTCGATGAATTGCACTAAAGTTAAGACGTCCTGCGAGTCGGCCAGGGTTCCACGCATCTTTTCCAGAGCTTGCGAAGTGTTCAACTTCGAGCGCAGCAGCAGGCGGTAGGCCTTTTCAATCGCCGCAATGCGCTCGGAGGAAAATCCCTGGCGCTCCAGGCCCACGCGATTCACGCCAAAACAACGCGTGCCGCGCGGCGCCACAATTTTTGAAAATGGCGGCACGTCCTGAGTGATCACCGTGTGCGCGGCGATGTATGCATGCTTGCCGATGCGGCAGAACTGATGCACCGGGCAGAACGCGCCCACCTGCGCGTAGTCTTCGATGGTCACATGCCCCGCCAGGGTCGCGCCATTCACCAGAATATTGAAATCACCGAGCTGGCTGTCGTGCCCCACGTGCGCGTAGGACATGACGAGGTTGTTGCTGCCCACGCGCGTCGCGCCGCCTCCCTTCACCGTGCCGCGATTCACTGTGGAAAATTCGCGGAATTCATTGTGGTCGCCCACCGCGATGGAAACACGCTCGCCTTTGTAAGTGAGATCCTGCGGATCGCCGCCGACCACCGCGAACGGATAGAGGTGATTCGCGCGACCCAAGCGCGCCGGGCCTTGCACGACGGCGTGATGATCCAGGATGCAGCCTTCGCCCAATACGACTTCGTCGCCCACGACAGCAAAGGCTCCGATTTTTGCGTCCTTGCCGATTTTCGCGCTGGTCGCAACGACAGCGCGCGGATCAATCTCACTCATCTACTTCTTCACCGGAGCATGCACGACGGAATTTGTGGAGCGTTCAGGCGTGCCATCGGCCTTGATGTCCACCATCGCGCACATCAGAGTGGCTTCGACGGCGAGCTCACCGTTCACGCGCGCCCAGGCGGCGATCTTACAAAATGGCCCTTTAAAGCTGAGGACGTTGGCTTCCACTCGCAGTTGATCGCCAGGTATCACCGGGCGACGGAAGCGCGCGTAGTCAATTCCAGCCATGTAGAGCAGCTTGTTGTCGCGATCTTTAATATCCAGCAGCAACAGCAGCCCGCCGATTTGCGCCATGGATTCGATGATCAGCACACCCGGCATCACTGGCTTGCCCGGAAAATGCCCCTGAAAAAAATATTCGTTGATGGTGACGTTCTTTATTCCCACAATCCGCTTCTTGGGTTCCATTTCTTCAATGGCGTCCACCAAAAGGAACGGGTAGCGGTGCGGCAGGATCTTCTGGATCCCTATGCTATCGAGGAGCATCGTGTATTAGCCTCTGCCTGCAAGTTGATAGTGTAAAGATTGCGTATTGAACGCCGATTGAGCGCCTATTCGTCGCCGGGTGAGCGCTCGTCGAGCTGAGCCCGTTGCTGCTGGATCTTGCTTGCGCCACGCGCCGGTGAATCCCACCGTTACTTCAAGAGGCGGGTTTCAGCGGCACACTATTTTCGCGACTGCACAATCGAACAATTCTATACGAAACGCAGGCGGGTGGGAATCGGCGATGCCGTCGGTGGTGGTTCGACTTCCGATGAATGCGATAACCATGGACTGGGGGATTAATGCTGAGGAGCGCGCTTGGAAAGCAGTTATGTGATATCTAGGTTGTCAGAGGTCAGGGGCCTATAAGTTGCGAACAGGCGGCAGTACGTTCATGGATGCGTCAGGCATACCGGATGACGACACAAGAATTTTTTAATTGGATAAACTTGCCGTCCAAAGCGATGGCGGTCTCGCTTTGGGATAGCCTGCACGACGCTCAAATCGTCTCGATCCGATCAGTTCTCATCGAGCGGACTATGGCTATGTCTTGCGACATCGAACATCTTCGCTCGTTCTGCGGATTTGGCGAAGGATTCCAATTCTTCCTTCGCCTAAGCGGCGTGCAGTCAGCATGAGTACTCCGCTATGCGATCTGGCCGGGGGACTTCTCAGTTCCAGCTGGACTTTCGCGCGAGGAAGAAGATCAAATGATCAAGGAGTACCAGGCGAAGTGGCGTGAGGAGTCCGCTTCGTGGGTCGAGTTTGAGTTTCGAGTAACTCGCAAAAACGAGCAGGTACTTGATGTCGCTGACGCGGCAATCGCTATTTCGCAAAGTGGCATAGTGGCTCTCAAGTTCTGCGCATATCTCAATTACGCCGCCTACCATGAACTCTTTGTGCGCGCCGAGTCGCTCAAAATTTTTGGCGGTGATGGAAAACAGCTCGAGCTTACCGAATTCCTGAGCTTAGGCGAAACTTACTGGGAAGCGTTCAGCCGACGTGCCTGGCGTCCGCCAGCGTTAACGTGAGCTGACTCAGCACCTGCAACCGGCTGGCGGCGTTGCCAACATGGCGCGGGCAAAACGCAGAGGGACTCCGATTTGAATTCGACGAAGATTTCAGGAATCAGGCCGATGAAACAAATCCTGCGCGAATTGCGTGGACGGCAGGACGAAATGGTGAAACTGCTGGGCGAATTTGTGCGCTGCGAATCGCCCAGCCACGTGAAGCGCGCGGTGGACGCGTGTGCGGCGATGGTGGCACGCGAATGGCAGCGGCGCGGGGCGAACGTGCGGATTTTGCGCCAGCGAGAGCGCGGGAATCATGTGCGCGCGGAAATTTGGGATGGAGCGGGGCGCGCGAGCGGCCAAATTATGGTGCTGGGGCACACCGACACGGTGTATCCGCTCGGCACGCTGGTGAAGATGCCGTTTCGCGTGGCGGCGGGGCGGGCTTGGGGGCCGGGAACTTTCGACATGAAGGGCGGCCTGGCCTTGGCGCTTTTCGCCGTAGATGCTTTGCGGGCGCTGAAAATTCGGCCGAAGAAACGGTTCGTGTTCCTGTGGACTTCGGATGAAGAGATCGGCAGCGAAAGTTCGCGGCGGGCGATCGAACAGGAGGCGCGGCGCAGCGATGCGGTGCTGGTGCTGGAGCCGTCGTTTGGGCGCGAAGGCCGCTTGAAGACCAAGCGTAAGGGCGTGGGCGGCGCGGAAATACTCGTCAGCGGCCGTTCGGCGCACGCAGGGATTGATCCAGAGAAGGGCGTGAACGCGGTGCACGAGCTGGCGCTGCAAATCGCGCGGCTGGTGAAGATGAACGACCCTCGGCGCGGGATCACCGTGCAGACTACCGTGGTGAGTGGCGGCACGATCACCAACGTGGTGCCGGAACACGCGCGGGCGATGGTGGACATTCGCTACGCGCGCGCGGCGGATGTGCCGCGGATTCATCGCCGGCTGCATTCGTTGCGCCCAATCTTGAAGGGGGCGCGAGTTTCGGTGATGGGCGGGGCGGATCGTCCGCCGCTGGAGCGCACGGCGGCAGTACGAAAATTATTTGGCGTGGCGCAAACGTTGATGCGCGAAATGGGCTTGCTTCTCGGCGAAGCGTCCACTGGCGGCGGGTCGGATGGGAGTTTTACAGCAGCGCTGGGGGTGCCGACTCTCGATGGACTAGGTGCAGTAGGCGACGGCGCCCACAGCCCGCGCGAACACCTGGTGACAAGCAAATTGCCGGAGCGGGCGGCGTTGATTGCAGGATTGCTGGCGACGTTGTAGCGTGGCGCAAATCGAAGAGAGATCCTGCACCCGCTTTCGCGGGTTCAGGATGACGGCGTCACTCTGAGAACCGGCGCTGCAGCACGATTCACACGCGGCGCTCCTACGGTGCACAGAGAACGAATGGGCTAGGCGGGCGAGGCAAGCCTCACCTGGGTCGTTTTGTTGCCGGATATTTCGCTTCGGCGAAAGCGGCGGCAAGCCGCCGCGCTCCATACGAGACGAGGCGGGGCTAGCGCACATCCTGCTGGTGCAAATACGTCAGCGCCTGCTGCTGCAAATCACCATAATCAGTGTGCAACGTCTCGCGCAACGCCTGTTCGGTGTCCGGCGCCGTAGCAATGTTGTCGAGCAACCGCGTAATGTCGCCGATGCCGCCGGTCTGGATGATGGATTCGACGACGGCAAGCGACCACGCGTAAGCGAGCGAGGCGTCGCCGCCGTCCAACCCCATCCACGATCCTTCCAAGCTCGCAAGCGCTCGGAGTTCTCCCTGCGCGGAAGCGTTCAGCAGCGCGCCCGCGGTGCCGGTGCTGCGGCGGCCTTCCATATATTGGGCGACACCTTCCTGCAACCATGTCGGCGCGCGACTGTGCGTTTTCTGCCCGATGAAACTGTGCGTCAGCTCGTGCTTCAGCACCCGCGCCAGCTCCGGAGTGACGGCCGTCAACCCCTGCACCGGGATCCGCATCCGTCCGTCATTCAAAGCGCCGACCCATCTGGGCGCACGCGTGATGTCCGCAAACGATTGCCCGGTATAGAGAATCACGCCGATGGAATCGGGCGGCGTGAAATTCAGCTGCGATTCCAAGTCGCGAAAATCGTCTTCCAGGACGCGCATAATTCCGCGCGCCAAGTCCGGCGTCGCGCTGCCGTTATATTTCAGGTCGAAATGCGCGGTTTCACCTTCGCCGTAGCTTTCCTCCTCGGCCTTATCGCGCTCGGCTTTTTCCAGCGCGCGCTCCACTTCCGCATCCGGACGCAATTTTTCAGCGCGATGCCATTCCGCCACCGCCAAATCCATTTTGTTCGCGCCGTAGTAGGCCCAGCCGGTGAGCTTGGCGACGTCCGGAGAATCCGGCGCCATGCGCCGCGCGCGTTCGAGCGGCTCCAGCGCCGTGGTGAACTGGCTCTGGTGCAAATAGAGCACCGCCAGATTCAGCAGCAAGGGAAGACTATCCGGCGCGAAGCTGAGCGCCTCGCGGTAATGGTCAATCGCGCTGGGCGTGTCGCCCTTGCTCACCAGAAATTGCGCGGTGGCGTAATGCGCGGCGGCTACTTTTTCGATGGCCAGCGGCGCGTGCGAACGCGCGTCGGTTTCCAGCTGGGCGATATAACCGAAGTCAATCGCGTTGTCGTGGATTACGAGCCGTGCGATGTCGGCATACCCGCGGACCGGATCCACATGCGGAGCGGTAACGGGCGGTTCGCTGGCAGCGCTGGAACCCGAAGCGTATCGCAGGCCGTCGCGGTCAATGCGGGCGACGATGGATTTCGGGATGGACATCGAACCAGCGGAAGTTTCGTAGCGGACGCGGTCGCCATCTTCGGTGACGTTCGAGGCCACAATCCGCCGGCCATTCTTAAGCACGATGGTATCGGCGGCCGCTGCGGACACGACCAGCAAGAGAAGCGACGCGATGGGCGCTGCATGACGCACACCTGAATTTTACCAAGCGGGTCGGAGGGCGCGGGCGCGCTCCTTCCGTGCTGATGCCCTAAGCAATACAGCCTGTCCCGCCGTACAGGCGAGGCGGCGCGAGCCAACGGCAATTTGTGCCGGCGTGCGTCAAACATTGAACACAGAGAGCCCAAAAAAACCGAGAGCAGCGGGATAACCCAGAATATACTCCCAGCAATCATAGATGCAGAGTGAATTACGTGCGCAGGTCCATGCGAGTCTCCCTGGTCGTTCTGCTGCTGCTCGGCGCTGATTCTATCGGCATCACCCACCGCAGCGCTGCGGCGCAAAGTCCCGCGCCACAAACCACCTCGACACCGCAGGCCATCGCAACTCAACCTGTGCCCACAGTCCCGCGCGCTCTCTACGATGCCCTCAATGCATTGCGGCCCGACGGAGCGCGCGTGTACATCGTTAATGACCTGACGCTTCGCCGCGACGTCGCGAGTTTCACGTTCAGCGAAGGCAAGCTGGCTTTCCTGGAACCTCTGGGCGGGCGTATCACCGGCGCGGTCTTCTCTGGTCGCGGCCACGTAATCGCTACCCCTCACGAACGCGGCGAACGCCGCTCGCTCGCGCAATTCATCGGCGTGCCAATCCTGGATCAAGCGTTTTCAGACGCGTACATCCGCTTCGATGACGACACCGCGGCCGAACTGCAACGCCAACTCGCAGCAGACAGTGTCGAACCCAGCAACGATCCCGCTTTCACGGCGCACTGGATCCCACTCACGGCCGGACTCGCGCCCACGCATTCGCTGCGCACCATGGTGGATTGGCTCGCCGCCGAGCCGGTTACCTACTTTTACGTTTTGTTGCAAACCAACACCGCGGGACCGGTGGAAGTCTCTGTGGACAACCGCCGCGAAGAGCAGCTGACCATCGGACAGCCGCGCTTCACCGATGGCGCCCGTTCCTTCGACGTGTGGGCTTCGTTCCAATCCGCAAATTCTCCGGCCACGCGCCCTGAAGCGTTTCTACCGGTGGAGTATCGCGTGGACTCCACCCTCGCGGACGATCTCTCGCTGCAGGGCAAGACCACGATGCATCTGCGCGTCGGCCGCGCGGGTGAGCGCGTGGTGCCGGTGGAGATCTCGCGCCAGTTGACCGTGGACGAAATTCAGGGCGAGGACGGCCAACCTCTTGCGTATTTTCAAAATGAGGAGCTCAGCCGCCGCGACGCAGCCCGGCGCGGCAACGATTTCATCCTGGTAGTGCTGCCCGCAGGAAAGCCTGCCGGCGCGGATTTTCATTTGCAGGTCGCCTATCACGGCAACGTGATCACCGACGCGGGCAACGGCGCCTATTTCGTCGGCGAGCGCGGCGCATGGTATGCGCACATCGGCGGCGAGCATTTCACGCCGTACGACCTCACGTTTCGCTGGCCCAAGCGCCTGACGCTGGTAGCGACCGGCGTGGAATCCGAAGCGCGCGAGGACGCCGAGGCAAAATTCGGCCGCTGGCGCTCGGAAACGCCATTTCCCACTGCGGGCTTCAACCTGAGCCAATACCAGATGGCCAATACCGCCGGTCAACCGAAAATTCAGGTGTACGCAAACAAAGAGCTCGAAGAAGCGATCATGGCCCGTCTGCAACGCGGAGCTCCCAATTCCGTGCCGCCGCCTTCGATGCTCGACCGCTACAAGGATACCGACCGCTTGTCCGGCGCCACGGACCAGCCTCCCGCGCCCAGTCCCACGTCGGCGTTGAAGCAACTCGGCGCGAGCGTGCAGGACTCCATCCACTTTTTCGAAAATCTGAATGGCGCATTTCCTTTCGACCATCTGAGCGTGGCGCAAATTCCGGGTTCCTTCGGACAAGGCTGGCCGGGGCTGGTCTATCTCTCGACGCTGGCGTTTCTGCCGCCTGAAACGCAGGAGCGAGCGGGCCTCGATGAGTGGGCGCAAAGCGAAGCCCGCGACCTGATGCCCTTTCACGAAGTGGCACATCAGTGGTGGGGCAACTTCACCGGCGCGGCCAGCTATCGCGACGTGTGGATCGAAGAAGCGATGGCGAATTATCTGGCGCTTTGGTACGCGGACACGAAGAAGCCCGGCCAGCATCGCCTGACGAATTGGCTGGAACATTATCGCGCGCAGCTGACCGCGAAAGTTCCAGGCACGGAGCGTTCCATCGAAGCCGTTGGTCCGCTGGTTTTGGGGCCGCGCCTCAGTTCGTTGAAAGTCCCGGACGCCTACAACACGCTGATCTACGGCAAAGGCACATGGGTGATACACATGCTGCGCGAAATGCTGCACGATGCGAATGCAAAAGACCCGGACGCGCGCTTCCGCGAATTGCTGCGCGCGATTCTGGCCGAGCACCAGTTTCGCCCGCTGTCGACCGCTGAATTCCAGCACGCCATCGAACAGCACATGACTCCGGCGATGGATCTCGAGGGCACCCATCGCGTGGATTGGTTCTTCGACCAGTGGGTGCGCGGCACGGACTTGCCACACTACACCGTGAAATTCGAAGTGAAGCCGCACGGGAACGCGTTCATCGTATCCGGCAGGCTCGAGCAACAGGGAACCGAAGATGTATTCACAGCGCCGGTGCCGCTCTACGCGCTGCGCGTCGGCGGAAAACCCGAACGCTTGGGCGTGGTGGTGACCACCGGCGCGGAAACACGATTTCATTTTGAATCGCGCATTCGTCCCACGCGCATTGTGATTGACCCGAACCTCACGCTGCTGTGGAACAAGGGGTAAATGCAAGGGCATCATCGATGAATCCAGATAAAGTTAAAAGCTAAAGCGAGATCCTTCAGCCGCCCTCGCGGGTTCAGGATGACGGCATCACTGAGAATTTAGGGGTGTTCCAACAACCCTCCTTCTTTTTCGCGCCGCATCCCGCCGAACACCCGGCAGATAACTCAGCGAGAAATTATTTCTTTCAACTTGCGTCGGCGCGTTTCCGGTCTTATCCTATCGAGTCTTAATTGTGTTTCCGGGGCGGACTCGCTTTCGCGACGCCTCGCGGGACTCCCAACTTTTGCAACTCATTGCAGCCGTCAACCGTAAGTCGCTGGCGTCTTGGGGTCGAGCAACCGGCGATTTCGTAATTCCGATGCCCCTTCTTTAAGCTCGCGAGCATCTACTACTGTGTTCTGAGGCGACCGCGTGGACCCGGAAGGCTTTCAAAGTCCCATCGAATCGACGTCGGCTCATCCGATCATTGAGCCGGGCTATACGCTGGGCACTGTAACCGACAAGATCAGCTCGATTGTGCTCGGACGCGGCACGTCGAAGGGCTGGCTATTCGGTTTCGCGATTGCGTTCTCGCTGTTGATGCTCCTGAATTTCACCGTTGGCTACCTGCTCGTCAAAGGCGTGGGAATTTGGGGCATCAATATCCCCGTGGGCTGGGGATTCGCCATCGTCAATTTCGTATGGTGGATCGGCATTGGCCACGCCGGTACGCTGATCTCCGCAATTTTATTGTTGCTGCGCCAACAGTGGCGCACTTCGATCAACCGGTTCGCCGAGGCCATGACGCTTTTTGCGGTGGCCTGCGCGGGGATGTTTCCGCTGCTGCACATGGGCCGCCCGTGGCTTTTCTTCTGGTTGATGCCCTATCCCAATCCGATGTGGCTATGGCCGCAGTTCCGCAGCCCGCTGGTGTGGGACGTCTTCGCGGTATCCACCTACGCTACCGTATCGCTGCTGTTCTGGTTCGTGGGATTGGTTCCGGACCTCGCCACCTTGCGCGACCGCGCCCAAAACCGCGCGGCAAAAATTATTTACGGCATTCTGGCGATGGGCTGGCGCGGCTCCGCCGTGCACTGGTCGCGCTACGAGACCGCGTCAATCCTGCTGGCCGGACTCGCGACGCCGCTGGTAGTTTCCGTGCACACCGTGGTGAGCTTCGATTTCTCCGTGGCGCAAGTGGCGGGCTGGCACACCACGATTTTCCCGCCGTATTTCGTCGCGGGCGCGATTTATTCGGGCTTCGCGATGGTGATGACTCTTGCGATTCCCATCCGCAAGTTTTACAACCTGGAAGATTTCATCACCATGCGGCACCTGGGGAATATGGCCAAGGTGATGCTTGCCACGGGGTTGATCGTCGCCTACGGCTACATGATGGAAACGTTTATGGCGTTCTACAGCGGCAATCCCTTCGATCGCTTCCTGATCATCAATCGCATGATAAGCGGGCCGTACAGGTATTTTTACTGGATGCTGATCGCGTGCAACATCGTAATCCCGCAAATTATGTGGTCGCGCAAGGTGCGGAATAACGTGGCGATCTTGTTTGTGGTTTCGCTGATTGTGAACGTGGGCATGTGGCTGGAACGCTTCGTGATCGTGGTCATCAGCCTGCATCGCGATTTTCTGCCCTCGTCCTGGGGCATGTACTACCCCACGCGCTGGGATTGGGCCACATACGTCGGCACCATCGGACTATTTTTGACTTTGCTGTTCCTGTTCATCCGTTTCCTGCCAGTGATCTCGATTTACGAGATGCGCTCCCTGGTGGAAGAAACGGACGAGGAGAAACCCAAGAAATAAAGGCAGGCTCGGGAACCGATGCAAATTTTTCATCACAGCACGAACACCATATCGCGGGTGAGCATCTACGGCGCCGCCTTCATTCTGGCGTTGCTGGGTGGCGTGCTGTATGCGATCGAGCTTTCGCCCATCTACACCCGCGTGAACGAAGCCCGCGAGCAGCCTGTGCCCTTCAGCCACAAGCATCATGCCGGCGAGCTGGGCATTGACTGCCGCTACTGCCACACCACGGTGGAAAAATCTTCCTTCGCGGGCATTCCGCCGACGCAGACGTGCATGACCTGCCATTCGCAGATCTGGACGAAGGCCCCAATGCTCGAGCCGGTGCGCGCCAGCTATCGCGATGACAAATCCATCGCCTGGACGCGCGTGAATGCGCTGCCTGATTTTGTGTATTTCGATCACAGCATTCACATCAGCAAAGGCGTCGGCTGCACCACTTGCCACGGACAAGTCGCCGAAATGCCGCTCACCTGGAAGGCCAACACGCTATACATGGACTGGTGTCTGGAGTGCCATCGCGATCCCGCAAAATACGTGCGCCCGAAGTCCGAAGTATTCGATCCGGGATACGTCACGCCTGCGAATCAGCTGGAACTCGGCGCGCGCCTGGTGAAAGAGTACAAAATTCACAGTCTGACGAATTGTTCGACGTGTCACCGCTGAAGGCGAAAAAAAGATAACGATGAGCTCTGACCTCAATTCGAAAGTTCCGCAGGCGATGGACCTGGCAGCGCTGCGCGCGAAACTCGCTCAGGAAAACGGCAAACGCTTCTGGCAGAGCCTGGAAGAATTGTCGGAAACCAAGGAATACCGCGAATTTCTGGAGAATGAATTTCCGCACGATCCCGAAAAAGATCCGCAGGGCCTGAATCGCCGCGACGTGCTGAAGCTGGCCGCCGCTTCCGCTGCTCTGGCCGGGCTGAGCGCCTGCACGAAACTACCGACGCAGAAAATTGTTCCGTACGTGAAAGCGCCCGAAGAGATTGTTGCGGGCAAGCCGCTCTTTTATGCCACTTCCATGCCGCTCGCGGGAGTAGCCAGCGGCCTGCTTGTCGAAAGCCACATGGGCCGACCCACCAAAATCGAAGGCAATCCTGAACATCCCGGCAGCCTGGGCGGCACGGACGTGTTCGCGCAAGCCGCGACACTGGGCTTGTACGATCCGGACCGCTCGCAAACAGTAGTGCTCGAAGGCCGCATCAGCAGCTGGGCAGCGTTCCTCACGGCGATGGGGAACCAGAAAGCGGCCATGTCCGCCGACGGCAACGGCCTGCGGATTCTCACCGACACGGTGACGTCGCCAACTTTGGCGGCGCAAATCAACGCAATTCTGAAAAAATTGCCCGCCGCGAAATGGCATCAGTACGAACCCTGCGGCGGCGACAATTCGCGCGAAGGCGCGCGCCTGGCGTTCGGCAAGCCCGTAAACACGGTCTATCGCATGGATCAGGCCGACGTGATCGTCTCGCTCGACGCCGATTTCGTTTCCTCCGGCCCCGGCCACGTGCGCTACGCGCGAGATTTTTCTTCGCGTCGCGTGATCGAAGGCACCAATGCCAAGCTGAACCGCCTGTACGTGGTCGAGAGCATGCCCAGCAGCACCGGAGCAGTAGCCGATCATCGCAAACCGTTGCGCGCAGGCGATATCGAAGCGTTCGCACGTGAACTCGCCGCCGCAACTGGAGTTGCCGGAGCGAACGGCGGCACGGCGAGCAGCAAAGTTCCCGCGGAGTGGACGCGCGCCGTAGCGAAAGATCTGGCTGCGCATCGCGGCAGCTCACTGGTGATTGCCGGCGAGGAACAGCCACCTGCCGTGCACGCGCTCGCGCACGCCATGAACGCCGCGCTCGGCAACGTCGGCAAGACCGTGTATTACACCGACCCGCTCGAAGCGAATCCGGTAAACGAAATGGAATCGCTGCGCGAGCTGGTGAACGACATCAACGCCAACAAAGTGGATCTGCTCTTCATGCTCGGCGGAAATAATCCGGTGTACGACGCGCCAGTGGATTTCGACTTCGGCCCCGCGCTGCTGAAAGTAAAAACGCGCGTGCATTCCGGCTTGTATTACGACGAAACCGCCGAACTGTGCCACTGGCACGTCCCCGCCGCGCATTTCCTGGAGGCCTGGGGCGACGCGAGAGCGTTCGATGGAACCGTGGGTGTGATTCAACCGCTGATCCAACCGCTCTACGACGGCCATTCCGCAAATGAGATCATCGAAGTGCTGGCAGGAGACGCAGGCAAATCCGGGCACGACATCGTGCGCGATTATTGGAAGAGCGTACGTCCGGAAAACGACAAGGCGTTCGACGCGTACTGGGAACGCTCGCTGCACGATGGCGTGATGGCCGGAACCGCTCTGCCTGCGATTTCCGTCACGGGGCACGGCGATATTTCCAAGCAGATTCAGAACACGCCCAGCGACCAACTGCAAATCGCCTTCCGTCCGGACCCCACAATTTTCGATGGCCGCTTCGCAAACAACGGCTGGCTGCAGGAATTGCCGAAGCCCAACACGAAATTGACGTGGGACAACGCCGCGATGCTCAGTCCCTCTACAGCTCAGCACCTTGCGCTCGCGGACGGCGATTATGTGAAGCTGCAGCTTGACGGACACGAAACGAAAGCAGGGGTCGTGATCGTTCCCGGCCACGCGGACAACGTCGTTACGCTGCACCTCGGCTACGGACGCCGCCGCGCCGGCAGCGTCGGCACCGGCCCCGGCTTCAACGCCAATTTCATTCGCACCTCCAACGCGCCGTGGATTGCTAACGCACTGAAAATCGAAAAAACCGGCGACAAGTATTATTTCGCGGTCACCCAGCACCAATACGTGATTGACCAGGACGGCCATCCGGTGAACCAAGAAGGCGTGGAAGCCGCGCGCCGCGACCTGATTCGCATCGCCACGCTGGAAGAATTCCGGAAGGACCCGAACTTCGCGAAAGACCCGCACGAAGAATCCACCAAAGGTCTCACGCTCTACCCAGGCTTCAAATCCGAAGGCTACGCCTGGGGCCTGGCGATTGACCTGAACAAGTGCGTGGGTTGCAACGCCTGCGTCGTGGCTTGTCAGGCAGAAAATAATATTCCGGTGGTCGGCAAGGAACAGGTGATGAAGGGCCGCGCGATGCACTGGATCCGCGTGGACACCTACTTCCGCGGCGGAATTGACAATCCCGAAACGTATTACGAGCCGGTGCTCTGCATGCACTGCGAAAACGCGCCGTGCGAAGTTGTCTGCCCCGTCGGCGCCACCGTGCACAGTCCCGAAGGCCTGAACGAAATGGTTTACAACCGCTGCGTGGGCACGCGCTATTGCTCGAACAACTGCCCCTACAAAGTGCGGCGCTTCAATTTCCTGCTGTTTTCGGATTACACCACGCCGAGCCTTTTCGGAATGCGCAATCCGAACGTGACGGTGCGCAGCCGCGGCGTGATGGAAAAATGCACTTACTGCGTGCAACGCATCAACGCGGCGAAAATCACGTCCGAGGAACAAAACCGCGAAGTGCGCGACGGCGAAATCGTCACCGCCTGCCAGGGTGCATGCCCCGCGGAGGCGATCATCTTTGGCAACATCAACGATCCCAACAGCCGCGTCGCGAAATGGAAAGCCCAATCGCGCAATTACGGCTTGCTGGACGATTTGAATACGCGCCCGCGCACGACGTACCTGGCGCGCGTGCTGAATCCCAATCCGGAGATTCACGGATAGCTTTATGAAGCGCAAACCACTTTACGGATTGCTGGCGGAGTTCGAGACGCCCGATGAGCTGCTGAAAGCCGCGCAACGGACTCACGACGCGGGCTACAAGAAGATTGACGCGTTCTCGCCGCTTCCGATCGAAGGCCTCGCCGAAGCGGTCGGCTTTCACGGCACGATTCTGCCGGTGATTGTGTTCATCGGCGGATTGCTTGGCGGCCTCACGGGCTTTTTCATGCAGTATTACGCGAACGTGATTAGTTATCCACTGAACGTGGGCGGCAAACCGTATAACAGCTGGCCCTCGTTCATTCCGATTACCTTTGAGCTGACGGTGCTGGGCGCTGCGTTATGCGCCGTCTTTGGAATGCTGGCGATGAACGGGCTGCCGACGCCGTACCACCCGGTCTTCAATGTCGCGCGGTTTGCGCTGGCTTCGAACGACCGATTTTTTCTGGTGGTAAAAGTGCGCGACAAAAGTTTCGAGCTGTCAAAGACGAAGAAATTCCTGGAAGGGTTGAATCCACACGGAGTTTTTGAGATTGAAGTCTAGAGGTCAATTCGATATCCGAGCGCAACGCGAAGGCGGGGCGCCCGCCCCTGTGCCGCACCTACGGCGCTGCGGATTGTCGTGGCCACGATACGCAGCCCTTCCGGGCTGGGCTAAGTTGTGCCGCGCCTACGGCGCTGGTGTAGCGGTGGATAGCGAAGTTGCCAGCAAGAAAAAAGCCGGCGGGACGCCGGCGCTGCAAATCGCGCGCGCGGCAAACGTGATTTGCCTGGCCGCGCTCGCTCTGCTGTTCGCAGGCTGCCGCATGGACATGCACCAGCAGCCCAAGTATTTGCCGTACGAGCCCACTACTTTCTTCGACGACGGCCGCAGCGAGCGTCCTGTCGTCCCTGGCACGGTAGCCCGCGGACAATTGCGCCTGGACGAATTGCTCTACACCGGAAAGGAAAATGGCGTGCTGTCGAATAAATTCCCGTTCCCCATCACGCGCGACGATCTCGAGCGTGGCCGCCAGCGTTACAACATCTATTGCACACCCTGCCACGACTACACGGGCAGCGGCCAGGGCATCGTCGTGCAGCGCGGTTTTCCGCCGCCGCCGTCGTATCACATTGACCGTCTGCGCCAGGCTCCCGTCGGACATTTCTTCGACGTGATGTCCAACGGCTACGGTTCCATGTACAGCTACGCTTCGCGCATCGAGCCGGAAGACCGCTGGCGCATCGCCGCTTACATTCGCGTGCTGCAACTCAGCCAACACGCCACCGAACAAGATGTGCCGCCATCGGAGCGTCCACAATTAAATCAGTTGAATGCGGGGCAACCGCAATGAGCTTTGGCAGCCAAATCTTGCACGCTTATCTCCTCGCCTACGTTTACTGGCTGATGATTCCGCTCGGCTGCATGGCCATCTTGATGATGCATCACCTCACCGGCGGCTGGTGGGGCTATCCCATCCGCCGGCTGCTCGAAGCCGGCACGCGCACGTTCGGCGTGATGGCGCTGCTCTTCATCCCGATTTTGCTCGGCATGAAATCCATCTATTCTGCGTGGGTGAATCCGTCCGAAGAGATGCTCCACGATCCGAATTATCACTTCAAGCTCGCCTACCTGAGCACGAGCTTTTTCATCGTCCGCGCCGTTATTTATTTCGCGATTCTGATGGGCCTTTCCCATTTTCTGAATAAATGGTCACGCGAACAGGACGCTACCGGCGATCCGCGCCTCGCAAAATATCTGGAAGGAATTAGCGGCCCCGGGCTGATCCTGTGGGGCATGGCGATATCGTTCGCGATGATTGACTGGGTGATGTCGCTCGAGCCGCAATGGTTCTCCACCATCTACGGCATGATTTTCATGATCGTGGCCGCGCTCACCGCCATGTCCTTCGTGATTTTCGTCCTGCGCCGCTTGACGGACGATGAGCGCGGCAAGGACATCAAGGAAAGGGTAACGCCCGGGCAGTTCAACGACCTCGGCAACCTGATGTTGGCGTTCACCATGCTCTGGGCGTACCTCTCGTTCTCGCAGTTCCTGATTATCTGGGCGGGCAACATCAAGGACGAAATTCCCTGGTACATGACGCGCGCCTTCGGCGGCTGGGGCAAGCTCGCGGTCGTCCTGATCGTCCTGCATTTCGCGCTGCCTTTCCTGCTGCTGCTGCAACGCAACGTGAAGCGCCGCGTCCATCGTCTTTCTGCCGTCGCGGCCATGATGATCGTCCTGAGCATGGTGGATGTGTACTGGCTGATGGTCCCGGCATACGAACAAGACGGCCCGCACCTCGGCTCGTTGGTCTTGGACATTTTTTGGCTGGTGGTAGTCGGCGCGCTGTGGATTGCCACCTATTTCTGGCAGCTCGGCAAAATGCCGCTGCTGCCGCTGCACGACCCACGGTTCGAAGGAGAGCTCCAGCATGAGCATGGAGACTAAGCACGGGCCGGGCCAGCCTCCTGCTCCGGGCGGCTCGCACGAAGCCTACGAACGCAGCGACGCCCACGTGGGTGGATTGCTGCAGTCGGGCGGGTGGCTCATCGCCGTCCTGGTGGTGGTGTTCGTCTCCATGGCGTGGCTGTTCGGCTTCTACGGCAAGGTGCAAAGCCTCGGCAAGCCCGCTTCACCTTTTGAAGATGCGCGCGTGCTGCCTCCCGCGCCACGCCTGCAAGTGCAACCGCGCGCCGAGCTGCATGCCTATTGCGAGCAGCAGGACAAACTTCTGAATTCCTATGGTTGGGCGGACGAGCATAACGGCGTGGTGCGTATCCCCGTGGATCGCGCCATGGAATTGACGCTGCAACAAGGTCTGCCTGCGCGCGCCGCAGCAGACATACCCGCCGGGATCAGCAACCCACCGCGCTTTACGCCCGATGTTTCCGAGCAGGACCAGACCGGTCCGTGCGGCTACGTGCTGGAGCGCGATAAAGATCACGAAATGACCCAAGAGGGGCGGCAATAACGTGTCTGTGACTCGCAAATTCGGCTTGCGTTTTGCGCTGCTGGCGTCGCTCGCGGCAGCTGCGGCATTTTTGTCGCTCGCTCCCGGCTCCGCCGCGCAACTCGCCTCAGACCCGATGCAGAGCGTCGGCGTGCGCCCGGAACTCCTGAAACAAGTGGGCATTGATCAAAAACTGAATCAATCGATTCCGCTGAATTTGGCGTTTCGCGACGAGAACGGCCAAACCGTCCAGCTCGCGCAATTTTTCGGACAGAAGCCCGTGATTCTTACCTTGGTCTATTACAACTGCCCGATGCTCTGCACACAGGTTCTGAACGGCGTCGAATCCGGCCTGAAGGAATTGCCTAGCGACATCGGCAAACAGTTCGAAGTCGTCACCATCAGCATTGACCCCACGGAGTCGCACGTTCTGGCAAAAGTAAAACAGGAAATGTACGTCGGAATGTACGGCCGCCCTGGCGCCGCGCAGGGCTGGCATTTCCTCACCGGAGACGAACCGCAAATCAAGCAGCTCGCGGACGCCCTGGGATTTCGTTACGCCTACGATCCCGATACCAAGCAGTTCGCGCACGCCAGCGCCATCATGCTGCTTACACCCGAAGGAAAAATTTCGCGCTATTTTTACGGCATTCAGTTCCCTTCGCGTGATTTACGCCTGGGACTGGTGGAAGCGTCCGAAGGAAAGATTGGCACGCCCGTGGATCAGGTCCTGCTGTTCTGCTACCACTACGACCCTAAGACGGGAAAGTATGGGCTTCTGATTTCGCACGTCATCCAGGCTGGCGGAGCGCTCACGGTATTAGTTCTGGGTATCGCGATGTTGATACTGTTCCGCGGCGAGCATTACGCGCTGCCACAGAGAAAAGCTTGAAGAATCGAGCGCAGCGCTGGCGTTCAGTCGTTGGCTGCGCACTCACGGAAACACCAGCGGTTCACTGAGACACCGATGATGACGGGTCTGATGCAAACGGGCTTCACCGACTTGGCCGCCGCCGTGGCCACGATTCCCATTCACCCTACCTCCGCTTCCTCCATCGCGGATAGCGTGGACCATCTGTACTACTTTCTGACGGCGATCACCCTGTTCTTCACGTTCGCAATCTTCGCCACGATTTTCTTCTTCATGGTGAAATTCCGCCGACGCTCCCCGGATGAGCAGCCCGCGGACACCACGACGCATCTGGCGCTGGAACTCACCTGGACGATTGTGCCCACGCTGATCACCGTGGTGATTTTCGTATGGGCTTCCAGTCTTTATTTCGAAAATTCGCGCCCGCCCGAAGCCGCCACCGAGATTTTCGTCGTCGGTAAGCAATGGATGTGGCACATCCAGCATCCCGAAGGCCCGCGCGAGATCAACGAATTGCATGTGCCGGTGAACGCGCCCGTCAAGATCACGATGACTTCCGACGACGTCATCCACGATTTCTACATTCCCGCGTTCCGCGTGAAAAAAGACGCCGTTCCCGGCCGCTACACCTCACTCTGGTTCCAGGCTACCAAAATCGGCACCTACCACATTTTTTGCGCGCAATACTGCGGCGCGGACCACGCCGAAATGATCGGTTGGGTGTACGTGATGTCTCCTACCGACTACGCCGCGTGGCTTTCCGGCGGCGCCCGCAACGAAACCATGGCGCAGACCGGCGAACGCCTCTTCACGCAACTGGGCTGCGTCACCTGCCATGTGGCGGACAATACCGGCCGCGGCCCCTCGCTCGTGGGCCTCTACGGCAAACAGGAGAAATTGCGCAACGGCGACACAAAGCTCGTGGATGAAGCGCTGATTCGCCAGGCGATCGTGACCCCCAATTCCATCATCCTGCCCAATTATCCGCCGATCATGCCCACCTTCCAGGGCCAGATCAACGAGGAGCAGGTGCTGCAACTGATCGCTTACGTCAAGTCGCTCGGGACGGAAGAAAGGAAGACGAACGGGAAATGAGCACCACAGGTCCACCAGCAATGCCCGGGCAGGAAATTCCGGCCGAATCGCGCGTCAATTATCTGAACGCGAGCTACGGCGTGAAATCCTGGCTGCTCACCACGGACCACAAACGCATCGCGCTACTTTATCTAGGCTCGATTACGCTGATGTTTTTCGTGGGCGGCTTTTTCGCGGTGATGATGCGCCTGCACCTGATCGAACCCCAGGGCGCGCTGGTGGCGCCGGAAACCTATAACAAGCTTTTCACCATGCACGGCGTGATCATGGTGTTTTTCTTCCTGGTGCCTTCGATTCCCGCGACGCTGGGCAATTTCCTGGTGCCGATGATGATCGGCGCGCGCGACCTGGCATTCCCGCGCCTGAACCTGCTGAGCTGGTACATCTACATCATCGGCGCGGCGTTCACGCTCTACGCCGTAATTTCCGGCGGCGTGGATACCGGCTGGACGTTCTACACCCCCTACAGCAGCACTTTTTCGCACACCAGCGTGATACCCACGGCGCTGGGCGTGTTCATCACGGGGTTTTCTTCGATTCTCACCGGGCTGAATTTCGTCGTCACCATTCACAAAATGCGCGCGCCGGGGCTCACCTGGTTCCGCCTGCCGCTCTTTATCTGGGCAATGTACGCCACCAGCATTATTTTCATCCTGGGCACGCCGGTAATCGCTATCACCCTTTTCCTGCTGGGCCTCGAACGTCTGCTGCACATCGGCATCTTTGATCCCGCCATCGGCGGCGATCCCATCCTGTTCCAGCACATGTTCTGGTTCTATTCGCATCCAGCGGTGTACATCATGATTCTGCCGGGCATGGGTGTGATGAGCGAGCTGATCACCTGCTTCTCGCGCAAACGCATCTTCGGCTACACCTTCGTCGCATTTTCCAGTCTGGCGATAGCGATTATCAGCTTCCTGGTCTGGGGCCATCACATGTTCGTCACTGGCCAATCCATTTACGCCGGCCTGATTTTTTCGGTGCTGAGCTTCCTGGTCGCGATTCCCTCGGCGGTGAAAGTTTTCAACTGGACCGCCACACTCTATAAAGGTTCGATTTCCTACGACGCACCGATGCTCTACGCGCTCGGCTTCATCGGCCTGTTCACCATGGGCGGCCTCACCGGATTATTTCTCGCGTCGCTCGCGACAGACGTCCACCTGAGCGGCACCTATTTCATCGTCGCGCATTTTCACTACATCATGGTTGGCGGCGCTGTGATGGCCTACCTGGGCGGCATTCATTTCTGGTGGCCGAAAATCACGGGCCGAATGTATCCAGACGGTTGGGCGCGCTTTGCAGCCTTGGTAATTTTTGTGGGATTCAATCTCACGTTCTTCCCGCAATTCGTGCTGGGCTACCTGGGCATGCCCCGCCGCTACGCTGTCTATCCCGGCGAATTCCAGGTGCTCAACGTGATGTCCTCCGCCGGCGCTTCGATCCTGGGCATCGGCTACCTGATTCCGCTGATCTACTTGCTCTGGTCCATTCGTTATGGCCCAATCGCAGGACCGAATCCCTGGGGCGCGAAAGGTCTCGAGTGGGAAACTCCTTCGCCGCCGCCCACGGAAAATTTCGAGGAGATCCCCGTAGTGACTCAAGACGCGTACGACTACGCAAATGTCGGAGGTTCCCGTGTCTGAAATGGCCATGCACGGCGCACATCCGCCCGGATTCAAACATCAATTCGAGGACATGGAGCAGCAGCGCGAGGCCGGCAGCCTGGGCATGTGGGTTTTCCTAGTCACCGAAATCATGTTCTTCGGCGGCCTTTTCGCGACCTACATTATTTATCGCACGCTTTACTTGACCGCCTTTGAAGAGGGCAGCCGCCTCCTCAACGTGAAATTCGGCGCCGCCAACACCGCCGTACTCATCGGCAGCAGCTTGACCATGGCCCTGGCGATCCATGCGGCGCAGGCCGGCAAGAAAAAATCCGAACAGGTGATGTATCTGGTCCTCACCATGATCCTCGGCGCGCTGTTCCTGTTCTTGAAATTCAACTACGAGTGGCGCGCCGATTATCACGAGCATCTGATTCCTGGTTTCGGCTTCATCATCCGGCCGGAATGGGGCGCGGCGGGTACGCACGTCCCGCTGTACTTCTGCTTCTACTTTTTCATGACCGGCCTCCACGCAATGCACATGATTATCGGTTTCGGCATCCTCGGGACGCTCACCGTGATGGCGCAGCGCAACCGGTTCAATTCCGAATATTACGCGCCGCTCGAAGTGAGCGGCCTGTACTGGCACTTCGTGGATATCGTCTGGATTTTCCTGTTTCCGTTGTTGTATCTGATCGGCGGCAGGTTTGCGTTACCGGGGGTGCACTAATGTCCGGGCACGTGGTTCCCGTGAAAACTTACCTCGGAATATTTGTCGCGCTGCTGGCTCTCACTGCGCTCACCACTGGCGTCGCCTTCGTGGATTTCGGCGAACTGCACACCGGAATTGGCTTGGTAGATGTGATTCCGCTGAACACGGTGGTGGCGTTGACCATCGCTTTGGTGAAAATGCTGCTGGTAATCTTATTCTTCATGCACGTGAAGTACAGCAGCGGCCTTACGAAGATTGTAGTGATGACGGGATTTCTGTTCCTTGCGATTCTGGTATCCTTCACGCTCGCCGACGAACTCACTCGTGGCTGGTCGCCCGAAGCCGGCGGCTGGAACACCGCGCTCCCCGCAATTCTTCCCTTAATCCGCGGCCTCTGCTAACGCGCTGCCGCGCGAAAAGCGACCACGGCGTTCAACCCACCGAACGCAAAAGAATTCGAGAGCGCCGCTTCCACGCGCAGTGCGCGCGGCTGATTCGGAATGTAATCCAGGTCGCATTCCGGATCGCGCTCGTTGAAATTCGCAGTCGGCGGCAAAATGCCGTGGTACAACGCCAGAATCGTCGCGATCGCTTCCAACGCACCCGCCGCTCCCAGGGCGTGCCCGTGCATGGATTTTGTCGAGCTCACGCCGATCTTGTCCGCGTGCGCGCCAAAAACTTCACGGATCGCGCTACTCTCCACCGGATCGTTTCCCGGCGTCCCGGTCCCGTGCGCGTTGATATAGCCGATGGCCTCAGGGGCCAATCCGGCTTCGCGCAAGGCCCCGCGCATCGCCCGCGCCGGACCATGCACTGCAGGCTGCGTCAGGTGATGCGCATCAGCTGTCATCCCAAAACCGCAAATCTCCGCGAAAATTTTCGCGCCGCGCGCGCGCGCCGCGTCCATCGGCTCCAGCAACATCATTGCGCCGCCCTCGCCCAGAATCATGCCGCGGCGGTCCTTGCTGAACGGCCGGCAAGTATCCGGAGCGATCACGCGCATCGCTTCCCATGCCTTCAACATTCCGATGCTGAACATCGCTTCGCTACCGCCGGTCATCGCGGCATCCGCCTCGCCATCGCGCACCAGGCGAAACGCCTGGCCGATCGCGTGATTCGCCGAAGAGCATGCCGTGGAAACCGTGTACGTCGGACCGCTCAGCCCCATGTCCATCGCGATGTGGCTCGCGCCCGCGTTGGACATGGTCTTCGGAATCGTCAGCGGATGAACGCGCCCGCGCCCCTCCACCCAAAGATCTTGGAAACCGGCTTCGATGGCAGCCTGCCCGCCCACCGCGGAACCGCAAACGATCGCGGAGCGTTCGCGCAATTCCGCAGTCAACTCCAGGCCCGAATTGCGCAGCGCCTCGCGAGCCGCCACCACGGAAAATTGCGCGAAGCGGTCAATGTACGCGTCTTTGCCGCCTTCGAAATGCTTCACGGGATCGTAACCGATAACTTCGGCGCCGTTCTTGAATCGCAGCGTGGAGCAGTCGGCGCCCTTGATCGGACCGATAGCGGGGCGCCCTTCGCTGAGGGATTTCCAGTTTTCCTCGAGGTTCAAACCCAGCGGAGAAATAATTCCCAATCCTGTAATCGCGACGCGGCGTGGGGCCATTCGTCAGTCCGCCGGAGTGGCCGAGCCCAGGGAAGCATCGGGCGGCGCGGCGGCAATAATCTTCTTGATGCCTTCCACGACGTCGTTGACGGTGCGCAGCGAGCGCACGTCGTCGTCGGGAATGGAGATCTTGAACGCGTTTTCCAATTCGAAGAGCAAGGTGAAGACGTCCAGCGAATCAATGCCCAGATCCTGCAAATTCGTGTCCAGCTTGATCGTGTCCGCCGGTATGCGCTTCACCGAAGCCAGCGTCGAAATCACTTTTTCTGCGACCACGTCAGACATCAAGCGTATCCTCCATCCATTCGATGCATCGGGTGATTGGCGAGGTGCAGTCGAGCCGCGCCGCAGCTGCAGAGAATCCGGCCCGTTTTCCGCCCCGTAAAACGTAGCCCAAGCCCAGCGGTATCTCAAATTCTAGCAGGACTGCGAGCCCGCCGCGCCGACTGTTTTTCAGCAGCCCGGTTTCAGTGCATTTGCATCGCCGGCGCGGCGGGCGCAGCCGGAGCGACCTCCAACGCGGCGCCTCCCGGCGGCGCCAGCTCCTTCAGCACGGCCGGGGGAAGTTTTTGCACGTTGCTAAGGAAAGTCACCAGTTGCCAAATCTGTCCATCGTTGAGCGTCTTGTTCCACGCCGGCATTCCAGACCAGCGGATGCCATGCTGAATGATGTAAAAATTCTGGTTCTCCGGCATGTCCGGCGCCTCTTTGAAAAATGCCGGCACCGGCGGATTAAACGCACGTCCGAACTGGCCTTCGGGATTCGAAGGAAGCCCGTGGCACCCCGCGCAATGATTCAAATAGAGTTTGGCGCCCGCGACCAAATCGGCCTCGTCGGTCGGCACCGGGTTCTTCTGCTCGGGCGCGTTACGCTCGGTCGAGGCATCCACTGCGGACATGGCGAAATGCCGCTCCATCGTGGAGGGTTGCTGATCGGCGTTGAAACCCACGCGGCCTGACTTGAGAAGAAAATATCCACCAGCCGCCAATACAAACAGAGTCAGTATGATTCCAAACAAAAAGGCTTTCATCTTGGGTTCGCCTCCTCTTTATTAGACGTGCACCCTATGCTCCTGCTATTTCGTTTCCAGCAGCCGATTATACTTCTTTAGCACCTCGCGCAGCCGGTCGTGCGGCAAAGCTTCCACGGTGTGCCCGTCCGCGCCGGTCATCGTCTTTGCGGCCACCAGCGCGTTCACCACGGCTTCCTCGGTGGCTTGCACGGTAGCTTCAAAAAGCGCGTCCATGCGGCTGTTCGGCAACATCTGCACAGCTACGGTTTTTTTCTGCTCCAATCCGGCGCCCGCATTCGCCGTCGAAAATGCGATAAAAATATCGCCCGAGCCATCTCCGGAAATGCTGCCCAGCCGCCCGAGGCCCAAAGTCACGCGCTTGGCGATGCGCTTCATCTGGCTCGGCAGCAACGGCGCATCGGTCGCCACTACCACGATGATCGAGCCGGTATCCTCGTCCCACACACGCTTGCCGGTAATTTCATATCCCATCGGAGCGCCCGCGATGCGCAGCAGATGCCGCACCCCAAAATTGCATTGCACCAGGACGCCGACGGTGTAGCCGCCCAGTTTTTCCGGCAGTTGGCGCGATGCTGTTCCGGTGCCGCCTTTAAACTCGAAGCAAATCATTCCCGTACCGCCGCCCACGTTGCCTTCGGCGATCGGTCCGCCGTGCGCATCGCGCATCGCGGCGTCAGCGTCTTCCGCTTTCACGTGAAATCCGTTGATGTCGTTCAGATAGCCGTCCCACGTCTCGGCCACCACTGGCAGCGACCACCAATCCTCTAGAGGTAACCCAGGGCCGTGGTGCAATTGCCAGGCGATCACGCTATCGCGCACCACTCCCACGCTGTGTGTGTTCGTGATCATCACCGGGCCGTACAGAAATCCGGATTCCTCCACCCACGTGGTTCCGGTCATTTCTCCATTGCCGTTTTCCGTGAACCATCCCGCGAAAACGGGATCCACCGAATTTTTTCCGCGCGGAAACACCGCGGTGACGCCCGTGCGCACAGGCCCGGCTCCCACCACCAATTTCCCGTCGCCGGAAATTAGCGTGCGATACCCGACCTCCACGCCCTTCACATCCGTGATGGAATCGAGCGGCCCCGCCGTTCCTTCAAACGGCACGCCGAGATCGCGGGCGCGCTGTTCGCGCTCGAATTTTCCGCCCTGTGCGTTGGCGAGCTGCGCGACTGCCCAGATCACGCAGAAGATCATTGCGAGAGAAACCAGAAACGTTCGTGGCGCAGTCTTTGCCATTGTGGCCCCAGTGCCCGATGCAACCTAGAATTAAGGCTTGCCCGCTCTGTCCCGAAAATCGCGGGACAGAGCGGCCGCTACAAATTCAAATGCAACCGCAACGGCGAAGAGCCGGCGGGACGCCGGCGCTACGATGCTTATTGCGCGCGGGCGGACGGCCCGTCCAGCATTGCCCGCGCCTGCTTCAGAAGCTCGGTGTTCTTCTCGAGCTCGTCCTCCAGAATTTTCGCTTGTTCCGCCGCCACTTTCCAGTCGCCCGCCTCGACGGCTTCAGTCAATCCCGGCAATTCCAGGTGCGCGTAAGTGTAGCGCGCCCCGTACAAAGAATGTTTGAACCACGGCCGCCCAGGAATTCCCTGCGGGTTGCACCAGTTGCGCTCTACCTGCATCAGTTGCTGATTCACTCGCGCCGCAGCAGCGACGTCCAGCTGACCCGAAGAAATCGCCTGCGCGACGTTCCGATTCAGCTCGCGCCCGGCCGCTTGAAAATCCGTAATGTGCTGCTGCAACGCCGCGAGGTCAAGATGACCGCTCACATGACTGGCCAGATTCAAATCCACCACGAACTGGCGGATATTCTCCGCGTACGAATCGAAATCATAAGGCAGAATCTCCGCGTTCGCCAAACGCAGCGCCAGCACGCCCCACAATTGCGCCATCAGCGTGTGATACCGATATCCCGGATCGCCGAAGTGGTTCATCCAGAAAAAATCGTCGTACATGGAATGATAAACGCCGTAGGGTCCTGTGAACGTCAAGCCCACGGTAGGAATCCCCAGAAAATTCAGAAACACGGTATGGTCGGAGCCGCTGCCGATCCGCGTATTGGCCAGCTCCGCATCCGGCACCGGCTGCGTCAAATTTAACTCGGCCTTCCGGTAAACTTTCCACTCGTCGTAGAGAGTCTTGCCCGAAGGAGCAGGCAAGGCGTGGCTCACTTCCACCAGCAGCGGCGCAAGCGAGCCTACAGCGTCGCCGTCGAAGTTTTTGCCGGAGGTCGCTTCGTCCACATTCAAATACGCGACGGCCTTCCGTTTCAATTCGTCCGCGTACTGTTCGCCCCACTCCGTGGAACCGGTCAGCGCGTATTCCTCGCCATCCCAGCTGCAAATCACGAGAGTCCGTTTCGGACGAATCCCTCGCGCCAGCAGTTGGCCCAGGCTGCGCGTCAATTCCAGCATCGCCGCGGTGCCGCTGGAAGGATCCACGCCCCCAAAAACCCAGGCGTCGCGATGATTTCCCAGAATCACCCATTCGTCCGGCGACGCGCTGCCCCGTATGCGCGCCTCCGTCACGTAGTAGGGCTGAATCCGCGTGTCCATCGCCACTTTCAAGTGCGCCACCACGCGCTTTCCGCCCACGTGATATTTGAACAGCAAGCCGCCCTGCCACGAATCCGGCGCGACGGGACCATCCATTTTCTTCAGCAACGGCTCCGCATCATGCCAGGAAAGCGGCACGCCCATTATTTTCGGCAGTGATATCGCCTGCTCCGCCGGAATCCGTTTCGCGCCAGGGATCGAAGCGTAACCCGGCGTCAGCGGATCGCCCGGCTCCAGAAAATCGTAAGTGATCGCTCCGCGCTGGATATGAGTTTCCGGGCCCCACGGCCCCGTGGGATACACCGGGCCCTTCGTGTAACCGTCTTCGGCGGGGTCTGAATATATAAGGATGGCGGCAGCGCCCAGGCGTTCGGCAGTGAGCGCTTTGAATCCGCGATAGCTGTAAGGATTCGAATAACGCACCAGCACGATCTTGCCGCGCACATCAATTCCATGCTTGCGCAGATAATCGTAATCTTCCGGGTTGCCGCTATGCGCATACACGACGGGCGCGGTCACTTCTCCGGAAGCCGAATATCCGAGATACGCGCCGTCCACCTTCGGATTCTTGGTGTCCGGGTCCACGTCGTCGGGGGCTTCGCGCAAGCTGGCGCGATATTTCGTCGGCTTCACCATCTCCAATGAGATTTCACGCGGCGAGGAATGCAGCACATCGTATTGATGGACGGTGACGTCTTCCAACCCCTGCTGGCGCCACTGCTCGGCCACCCACTGCGCCAGCTCATTATTTCGCGCTGAACCTGCCGGGTGCGGCTCCGCAGTGAGATAGCGATGAAACTTGATAATTTCAGGTGTGGAAATGGACTCACGGAAGGAATTTTCCGTGATGATTTCCTGCGCGGCCGCTCGCGGCGAAAAACCGGAGATCTTCGCAATCTCTGGCGCCGCCGCCAGCGCAAGCGCCGCGAACAACACGCCCGCGACACCGCACAATGCCCAGCGGCCACCGCGCCTAGAGCGACGCAGAGGATCCTCCCGTCGCCGCGAGATGATTTTTCTCCAGATCGCCGATGGCCTGTAGCAATCCACTCACGAGCATATGAATTTGTTGCGTCGTAATCGTGAATGGCGGCGCGATCAGAATATGATCGCCGCGCGCGCCGTCCACGCAACCTTGAATCGGATAGGTCATCACGCCGCCCTCCAGCGCATCGGCCTGCACCCGAAATGCGACGCGCGCATCCGGCGGAAACGGCGCGCGTGTCTTGGCATCGCGCACGAACTCAATCGCAAACAGCAAACCCATGCCGCGTATGTCGCCAACCACGGAAAATTTCCGCAGCGGCTCCAGCGCGACGCGCAGTTCGCGGCCCGCGGGCTCGACGCGTGCGAAAAGATTTTCCTGCTCGATATAATCCAGCACGGCGTTCCCTGCCGCGGCGGAAACAGGATGCGCATTGTAAGTAAAGCCGTGCAGAAACGTGCCGGTGCCCTTCGAAATCGCATCCACCACGTGCCCCGCCGCAATCACCGCGCCCAGCGGCGCGTATCCGCTCGCAATTCCCTTCCCCACCAGAATCATGTCGGGCGAAACGCCCCAGTGTTCGACGGCAAAAGGTTTTCCCGTGCGGCCCATCCCGCTCATCACTTCATCGGCAATCAGCAGAATCCCGTGGCGGTGGCAAATTTCCGCAATCCGCTGCAGGTAACCATCCGGCGGAGCCACCGCGCCCAACGTTGCGCCCACCACCGGCTCGAAAATAAACGCGGCCACATCCTTCGAGCCATCGCGCTCCAGCAAACGCTCCAGATCGTCCGCGCAATCCACACCGCATTCCGGATACTTCAGGCTGAACGGACAGCGGTAGCAAAAACACGGCGCAATGTGCCCCCACTCCTTCAGCAAAGGCGCAAACGGTTCGCGGCGCATAACGTTTCCGGAAACCGCAAGCGCTCCCAGCGTGCTGCCGTGGTAACTCTGCTGCCGCGAAATCACGCGGAAGCGCCTGGTCTCGCCGCGCTCGATCCAATACTGCCGCGCGAGTTTCAGTGCCGTCTCCGTCGCTTCGGATCCGCCGGAAGTAAAATAGACGCGGCCGTTCTTGCGCATACCCTGCGGAGCCAGCGCCAAAATGCGCGTGGCCAGTTTTTCAGCAACAGCGGTGTGAAACTGGGAGGAATGCACGTAAGCAAGCCGCGAGGATTGTTCGGCCATGGCCTGAGCAATCTGCGCCACGCCGTGTCCGATGGTGACCACCGCCGCGCCGCCCGATGCGTCCAGATAGCGCCGCCCGCCCACTGCGTAGACGAAGCATCCCTCGCCGCGCAGCGCCACGGGATAAGCCTTCAAAAAATTTCGCGGGAAAATCGCTTCGTCGGTCATGGGCCGCCGGGTGACCAGGATTTCCGCGCCCGATTCGCGCGGAACGATTCACACCGATCGCTTAAGGACGAGCGATTCTAGCAGAAATCGCCCCGTGAAGAAGTCCCAGCGAGACGAACACTTACCGCCATTTCAATTTCTTCACGTCCATCGCCGGAGGCGGGAATTTCAAATGCATATCTTCCAACGTTTCGACAATGATGTGCGAAACCGCGAGATTGCGAAACCACTTCTTGTCGGCGGGAATGACGAACCACGGCGCGCGTTTCGTGCCGCACAGGGTGAGAGCGTCTTCGTACGCCTGGATATACTCGTCCCAGAATTTTCGTTCGTTGAAATCCGCCAGCGAAATCTTCCAGCGCTTGTCGGGGTCATCGATGCGCTCCATGAACCGTTTCTTCTGCTCTTCCTTGCTGATATGCAGAAAGAATTTCAGGATGCGCACCTTATTCTGGTGCAAATTCTCCTCGAAGCGATTGATTTGCGCGTAGCGCTCGGACCACACTTCCTTCGGCACCAGGTTGTGCACGCGCACGATCAGCACATCTTCATACTGCGAGCGGTTGAAGATGCCGATGTCTCCGCAAGGCGGCACGGCTTTATGCACCCGCCACAGAAAATCGTGAGCCGCCTCCTCCGCAGAAGGCGGCTTGAAAGCAGTGACGCGGCAACCCTGTGGATTCACGCGGGACATCACGTGGCGAATCGTTCCATCTTTTCCGGCTGCATCCAGGCCCTGAAAAACAACCAGTAGTGCATGCTTGTGATCTGCATAAAGGAGGTACTGCAGCTTGTCGAGTTTCTGCAGTGCCTTTTCCAGGCTCGCCTCCATCGCGCGACCCTTCTTCCAACCCAGCGTGTCGTCGGGGTCGAACTTTCGCAGCTGAACTTTGCGCCCCGGCTTGATGATCAACTCCTTCGAAAAGTTTGTGGCCATGGAAAGCATTCCCCTCTTCGGCGCAGTACGAAGAAAGCACCGTACACCGAGCCCAGCATACCGCGTTCCGCAACGGAACGAATCCAATCGCACCTGCGCGATGCCTTCCGCCGTTGTAACACTTTTTTCACATTGAGGCCCCGCGTTCCGGGATATCATGTTGGATTGGCAGCAAGCTTGGCCAAAATTGGGGATCGTTACGCCAGATACTCTCACCATCACGGAAACGCTTTCACTGAAGGAGCCCGCCCCCAAGCGCCAATATCCCGGCGCGCTGGTGGTGGTAGAAGGAATCGACGGCTCGGGGAAAAGCACGCAGCTCTATCTGCTGAAGCGCTGGCTGGAAATCGGCGGCTATCGCATCCATTTCACGGAATGGAACTCCTCTCCACTGGTGAAGTCCGCCACCCGCCGTGGCAAACAGCGCCGCCTGCTGACGCCCACCACATTTTCTCTGCTGCACGCAGCCGATTTCGCCGATCGCTGCGAACGTCAAATCATGCCGCTGCTGCACGGCGGCTATCTGGTTCTCGCCGACCGCTACATCTACACCGCCTTCGCGCGCGACGCCGCCCGCGGCTGCTCGCCCCACTGGCTGCGCAATCTCTACAGTTTTGCGCCGACGCCGGACATCACTTTTTATTTTCGCGCCCCGCTCGACGTAGCCGTGAACCGCATCGTCGCCGGACGCCCTAAGCTGAAATATTACGAAGCGGGCATGGATCTGGGCATTTCACTGGACCGCGCGGAAAGTTTTCGCATCTTTCAGGAACGCATTCTCACGAATTACGACCAGATGATCGAAACCGACAACTTCGTCCTGATGGATGGCACGGTGCGCGTGAACAAACTGCAGAAGCTGATGCGCCAAATCGTGGGCGAGCGCATCTCCCTGCAGCAATTCGCGCCCAAGAAAAAATGAAACGCGCCGACAAAACAGCAATAAAAACGCACTCCTCCAACGGCTCCAATGGCCGGCCTCCGAAAAAGAAGAAGAGCGCCGTGGCCGAGCTGCCTTCGCGCTTCTACGGCTCGCCTCTTCCCGGCGTGAAGCCCGAAGAACTCAGCGGCACCCTCGTCGTAATCGAAGGCACCGATGGCTCCGGCCGCTCCACGCAAATTTCACTGCTCACCGAATGGCTGGAATCTGAAGGCTTCGCCGTGCAGACCATGGGCCTGCGCCGCTCCTATCTCGTCGGCGAAGATATTGACGGCCTGCTGGCCGAAAATTCCGTCACGCGCATGACCCTGGCGCTGATGTACAGCACCGATTTCTTCGATCAACTTGAGCGCCGCATTCTCCCCGCGCTGCGTTCGGGATTGATCGTCCTCGCCGACCGCTACATCTTCACTTTGATCGCGCGTGCCGCCGTCCGCGGCATCGGCCGCGATTATTTGCACGGAATCTACGAAACCGCGCTGCGCCCCGACCTCACGTTTTGGCTCAACGTGCGACCCGAAGTAGCCTTCGACCGCGAGTTCAAGAAGTCGCAAATCATCAGCTACTGGGAATCCGGCCGCGATATGTCGCTCTCCAACGATCTCTTCCAGTCCTTCATCCGCTACCAATCCATGATCAAACGCGAATTCGAATATCTTTCGAAACGCCACGGCTTCATCGAAATGGACGGCGAAAGCAGCGTCTCCGATCTAAACCGGTTGTTGCGCAAACGCATTGCCGCGCATCTGGGGATACGGAGCACGCACTACCGGCCTTCGCACGCCTTGTCGCACCTCTGGCGCTGAACGAATGGCCGCCCCGGTTCAATTGGCAGCCATTGACGCCGGCTCGAATGCGATTCGTTTGGTAATCGCCCGCGCCACATCTCCGAAGCACATCCAAATCCTAGATTGCGAGCGCGCCGCCGTGCGCCTGGGCCACAACGCGTTTACCCGCCGCGTCATCAGCGGCGACACCATCTCGCGCGCCGCGCGCGCCTTCCGCCAATTCCGCGATCGCATGGACCAATACAATGTCGGCGCCTATCGTGCAGTAGCCACCGCCGCGGCCCGCGAAGCGCGCAATTATCGCCGCCTGATGGATCGCGTGCAGCGCAAAGCCGGAATCGAACTCGAAGTAATCAGCAGCGAGGAAGAAGCGCGTCTGGTCTGCTCCGCCGTGCAGTGGGCTTTCGGCGATCGCATCCAGCCGCGCTTGATCTTCGATCTCGGCGGCGGCAGTCTTGAATTGAGTTTTTATCAGCGCGGTGTTCTCGAACAACGCATCGGCCTTCCCCTCGGCACCATCCGCCTGATGGAGACTTTTTCCATCGAAGGCGCGATTGACGAAGACAACGCCAACCGCTTGCGTCACCACATCCTCGCCCTTCTGCGCAGCGCCATGCCTTCCCCGCCCCACCTCAGCCGCTCCATCGCCGTCGCCTGCGGCGGAAACGCCGAAGCCCTCGTGCGCTTCGCAGCTGGCCCCATGGTCGAGCGCTTCCCTACGATCAATACGCGCCTGCTTCGCGATCAAACCTGGCGCATACTCGCGCTGGACGTGCCCGGCCGCATGCGCGTCTTCCGCATCCGCAAAGACCGCGCCGAAGTAATCGGCATCGCCGCGATTATTTTCAATACGCTCGCGAAATGGCTGGATCTGCGCACCATGCTCGTTCCCGGCGTCGGAGTCCGCGAAGGAATCCTGCTCGACCTCGTCGCCGAGCAATATTCCGTCCGCACCACGTCCGAAGAAGAAAAGGGCCGCGCCTCCGATCTCCTCGCCAGCACGCGCTGGTTCGCTCGCCGCCTCGATTACAATCCGCAGCACGCCGAGCAGGTCGCGCGCCTCGCGCTTTCGCTTTTCGATCAGCTCCGCCCCATCCACGAAATGGGCGCGGACCTGCGCCTGGTGCTGGAAATGGCCGCGCTCCTGCATGACGTCGGACATTTCGTCTCGCGCAAATCGCATCATCGCCACGGCGAATACCTCATCCGCAACGGAGAAATCCCCGAACTGCGCGGCTGGCGGCGCGACATGGTTGCCGCTCTGGTGCGTTACCATAATTCAAAATCCGAACCGCAGCTCGAGCACGCCTCCTACGCCGCGCTCGATGGCGAGCGAAGGCGCCACGCGCGGCTGCTCACCAGCCTGCTGCGCATCGCCGAAAAACTCGAATCCGAACACGCCCAGCGAATTTCCGGCGTGGACGTGCAAATTTCCGGCCGCAAGGCGATCTTCATCATCCGCGCAATGGACGGCACGCGCCTCGACCTGCTGGGACTCGAACGCAAGTCCGGCCTCTTCGAAAAGGAATTTCACCTCAAGCCGGAATTCCGCCGGGCGCAAGGCAAAGAAAAGGTGGCATAGACCATGATTCTGTATCTCGTACGTCACGGCATCGCCGTGGACCCCAACGATCCGAAATCTCCGCCCGAGCCGGAACGTCCGCTCACCGCCAAAGGCGTGCAGAAAACACGCGCCGCCGCGCTGGGCCTGCAAGCGCTCGGCGTGAAGCCAGACGTACTAATCACCAGCCCCTACGTCCGCGCCGCGCAAACCGCTGAAATTTTCGCGGAGACGCTGGGCTTTTCGCCGCAAAAAATCCGTACACACGAAGGGCTGAAGCCCGCCGGCAATCCCGCGGACATCGTGAAAGAAGTGATCCGCCTGCGCGCCAAGGAAGTTATGTGTTTCGGCCACGCGCCACAACTGGACTTGATGATCGCGCACGTCACCGGCGCTCATGGGGTTTTCACATCGCTGAAAAAAGCAGGAGTCGCGTGCCTGGAACACACCGCAGGCCACGGCAGGTGGGAAGTTCTCTGGATCCTGACGCCGAAGATGCTGCGTCAACTGGCGGATTGAAGCCGCTGCGGCGCCGATCCCGCCGACGACTGCACAATATGTATGCCCTGAAATCCCGCGCGCCAAACCGGCCAAAGCGATTCTTTGCCGGCGCTCCCGACCACTGAGCGGAATTTCTCCAGCCGCGTCTTGCGCGCTTGTTCGATCAACTGAAACCACCGCAGTACGTCCACCTCTTGCAATTTGGCGCGATGCCGCCGGATTTCCGCGCGCAGCACATCCAAATCGTGTACTTCGCCCAGCAGGTCCTGAATGCGTTTCAGGTCGCTGCTCCACGGCTGGTGGCGCTGCGGCATGAAATTCTCCAGCGTGTAGCGGAACCCCTTCAGCCCAATCCGCAGGCGGTGCCAGGCGATCCGGCTGCGGCCTCTGCGCGCGCGCTCGTAAAGTTCAGCGGCCTCGTTCAAACGGGTTAACGCCAGCCGCTGGAACACCACGCTGTCCAGCGGAAAAAATTGCGCCTTCCCGCGCAGCTTCTGCACCGATTTTCGCCAATCCTTGCAGTCAAAATCAGCCAAAGCCCGCCGCGCCTTCAGCCGATGTTCCTTCTGCGATTGAGCGAGCACCGTCAGCAAATGCTTGCGAACCGGGTCGCCAGGCGCGGAGAGCTTCCTCAGCCACTCCTGCTCCACTTGCGTATCCCGCAGCGCGCCCAGGGCCCGAAACAGCCCGCGGCTCTGTTTCTTCAAGCCGCGCCAGCCGTGGTCCGGATTTACCTCGCTCAAAGCATCCGCCATCGTCCGGCAGCGCCGCAAAGCCACCCGCAAATCATGCACCTCGCGCGATTTCCACCCGTTCTGCACCTCTTCAGCCAATTCCAGCACGCGGTTCATCCACACGTCCAGACCAATGCGTTTGGAGGGGGATTCAATAGGTAACGCCACTGCATGCGCGGTCATCAATACCAGCTTTCTCGGCAGCCAAAGCAGAAACGCCCATCCTACACCCCCGCACCCCACTTTTCCAAGCCGCGGGGGCCGGCGGGGCGCGCGACTTTAAAGGGAGAAGGGGCTAATATCGTTTTCGGGTGGCCATTTCCTTGCGTATATTATACGCTCGGAACAGGAGGACCACCACATGCCCCAGTCCCTTACGGATTTAGAACAGCG
>JABCZK010000037.1 GCA_013289695.1 Acidobacteriota bacterium
GTTCTGGACCGTTCGAGGAGCCAACGCGATCCTGGCTCTCCGCTGCTGCCATCTGAATGGCGATTTTGAAAACTACTGGGAGCAACGCAGGGCGGCTTAACTTCCACTTCTATGTCGCGCACCCGCCGTCCGGCAATCGCGCGCTCTTGGTGCAGCGAAAATCCGAACGCGATTTTCAGGTGTATCATCGCCTGGAAAATCCGCCGTAACGAACGACGCACAGCCACGGAGGAGCGCTATGGAGCGTGACGAATTCCTGCAAAATTTCGATCAGGTGCGTGAAAGGACCATGCGCGTAGTGCGTTGCATTCCGCCGGAGCAATTCGAGTGGACTTGCCGCCCGGGCGCTTTCACACTCGGCGACCTGGCGCGGCACATCGTCGCGACGGAACGATTCGTCTTCGCCGAAGGCGCCCGCGGACGGTCGAGCCAATACAAGGGTTGCGGCCGAGAACTTGCGGATGGCCAAAAGAACATCCTCGCGTTCATGGAGCGCCTGCACACCGAGTCCAGGCAAATATTTCGCGAAATGTCCGACGAACAGTGGAATGCGAAGGGTAAATCCCCCGACGGCCACCCCATCACTGCATGGAAATTGCTGCGCGCCATGCTCGAGCACGAAGTGCATCATCGCGGCCAGATTTACTTGTATCTCGGGATCCTCGGCGTGGCCACTCCGTCGCTGTTCGGGTTAAACGAGCAACAGGTACAGAGCTTTTCCGCTTAGAAAAAGCATACTTGCGGTAACCGTACATGGCAAACCCACGTCGTATATAGAGGGAGCAAAAAAATGCGAACACTTCTGGTCTTCGTGATGCTGGCAGTGAGCGCTTCTTTCGCACAGGCCCAGGACGCAACGGCGCAGGCTGCCCAACAACAAGCCACGCAACAAACGATGCTGAATGCCCAGCAGGCGCAGCAGAACGCGCAGCAAGCCATGCAACAGGCACAGCAGGCCGCGCAAACATTTCAGCAGGCGCAACAGCAGGCGGCGCAGTCGGATCCGGCGCCGGTTTGTTGCAGCGTCGCCGGCAAGCCGAAATTTTCGGTGAAGCCCGGCAGCTACGCTTCCCCCAAGACCGTAAAAATAACGGATTCCACTCGCGGCGCAATCATTTACTACACTACGGACGGCTGGACGCCCACGACTTCATCGAACCGTTACCTGGGCCCGATCACGATCAGTTCCACCACGACTCTACAAGCCATCGCGGTCTATCCCTTCTACGGACCTTACGGGCAGGGTTATGGGAGGAGTTTTGTTGTCTCCGCGCAGTACGACATTACTTCTCCGGCTGCCGCAGCGGGTTCCTTGCCGCCGAATCCGCCGCCTACTACGCAAGGGGTTGCCGCGGCGGCTGCGGATGGGCCACCGACGCTCTCCGAGGGCACGCCCGTGCTGCTCGCCTTCGGTGCCGATGTAAGCTCCAAGACTGCCTCTCTCGGCGACCAGATCCCGCTGACGCTTAGCGATGACTTGAAGGTCGGGAACCTGGTGGTCGCGCCGAAAGGCTCGGCGACTTTCGCTCTGGTTACGCAAGTGGATAAGACTGGCGCAGGGGGCGGACCGGGTGACATCACTTTCCAGGTGGATTCGCTGGAGGTGAACGGAACGGTTATTAGGCTGCGCGGATTTGCAACAAAAGAAGGCGAGGCCAAGCCGCCGAACGCCGCGATCCTGATTCCGGTTGTGGGACCATTCACTGTGTTCAAGCACGGCACAGACGCCGAGATCAAGCCCGGCACGCCGTTCACTGCATTTGTGGACGCGGACACATCGCTCTCGCCGGTCGTATAGCCGCGAACGGCGCGAAATCGCAAATCGGATTGGAGCAGTCAAATATTCCGACACGATATTCGTCAACGCTCGATGATTCTGTGCACTCTTCGAGACTCGCAAATCGTCCCGGAAAATCTTCGCCTCAGATTCGCCCCTGCAGAAATCTGCTAAGATGGGTGCGAACTAAATCGCATTCATGACTTCCAATCTATCCTCGAAAGAGTCTTCTGCGCGTAATTCCGCGTTAAATCCAGAACAGCGCGCCGCAGTGGAACATGGTGACGGGCCTCTGCTGGTGGTGGCGGGCGCGGGCACGGGCAAGACGCGCGTGATCATCGAACGGATTCGCAATCTGCTGGAGACGAATCCGGAGCTGGCCGGCGAGAGCATCTTGGGGCTTACGTTCACCGACAAAGCCGCCGGACAGATGAAGGGTCGCGTGGTGAAAGCCATCGGCGATCGGGCCGAAGGCGTGTGGCTCAGCACGTTCCACAAATTTTGCCTGGAAAAGATTTTGCAGGCGACCAATCCGGATTCGCAGCCGCTCGATGAAATTGACCACAAGATTTTACTGCGGCGGCACATCGGCGAACTCGACCTGAAGCATTTCCGCCGGCTCCAAGACCCCGGCGAATTCATCAGCGACTTCGTGAAATTCTTTTCGCGCTGCCAGGACGAACTGGTGACGCCAGAAGATTACGAACGATTCGTCGCAGGGCTGCGCAAGAGACACGAAGCCGGCAAGATATCGCTGGAATCCGACGCGCTGCAAATCGCGGAGGACGAAGTCGCGCGACAGGAGGAGCTGGCGCGCGTCTATCGCGTGAGCGAGCGCCTGCTGCGCGAACGCAACCTGCTTACTTTCGGCGAGCAGTTGATGCACGCGGTGCAGATGTTGCTCAACGACAAGCCCATGCTCGCGCAGATGCAGGAACAATACCGCTACATTCTGGTGGACGAATTTCAGGACACGAACATCGCGCAACTCGAACTGCTGTGGCTGCTCGCTGGCGAGCGCCGCAACATTGTGGCGGTGGGCGACGACGACCAGGCGATTTATCGCTTCCGTGGCGCGTCGTTCGGCAGCTTCACGATTTTTCTGAAGCGCTTCTGCGGCGTCACCGACGCGAAGCTGGGACCCGCCACGAAGAGATTCCTGGTCTCGCTTTCGCAGAACTACCGCTCGACGCAGCGTATTTTGCGCGTGGCCGGCGAAGTGATCCGGCACAACGAAAAATCACCGCTGCTGCCGCCCAAGGCGCTGACCACGGAAAATCGCGAAGGCGAAAAAATTCGCATCGCGGAATTTGGCTCGCCCGAGGAGGAAGCGCATTGGGTCTCTTCCGAAATCGAGCGGCTGCACGCGGCAGGCGCGGGCTGGCGCAACTTTGCCGTGCTGTACCGCAAGCATACGCACCGGGAAAAGCTGGTGGATGAATTGCGCAGGCGCGAGATTCCGTTTGTGATTCGCAAATTATCAATTCTGTCCAGCACGCTGGTGCGCGATTTGCTCGCTTGGCTGCGGCTGATCGTCGTGCCAGCAGACAATGTAGCCTGCGCGCGCGTGCTGGCCGCGCCGTACTGGCGGCTGGAACCGCGCGACCTGGTGCGCCTGGCGGAGCGCGCAGAGAAAAACCATCGCCGGCCGATGGGCGACGAACTGCAAACCGCGCAGAACGAAGCGCCATTCAACACCCGAGGCCGGCTCGGCGAATTCGTGGGGTTGTTGAATCAGTTGCGCCAAAGCGCGCAGCGTTCCAGCGCAACGGAATTGGTGGACGAATTGATCGCCGGGCTGGCCCTGGCGCCTCTGCCTTCGCACCAGGACCGCTACTACCTCGACCGCTTCGTGACGTTCGTAAAAGAATGGGAACGCAAGAGCGAAGAAAAACAGCTGCGCCATTTCATGGAATACCTCGCGTATTTTTACGAAGCGGGCGGCGACATTTCGCTGGAAGAAGAAATCTCCGACGACGCCGTGCAGTTGATGACCGTGCATTCCGCCAAGGGACTGGAATTCCCGCACGTTTTCATCCTGCGCGTTTCGAAGAACGACTTCCCTTCCGGCGTGCGCAAGGTCGTCTTCGAATTTCCGCCGGAGCTGATGAAAGAAGAACAGCCCAAGTTTGATTTTCAAATTCAGGAAGAGCGGCGGCTTTTCTACGTGGCGTTGACGCGCGCGGAGCGGCAACTGACGCTTTCGACTCTCGTGAACAAGCGCAAGAAACCTTCGCCATTTCTCGATGACTTCCTGGCGAACGCGAAAATCAAAACGCTAGACACACATCAGCTCGTGCCCAAAGTGCAGGTGCCACCTGCCGAGGAAACCGCGGGACCCGAAGCCAGTTCGAGCGACCCGGCGCAATTATTTCCGCCCGGCAGCGAACCATCCAGAGCGTATTCGCGCGTGGCGCTGTGGGCCAAGGCCTTTCATCCGCCGCGCCCCGAGCCGCTGCAATTGAGCGCCTCGGCGATCGATGCCTACGATCGCTGCCCGATGCGCTACATGTTCCAGTACGTGTGGGGCATCCGCGGCGGCGCGCATGCCATGGCAACGTTCGGCAACGTGATGCACCGCGCGATCAAGGAATTCGTCGCGCAATGTGGCAAGCGCAGGAAAGTTCCGTTCGAAGAAGTGCTGGCTATTTACGACCGCGAGTGGTCCGCCGCGGGATTCATTGACGAATATCACGAAGAGGAATATCGCAAAGCGGGGCGCGAACAACTCGAAGCGTTTCATCGCACGTATAGCGGCGCGCCGGCCGAGGTGCTGTATCAGGAAAAAACTTTCGAGCTGCCGCTGGAGCACGATGTGATCGTCACGGGCCGGATGGACCAAGTGAACCGCATCGAAGGGCAGCAGGTCGAAATCATTGACTACAAAACCGGCAGGCCGAAAGACGTGAAAGCCGCGGCGACGGACCTGCAGCTCGGCGTGTACGCGCTGGCTGCGGAAGAAGTGCTGGACCTCGAGCCGCTGCGCCTGGTGTTTTACAACTTGATGAACAACGAAGCCGTGGCGGGAACCCGCGACGCCAAAGCGTTGAAACAAACCAAAGAGAAAATCATGGAAGTGGCGGACCAGATTCGCGCGCGGGAATTTTCCGCCAAGCCGGGATTCGTCTGCGGTTTCTGCGATTACAAGCCGCTGTGCCCCGCGCACGAGCAGTTGATTTCGATCCGGCCATCACAGCGCCCAGCCGGCGCGAAGGAGAAGGCCGATTCCTCGTCGCGTTCAGAATAACCCGCTCACAGAAAACTGGCGCCGCAAAAAAACAGGGCGTCGCGATTTCTCGTGACGCCCCGTTCCTTTTCCCGATTGGGCTTCTCTGCCTGACTAAGCCCGGGATGTTCCGCGCATGAAGTACTGTGGAACTTTCTCCCGGCGATTCAGCGGCGCCGCAAATTTCGCAACGCGCTCGATTCGCTTCGTCAATCTATAAAGGCCGGGGACGTTGAAGTCAAGCAGAAAAACTTTTGTGCCAACGCGATTTATAAATCATTGGAGCGTTAGCGAACATTGATGCTCGTGCGGCAATTGCAGAGTTTGCGCGTCAATGGATAATTGACGGCTCAAATGTACTGCGTCAGCATCGTGGCGCGAGCCGTGACAAACAAAAAATCGCGATCTGCCGCGCCTTCGCGATGGCTGGGCGAGATTTAGTGCAATCCGCTCTGGTAATAGCCCTGGCGCGCGGTCACGTCCAAATCCGGACGGCGCACGCGCACTTCGATGCTGTGATAATCCTTGCTGCGGTCAGTGTCTTGCGGCTGAAACGTGATGGTGTACTGGTTGCGGGCCTGTTCCGTGACGGAAGCGTAGAGGTTTTCCAGCCCGCGATCCTTCCCCGCGTAAAAAGTGTCGCCGCCGGTGGACGTGGCGTATCTCTCCAGCCTGGTGCTTTCTTTCTGCAATAACGCGTGGCCCACGGAAATGGAATAAACGGAGACATCGGACTTGAGCAGGAGTTGCAAAGTCTGGTCCAGGGTGTGCTCGTTGCTGTGGGAATTATTTCCGTCGGAAATCAGGAAAATTATTTTTCGGCGGTCGCGCCCGCGGCTTTTGAGCATCTCCCCCGCCGCGTATACCGCGTCGTCGAGGTCCTTGTCCTGCTTTTGCTGCTGGACGCCCAGGGTCGTCGGCGCTCCGGTTTCCAGGGAACGTCCGTTGGAAGTAGCGCCCGAGGTTAAGGGGCCGCCGACGGGCGAGCCGGGATAGTGCGAATGGAGCTCGAGGCGCTTGAGTTGAGTAAACAACAGGTCATTGTTGAATGAGAATTCCGAGACCGTGTTGGGAAATTGGTCGTACGTGACCACCGCGGCTTCGTCGTTGGGCCCGAAGCCACCGGAGATCGCGGTCAAACTTTTTTGCACCTGGTCGGCGGACTTGATCGAGAGATCGTCATCAATCAGAACGACAGCCGATAGCGGATACGGATCGGAGGTAAAGTAAACAATTTGCTGTTCTACGTTGTCGCAGAACACGCGGAATTCGTCCTTTTGCAAATCTCCGATCAACTGACCGTCCCGGTTCTTCACGGTTACCGGAACGATCACCACGTTCGTGCGAATTTTAATCGCCTGGCGCGTTTCGCTTCCTTGCTTGGAATTCTGCGGCGGCACCGGTGATGGCGGCGCGGGTTGCGACTGGCCGGTCTGCGGCTGCGGCGTTTGCACGGACGGAGCCTGCGCGGGAGGCGTTGGCACCGGCGCTCCGGCCTGCGCGGGCGGGGCCAACTGCCCCGGCTGCACGGGAGGTTTGGATTCCTGCTGCTGCGTCCCGGGGCCGCCCGACTGCTGAGCCGCCGCAAGAACGCCGAAAAGTAATACAATACCCAGCGTCGAAATTATTCGAGTCATCAGAGATTCTCGATTCGGGCGAATGGCGCCAGTTTAAGTACTGTTCTTGTTTCGCGCCGCGCAGCTTCCAGAGCCATCCGCTGGCGCGCTCGGTGCATCGTATCAAACGCAACCGGCTACAGGGAGATTATACAATGCGGCTGACCAGCCTCGCGGCGGGCATTTTAACCTTGGCGTTGACGGGATATGTAGGGGTGACGACGGAGGCACCCGCCAAGGGGGCCGCACATCCGATTCCGCAGACGCAGTCCAACCAGCAAGGCCAGCAATCGAATCCGCCGAATGTGCCGCAAGGTCAGGGGAAGACACCTCTGCAAGTCACAACCAATGTCGTGAACGTGTTCGCCACGGTTCGCAATAAGCAGCACGGGATCGTCAACGACCTGAACAAGGAAGATTTCAAGATCACCGAAGACGGCGTCGAGCAGAAAGTGGAATTTTTCGCGAAAGAAGTGAATATGCCGATCACGCTGGGCCTGCTGATTGACACCAGCGCCAGCATGGACCGCATGATTGACGCCGAGCAGGACGCTGCGTCGCGGTTCCTGCGGGAGGTGATGCGTCCGAAGGACGAAGCGATGGTGATCACCTTCGACTTCGACGTGGACCTACTCGCCGATTTCACGCAGGACACTTCCGTGCTTTCCAGCGCGATTCGCCGCGCTCGTGTTAACTCCGTGGGCGGAGGCGGCGTGGTTACGCCCGGCACGATACCGCAAGGGAGCAACGCCGGCGGGACGGATCTGTACGACGCGATTTATCTGGCCTGCCACGACGAACTGGCCACCGAAGCCGGCCGCAAGGGCGTAATCATTCTTACCGACGCGGAAGATACCGGAAGCAAGCTGGGAATGCGGGACGCCATCGAGGCCGCGCAGCGCTCAGACGCCGTAATCCACGTACTGCTGATCACCGATCGCATGGCGACGTTCGGCACGGGCCCGGGCGTAGCGCATCGCATGGCGGACGATACCGGCGGGCGCGTGATTGACGTGCACAATGAAAAGTCGCTGGAGAAGGCGTTCGACGAAATTTCCGAGGAGCTGCGTTCGCAGTACGTGCTTGGCTACTACCCCATCAACCTGAAGCGCGACGGCACCTTCCGCAAAATCCAGGTGAGCGTCGCGCGTCCTGACGTGAAAGTTTTGGCGCGCAAGGGATATTACGCGCCGTTCAAATAGCGGAAAGCCCTCGTAGCGGCGGACCCGCTTTGCGGGACCACCATCGATCCACGCCGCGCCACCGACGGCGCGCGGGAGGCCGACGCTACAAAATCCACTCCGCAGTCCTGGCTTAATTGCACGAGCACTGCGGGAATATTGCTGGTTTACTTGCCTGACGGCGGTACGGTCGGCGAGGTAGCGTAATAGCCTTTGCGCGTGCGGACATTCAGGCCTTTGCGGTCGGTCTGGACTTCGATCTTGCGATATTTTCCCGTAGATTGCGGATTCGAAGGCGAATACGCGATGAAGTACTGGCTGCGAAGTTCCGTTCCGATATCCACGAACGACTGCGCCAGATCGTCCACCTTATAAGGATAAAACACTCGCCCGCCGCTCTGATCCGCGAACTCTTCCAAAACTTTGTCGCCGCCTTCGATGTGCATCTTGCGCGGCTTGTCGCCGCTAATGGCCAGCCAGTCGGTATTCGTGCTGACGCAATAAATTGCGGCCTCGGCGCGGATGGCCGCTTCCACGGATTCGCTGAGAGCGTGGTCGCTCAGATTATCGTCGCCGTCGCTGATGACCACCAGCACCCGCCGCACTTCAGGATTCGGTCCCTTGGGCAGCGGAGGATTGGAAAGCTTCTCGGCGGCGCGATAGATGGCATCGTCCAGAGCGGTGCCGCCACCGGCGCGCTGCTTGCGGATCGCATCGCTGAGCAGCGCCAGGTCGCCGGTGAAATCCTGGATGACTTCGGGCTCGTTGTCGAAGGTCATCAGGAACGCCTGGTCCTTGTTTCGGCGAATCACGTGCTCCAGAAAATCGTTGGCGGCTTCCTTTTCGAATTCCAGGCGCGGGCGAATGCTATTCGAAGTATCGAGCAGGATACCGATGCGCAACGGCAAGTCCGTGTCGCGTCCAAAGTAGCGAATTTCCTGCGGCGCGCCATCTTCCAGGACTTTGAAATCGGCCTGATCCAGATCGGTAACGAATTCGTGGCGGCGATCCATCACCGTGGCGACCAGGTGCACCAGGCCCGTGGTGGAAGTGATCGGCGGAGTAGTCGCCTGTGGGGCCGCGGACTTCGCCGGACTTTGTTCCTGCTTTTGCGTCGGCGCATCGCTGGAAGTCGCGGGCGGAGGCGGCGGTGCAGGAGTCTGTTGCGCGAGCGCCGGGCCAGCAAAAATCAAGCACAGCACCGCCAGGAACGATACGGAAGGCACGGCAATCGTGCGCAGAGTTCTCACGCGAGTCATCATAGGTAATCCCGCAGCGCGGCGTCAATCCCGCCGGGCGGCGATTTCGCCATCGAGCCGAGAGCCCGGAGGTAGGTCTGCAACTCTTGCGGCAGAGGTGCGCGAAATTCCATGCGCTCTCCCGTGCGGGGGTGTTCTAGTGCGATGCGCGCGGAATGAAGAAAGTTGCGTCCCAAGGACGGCAACAGCTCGCGTCCGATGGATTCCTGATGCGGTGCTCCGTACAGCGTATCGCCCACAACAGGAAGCGCCAGCGCCGAAAAATGCACGCGGATCTGATGCGTGCGCCCGGTGTGCAGGTCCGCTTCGATCAATGAAAATGCGCCGAGCCGCAGGAGCAATCGCCAATCCGTGCGCGCTTCGCGGCCTTCGCTGCGGCGGGCAGTCATGCGCGAGCGGCGGCGCAGGTCGCGCGCCACGGGTAGTTCGATGCGGCCTTTTTCGCCCTTCGCGTTGCCGTGCAAAAGCGCCAGATAGGTTTTCTGCACGCGGCGCCCGCGAAATTCTTCCACCAACTTCAGGTGCGCGGCGTCGTTGCGCGCGATGACCATAGCGCCGGAAGTTCCCTTGTCCAGGCGATGTACGATTCCCGGACGCAGTGGGCCGCCAACGCTCGAAAGCCCATGCTCCACGCCGAAGCGATGGAGCAGCGCGGCCACCAGCGTTCCGGTGTCCGCGCCGGCGCCGGGATGCACGATCATCCCGGCGGGTTTATTTACGATGGCGATGTCCTCGTCCTCGTAAAGGATCGTGAGCGGAATATCTTCCGGTTCCACGCCGGGCGGAGGCGGCGCGGGGATTTCCACGGTGATGGTTTCACCGGATTCCAGATGATGCGCGGGTTTCTTGGCGATGCCGCTCACGCGCACGCGGCCTTCATCAATCAGCGCCTGCACGTGCGTGCGGCTGACGTCCGGAAATTGCGCTGCGAGATAGCGGTCCAGGCGCTGGCCGGCCTGTTCCTCCTCGACCACGAATTCGTGGTGACGGAGCGAATCGTCCGGCGCGTCAAAATTGTCGTCGCTATCGGTGTCAGAATAATCGTGCATGAAGGGATTCGTTGATGCTGGTTCGCGCGCCAAAGACGGGCACGACACGCCTGACCATCACATGAAAGTCACCGGTGCCCCAACAAATCTCACGAACAAGTGTTGTCGTAGGGCGGGTCTAAGACCCGCCCCTGCACGTTCGCACGCGAGCGGCACGGTGAAGATGCCAACGGAGCGCGGCAGACGTTCTAATCGCCGGCTTCGGCGCTCGCGGGCGTCACCGGCTGAATCGGCGCCTTACCCTGCAGCCCGCGCCACCACAGAAACGCGCCCGTCACAATCAACACCAGGCTCATGACCTGCATCAGCGAGATGCTGTCGTGAAACATCATGGTGCGACCGGGATCGCCGCGGAAGAATTCGATGATGCCGCGCTCGGTACCGTACAAAATCATGTAGGCGCCGAAAATTTGGCCAACGAAGCGCTGCCGTTTGCCCAGCCATATCAAAAAAAGAAAATTCAGGAATTCCAGCGACGCTTCGTAAAGCTGCGTGGGATGCAGATGCACTCCTAGCGGCGTGCCGGCCAGTTGCTCGGCCATGGGATTCTTGAACGCGACGCCCCATGCCACCGTTGTCGGCTTGCCGTAGCAGCAACCGGCCGCGAAACATCCTAGCCGTCCGATGGCGTGCCCAAGAGGCAGCGCGGCGGAGCATACATCAAGCGTCGGCAGCAGCGGCATCTTCTGGAAATGGGTGTACAGCAGAATCGTCAGCACGCCGCCGACGACGCCGCCGTAAAAAGTGCCGCCCGATTGAAACGTCGCGACGCTGAAAATCTCGCGCGGATTCGCCATGTAAAAATCCCACGCGCTCAAGACCAGCCAGATTTTCGCCACCAGCAGCGCCACCAGCACGAAATAAATTCCCATGTTCCACAGCTTGTCGGGATCAATGCCCGCGCGCGGCGCCTGGCGGCGGCCGTACCACAGGCTGATCAGCACACCGGTCGCGACCAACACGCCGTAGGAATAAATCGGGATTCCGCCAAATGTAAAAAGTATCGGATGCATGCCTATGCCGGCTCCTGATTAGGATGCGCTTGCTCGCGAAAGAGTTCCAGCACGACCAACGCCGCTCCCAGCACGATCGCGGAATCGGCCAGATTGAATGTGTACCAGTGATGGCCACCGATGTGAAAGTCAATGAAGTCGGTGACGCTGTGCCGCAGGAAGCGATCCAGCACATTTCCCAGGGCCCCACCCAATATGAGCGCGAGGCCGCACGCGCCCAGGCGTCCGCCCGCGCGGCCGGTGGCGAGCAGCCACACCAGCATGGCAATCACCGCCATGGAAAAAGTGATGAGCAACGGGCCTCTCCAGGGATTTTCGGAATCGGCGAACAATCCGAATGCGACTCCGGGATTGCTGGTGTGCACCAGATTTAGCAAGCCGGGAATCACAACGCGGAGCGAACCCACAGCAGTATGTTTTTCCACCGCGTGCTTGCTGAATTGGTCCGCCGCCAGCGCGCCCAGCGAAATAATTCCCAGCGTAAGCCCACGAACGCGCGAGGCCGCCACCATCAGGACTGCGAACTCCCGGCAGCCAACCCGCCGTCGCGTTCAATTTCATGCAGCGCTGCCACGCAGCGTTCGCACAGGGTCGGATAATCCGTGCTTTCGCCCACGTGCGTCGAATAATTCCAGCAGCGCTCGCATTTTGTGCCGTCAGCTCGCTTTACCACAATGTGCAAAGACGCGTTCTGCTCTGCATACGCAGCAAGCTCAGGATCCAGTCCGTCTATCGGCGCTGGCTCAGCGAACGGAATCACCTCGACTTGCGAAACTATGAACAGCGCAGGGAGCAACGCGGCATGCGACTTGAGCAGCTCCATCGTCTCGCGTCGCGCACGCAGGATGACCTTGGCTTCGAGCCCCGAGGAGATGGTCTTCGCTGCACGCACTGGCTCCAGCGCCTCGAGTACTTCCTCGCGGACTTGCAGCAAGCGATCCCAGTTCTTCGCACGCGCATCTTCCAACACGCGCTCCAGTTCCGCGGCAACCGGGAACGTCGCCATATGCACGCTGGCCGGCTCGGACGCAGCGCGCGGCAAGTGCTTCCACACTTCTTCCGCGGTGAACACAGTGATCGGCGCGATCAGCCGCAACAGCGTGCTGGCGATGCGGTACACGGCGGTCTGCGCCGAACGCCGCCCGCGGCTTTTCGGTGCGAACGTGTACAGGCGGTCTTTGAGCACGTCGAAATAAAACGAGCTGAGGTCCACCGTGCAGAAATCGTGCAGCGCGTGATAGACGCGATGAAATTCGAAATTGTCGTACCACTCGCGGCACTCGCGCGCGAGCGATCCAGTGCGCCGGAGCATCCACGAGTCCATTTCCCACAGGTCGGCATCGGTTACGGAATCGCGCGCCGGATCGAAATCATAGAGATTGCCGAGCGCAAAACGAAACGTATTGCGGATCTTCCGGTACGCTTCCGCCAGCTGCGTCATCATTGCTTCAGAGATGCGCACGTCCGCCGTGTAATCCTGCGAGACGACCCAAATCCGCAGCAGGTCCGCGCCCCACTTCGCGCAAATTTCCGCGGGATAGATGGCGTTGCCGAGCGACTTGGACATCGGCGAGCCTTTTTCATCCAGCGTCCAGCCGTGCGTCACGACTTCCCGATAAGGCGCTCCACCGCGCGTACCGATACCCACCAGCAACGAACTCTGGAACCAACCGCGATATTGGTCAGGACCCTCGAGGTACACGTCCGCAGGCCAGCGCTGATTGTCGCGCGTCAGCACGGCAAGGTGCGTCGAGCCCGATTCAAACCACACATCGAGAATGTCGGTTTCCTTGCGCCATTTCGCGTGGCCGCAAGAACACTTCGTTCCCGGTGGCAGCAACTCTTCCGCGGTGCGCGTAAACCACACGTCCGCGCCCTCGCGCTCGAAAAACGGCAGCACGTGACGCAGCGCCACTGAATCCTTCAGTTGCAGTCCGCACGCGTCACAATAAAAAACAATCAGCGGCACGCCCCAAAATCGCTGGCGCGAAATGCACCAGTCCGGACGCCCCGCGATCATTTCGCGCATGCGTTCACGGCCCCACGCCGGGAGCCACTTCACTTTTTCGATTTCCTCGAGTGCCCGCGGACGCAGCGCCGGCGCTTTCGGCGCAGGGATTGCAGCCGTGCCGGCATCCATCTGAATGAACCACTGTTCGGTGGCGCGGAAAATCACCGGATTGTGACAGCGCCAGCAATGCGGATAACTGTGCGTGATTTTCTTTTCGCCGACGAGCACGTCGCGCTTCTTCAAAAGTTCGATGACGATGGGGTTCGCCTCGAACACCGTCTTTCCCTTGTACTCCGGCAGGCCCTCGACGAAACGCCCGTCATCGTCCTGCGGCGCGTAAGATTCCAGCCCGTATTTCTGCCCGGTACGAAAATCTTCCGCGCCATGCCCCGGAGCGGTATGCACGATTCCGCTGCCCTGATCGAGCGTCACGTAATCCGCCAGCACGCCGGGAACCTGCATATCCAGAAATGGATGCTGGAACAAAACTCCTTCGAATTTCGCGCCTTGCCACGTCGCGTGCACTGCATGAACTTCGATGTGCAGTTCAGTTTCCAGCGCATTCACGCGTTCTTTCGCGAGCAACAATTTCCCCGCGGAAGTATCCGCAACGACGTACTGGAACTCCGGGTGAAACGCCAAAGCGCGGTTCGCGGGCAGCGTCCAAGGAGTGGTCGTCCAGATCAGCGCGCTGACATCGCCGTCCAAGCCCAGCTCTTTCGCTTTTTCCCCGGCAACAACGGGGAACCTCACCCAGATAGAAGGGCTGCTGTGATCCTCATATTCCACTTCCGCTTCAGCCAGCGCGGTGCGATCAAAAATGCACCAATACACCGGTTTGAGTCCGCGATACACGTAGCCCTTCTCGTAAAAATCGAGAAACGCCCCGGCGATGGAGGCCTCATCGCGAGGATCCATCGTCAGGTACGGCCTGTCCCACTGGCCAAGGACCCCCAAGCGCTTGAATTCGACCTTGTGCTTCTCGACAAACCCCGCCGCGAACTGCCGGCACATGCGCCGAAATTCCGCCGCCGGCACCTTGCTGGTCTTGCCGCCCAACTCTTTTTCAACTTTCGTCTCGATCGGGAGCCCGTGGCAATCCCATCCAGGAATGTACGGCGCGCGAAACCCAGACATGGTCTTGGACTTCACGATCATGTCTTTCACAACCTTATTTAGTCCGGTTCCCAGATGGATTTCGCCCGTCGGATACGGCGGTCCATCGTGCAGCACAAAAAGCGGTGCATCCGCGCGGGATTCCAGAATGCGGTAATACAGGCCCTGCGCCTCCCAGGCAGCCAGCTGTTCAGGCTCACGCTCAGGCAGCTTGGCCTTCATGGGAAAATCCGTCTTCGGAAGATTCAGGGTACTTTTCAGGTCCACAGGTTTAGCCATCTCTAGGGGTTCGGAAGCCTTTCTATCTTGCGAGATAGAGTTGCGCGCGGGGCAGCTGAAACACCTGGCTCCGTGACTTTATATAACGAAGCACAGTTGTGAGTTGCTGCACAACGAAACTTGCAACTCGTATGTTACAATGGTTTCCGTATGGTGTCAGCCGCGCCCGGCCAGACATCCTTTTCCGTAGTGGCGCGTCTAAGATTACAGAGGACTGCGGCACCACGCAGCAGGCAGCTCAAATGGCAGACCTTACAACGCCCATCAGCGAACCAGGCGGCACCAAGCCGGAACCGACCCTAGAGATTGGGCGCTATCGCTCGCCGGTCGCGGACTCCGAGCTGCGGAACTTCTTTTCCAATGTCAGAGATTTCCTCTTCGAACGTCCCGTAAACATGAAGGGCGTGAAGCCCACTGTATTTAATACTCCCGGATTCGGCGAAAGCCTGCGCGACAATTTGAGCGAATTTTTCCGCTCGGCGCCGCGCGGCCCGGTGAATTCCGACCTGCTGATTAACTGGAATGCCGGGTTTGCCGGCTTCTGGCAGAATCTGCGCGACATGATTTCGCCACCGAAGCTGGCGCCGCTGAAGACCACCAGTAAGCCTGTGGCGGTGCCGGAGCTGTGGTCCAAGAATACGCAATTTACGCGCGTGCAGGCGCTGTCTCTGGCCGTGCACGTGACGATTCTGGTGCTGATCATCGGACCGTTGCTGCTGGTGCTGCCTTCGCCGTCGACGACGAAAGCCAATTCGTCGGTTGAGATCACTACGATTTCGCCGTTCTTGCCCAAGCTTCCTCCCGGCGCAAAGAAAGCCGGCGGCGGTGGCGGTGGCGGAGCGCATGACCCGCTGCCCGCAAGCCGCGGCAAGCTGCCGAAATTCGCAATGACGCAGTTCACTCCGCCGAAGGTAGTCACGAATCCGAACGCGCGCCTCGCGATGACGCCGACGGTCTTGGGTCCGCCGGAACTGAAGCTGCCCAGCCCCAACATGAATAACTGGGGCGATCCGCTTTCGAAGGTGATCAACGATTCGAACGGTCCCGGCAGCGGCAACGGTATCGGCTCCGGAAATGGCACCGGTGTAGGCAGCGGCAGCGGCGGCGGAGTTGGTCCAGGAGAAGGCGGCGGCACCGGCGGCGGCGTTTTTAACGCGGGCACCGGCGGCTACGGCTATCCGGCCTGCATTTACTGCCCGCAAGCGCAGTATTCCGACGAAGCCGTAAAAGCAAAATACCAGGGCACCGTCACGCTGGTCGCGATCATCACCGCGGAAGGCAAAGCCACGGACATTCAGGTGCTGAAGGGCCTCGGTCTGGGCCTCGACGAAAAAGCGATCGAAGCGGTACGAACCTGGCGCTTCCGGCCCGCCGCAGGACCAAACGGCAGGCCCTCACCGGTCCGCCAAACAATCGAAGTAACTTTCCACCTCTACTGATCTGTTTTCGACGCCAATACTCGAGCACCCACAGGCGTTTACCTTAAGGACCATCGCGTATCTGCGCATGCGCGCATCTGCTACGATGAGCGCTATGAAAATTTCGCTGAAAATTTTGCCCTTTGCGGCCTTGCTCGTCGCGGGCGTGATGGGGACGTTTTCGCGCGCTGCCGCTCAGAATGGTTCGCTGCAATTTGTAGCGCGCATCACTCCTTCGGCAGGAGTGGACGAACCGGTACGCTCCTTTCCTTTCTACTTGCTGAGCAAGAGCTACACGGAGATCGAGAAAGAAGCAGCGGCCGCGTCTCCCGCTGCCAATATGGACGCCTTCATTAGCGCGCTGAACGTTTCCAAGGAACTAAAGGCCTGGATGAGGACCAACCACCGAGTGAATCTGACGGGGGAGGCCTTCACCAAGAAGCTCAAAGTGGACGACATCATGAATGTTCCGGAATTCTTCAACACCTATGTCGAGAGGAATGCGGGCGACCAAACCGTGGCGTTCCCCAGGCCGAAGTACAAGGCCGAGGACAAAGTAAAAGACCCTGCGAAGTACGACCGGCTCAAGAAACAATACCTCGACGCCATTCGCGCATTTATCACGCAAAATCCCGACAGCACCGACGGTCTGGATCTCGACCTGGAAGACGTGAACCCCGGCCACAAATGGGACGCATTGACGTCTAATGACCTGGCGCAACTAACCCGCGAAACAGCGGATTTGGCGCGTGGAAAATATCTGGTGGCGCACACGGAGACGGATTTGCAAGGGCAGGCGTCGCTGCACGGAATTCCGCCTGGAAACTACTGGCTCGGCACGCTCAACATCGAAGCGGTAGCAGGAGATGTGCGCGCGCGATGGGACGTGCCGGTGACGGTACGCGCCGGGCAGCCCAGTTACGTCACTCTCACCAATATTAACGCGGTGCGACCTGCACGCACTCCGGCGCCCTGACAGCAAGCGCTTATGACGGACGCCGCTGGCATCGCTCGATGGATTCAGGACTTCGCGGGCTCGGACGAACGCGCGAAGATCGAGTCCGCCATGAGGCTTTATCTCGCCGGCGTCAGTCTGTGTACACCGTTACTCAGCCGCTGGGTTTCCGATCCGGAATTTCGCGAATTGACTTTGCCGGGCAAACCGGCTGGCGAGGCGCATGCGCGCAACCAACCGTCGGCCATCGTCGTGGGAATTGCCGTACAGCCTGAGACATTCCAGAAAATCCGCGCGGCCAATAATTCTCCTCGGCTGGCGCAAGTGCCGCCGGACCAAGACGCCATGGAATTCGAGCTGCACCTCAACGCGTCCTGCGAATTCGATATTCTCACCACGCGCGAGCCCGGCGGCCAGGGCGCCATTTCGCGATACCTTGAAAAGTTCGGTGAAGGGATTCAGCAGATCGAAATTTACGTGCGCGATGTGGATCGCGCGACGGAAATTCTGCGCACGCGGTTCGCTCTCGCGCCGGTCTATCCCGCCACGCGCGCCGGCGCCGACGATACCCGGGTGAATTTCGTCCTGGCGACCACACCGGATGCGAAAAAAGTTCTCATCGAACTCGTGGAAGCCGCGCGCTAAAATCTTTGCCGCAACGCGAAAGTCCTTGTAGGTGGTGGCTTCAGCCACGGCATAAGCCATTAGAATCCAGCGCGGCTTTGGCCGCTGAAGTTCCCGGTTTGCGGTTGTGACGCAAACCAGTCAGCGCGATGCCGCTCGTTTGCGTCACCGCCATCCGCCAAATCGATCCATCGAATCCATGCGTGCGATCGTTTCTGGTAACCTCGTTTTCATTCGAGCGTGCTACAATGCGCGGACGCCCGGATTTGATTTTAATTCGACGTACATTTCATCCGAGGAGCGACCTCATGCCATTCGTAGCCGAAATCGAAGAGACCCAGGCAGACGGGCAGCTGCGCGAGCTTTACGGAAAAATCGAACAGAAGCTGGGATTTCTGCCGCACTATTTCAAGACGTTGGGCGCCAAACCCGCCGTGATCGAAGCGCAATTGCAGATGAGCGACGCGGTCATGGCCGACGGCGCCCTCTCCATGATCGTAAAGGAGCAGATCGGTCTGGTTGTCAGCGGCATCAACTCTTCCACATACTGCGTGATGTTTCACATGGAGTTGCTGCGGCGCTTCGGGGTGGACAAGGCGCTGGCGCGGAAACTCACCGCGGATTACGAAAATGCGGCAGTGGATTCCAACGTGAAAGCGCTTTTCAGATTCGCGGACAAATTGACGCGCCACCCGGATGACATCGAAGAATCCGATACCGACGCGTTGAAGCAGGCCGGCTGGGACGACGCCGCCGTGCGCGAAACAGTCCTGACCGTGGCGTATTTCAATTACATCAACCGTGTCTCGCTGGGGTTGGGACTGGTCACGGATTTCTGAGCGCGACGAACGGCGCGAAAGGCTGCCGGCTATTCGCCGCTCTGTTCGATTAATTTGGCCACCAGCGCCGTCCACCCGGTCTGATGGCTCGCGCCCAAACCCGCGCCATTATCGCCATTGAAATACTCGTAGAACAAAATCAGGTCGCGCCAGTACGGATCCTTCTGAAATAATTCAATGTCGCCATACACCGCACGGCGCCCGTCCTTCTGGAGAAAGATGTGCGAGAGCCGCCGGGAAACTTCACGGCCCACCTCCCAGAGCGTCATTTGCCGACCCGATCCCGTGGGACATTCCACTTTGAAACCGTCGCCGTAGTAGTAGTGCACGCGCTGTAATGATTCGATCATCAGGAAATTCAGCGGGAACCACACCGGCCCGCGCCAATTGGAATTGCCGCCAAACATACTCCCCGTTGATTCCGCGGGTTCGTAATCAACTGCCTGCGAAAGACCGTTCACATGCAAAACGAACGGATGATCCTTGTGATATTTGGAAAGCGCCCGCACGCCGTGGGGGGAAAGAAATTCATTTTCATCCAAAACATATTTGTAGATGCGCTCGAGTTTCTTGCGATTGGCGATGCTCAATAGCAGCCGCGCGCCTTTGTCCGTGCGCTCGGACATATCCACGTGCTCCGCAACGTCCGGATTGTGCGCCAGAAACCATTCCATGCGCTTGACGAAATCGGGTACTCGGGCCAAATCCTCGGGTTCAAACGCCTCCACTGCAAAGAGCGGGATCAGACCTACGATCGAACGGACTTTCATCGGCAAAAGATTGGTAGTTCCCAGGTGCAGCACGTCGTAGTAAAAACCATCGTTTTCGTCCCACAGGCCGATTCCTTCACCGCCAATGTCGTTCATGGCCTGCGCGATGTACACAAAGTGCTCGAAAAATTTACTGGCCACATCCTCATATGCCGGGTCGTCGTGCGCCAGTTCCATGGACATCGCCAGCATGTCCAGGCAAAACATGGCCATCCAACTGGTGCCGTCCGACTGCTCGATGAAATTTCCCGGTCCCAGTGGCGATGACCGGTCGAATACGCCGATGTTGTCCAGGCCCAGGAAACCGCCTTCGAATACGTTCTTCCCTTCGGGATCTTTGCGGTTCACCCACCACGTAAAATTCAGCAACAGTTTGTGAAACATCCGCACCAGGAAGTTGCGATCCTCCTTCCCCTCCACGCGTCCCGCGATTTTATAAACGCGCCAGGCCGCCCAGGCCAATACCGGTGGATTCACATCGGAAAAATTCCATTCGTAGGCGGGAACCTGGCCGCTGGGATTCATGTACCACTCGCGATGGAACAGAATCAGCTGTTGCTTCGCGAATTCCGGATCAATCAGCGCCATCGAGACGCAGTGGAACGCCGTATCCCACGATGCGTACCACGGGTATTCCCACGTGTCCGGCATGGAAATCACGTCGGAATTGTAGAGGTGCGTCCATTCGTGGTTGCGGCCATTCATGCGGTTGGCGTCGGGTTTCGGCTGCGTCGAATCGCCTTCCAGCCAACGGCGCACATCGTAGTGATAGCTCTGCTTGCACCACAGCAGGCCCGCGAATGCCTGGCGCTGCACGCGGCGCGCGTCTTCGCTCAGTTTTGCGTCAATACGCTTTTCGTAAAATTCATCCGCCTCTTTCTTACGCTGGTCGAAGGTCGCGTCGAATGCCGGGCCGAAAAGTTCGCTCGCCGGTGTACGATTCTCCGCGAGGTTCTGATCCGTCAGCCGCGCACGGATCGTCCAGCTCTGGCCCGGCGCGATTTCCGAAGCAAAGTGCGCGGCAACTTTTGTTCCGGTCATCGCCAGATTCACCGCGCCGCGTTCGCCATTCACAAGATAGCGGTGGAAAGCGTCCTTCACGTAAGGAGTCTTGCTCTTCTGCCCGAACAAACGTTCCATATTCGTTTCGTTATCGGTGAAGAGCACCTCCGGCGCTCCCTCGATCGCCAGCCAGCGCTGGCCGTAATGGAACTCAGTCAATTCGAATAGCTCGCCGCCTTGGAATCCCGGCACGCGCGCCGCTTGCGGCGTGTTGTACGCGTCGCCCCAGTCCCAGCGATTGCGAAACCACAGTGAGGGGAGCAGATGCAGCCGCGCGGGTTCCGGACCGCGATTCCACGCCGTAATGCGCACTACAATATCTTCAAACGTGACTTTCGCGTACTCCACGAATACATCGAAATAGCGATTGTCGGCGAATACTCCGGTATCAATCAGCTCGTATTCCGGCTGGTGGCGCGTGCGTTTGGCGTTTTCTTCGCGCAGTTGGTCGTAGGGAAACGCTGTGTGCGGATACTTGTAGAGAAATTGCAGATAGGAACTGGTCGGCGTGGCGTCCAGATAGTAGTAATACTCTTTGACGTCCTCGCCGTGATTCCCTTCCTTGTTGGTTAAACCGAAAAGCCGCTCTTTCAGGATGCGATCTTTTTCATTCCACAGCGCCAGAGCGAAACAAATGTGCTGGTGACGATCGCAGAAGCCGGCGATGCCGTCTTCACCCCAGCGATAGGCGCGGGAGCGCGCGTGATCATGCGGAAAATAATCCCACGCGTCGCCATTGGCGCTGTAATCCTCACGCACCGTGCCCCATTGCCGCTCGGCCAGATAAGGGCCCCAACGCTTCCAGTGGGCGACGCGTTCGGTGCTGGCCTGCAGTCTCTGTTCTTCGGCGGTTGACGTGGAATCCATTCCCATCCCTTATCGGCAATCCCAAGCATGCTCATGATTGCGAGTTTCGTGATGCGGCAGCATCATTTGGCAATTACAAGCTGCAATCAAACCTCAAGAACTCTACCTGCTGCGGCAGCGTATTGGCAAGCGGGCCGCTTCCCCGCATACTCTAGTACGCATCGCGGCTCGCCACGGACTGCAATCGCCGGTGGCGCGAGTGGCAAAAGGCGCGCGCGATTGAGTATTCTCTTTCGGTTCGGATGCAAATCTAACTGTTGGCTCTGGCAATTTCGAATGGGACGAAAACAATTCACTCGAGCGTAACCACCGGACCTGCATCGCACGCACCCGCAGGCTCGCCGCGTGTGGCCCTTTTGCTGGTCGCAATTGCTGCGACCGCCGTGATCGCGCCCATGTTTTTTCTGGGCAACGCGTCCGGCCACGATTTCCAATTTCATCTCGCGTCCTGGCTGGATGTCGCGGGCCAATGGCGCGAAGGTGTCCCATTCCCGCGCTGGGCTGAATGGGCCAACTGGGGCTACGGAGAGCCGCGCTTTATTTTTTATCCCCCGGGCTCCTGGATGCTCGGCGCAACGCTCGGTTCCCTGCTGCCGTGGAGAATGGCGCCGGGAGCATTTATCTGGCTGGCGCTTATGCTCGCTGGATTTTCGATGTGGCGATTTGCGCGCGAATGGCTCACGCCGCGCGAAGCCACAGCCGCCGCGCTGCTCTACGCCATAAATCCGTATCACCTGATCATCGTCTACTACCGCAGCGACTTCGCCGAACTTCTTGCCAGCGCTCTGTTTCCCCTGGCATTGTGGGGCGCAGTGCGCATGCTGCGCGAGGGCTGGCGCGGCCTTCAATTTCTCGCCGTTCCGTTCGCCCTCATTTGGCTAGCGAACGCGCCAGCCGCGGTCTTGGCCACCTACTCCCTGATGCTGCTCTTCTTCGTGGCGTCTATCTTGCGGCGCAGCATCAAGCCATTGATTCTCGGAGGCACATCCATGGCGACGGGCTTTGGCCTCGCCGCGTTTTATATTTTCCCCGCGGCCTATGAGCAACGTTGGGTCCAGATTCATCAGGCTCTCGCGGACCTTCTCAGCCCGGAGCAAAACTTTCTATTCACCCGCGCGATCGATCCCGAATTTCTGATCTTCAACTGGAAGGTCTCCGGCGTGGCGATGGGCGTGATGCTGATCACCGGCATTGCGGCGGTTTTGGTCGCGCGCCGCCGCAGGGAGCTTCCGGGGATCTGGTGCGTGCTCCTTGCTCTCGGAGCCGCCGCCACACTGTTGATGTTCCCGCCCAGCCTGTTTCTGTGGCGCTGGCTGCCCAAACTGGAATTTGTGCAGTTCCCCTGGCGCTGGCTCGGCGTGCTGAATTTCGTGTTTGCTTTTTTCTTCGCGGCGGCCATCGGACGCGCCAAGCGGCCTTGGGTGGCCTGCCTCGCGATCACCATCGCTCTCGCGACGCTTGCCGTTGCCCTGGTGAACGACGGCTGGTGGGACAGCGAAGACATTCCGGTTCTCTCCAGGGCAATTCAAGCAGGCCGCGGCTACGAAGGCACCGACGAATATCAACCGCTAGGCTGCGATCGCTACGAATTGCCCGGCGCCGACGCACTGGGTGAAATGATGGCCAAACCAGCGTCGCGCATTCAGCAGTTCGATCGTGACGCAGGCGCGTTGAAGCCCATACATGACAACAGCGTGCACATCGAGCGCTGGACCGCGAACGAGAAACGCTTTGCACCGCAAGAAGCCGGGCCGAGAACCCTGGCATTACGGCTATTAAACTATCCAGGATGGCGCGTACAGGTTGACGGCAAATTAATTTCGCCCGGCGCGGCTCCAGAAACCGCGCAGACGCTAATAGCGCTACCGGCAGGCGCCCATCAAGTCGAAGTGCAATTCACGAGCACAGAGGATCGAGTCGCGGGAGTCATGATCTCCGCAATTTTCGCAATCTTGCTGGTCGTGTACATGTTCTTCATTGGAACTTCGCGCAATTCGTAGCGGCGCGCAACGTTTTCAGCAGCGACCTACGAACCCCGGTACAACTCAAACGGCGCCCAATAAAACGGCCGTCGATAGATGCCGCCAGAATGCAAAAGCGCCAGCTTCGCGTCGCGCAGAGCCGCATCCGGCGGCACACCCTTGCCGATTTCGGAATACAGATGATCCATCAGTTGCGGCGTGGAATTATCATTCACCTCCCACAACGCGGCGATCACGCCATGCGCGCCGGCGCGCAAGAATGCCCACGACAAACCGACCAGCCCCTCCCCTGAATAAGTGCGCACGCCCTCGCCGTGGCACGCCGAAATCGTCACCAGGTCCGCGTGCAAAGGATGCTGAATAATGTCGCGCGCATACAGCTTGTATTCGTCGCCTTGCCTGGAGAGAATCACCGCCGAATCGAGCGGACTGGTGCGGCTCGCCGTGCCGTGCGCGACAAAATGAATGTAGGAAAATCCGGCGGGCTGGCTGTTCAGATACGAATCGGGCGTGGCCTCCGCACCCGAAAAAACGGTGCGCTCGGCTGCGGAGAAATAATTCTCGATCCCGGTCATTTCCGCCGCCGCCTGCGGCAATTTCGGGAATTCCGCGTCCGGAGATACCGGATCCCCCACCAGCAGAAGTTTCTTCGCAGGCGCCACACGCCGCGAAGCCCCAGCCGCCAGTAGCGTCAACGAATTGGCGTACGAAACACCCACGTCCTCGATCCAGTAATGCAATTGCGGCGAAGGCGCCAGCAAAGTCTCGAAATTCAATCCATACAGGCTGCCATCCGGCAATATCGTGACCCGCCCCCCCTTCGGTATCATTTTCGCCGCCGGCGCCACCAGCAAATCATAAAGCTTCCGCCCCGCCGCATTCTGGGTCTCCAGCACATCGCGCGACCCCAGCAACGCCTGTCGGTACGACTGCACCAGTGGATCAATTTCCACGGCCGGCGGCAGCGTGAAAAGCTGCGCCCGATCCGGCGTGATCGCCCACAAATAGGAATGGTCCGCGCCAAGCCAATAATCAAAAAGAACGGCATTCGCCTTCTTCGAATATCGCCGCGAGTCGAAATCCTTATCAGGAAAGCGGAGAGAAGCTGAGCTAATTCCGAGCCCCTCGGCCAACGTACGCGCTCTACTGGCTTCTGAAACCTGCAGCGCTTCGTGCGTTTTTCCTTCCGCAGCCAAAAAGCCGAGATAATCGTCATAAACGCCCACGACGCCCGACACGAATGATAGTCGGAACTCTTCATGTCTGAGCGAGGCTCTACTTTCCTCGATTGTTGTCATCGCTTTTCGAAAATATTCATCAGCGTTCACTGGCCGTTTCTCATCTACGTACACCTTGGCGAGACCGACCTGTGCCTGCAAGCGCAAATATGTGTCTGAATTACGATCCGTGATCACCTCGCGCAGGTCCGCTTCAGCCGGCCGGAACTCCTTCTTTTCTCCCTCGATGTATCCTTGGGTCATGATTGAATAGAGTTCCATCGAGCGATCGTGGTTGGCGCGCTCCATTTCAAGCGCTTGGCGAACATGCCGTGCAGCGCCGTCGTAATTTCCGCTCTCGAACTCGACAATCGCGAGATCGTGCAGGCATTCTCCAGCTACGGCTTTGTTTTCCAATTTGATTGCAAGGTTAAACGCTGTGAGGTAATCGTTCTCTGCCGCATGGTAAGAGCGCTGGCCGCCCTCAATCGTCCCGATATTTCTGAGCCAGAGCATCTCGTCCTTGTCCACACCCAAGCGAATTGCCTGGTTCTTTGCTTCGGTGGAAAGCGCGAGCGCTCTGTCGGCATCCCCCATTCGGTAGTAACTCCAGCCCAAGTTACCCAAAGTTTTGGCGGTGATTGCTCGAGCGCCAAGGAGTTGAGAGACGCCGATTGACTGTGCATACCAATCGATGGATTCGTCGTAGTGTTCCTGTTGTTGCGATACGAGCCCTAGGCTTCCCAGGGCCTTGGCCTCGATGTAGCTCTGATGATTTTGTCGGGCATGCTCAAGCGCTTGGTGGAAGTGCGCTCGGGCGGCGGAGAGGTCGCCCTGCAGAAAGGCCAACGTTCCGCGGCCAAGCAAGACCTCCCCCAATAGGCCCGGTTGGTCGGTCTCCGCGAGCCGTTGAGCTTGTGCAATATGCTGATTCGCCACGTCAAATCGGCGCAAGGAACAATCAGCGAGCCCCTCATACAACACTTTCCTGACGGCAATGTCGCTATGGGCGAGGCTTGTGGGTAGCGGATCCTGTAGGAGCGCGAGAGAATCCGTGCTCAGCCCGCGCGAAACAAGCACTTCGGCTTCGAGCACGCGAAACCGCCACGCCCATTCTAATTCGCTGGCGGCGTACTGGCGGTACGAAGTGTCGGCATCCGCCGAGGCACGGTTGTAGTCGCCTTTCTCGAATTCGATTCGAGCATCGCGGTATTTCCTCGCCGGCGTAGTACCTGCACGCCAGTTACACCCATCTAGTGCGACGAATGTAAGGACCAGGGAAAAAAGCCTCAGGGATAAGTGGAGCCTCCCCCTGACCCGCCAGGGCCGTTCGATGACCCGCCGACCGCTGAACCCAGTTCCACGCGGAACGTGGAAAGCTCGCGCTGATCGCGCTGCAGGTGGATTTCGCCGAAATAAATCTTGCCGAATTGCGGAACGACCACGACATTCCCGTATATCTGAAGTTCCGGGCAATTGGTCTTGATTTCCTTGACCAGAGTGCAAAGCACGATCCCCTTCGCACCGAACTTGTCCTTGTCGAACCAGTTATACCTCTGGTGAAGAAATTCCGGTACGTCGGATTTAGGCTTATTGCCGAGCAGACGCGTTTGCAGCATTTCCCGCGTCTGCTGATTCCCGTTGTATTCGTCTAGAAAGGATTTAAAGGTGCCGAGCCGGCGGAATAGGTCGTTATCGAACTCAACCTGGACCGCGCAACCGGCGATACGCAAGTTTTCAATTCGTGTTCCGAGAGTGAGCACGGTCGGCTCGGGCTCATCTATATATTGTTTGGATGACACGCGGGAAACGATGCGATCCGCCGTGACCATGTCCAAAATGTTCAATCCCTCGAGCGTAGCGCTAGCCAGCGCGTTAAAACTGCCATCCTTTTCGTTCTTATTTCCGCTGACCACAGTATGGGCCGCCCCGTACGTGAAGACTTCCTGCAGGCGAAAATTCTCAGCGCGCGCCTTCTCAAAGCCGCCGGTGCTGGGCAGCGCGCTTCCAGCATGTACCTCCTTCGAGTGCGCGAACGGCCGATCAATCGCGCCGCTGAAACCGTACGCGTGTGCATTGTAGATATATGTCTTCTTGATGGGGTCCGTCGCCATCGGAATTGCCCTCCCGCCTCAGGATTGGATTATTTACTGCGAGACTACGAGTGTGAATGGATAGCGAGCGACTTCGGTCCCACTACCGGGCGCGCCGTCCTGCGTCCCAAGACCACGAACAACCAGCACATGCTTGCCGGGCCCCAAGCTCGAAGAAGGAAGCAGCAACTGCACGGCATTCTTAGCCTGTTCGGCGGAAATGTTCAAGGAGAATTCCGTCTTGCCCGCAGCGTTCTGCAATTCGCACACGTACGAGGAATAATGTCCATCCGGAGGAATATCAAAATACAAACTGAAAGGCTGGCCGGGCGTAACCGTCACCCTCAACGGTTCCCCGCCGCGCGAATCCGCGGTGATCAAAGAAAATGACGCCAACGCCTGCGGCGCGGATGCCAACGTCGCAACGGATTGTGTCACTGTGCCCTTCAGACGCGGAATCACCAGAAAAGTTTGGTACGCGACCAACAGAAGCAACGCCGCGAACACCGGCACCGCGAAGCTCGGCCGCAGCAACGCGTCGAGCCAACCACTCGAAGCCGGCTGCTGCCTCGCAGCCACCGGCAGACGGACGGGCGGCAGAACGGGCTCGGATCCCATGGCCGCCCGGCTATTTTCAAAGAACGCCGCCGCCAGGTTCAACTCTTCCGCGCATTCTACGCAGCTGAAGAAATGTTCCTCGTATTGTTCGCGGAGGTCGCTCGACAATTCCCCGAGTACGTAGCGCTCAGCGGCTTTCAATTGGATAGCTTGTGCGTGTTGCATGTATTCCGTCCTACCAGTAGTGACGCCAGGCCCCGATTCGTTTCATCCCGTTTCTTTATTGTTTCGGTGCCCGTGGCCCTTCCGCCCCGCTCTTCACATAGAAAACGCGGAAGTTGTTCTTGGCGCGGTGCAGCAACACCCGCAGATAATCGCGGTCCACGCCAAACTCAGTGCAAACCTGGTCTTTCTCCTTTTCTTCCAGGAAGATAGCGCGCAGCAACAGCCGGTCCTTTTCGGGAAGCTGTGCTAGTACCTTTCGTACCTGCTCCCGGGTCTCTTTACTGACCAGGAATCCATCCAGGTCGAGCACTTTATCAACAGGCTCCGGCGTATCGTCATCCGCCGGCGCGGCATGGTCCGATGACCGATAGAACTCCTGTAACACATTGTTGCAAACGGAGTTAACGAAAGCCCCGAGCCTCTCTGGCTGCCGGATTCCCCTTTCGGAACTCATCGCCTTGAATACCCGCAGAAACGTCTCCTGCGCAATATCCTCTACAGCCTGCGAACCTCGCAGTCGCGACCTCAACTTGATGACCAGCAGTTTGCGAAAATACGCGACGAAATGCTGCTCCGTCGGGAAGTCCCGTTCCCGGAGACGCTTAAGGTAGGCCTCATCAAACGAGAAAAATTCCACGCGCGCCTCGAAGGCTAGCGAGTATATCCCGCCATTGACGAACAGCGCAATCGGACCCGAGTCCGGGACTACCGGACCTCAATCCTGGTTCCTTCCTCAGTTCATTTGCGTTGCGGCCGCCCTAAAATATTTCATTCGCAATTGAAACGATTCGAGCCGCCAGCGCACTACCTATGCGTACTTGTACTGAGATTGGATTGGTGCACCAGGCGGCCCATTCCATCCGATGGCGAAAAGCCGAGGTCCATCCCCCGGGCGCGCCCCGGCCCTGACGGTCAGGGAACCCCACCGGGGTGCGCCTCCCCATCTGCGCCCCTTCGAATTCGGGCGGAAACGAGGATTTTCGAAATGAGTTCACACGCTTATCTGAAATTGGACGCGCCTGCAAATGCGATTGGCAAACTCGATCCTCGTCTCGCGCGCGTCTTCTTGGAATCGAATCAAGACCTGGAGGCTGCTAAATTGAACGCACGGGCGGTGGAGTTCGTTGCCAAGCCAGGAAGAGAACAGCATCTACGGAACTGCATGCGCCGCGAGGTCGCCGAAATTCTTGAGCGGCAAACTGGCTTCGCCGGCGTCTTCGTGTTGACCTCGCACAAAGAGCCGCGCTTGATTCGCGTGCTCAGCCTGTGGGACACAGCGGCGCAGGCCACGCAAAATCACTGGGAGGATTCTCCCTTGGTACGCAAGCTCGTTGCCGCGCTAATTGACGTGCGGGTGAAGGTTCATACCTACGAAGCGGAGCGGTCCGATGCCGCCGAGACAGCTCCGCGGAACAGGGAGCTGTCCGGTGCGCGCATGTGCTGACAAGAAACGTAAACTCGGAATGGATCAACCGCGTGAGCGGCATCACCCACGCGCAATTCGAGGCCTTGGGACCCATGAACTTGATGAACGAAGACACGCAGCAATTCTCGGATGAAAAGCAAACATCTGCGTCGCAACAAGACCAGCCATCGCTAGCGCAGAAACCCGCCCGCTGTGACGCCGGAAATTGCGGACGCCCGGCTATGTCCTCGCTGGAACTGAAACATTTGTGCGTGGACCATTTCATCGCGTGCTGTTACGAACGCCTGAATGAGTGCAGCGCGAACCGCTTCGCCGATCCCGGGGAGGCCGCGTCCGTCTCGATCGACCGCTTCCTGCATTGCTGCGCGCAGCAAGCAGCCGGACTGGTTCATCCCATGCGCGGCTTAGACAATTTGCAAAGAGCTCGCCTGTTTGACATTCTTCTGTGGGCGTCCGAACTCGCCACCAAAAGGGGCATCGCGTGTCCGACGAAGAAATCGGCGCAATCCAGCGGCTCTTAGCGCACCCGGCCAACTTCGCTTGCGATTTAGAGTCCGCGTTGAATCGCATCCCGTCTATGCCGCCGTAGCACCACGTCCAACTCCACCCTAGATGTTATAGAATCTGCTTCTCTCGAATCCGCATCGCTCGTGCGGAGACGCGACGGAAGACACCGTATCTACAGGCAGAATGAGGACGGCCAAATAGTTTGACGCGGTAGCCATTCTCGCGCATCTATCTGATTTGCGGGGGGACAGCCGTAGAGGCTTCTCAACAAGTGGAGAGAAATCCAATGAAGCAATCGCGAATTCCCAAGTTCCTGGCATACATCGTGCCGCTCATCGCAGTCGCGCTCTTCTACGGTCACAACATTGCCTCGAGGGCGCACGCGCGCACGCAATCGGGACCCCCCGCGCAATCCGCCGCCGCGCCGCCCGAACAGCTCGGCCCCGAAGGCCAAGCCGTGTTGCGCGGCACGATCAACTCCGGAAAGCTCGCGCAACTGCGCTGGCCCGATTTCAGCGATTACACCAAGCTGGTGAAGGAGTTTTACGATTCGTACGGCAATTCCCTCCCGTGGGTCCGCGGTATGCAGCCCACCCCGCAAGCGCAACAGGTCATCGCGCTTCTGTTGCAAGCCGACCAAAAAGGCTTGTCTGTCGAAGATTACGACGGCCCGCGTTGGAGCGACCGCTTGGCGAAACTCAAATCCCCGGCATCACAGCCCTCGGAAACAGATGCCGTGCAATTTGATGTCGCGCTCACCGTCTGCGTCATGAGATATATCTCGGACCTCCATATCGGAAGGGTGAATCCCAAGCACTTCGATTTTGGGCTCGACATCCGGTCCAAGAAATATAATTTGCCGCAGTTCGTGAAAACGAATGTGGTGGACGCCCCCGACGTTGCCGCAGCCCTTGTTCAAGTCGAACCTCCCTACCCGGGCTACCAGCGCACGATCCAGGCGCTGCATGACTATTTGGCGTATGCGAAGGAATACAACGGGCCGCAACTTCCCGCCATTCAAAAAACGATCGCGCCGGGCGATTCCTATGCCGGCGTGCCGCAGCTGATCGCCTTGCTCCGCGTGGTCGGCGACCTACCGGCTGACGCCACCGTCCCAGCCGACAGCACCGTGTATCAAGGTCCGCTGGTGGACGCGCTGAAACATTTTCAGGCTCGATTCGGCCGCACCGCGGATGGACGAATTACCACGCAGACGCTGGCCGATCTAAATGTGCCGCTCAGCACTCGCGTGCGCCAGATGCAGCTGACATTGGAGCGCTGGCGCTGGCTACCACTCGGCCTGCACGCCGCACCGATTGTCGCCAACATTCCGGAATTTCGTCTGCGCGCTTACGACGAAAACTTCAAGGTCGCGCTGACCATGAACGTGGTCGTCGGCAAAGCGTATGACCACAACACGCCGGTGTTTGAAGACAGCATGCAGTACGTCATATTCCGGCCTTATTGGAACGTTCCTTATTCCATCGCCAAATCGGAATACCTTCCGAAGGTGGCGCGTGATCCGAACTATCTCTCCGCGAAGGGATTTGAAGTCGTAAACAGCCGGCAGGAGGTGGTGGCGTCAGGACCTGTAACCGGCGACGTGCTGCAGCAACTCCGGGCCGGAAAACTTTTTATCCGGCAAGCGCCCGGACCTAAGAATGCGCTGGGACTTGTGAAGTTCATTTTTCCAAATGACTACAGCGTGTACATGCACGATACGCCTGCGCAGGAATTCTTTGCAAAGAGCCGGCGTGATTTCAGTCATGGCTGCATTCGCCTCGAAAAACCCGTCGACCTAGCTGTCTGGGTCCTGCGCGATAATCCGGGGTGGAACGCCGATCGCGTGCGCGCGGCAATCAATGGAAGCCCCAACCAGCAGGTAAACCTGGCACATCCGAGTCCAGTGTTGATCGTGTACGCCACGGCGATCGTCACCGAGGATGGCACCGTGCACTTTTACGATGATATCTACGGGCACGACGCGACGCTCGAGAAAGTCCTCGATAAAGGTTACCCGTATCCCGGTTAGTGGTTAGTTGCCCGTAATCAAGCGAGCAGGGCAGTCAAAACACCACTGGCGCACGCGGCCGGTATCGACGTGGATGAAGTCAGAATGAGGGTAGTAGCCCACGCCGCCGCGACGCAACTCCAGCGCCGCCCGGCGCAAAGTGAGCGTGTCAACTCCCGGCATGCGCAGGTCAATTGCTTCCGCTTGAATGTGTAGGCTGTTCTTCGCGACTCCGGTGGTATGGGCGCGCAGCGATTCATTCGTCGAAGGAGTGCGGTAGCCACACACGATGTCAATCTCGCCATTGGGTTGCCCCACCGACGAAGTGAGATCGGCGAGAATATCGTATAAGCGCGGATCGAAATGCCGAACGTCGCCGGTGTTATGGTCGCGCAGGAAATAATCCAACTTGGCGAGCGCGCCGGGAATGTATTGCTCCCCGCGACGGAACACAATCTCAATCCGTTCGCCCGTGTGCGTGTTGTAAAGCCGCAGCAGATGTTCCTGCGCTTGCTGCGTAGACTCGTCGCGCGCTTGTCCACGCGCGCCGGTCAGCGCGAACAAACACAGCATCGCACCTGCCACCAGCAGCCCCCGCGAAATCTTGCCAAACGAATGCATTTTTTGCTCCAGGCTCAATTTTAACATAGCCGGACAATCAGCTAAAGCTACTTGGATTCCCGGTGCTCGGGCGCGCACGTCAGGTTCCAGCTAGCGTGTCAACCCTCGATTCACGTGGCATCTCTAGACGATTTTCCACTTCGCCGCATCCAGGCGCTTCCCTGCCATGCCGGAAGCCCCTGCCAAACCTGCCCCCGGCAACTCCGCGCTCTGCGGCGCCAGAAACTGAATTGTGATCACGACCGCAGGCATCAGAAATATAATCGTCGTGCACACCCACATCAGCGCCGCCGCGCATTCCTGATCCTGCAGCGGCGAAATCCTAAAGACTCGCGGCGCGGAAAGATAAGACGAATACACCACGCGGTCGCAGAACACCAGAAAACCGGAGAGTGCGTCGCAAGGCAGCGTGGCGCAGAAAAGGTACAGGGGAATAATCCATCGCGGCGCCGCTGCAGCACTCGGCCACGGCTGCACCACCGGCCACCAGAACACAAGACCAGCCCCGAAAAAGCAGCCATGCTCGACCTCATGCAACCACTGCAACCGCAATGCCAGTTCAAACACCACCGGGATATGCCACACGATCAACGCCAGTGCCGCAACAAGCCAAGCGATCGCCCCGCGCGTGACAAAACGCCCGAGCCGTTTCACCGGGCCCCATCGCAAGCATGGACCAACCACGCCACGCGCCAGCCACCCCGGCAATCCATGAAGCAGCGGCAGCGCTGGAGCGCCCAGCAAGATCAAAGGCGGTGCGATGGCCATGAGCAGCAGGTGCTGCGCCATGTGCACCGTGAGCGACACGTCATCAAACGCATTCAGCGGAGACCCGATTGCCACCCACACGAAAGCAATTCCGGAAAAAAAGGCAGCAAGCCTCGCCAGCGAAATCAGCCCAGGGAACGCAGAGCGCAAGCGAAGCCAGCCACGCGCGTAAACCAAAGCGGTGAGACCCAGAGCCAGGTCAAGCCCCAGCGGAGCGGACCAGGACTGCAAAATGCCTAGAGCGTCAGCATTCATTTCAATTCTAGGGATGACCGGAGCCGGGCGCGGCCGCGCCAGAGCTTTGCACGATGGTCTGCGAAGCGTTGCGCGCCGGCGATTGTCCGGCGGGATGCAGCGTTTCCAGGAATGCCACCAGCGCCGTGGTCTCCGCAGGGCTCAGATTCTTTCCATAAGCAGGCATGTTGCCGCCGCCCTGAATCACTTGCCGAATCAATTGGTCTTGCGTCAAACGCACGGCCACGGCATCCAGTGCCGGCCCGCGCTTTCCGCCCTGATTGTCGAGCGCATGGCAGTTGTGGCATTGCTTCACCTGAAAAACCAGCGCGCCTTGTCGCTCGAGAGCCGTGCGGTTGTGCAGAAACTCGGACGGAATCGGGATCCCGCTCCAGGCATCCATCACGGGACTCCACGGGGTATGTTCTGCAAGGTGCGTGAATGTTCCCAACGCTACCGCGACCAGCAAAATCGTGAGCACGGCCACGGGCCGTCGCCGCCAGCTCTTTTCGCCTTCGCCGAATGCAAACGGCAAAAAGAGCAGGCCGAGAATTACCACTACGGGTCCAATCAGCAACGCAGGAGTTTCCATGGACGGCGGCAGGAAGGAAAGTACCGCATAGAGCCAGAGAAAGAAGAAATCCGGCTTCGGAACGGTTTGGATAATCGTGGGATTCGGCGGGCCAGACGGACCGAACGGGCCGTAATAGATGGCGCACGCCGCGATCGATAACAGGATGAAGCCATCGAACAGTAGATCTTTCCCCATGCCGTCCGGGAAGAACCGCATGCCGTCCTTCTTGACCAGCTCGTGGTATTCCTTGATATATGTCGCCTTGCGCACCAATCGCCCCGGCATCGGCCACTCATTAATCCCCAGCTTGATCACCATCAATAGGTGCACCGAAACAAACGCGATCAGCAGGCCGGGGACAATAAACACATGCAGCGCAAAGAACCGCGACAGGGTAGCTCCGGCGATAATGGGTCCGCCCAGCATCAGGTTGACGATGAAAGGTCCCATCGCCGGGACGCGACTGGCAATGGAAGCCCCAATTCCCAAGCCCCAGTACGCGTCTTGGTCGAATCGCAACACCTGTCCGGTGAACGCCATGCCCAGCGTCACGAGCAAGAGAAATACGCCGACGATCCAGGTCAGTTCACGCGGATATTTGTACGCCCCGAATAAAAATACCTGGACCATATGGATCAACACAATCGCCACCATAAAGTCCGAACCCCAACCGTGCAGCGCGCGAATGAACCACCCCAGCGAGACCTGATGATTCAAAGTCTGCAGGCTGTTCCAGGCTTCGCCGGCGGACGGGACGTAAATAAACGCGAGCAGTATGCCGGTAACGATTTGCAGCATGAACACGACAAACGCGGCGCTGCCAAAAACATAAAACCAACTGGCGGTTTCGCGCGGAATGCGATGTTCGGCGGTCTCCGTGATGGTTGCGCCAATTTGCAAACGCGCATCCAACCACTCGCCGATTGTTTTGATCAGGCGCATGGCCGTATCTCGCGAACGATATTTGACGCTTGGCCCGGCGTGGGCATCTCGCCGGATTTGATCAACAGGTTTCCGTTTGCAACCTTGTACTGGTATTCGAATAATCCGCGTTCCGGAGGTCCGGAAGCGCGCGCGCCGTCCTGGTAGTAAACACCGCCATGGCAAGGACACATGAACAGACTGGATTGCGGGAACCAGCGCACCGGGCACCCCAGATGTGCGCAATTGATCGCGAAAACCTGAAAATTTTGCCCGTCAACATTGCGTACCCAGCACGCTATATTTGCCGTGTCTCCATCGGTCGGAGAGACCGTAGGGTTTCGATAGGTGGCCAGGCGCGTCTGACCGGAAGGAAACTGCCCGAGGTTGCCCAGCGAAACCCAGCTGTCATAGCTTCCTTTCCGCTCGTGCGCAACGGGGGAAAGCAGGTAGCGCACGATCGGCACAACCAGAATCACACCCACGATGCCGTTCAAGAAGATTCCGATCTTCATGAAGAGATCGCGCCTGCCAAGGTCCGTCGGTAACGTCATCGAACTTCTCCCGTCGATTTGCCACTAGTCGAGTAAGGTTGGCCGGGGAATTTCGCCCGCTGGGAAGCGAGCCAAACCACAACATCGGACACATCCTGCGGCGACATCGGCTTGCCGGGAACATTGCCGCGCCAATCCGGTGCCCCGAGTTCGCGACGGCCCACAATTACAATCGTGCGGAGTTGCTGATCGTTGAGCAGGGCGAGCAACGATCCATCCACGATGGAGCTGGCCTTTTGTCCGCCGCGGCCGTCGGCGCCGTGGCAGGAAGAGCAAAATTCCGTGTAGGCGGCCCAACCATGCAATGCATCGCTCGGCTCCGAAGAAGAATACGGCGGGGGATTTGCGCCGCGCAAAACATCCGGCTGGGCCCAGCGCTGGCGCATTCCTTGGACGAGCGCGTCAATCTGTTTTTCCGTGAGCGTGCCGCCCGCGCTTTGCGCGAACGCGGGCATGGACGTTCCGGAAATTCCATCCGCTGTAGCGTGACGCACGACCGTATCATCGGCGATCGCCAGATACACGGGATCATCAAGCGCAATCGCCGCTCCGCCCTTACCCTCCGCGCCGTGGCACCCCGCGCAGTTCTGGCCGTACAGCGTCGAAAAGTCCGATATCTCGCTCGGTACGACCGGCACTTCGCCCGCCACCGCGCGCCCCGGTGCATTCGCGCATCCGCAAAATAACGCGGAGACGCTCACGGCTCCCAGGATGAGCGCGCGAAACATCATCGGGGTTCGTCCTTGTCCGCTCGTTCTTTCATCAGGCCAGGCGCTTCGAAACCGGCCCGCATCAGAAATGGAACCAACTGCCGGATGCGCACCTGTTCCTGGCGCACTACGACCAATCCAGCCACGATGCCGAACGCGAACTGCGACGCGACGAACCACGGCCAGCTGATAAGTTGGTTCAGCAGCGGGTTCAGCAGTTCCAGGAAGCTGTGGAGCAATCCCGTCCAGAGAATTGGCGCGACTAAGCCACCCAAAATAATGGGGCGGTGCGGAATCATGGGCAGCATGGCACCGTAGAGCAGTCCTACCAACAGTGACGTGAGCAGATGGATGCCCGTCGCCAATAGAAAGCTATCCAGATGGAATGCCTTCAGCGAGGCAATGCTTAGGTGCACCGATTGAGTGTAAACGGTGGCTGCCAGCAGATTAATCGGATACCAGATACTTCCTTCCTTCAGAACGCCGTATAGGCAGGCGAGCACTGCCATGGCCACGCTGCCGGCAAGACCGCCTTTGATACCTGCCGAGACTGGATATGTTTCCAGCGGCAGCAGCGCGCGAGGCAGATCCGGCGCAACCGGCAGCCTGGCGACTTCGCGACGAGAGGTGGAAACCACGGTCGCTTCCACTCTTACTTCAATCGTCTCTTCCTGTTCTTGCGGGAGGACATCCCGGAACCAGCCGACGAGTCCAGCGACAGCGAGAATTGCTCCGAGCAAGCTCACCGCGGTGGTGGTGACCAATCCCGCCAAGAGCAGAGTGATACCAAAAGCCAGGACGATGGGCCAAGCCGTCGGCGCCGGCAGATGGATAGTGCTCCGCGTGGCTTCCGATTTGTGCGATCGCGATTCAGCAGAACTCATGTGACGCGATTTTTCCTTAGCGGCCGATGATGTAAACCACAGTGAACACAATCACCCACACCACATCCACGAAATGCCAATACAGCGAAAAAACTTCCGCGCGCTCGCCGTGCTCCGGTTTCACTTTGCGGAACAGCGTGAAAACCATGGCCAGAGCGATTATCAGCAGCCCCACCGTTACGTGAAATGCGTGCAAGCCGACGAGCGAGTAGTAGGTGGTGCCGAACAGATTTGTGCTGACGGTCAGGCCTTTGTCGTAAATCAAGTGGTGCCACTCACGCCCGGTGCTGACCAGAAAAATCGTGCCGAGCGCCATGGTCACGAACCACCACAATCCAAACGCGCCGACCTTCGCCTGGTGCAGAGCGCGCACGGCGAGATGGATCGTCAGGCTGCTGGAGAGTAGGCAGATCGTGCTCAAAATCGGAAGCTCCAGAACGTCCGCAGGCGTTGGGCCCGCAACACTCTTCCCGATGTAAAAAATGTAGGCGACCACGAAAATTGTGAAGACCGCGGATTCGGCGCCAATCAGGGAGAACATTCCGACGCGTCCGCGCGACGGGAGAACCCATTCGGGCTCTGCTGTGGTTCGTGTGTATGCCGCGCTACTCAATGAAGTTCTCCTGTTTACTCATATTTCCAATCCGGGTCTTCGGGGTGCTTGAGATCCCAAAGCGGGCGCCGGCTGCGCACCACGGGTGTCGTGGCAAAGTCGTAATCGGGCGGCGGTGAACTGGTGGACCACTCGAGCGTCCACGCATCCCAGGGATCATTTCCGGCAGGTTCACCCTTCCGAAGCGACCAGAGAAGATTGACGACGAACACAAGAATAGCTGCGGCTTGAAAGAATGCGCCGATGGTGACGATCAAGTTCCAGAGTTCCCAGCCGCGGCCCGGCTCATAGGTGTAAATCCGGCGCGGCATTCCCAAGATCCCGGGGATATGCATGAAATCAAACGTGAGATGGAACCCGATTAGAAATAGCCAGAAGTGCCATTTCCCGAGCGTCTCGTTGCACATCCTTCCACTCATTTTCGGATACCAGTAGTAGAACGCCCCGAAGAGCGCAAAAACGATTCCCCCAACGATGACGTAATGAAAATGCGCAACCACGAAATAGGAGCCGCTGAGCTGCCAGTTGAACGGCGCCGTCCCCAACATGATTCCCGTCAGGCCAGCGATCAGGAATTGGAACAGGAAGCCAATACAGAAGAGCATCGGAACCCGGAGCAGAATTTTCCCGCCCCACATCGTCCCTAGCCAATTGAATATCTTGATCCCGGTTGGAACAGCGATGGCCACGGTCGTGAAAACGAAGAAACTGTTCCCGTAAGCGCTCATCCCCACCGTGAACATGTGGTGAGCCCAGACGCTGAAGCTGATAAACCCGATGGCGATTGTCGCCGCCACCATGATGGGATACCCGAAGATCGGTTTGCGCGAGAACACTGGGACAATTTCGGATACGAAAGCGAAGGCCGGAACTACCAGGATGTAAACTTCCGGGTGGCCGAAAATCCAGAAGAAGTGCATCCACAGAACTGCGGAACCCCCTGCTTGTGTATCAAAAAAGTGTCCGCCAAGATAACGATCGATGCAGAGCATGATCTGTGCCGCGGTGAGAGGCGATATGCAAAAGATAACCATCCCGCCCACCACGAGATTTAGCCATGCCAGCAACGGCATCTTTCCGAGAGTCATGCCGGGGCAGCGCATGCACAGGATAGTAGCTATGAAATTGACCCCTGCGCCGATGCTGCCGATGCCGGAGACAAGCAGCGCCAGCGTCCAGAAATCGGTGCTGTGCCCGACTGAGAATGCGCGCGAAGTAAGTGGTGCGTAGGCCCACCATCCAACGTCGGGAGCAGTCCCCGCGCCGTAAAGCCCATTGCCGCCGATGAAGCTGAAGTAAAGAAGCAGCCCTCCAAAAGCAGTCATCCAGAAACTAAAGGCGTTCAGCCGTGGAAAGGCCATGTCCCTGGCGCCAATCATCAGCGGAATCAGATAGGTGCCGAATCCAAAAAGGATGGGCATGACCATGAAGAAAATCATCGTGGTGCCATGCATCGTCATCATGCGATTGAAAGTCTGGGGCGAAACGAAATGATTGTGAGGAACGATCAGCTGAATGCGCATAATGATGGCTTCGATACCGGCAACGACGAGAAAGAAAAGCGCATAGAGGATGTACAAAATCCCCAGTTTCTTGTGATCCACGGTGACAACCCAGTCGTGCAGCCTCTCGCCGATCGGCCGCGCGGACTCGATCACCGTACCCAGTGCAATGGATTCAGACGACATGCGCCTACGCCCTCACGCTCATCGAAGCGTCTCCAGATAATCCGTCAGCGCCTCCAGGTCCTTTTCATTTAATTGCATCGCCGGCATCAACGACCCCGGCTTGATCGAATCTGGCTGCTCAATCCATGCGCGCAGGTTCTCGCGCGTATTCGGCGCCGCGCCCGCAGCGATGGTATCGCGGCTCATCAAATGCGTCAGATCCGGACCGAAACGCCCATCCGCCACCGTCCCCGCCACCGCATGGCAATTCACGCAGGCCGTGGTCTCGAAGATCCGCCGGCCTTCTGCGACCGTATCATTACTCACCCACAGCCTCTTTTGCTCCCGCACCCACTCGTCAAACTGTTGCGGCGAATCCACGTACACACGCAACAGCATCTTCGCGTGCTGGGTGCCGCAGTATTGCGCGCATTGACCCAGATACACTCCGGTTTCTTGAGGATCGATCCAGATGTGGTTCGAGCGATTGGGAATCAGATCGGTCTTCCCGGCCAGTTGCGGCACCCAGAAACTGTGGTCGGTATCCGCAGAAAGCAAAGTAAGAAATGTGGGCGTCGAATTCGCAGGATTGCTCGCCGGCACATGCAGCTCGTTGGCGGTGACAACGCCGAGAGTCGGATAGCGAAATTCCCACCAAAACTGATGGCCGATGGCGATGACCTCGATCGCTCCCGCAGGTTTCGGAGCGTCCTGGATGGAATGGATCACGCGCGCGGTGGCCAGGAAAAGCACCAGTACGATGAGGATGGGAATCACGGTCCAAGCAAGTTCCACCTGATTACTGCCATAAACTTGCGCGGGCTCGCGGCCATCGTCGCCATCGCGCTGGCGGAACTTTCTAACGGAGTACGCCAGCAAGCTGAACACAACCGCAAAAATGGCGCCGGTGATCGCCAGGACCAGCAGCGACAAATGCAAGATCGAGTTTGCAGGCGTCGACTGCGGCCGAAAGATGCTAGGAATCTGCGATGGATCGGCCGGAGCACCAAAACACAGCGTCGCCGCAAGCAACACCCCCGGGAGCAATGCGGCTATAGCCGCAACCTCACGTGCGAGGCTCCGAACCTGGCGAGCCTGCCTCACCTCGCTGTCGGCGTCCGCTGTGCTGGCCTTGCGCATTTTCCCCCTGTCGGCTCCAGACACCTGCTAACTGACGCCCGCTCTTTCGTCAAGTGCAATCGAACTGCCGACTGGTAGGAAGAAGCTTCCCCGTCGCAAATGCCTGAAAGAAAAGGCACATCAACGAAGCCGCGATCGTTCGTCAAATTCGGCACGCCAGCCTCGCGACGACCACAGGTTGACGACTGTCAGCCCGCTGACACTTCCAATCCAATTTTCATCGCGCAACTGCAAGTCGCTAGCACGGCCTGCGCGGCCCACTCACATCTCGCCCGCATCGCAAGTAATTCCAAAAGCGCGTTGTCGCCTTCCTGTTCGAGTTTTTCAAACGAGCGGACGTCCACATAGTCGCTAGCTTCCTCGGTTTTGTTGGGAGATTTAGAGCGGATGAGTAGTTGGCTGGGAGGCCTGGACTCGAACCAGGATAATCAGATCCAGAATCTGATGTACTGCCAATTGTACGACCTCCCAGCCGAGGGGGAGGCAACAAAAAAGGGCCGTTCGCACGACCCTAACCTACTTTACTGGTGGAACCGAAGTTCGTCAACCACCTGCGCGCACATCAACGCTCCAGCCTCCCACGAATTCCACAGGAATATAGGGCCGAGAATAGCGGAGAAATTATTTATGGCCCGCTGACCGCTACGCCCCGCGACGCCGTTGCCATTCGCCTCTCGCCAGCTCATAGAAATTGATGATGCGGCCGCGCCCGCGAATTTCTTCCCGCCGCACATATTTGAAACCGAAGTTATGCAAGATATGTTCCGAGGCGGTGTTGCCTTTTTCGACGTCCGCCTCCACGCGATCCAGCCCCAATCTCGTAAACGCAGCATTAATGAAAGCACGCGACGCCTCGGTGGCAAGCCCGCGTCCCCAGTAAGGACGCGCGAAATAGTACCCGAGACTTGCTCCCAACTCCTCGCCCGGAGCACGCAGCCCGCAACATCCAATGTACTTTCCTGCTTCCTTGAAAACTGTCGCCCACAAACCGTAAGTTTCCTCCGGCCTGCCCAGATACTGTTCCCGAAAGCGAGACTGCGCCTTCTCCACCGGCCAAGCCTGCCCTCCCACATAGCGCCGGACTTCAGCGTCGGTATGCATGCTCACAAAATCCGCTTCGTCGCCGGACTCGTGTGACCGGAAGAGCAATCGTTCTGTCTCCAGAAAAATCATGGCGCCTGCCCAACGCGTGAAAACTCTATCACAGCAGCGGATGCAGCCCGCCCAAAACGCTTGCTTGCCCCGCCGTCAACCTTTAAGTTAGGCTCCTGCAATCGTGACGCCTCATACCGAAGCCGACATTCGCGTGGGCACGTCAGCGTTCACCGCTGCAGGTTGGGAAGGCACGTTCTATCCCGCCGGAATGCAGTCCCGCGATTTTCTGAGCTTCTACGCCACTAAATTCAATACTGTCGAAGTAGATAGCACGTTCTACCGCACGCCGGCGCGCTCCACTATCATCGGCTGGGCCAACAAGACCCCGCCCGGTTTCGCATTCGCGCTGAAGATTCCCCAAGTCATCACCCACGAAAAGTGCCTCGAGGATTGTGACGACGAATTCAAGACCTTCGTGGACACCGCCGAAGGCCTGGGAAAAGGCAAGCTCGGCCCGATGCTCTTGCAGTTCCCCTACTTCAATCGCACGAAGTTCAAAACCGGCGGCGAGTTTCTCGCGCGCCTGCGTCCCTTCTTGAAGAAACTTCCGCAAGGGCATCAGTTTGCAGTTGAAATCCGCAACAAGAATTGGTTCGATGAGAAGTTCACGGAAACCTTGCGGGAACACAACGTTGCGCTGGCGGTCATTGATCAGGCCTGGATGCCGGGAATTGCCGAGCTGACCAACCGCCTTGATCCCATCACTTCCGACTTTACCTACGTGCGTTGGCTGGGCGACCGCAAAGGAATCGAGGCGCAGACCAAGGTTTGGGACAAGACCATTGTTGACCGCCGCCCCGCCTTATCCCGCTGGGTGGACTACTGTTACCAAACCACCCGCCGCGGCGTCAAAGTGTATGCCTACGCGAACAACCACTATGCCGGCCATGCTCCTGCCACGGTCGCGGTGTTCCTGGAGCTTTGGGAGAAGCAGAAAATGAAATCCTGAGGCCGCCTGCATTCGTGGCCGCGAACTGGGTATGATGGTGAACGAATGAACGAGCTATTCAAGCAGGCGATGTCTCTCGGGCTGGTTGGGAAGTGCGTCGCCGCGATTGTCGGCATCCTACTGATTCATGCCGGCTTTCGTGTACTCGAACAAACTCTGCCCCGCCACTTTGGCCGTGTTGATGAACGCTATCGAGTTCGCAAGTTCGTGGTCTTTTCCGGATACATAGCGATTCTTCTTTTCGTCACCATCCTCTTTGAGGATCGCCTGGGCCGCCTCAGCTTTGCCCTCGGTGTGGCCGGCGCTGGCGTGGCGGTCGCTCTGCAAGATGTGCTGGCCAGCATTGCGGGCGCGTTCTCCATCGGATTTTCGAAGCTCTACACGGTCGGAGACAGAGTTCAGATCGGTGATACCCGCGGCGACGTGATTGATATCAGTCTGCTGCGCACCACTTTGATGGAAGTCGGCAGCTGGGTCGGCCGCGACCTGTACAGCGGCCGCATCGTGCGCATTCCCAATAACGCCGTCTTGAAAGGTTCCATTTTCAATTACTCGCAAGGCTTCCGCTTCATCTGGGACCAGATCAAAGTGGTGCTCACCATTACCAGCGATGCAGCCCTAGCCAGAGCCATGCTGCTGCGCGTAGCCACAGAAGTGATTGGCGAGTACCTGGTCGAGGCGCAGAACTCCTGGAACGCGGTGAGTGACGACTACCGTACGGAAAACCCTCCCATCGAGCCCGTCGTCGCGCTCGCGGTGAATGCCGCCTCGCTGGAATTTACCGTCAGCTACGTAGTGGACTACACCAAGCGCACGATCATGCTGGATCGCTTGTTCACGAAAATTGTCCAAGAAGTCGCGAAGAGCAATGGCCGTCTCGCATGGGCGTCCTCGGGCGTCACGGTGGTTAACCAGATACCGCCGCCCGACCCTACCGACTCCCGCCCGGCAACTGCACCCCCTGGCGCACTCCATGCCAGCGAATCTCGCTGAGCGCTACGCGAAAAACGGCCTTATTCGCCGCGCCCGCGGTGTCGCTTACGGTTTGGCCATGACGATGTTCCGGACGTGAATCATATCCGAGCGTCCATCCAAAACGCCGGTCACCAGCACATCCTTCCCAAGATACTTTTGCGCCTGCGCCTGATCGTCCAGGTGGTACCACACTTCGTTTACATCATCGCGGAGTATGAATCGGTCGCCATTCTGCGAAACGATCTTGCCCGTAAACGTACTAGCCGCGGGTTCATCGCCGGGCTGAGCCATTAGGAACCTTGACGGTGCAACCGAAGCCCGGAGTTGGTTCGACTGACCGCCCATGATCAAGAAAGCGGCGCAGCAAAAGAACAATGACGTAAAGCGTAGCCCTGAAGTTTTGCTCACAACCCACCTCGCGAAGAAATTGGGCGGGCGAACCAAATCATAGTGGCCGCAAGAAGGATCTCCCCTCGGGTGATCCCTGTAAAAAGGGCCTCATCAGGGCTGTAGGACGCTAAGCCAAGAATGGAAGCTGGAAGACGAAATGAGAGTCCGCCGGGGAGGATTCAAAACCGTCCAATAAAAACAAGTACTCTCGCCTCCGCCGATGTATTACGCACCGCGCGTGCGGTCGATTTGTCCGCGCGGACAGACGGCGTCTCTAGGGCAGCGCGGAGGGCGCAAGGCCTGCTTGGCGCGCGGCATCTTCGTTCTCGCCGAGCGCGCTTTGGAGCTGTTTGGCACGATTGTCGAGGCTCTGGATCCGGTTAGTGGTCAGGTTGCCGCCCCATCCCGGCGTGGGTGGCTGAAGCACAATGCCTTGCGCCGCGGCTTGGCTGGACATTTCCGCCAGTTGGTTCTGGACGCCGTTGAGTTTGCCTATCAGGTCGCTCTGCCTTTCGATCAGTGCCGCTCGTTCCTGTGCCGGGCTGAGCGGTTTGCGCGCGGCTTGCAGAATGGCGGATGGGTCCTGAAATACAACGGGCGGCACGCCGTTTTGCTGCGCGGTATTCTGAAGATCGTTGAGCTGCTGCTCGATTTCTTGCCGGCGCGTCACCAGCTGCTGAATCGCGTTGTCCGTGGTGATACCCTCGCACGGTGCGTCAAATCGTAGCCCAATGGTCACCCCGGAGTCCGTTCCGGTGTCGCGGAAATCGCTCAAGTTTTCTTCCGTGCTGTTGACGCGGTCGAGTTCCGCGTAGAGCGATTCAACCTGCGCCGCATACCACACTGGATTATTCTCGCGACTCACCGGCGCGCTCGCGGTGCTCGGAGGCCGCGAAACAGCAGCCGTCCGCCGCGCCGCTGGCGGCGTGTACGCGCTCTCAGGATAAGTCTGCAAGTCACTCGCCAGCGCTTGCGGCTTCGGCCACATCTGGTCAAGATCGTCGTTGGTGTACACTTTCTTTTCGCGGTCCGGGCGAGCCGCGGTGGTGGATGGCGCCGCGGGCTTATCTTCGCCCGACGCAAATGCAGGGATCGCGATTACGCAAGAGAGGGCTGCGGTGAGAACCGCCGGGAAGAGCCAAACCGCACATATTGAGTTGCGCATGGACGTACCTCCGTCCCTCAGCTCGTGAAGTATCGCATGCAGGGCAAACGGATGTAAATGAGGACTCGCGGCCGCAGAGCCGGCAGCGAGTCCAAGGGTGCTCGCGTTGGCGATGGCAGGAGCGAGCGACCCGGATGGAAGGCATCGCTCTGATTTTCTATGTCATCGAACAGACCAGAAAGGAAGGCACATGAAACTTGATCCGAAGAAGACAGCATTGCTTACTCTTGATTTCCAGAAAGGCATTTTTGGATTCATCCCCGCTGCTGATGGCATAATCCCCAACGCGTCCAAAGCCGTGGAATTTGCGCGCAAAAAACAATTTCAAATCATCCACGTGGGACTGGGATTCTCCGCCGGCCATCCCGAAATTTCAGATACGGAATCCCGCTTCAAGCTCGTGAAAGAAAACAATCTCTTCGTAATTGGCACCCCTTCCAACGAATTTCACAACGCCATCGCTCGCCCCGGAGATCTCGTCGTCTATAAGCAGCGAGTCGGCGCTTTTTCGGAGAACCAGCTGCACTTGATTCTGCGCTCTCGCGGCATTGAGAATCTGGTGCTCTTCGGAATCTCCACCAGCGGCATCACTCTCTCCACGGTTCGGCGCGCCGCCGACCTGGATTTCCGCTGCGTCGTCCTCAAAGACGCCTGCTTCGATGCCGATGAGGAAGTTCACCGCGTTCTGACGGAGAAGGTTTTCCCGTCGCAAGCATCAGTCCTCACCGTGGATGCCTTCATCGCCGAACAGGGCGACTGACAGAACACGGACGTTCGCGAGCTTCGTCACTTCCCCGACGTGAAAGTGATTCTTACAAACGGAGAGGTCAGCGACGCTCAGTAGGCGCGTGGGCGGCGCAGGCGTTCGTGCACCTCGGTGCGCACAGCAGGCGCAGAGCAAAGCGCCATTCCGGAGAATGGCGTTCCCAGGAAAACATGCGCCAAAATGGGTCTCGCGGCGCCGGTCGTCTCGCGCCGTCATCCTGAGCCCGCTGAAGCCGGCGAAGCCTGCCCGCCGCAGGCAGGGATCTCTCTCTGCGCATCCCGTCTGTGCTTGGCGCAGGCCAAATTGTGCGCGCCAAACATGCGATTGTCGGCCGATTAGAATCGGAATTCTCCGTTGGTTTTCAATGGGTAGCGCCGATTTCTAAATGCGGTGCAGCCAATTAGAGATAGTGGAGCACGATCGAGACCCTGCCCCAGCGAATCAAAGAAAACAGCCGAAAAACTAGCGATTAGAACGCGCGTGCAATGGGGCAGTGACGAGTGAATCGTGATTCGTGACCGACGGCCCGCGACCGGTGAACCACGCGAGGGGGGCGCAGAGCAATGGCCATCAGCGCTGAGCGCCGGAGTGCATCGCTCGATCGTTTCTCCGGGTTCATATTTTGGTTTCCATGCGGTGTTCCCATTGTGGCAATGGAAAGGCAGCTGTACGCCAGGATAGATTTGTGCCAACTGGCCAAAAATGAGCCGCAAGCTGTACTTTTTTGCGATGAAAAATGGGACAGCTGTAGGTTCGTGAGATTCGGCGAAGGCGTGTTGAATGCGCGTGAAGCGAGAAGCGCGAGTTCACGGAGGGATTTCGACAACGGAGCGTCAGAACCCGCAAATTCCTAATGCGTTTGTTTGGGTAGTAGAGAAGGGTCGGCCACTCGCCCGAGGAGCGCCGACCGCTTCCCGCGATGAATTGCGCGATGCGCCGCAGTTCTTGGGCGATCTTGGTGGGGCTTCCGGATCATATGGTTGCCGAATCGTCCGTCGCCTCGCCTGTTTCAGCAAAAAGCAATGTCCGCACATGGTCCATCAAACGCCCGAGGTCCCCCTTGGGAACGACCAAATCCACACACAAATCCTTCGCGAACAACTCATTGACGGTACTGGCATGGAGCGTGAGGAGAATAATGGGAACAGTGGGCATGATTTTCTTCAGCTCACACGCGGCCTCAAGCCCATTCATTTTGGGCATGGATAAGTCCATTATTACTAAATCGGGTTTGCACTGCTTGGCCAGAGAAATTGCCTCGTAGCCGTCAGCCGCCTGCGCGCACAGTTCACAATCCTTCTCGATTGCAAGCAACCTGTAGAGGGCCTGGCCAACTATCGGGCTGTCGTCTGCTAGCAGTATCGTTTTTGGCATCTGGCTCCCGTGCTATTCCCCTAGGTTAGCCGCGCCGATCAAAAAGAGCGATACATGGAAATCTGTATTTGGCCGATGGCGGTGCGGGGGCGTCGTCGAATCGAAATCGGGCAAGTGGCTGAACCCTCCACACCGCCCGCGTGAATGTCTTTGGGTTTTCAGGGTGCCCACACTCTGCGCAGGCAAGGGTGGGGATTTTGAAGTGATGTTACGAAACGCGCCCGGTCGGGTACCCGCCTCGACGAAATGTGCATCGGGATAGTCAGGCTTCAGCGACGGGTTCGGTCTGATTTGCGAGGCGCCGCGACGAGGGGAAGCCATGATCTTGCGGAATAGACGGGGTAAAGGCGCGATCAAATCCAGAGATCAGGTAGGTGAACCAGCTTTCGACATCGGCCTCGGTGATCTGCTCGGCTCGAAACAGCGAACTGTGCCGGAGGTCAACGACACATTCCTCGACGCCCAGCAGGTGGTAAAACCAGGTGAGGAAATTCGGACATAAGAGGTTACGCCATTTCCTGGTCATGAAAACGACTGTTGGCTGGGGACCCCAGCTCTCCAGTTGCAGCAGGTAATCCTGGCCGTGCCGCTGGAAGCAGAAACTGCGGACCAGCGCCTCCGGCGGGAGATAAGACTGCATTTCAATCAGCAGTTCACCGGCCTTGAAGTTGACCGTATCGGCGATGCGACCCATTGTCGCGAGGAGTTCCGACCGATCCAGCTGCTCGCGAAAGATGACCGAGTAACGACCGCTGTCTCTTCCCTTAACATTGTGCTCCAAGAACTGCCAAAGAGACGGCGTACGACGGGTCATCGGAGTCCTTTCGCACGGTCGATAGTTGGCGACGGCGGCCTGTTGATTTTCGGGCAGTCCTGCCTTACGGCGTGCGCTGGCTAGAAAGCTGCCCGGACCGGTAGTGCGACCGCTTCGATCGGGAGGGCAGCTTCGATCATGGCGCCGACTTCGAAGAGACCCGCAGCCTCCGACCCTCGGCCCACAGCCGCAACACGGCCTTCAACGCGTGCACTACTTGAGCCGGATCCGAAACCTCGCTCATCCGCCACGCGCCGCGCACAGCGCGAAGTTCCCGTTCCGCAAGCTCGGTGGCAAAGCCCGCGGATGTGAGGATCGCCAGCGGAACTCCGCCAAAAATGGGTTCACTGCTAATCTCGCGCAGGATTGCAGGTACATTTCCGCCATGAACCCTCAGGTCCAGCACCAAGAAATCCGAACGCTCCGCGCCGGTCCGCTCCGAGCCCCGCGACACCATGCGAACCAGCTCGGAACCGCTGGCAGCGTCACATGAACGGCCGCACAAGTTCTGACTGCGAGCCGCGTCCTCGATCGACCTTGAATCGCCGCCGTAGCCTTGTACCAATAGAATTGGCGTGAGCCCTTCGAGGGTGGGCGGCGTCACGTTTCGAGACTGGACTTGCGCTGAGAGCCTTTCGCGCAAGAGATGAACCAATTCGGAAGGGGAT
>JABCZK010000038.1 GCA_013289695.1 Acidobacteriota bacterium
GCTTCAAACGACACCTCGCGGTGTCATCTGCAAGACTCGGGGCCAAGATGGAGTCGCTGTCTCCCTTCTTGTAGGACTCTTTCATTCCCTACAGCATGCCGGTTTATCCCGGCGCTTACCCTGATTATCGCAGCATTTACCGGCAACTGACTCTCGGTTTCCGGTTACGCTTACCAGGCAAGTGAAATTCAATCGATAAACACAAGGGCGTTTCTCATTCCTAATCGCATCATCCCACCGATAAGCGCGGCGCCAGTGATGATTGCCTGTTGCCCTGCAATGAGGAGCGCCTTGCGTCAGGCCTGGTGTTTACATCATCAGGAGGGATCGATCCGCGCAGGTACGCCCGTGATCTGCCGTAAGACCCTCACGCTGCGAACGCGTTCAACCCTTACGTAGCGAATCAGACGCTGTTTGCTGATCGGATTTTCTTGGCTCATGCCGCGAGCTTACGGCAGACTTTTTATTTTGCAAGATGGAAATTCAGAGGGTTTCTTCACAGCTTCAGCTTCGAGTTTCCGGTCACCCAACAGGAATTGAGCATGACTCGCCCGCCGCTGTCTTGCCTACCTCTCGTGTTTATTGGCATTCAAGTGCTCGACTAATGAGGCGGCGCGCTACGGCGTCTAGCCGTAGATCGGCTGGCATAGCCTCGCCGCGTTCTGTGTCTTCTTCTTGTCCTCGATCTTTTCTGGGCCGATACGGAACGATGAAATAAGCACCATCGCGCTTCGAGAGTTTCCAGCTCTTGGCGACCTTGTCGAAGCTCGAATCCGATTTAACCTTGGCGTATTTCAATAATGGGTTTTTAGGGAAATTAGCGCGCGACGGTGTAGGTACAGATGGGTTTCCGCGACTGATCGTCCGTATCAATGCCTGCTCGACCGCAGCGTGGTCGCACAGATCAACCACCTCCACCGGTTCGATGCCTATGTAAAAGCCAGCCTCCGTTCTCGCCATCGTAGGAACGAAAACCTGTTCCTTAAACACGAAGATAAGCCAGAATCCGTCTTCGAGCATCCCGCTTCAACCTCGCCTGAATGACAGCAACTTTAACACTCTGTTGTGACGCCTGTGCTGCGAAACGGCTCCCGGAATACCGGTGTGTTAGGCAAAGCCTGGTAAACCTCTAATCGGAAACGACTGGGGTACAGCCGACGCTAAACCAGCTTCCAGCCCATCTCTTCCTTGAGGTCTTGGAAACACGTGGAACATATCGAGCGGGAGCTATCGTCGGTGACGTAGCCCTCTGTCAGCACGTCTGGCGGGCCGGACTCCATGAACTTGGCCCAGCATCCTTCGCAGTGGTCATGGTCCCTATCCTCGCGGGCGTGCTTGTACTTTCTAAATCGCAAGACTGCTCCACGTGTCCACTTTGCGTTTTCGATGCGCCAATCAGCCATGGGCTCAAAGCTACCACGGAACTGCTCTCCCGAAGTCAGTGCCCGCAGCATTTACCGGAGAAATAAAGTGTTGCTTCACGCTGCGGTTCCGGTCCTCGCTCCCTGGACGCATCTATTCGACCACCTCATTTACGGGGAAGCGGATGGGCCCGCTGCTGGATGTGTCAACAACCGTGACCCGGACAGCCAGAGCAGCCTTGCCAATCATCACGACTACCAGAGGACGAATGCGGCGCCCGGCGAAATCGCCGACCGTTTTCGGAATGCCGACCCCGCAAAAGGCATCGGCTATCCGATGTTCACCCTGGAACGTCTGTTCGACACGGCAGAGCTTATGCGCAACGCCGCATTCGATCCCTACAACTACAGGGGGGAGCATCACCAATCGATCGAGATGGCAACGGAATATTACGCCTGCTTCGCCTGGGGCGCCGGTTTCTACCAGCCGGTCACGGCGGAGAATTCCAGCTCTTGCCCGAACGCCGCGCAGTATTACGGAAGATTGGTGAACGGCGTCGATCGCATGCTGCTCATTGGTGCGGAAAGATTTTCCGGGAACGCAGCGCTTACGGGGCTGGAAGTGAGTGCGCGAGAGGCGGCGTCAACCGGAGCGTTTTCGACCGACGCTATTCTCTTTGGCAAGTGGCGTGATTAGTTGAGATGGCGCTGGATTTTTCGACCCACAATCCAACCCACAATTTAAGATATCTTGTCTGACTTACGCTGGGCGGGCAGTCCCTGCGGTCTTGTAAGTTCACCCTGCCCTCTGACCGCAACAGGCTCCAGCCACCAGGCGTAGTCAGGCGCCGCCCCGCTCCAGAAACGGGGTCATGGGAAATTTGTGTCGCTCGCCTTTCCACTTAGACGATCAATAATCGGACATCTCGGGTTACGCGACTGCTCGTATCGCCGATTACATTGTGAGGACGGCGCGGAACCGGGCCCTGCCCTCCGCAACGCGTTCGTAGGCCTTGGCGGCCTCCGCCAATGGGTAAGTCTCGACGATCGTTTTGACTTTCCCTTTCGCCACGAAATCAAGAGCTTCGTAGAGATATTCTGGGCCGTTCTGCTGGCTGCCGATGATGCGGATGCGCTTCATGATGAGATCCATCAGTGAGACGGAAAGTGGCTCCGCGTCCGCACCCATAGCGATCAGCCGGCCGTCTGGCCGTAATCCCTGAATGCTGTCCACCATGGACTTCGTCGAATTGGAAGTGCTGAGGATAATGTCGGCACCACCGGCTGCCGCAAGGCTCTTTCCGTCTCGCACAATTTCATCGGCGCCGAGCTCGCGGATCAACTTGTCTTTGTCCGGGGAGTGGGAAATAGCGATGGTCTCAAAGCCCGCTGCCTTCGCGTATTGCACTGCGAGGTGTCCGAGGCCGCCGATTCCAAGCACGGCCACGCGCTCGTGCGGCTGGGGATCGGCCCAGCGCAGCCCGCTGTAGACCGTATAGCCCGCGCAGAAGATCGGCGCGGCTTGCTCGTAGGAAACCGTGTCGGGAATCAGATACGTTGCATCGCTATTCATCAGCATGTACTCGGCGTGTCCGCCTTGCGCCTCAATTCCCGTGCTCTTCATGTAAGGACAGAACATTCTGCGACCACGCTGGCACCATTCGCAGCGCCCGCAGGTGGATTGAATCCAGGCCGTACCCACGCGGTCGCCCACCTTCCGCGTCGTGACGTCGGGAGCCACGGCAACGATCTCGCCCACTGGCTCGTGGCCTAAGATTCGAGGAAATGGTCCGGGGAAGTGTCCGAGCGTCAGATGCACGTCGGTGTAGCAGATGCCGCTTGCATGCATTTTTACCAGCACCTGATTCGGTCCGGGTTGAGGCTGCGGAACGTCTTTGACCTGCCACGGACTGCTGACAGCGGGAACGACTGCAGCTTTCATAACAGTTCCTCCTAACCCAGTTCGATGCGAGAGGATTCGAGGTCGATGCATGCGCTTGGGCGCCCGAATCGCCAAGCGCACACCAGGTGTTGAGATTGACGGCAAATTGTCGGCCACCGACACGTAATGGCCTAGGTAAACGCCGTTACAGCACATCTCTGGAAGTTTACACGCATGCCAGTGGGGGTGCCCAGAGAGACGCTGTGAACATGCTCGCCGTCCAATTGTTCCCGAATGTTCCCAATTTGGAGAATTGGGAGAAAACCGCGCAGGAAGAAACTCAGCTAGTTCAGTGAGTTAGTGGTCGGGGCGCGCGGATTTGAACCGCGGACCTCCTGCGCCCAAGGCAGGCGCGCTACCAGGCTGCGCTACGCCCCGACAAGTACGACGGGTTATTCTACCGTAAGTTGCGCAATTGTCCTCAAGCGAGGCGACATCGCTGATCCGTGTAAGCAATCGGGTTCGGTGAATTGGTGCGAATTTACGGAAAGCGCGGGCGACCGGCGCGATTGAATCGCTGAAAAATGGGGCTTGCGAAACGCAGGTGAGTTTTTTCTAACAATGGCAGCGGCGCGCATTGTTCCGTTCGGTGCGCCGCGGGCGCCGAAATGCCAGAAAAACTAGCGATTAGAAAAAGTTATCTCGACGTGGCGCGGACTTTGAGACGTAGGAGTGATCTGCAGGAAAAAACACCGCAACAAAAATCCTGCGGGTGACGAAGCCGGCGACTTTCTGTGGCAAAGTTACGGCGATGCAGGCTCCGGTTTCAGGGATTGTTTGCTGGGAGTTTGCAGTTTGTCGGGGCGGGCAAATGCGTAAATTCCCGCGGGATCGGAAACCAGCAGGATGCGATCGGGCTCAACCAAAATTCCCACTGGCTGCAGCGCGGCGCCTTGCGGGGTGGCCACGCGGTAAGTATCCAGCAGATTTCCATCGCGGTCGAAGCGCAACAGCATGTCGCCGATCGCGGCCCATACTTGTTGGCTCGTGCGATCCACACCCAAGGCCCTTATCACCGGCTTGACGGTCGCATCCCGCTCGCGCTCGGTGAACTTCACGACTCCCGCAAAACTGTTCAGCCCCTCCTGCCGGAATCCGTGGCCGAAACGCTCACCGTACTCACCGTGTCCGGCGCCGGGGCTTTCCACTCCGCCGCCTCCCGCAGGTCCGCCGACATGGCCCCCGCCAAAACCTCCCGCGCCGGCCGCCGCGCCTGCGCCTTCTGCTACTCCCGCGCCTTCGGCGCCCAAAGAATGATGTTCAAATCCACCGCCGAATCCACCGGGTCCGCCGAATCCAGGGAAAGCTCCCGGACCAAAAATTCCGGGCGCGCCGTAGCCTCCACCCAATCCCCCCACGCCGAGCAGCGCGTTGAAGTCCGGAGTGCTGCTGGAGCTCGAGTTGGACGAGGCGCTGTTGTTGCTGTTCGCCGATAGTGAGCCGCTGAGGTCGGAGTCGTCTGCCGAACCCGGCGCGCTGCTCGTCATACCGTCCGTCGCCGCATTGCTATCGCTGGCGCCACTATTCGCCGTGCCTGCGGAACTTGGCGCGGCGCCTCCGGCGCCGCTAGGCGCCGCGGAACCGCCGCGACGGCCGCCTCCGCCATGGCCGCCATTCGCCGTGAATGCCGGGCCGCCGCCCCCGACAGAGTACATGCTCCCGAAGGAAAACATTTCGCCCGGCGCGGCCATGCCTGAAACACGCATGCCCAGTTGCACCTGGGAATTATCGTGGCTGATATCTGGAATCAAATCCTTCGCGGAAACTTCCGCTTCGTAGCCGGCATAGCCGAAGCGATCGTATTTTCGAAATTTGGGATCCTTCAGCGAAGTGAACGCGAAATAAATATCGCCCGGCGCGCCACTATAGAGCTTTCCGATATCCATGGCGTAGGCCGGAGGAGCGCTCGTCGAGTAGCCCGCCGCATAACCTGCCGTGGAATCCGCGGACGCGCTAATCGCCGGCACCGTGAGCTGGCTTGGATCGCTCACCGCATCGGCAATGTTACCAAAGCTGCGCAACAATTTGCCGTGCTCGTTCATCACGCGCACCAGATGGTCGCTGCGCAGCGTGACCACCGCGAATTCGCCGCCTGCCAACGCGACCACGGACATCGGCGCGTTTACCGGGACGCTGGCTTCCAGCGCGCCGGTTGCCGAAAAAATCTTCACCGCGTTGGCGCCGCGATCGGCAACGAATATTCGGCCGGAGACAGCGTCCCGATCGAAATCCACTGCGTACTTCATTTCTGTGTTGACGGCCTGAGCGCTGGGAATTTGTCCGATGCGCTTGCCGTCCGCGCTGTAAATCCAGATGACGCTAGCCGGGGCCGCCAGCACATAATAATGACCAGCCGCATCGCGTTCGATGGCTTCCGCGCCGCGCCCCACGTCTGGAAATACCCTGCCGCGTGCGTGCAGCACGGTTTGCACGCCTTGGGCTTGCGCCGGACGGCCCACGCCGCCGAATACGAGCGCGATCGCGCATGCCAGGACGGCCGTTACGGAACTGTATCTCTTCGTTAAACTAAGATTTATCAACCGCTCCATCACCCGTATTTCTCCGCGATTTTTGCCAAACAGATGCAGTCAGAATTTAAATAGGTTGCCATCAGCGCTCATAATTTCCTCACTGATGTTGCTTCCCTGCAGCTGTACCGCGCTGTCTTTTCCCTAGTTCCGGTTTTCGCTCAAAAAAGTTCCGCAATCTCTTGAGATTAGCTTCCTGGCTCCCGTCCCGGCGTAGTTGCGGACGCTTGCGCCCTGCCGCCATCCGGGGAATTTGGAACTCTCGCGCCATTGAAACTGAATTACTGAGCCGCGCGGGAATTTAGATTTCATGAGTAATGGCACGATTTGGCCACTACAATTGCGGCATCTCCACGGTCCGGCTCGCCTGACGATAAGAAGCTGAAGGCTCGCGCTGCCGCGGCATGCGCGCGATGGAGTGGGATCGCCGGCGCAAGGAACTGCGGTGACGGATCGGCGTACCAACATTACAGGCGCGTCGCATAAGCTTATCGGCTCGAGGGAACATCATTTCTAATCGCCACCAAGGGAAGCTACTGGCGCTGTTTCTATTTTGGCTCGCCGGCGGAAATGTGAATTGGGCGCAGCAGCCTGCCAGTGCGCCGCAGCTGGTCAACGGGATCGTTCGCACTCCGGAAGGCACACCGGTGCCGGCCGCTACAGTGCATCTGGTAAATACAGAAACGAATAAAGCCTGGCTAGGCTGGACCGACGAATCAGGCAAGTTCGAATTTCCGCAAATTCCCGCCGGGCCCTATCGCGTGGAAACAAGCCAGCTGGGATTCGCGAACGCGTCATTGGTTGTGGAGATTCCGGTGGTGCCGCCCGGCCCCATTCCGATTGTGCTGCGCGTCGCGACTGTGGCGGAACTGACAGCGAAACCCGAAGCAGCGCGTGCGCCGCGGAATCCGCGACCGGGGGGAGACGCCGGAAACACCAATGCGGCTGCGGGCGCAAACGCAGGCGCAGATGCGGGCGGAGGTCGCAGGGGTGGCGGCGGACGAGGCCAAACTCCGGCGGGCGTGACCAACGCGATTCGCGCCGGGCTCGCCGGCGGTGGATTCGAACAGACCGACCTCACCGACGAAGGCGCCAGCGGCTCTGGCGGCGCAACAAACACTCCCGTAAATGAAGGAACGCAGATCGCGGCTGAGCTTCCCGCAGGCGCCGGTTCCAGCGCAACTTCCGATTCATTTTTATTGCAAGGAACGGTGGGCCAAGGTCTGGCGGGCAATGGCCCTGGAGGGTTTGGTCCTAACGGATTGGTACCGAGTAATCCCGCTGGAGAGGGCGGACGCGGTGGACAAGGTCCGGGCGGAGGACGCGGTGGTGCTGGCGGACCCGGAGGAGGACCGGGCGGCGCAGGCGGCTTTGGCGGACCCGGTGGCGGCGGAATGTTTGGCGGCTCTGCTGGGGGAGGAGGAGGCGGTAGTGGTGGCGGAATGTTTGGCGGTGGCGGAAGATTAAATCGCCAGGCGGTGAATCGCATTCGCTTCAGTTTCTACGATCACTACGAGAATTCCGTGTGGGACGCCAAACCCTATTCGATTACCGGCAATCGGGTGCCCAAGCCTAGCCACTACGACGAACGCTTTGGCGGTAATGTGGGCGGGCCGCTGAAAATTCCGCACATTTATAATGGCAGCGACAAGACATTTTTCTTCGTCAACTACCAGCACGAAACACAATCGAGCGCGCTGGACAATTATTCCACGGTCCCGACAGAGGCCGAACGCACCGGCAATTTCTGCGGCCTAGGAATTACGCTCTTCAATCCCTTTTCGAATTTCACCGGACCGCGCACACCGCTGGGCAATGGCTGCCAAGTTCCTACGATTAACACCGCCGCGGCCGGGCTGCTGGCTTTCTACCCAATCCCGAATTTACCCGGCACGGTGCAGAATTATTTGCTGCAGACCACCGTGCCTGTGAACAGCGACACGTTGAACCTGCACGTGCTGCACACCATCAATTCCAAGTTCAGCCTGAACGGCGGGTACAACCTGAATTCCCAGCGGCAGAATACCTTCGGAAATTTTTTGAACACGGCGGGCAATTCATCCACGCTAAGCCAGTCCGTGACGCTGGGCCTGGCGCACAATTGGACTTCGCACTTGGTCGAAACCACGCAGCTGAACTGGAGCCGCAGCCGCGCGCGCATCCTGAGCGACAACTCTTTCGTGAACAACGTCGCGGGCGACTTGGGCATTACCGGCGTTTCCAGCGAGCCTCTCACCTTTGGCATTCCCCAGGTCAATTTCACCAGCTTCTCCGCGCTGAACGATCCCGTGCCGTCGCTGGTGCGCAACCAGACGCTGCGCCTGAGCGACAGTTGGAAATGGGTTCACGGGAAGCACACGCTGACGTTGGGTGGCGAAATGCGCCGCATCCAGCTGAATTCCGAAGCCAATCCGGTGCCGCGCGGGTCATTCACTTTTACCGGCGTGCTCACGTCGCAACTGACCGCGACGGGACAACCCGTTCCCGCGACGCCGCAGAGCGAACCTATTTATGAGCTTGCTGATTTTCTGCTCGGCCTGCCCTACAGCACCACCGTGCAATTTGGCCCGAACATTTATCTGCGCAGCTGGGATTTTATCGGCTACGCGCAGGACGACTGGCGCATGACCAAGCAGTTTACGCTGCTCTACGGGCTGCGTTACGAAGCCGCGACACCGGCGGTGGACAAGTACAATCAGATCGCGAATCTGGATCTGAATTCCACGGCCACGGCAGTGGACGTGGTTACGCCCGGGGGCGTGGGAACTTTCAACGGCCCGTACCCGCGCGCACTGATCCACGGCGATTACGGAAATTGGGCGCCGCGCATTGGCTTCGCCTGGCTGCCGCGATGGATTAAACCGAAGACCGTGATTCGCGGCGGGTATTCGATTTTCTACAACGTGGCGATTTACAATTCGCTGGCGCAGAAATATTTGTCGTATGAGCCGCCCTTCGCCACTTCCGAAAACCTGATCACTTCCGGCACGCAAACGCTGACCCTCGAGGACGGTTTCCCGAGCAACAGCACGATTACCAATCGCGGCGGCGTCAATCCTTTTTACAAGTACGGCTACGCGCAGATCTGGACTCTGGGCACGGAGACATCCTTCTCGCAGAATTGGATTCTGGATTTGACTTACACCGGGACGAAGGGCACGGACCTGGATTTATTGCGCGCACCGAATCGCGCGCCACTGGGCACCAGTCCACTGAACACGCAGAACTCGTTGCAAATTCCCGATGCCAACAGTTTTTACTTCGATCAATCCGGCGCGAATTCGATTTACAACGCGCTGCAGGTGCGGTTGGTGCATCGCTTCACGCGCGGCGTTTCGTTTCAGGCATTCTACACATTCGCAAAATCGCTGGACAACGCCAGCACGATCGGCGGCACCTCGGCAGTGGTGGTGCAACAGGACGGCAACTTCGCCGCGGAGCGGGGACTTTCTTCCTTTGACGTCCGGCACCAATTGCGTTTCTTGAATCTGTACGAGCTTCCCTTCGGCGAACATCACCGCCTTGCCACACATGGCTGGGCCGAACATGCCCTGAGCAACTGGCGGCTGCAGAATATCGTCACGTGGCAGACTGGAACGCCGGTCACGGCGTATTTGGGCGGCACCGCGTCGGATAACGGGACGGGAGCCAGCTTCTCGCTGCGGCCCGATCAGGTGGCCAATCCCGACCTGGGAATCTGCGGCGGCTCGCCTCTTGCGTTTTTCAATACTGCTGCGTTCGCAACGCCACCCTCCGGGGCATTCGGTAACGAGCGCCGCGGCGCGATTGCAGGCCCCTGCAAGTTCAATTGGAATATGTCGCTGGCGAAGTCCTTTCGGTTTGGGCCGCGCGAGCGGCATCACCTGGATATTCGCTGGGAAGTTCAGAACCTTACGAACACGCCCGCGTTCTCCGGACTTTCGGCCACGCTGGGCTCTTCGTCACTGGGGCGCGTGACGAGCGCCGGCCCAATGCGTACCATGGACGTGATGGCGCGGTTTAATTTCTGATGCGAGATATTGCTTACAAAGTCGCGACGCTTTGGTTGATGGCTGCCCTGGCTGCGGGACCTTCTGTGGCTCAAGCGAGTCAAGCTCCTCAAGCACCTCAGGCGCAGCAGCAATCCGGCACCTCCGCGACTGGCCAGCCCAGCAGCCCGTCGAGCGCTCAATCAGGCAGCCAGTCTGCGCCAGTGGTGGTCGCGCCCCCCCCGCCAGCCCCGGCGCGCGCGCCGCAAACTCCGGCGCAGCAGGCCGCTCATCAGCCGTCCTCCGTTCTGCGCAGTTCGTCCGATCTGGTGCGCATTGATGTGGAAGTCACAGACAAATCCGGCAAGCCGATTAAAAACCTGTCGGCGAAACAATTCACGGTGACCGACGAAGGCAAGGCGCAGGCGATCACATCGTTTTCGTATGCCGACATCGAAGCAATCGAAACCGCGACGGCCGAGGACGACAAGCCGATCGTAGTCTCCGTTGATAATGAAGGGCCGAACTCGCCTTCCGCGGACGCCATCAGCGATGCCCTGCGCGACCGGCGCCTCATCGTGCTCTTCTTCGATCTCACTTCGATGCAGACCGACGACCTGATTCGCGCGCACGATGCAGCGGACAAATTCGTGAAACAGCAGATGACGAAGGCCGACGTGATTGCCGTGATCGTTTTCTCAACGCGGCTCAACGTCCTCGCAAATTTCACCAACGACCGCACCGTCCTGAATAAAGCGATCGCGCAGCTCACGCCGGACAATTCCGCAAACCTCGCGAGCCCGCTCTACGCCGCGGCGCAGAATGGAGAATCCGACGTCCAGGAATACACCGGCGCGGCGTACACGCCGGATGAAACCGAGTTCAACGTGTTCAATACGGACCAGAAGCTCGCGGCCGTCGAGGGCCTGGCCGACGTGCTGGGCGGAATCCCCGGAAGAAAAGCGATGGTGGAATTCACCGGCGGAATCACGCAAACCGGCGAGGAAAATCGCACGCAACTGCGCGCCGCGACAGATGCCGCGAATCGCGCGGATGTTTCCATTTATTCGATTGATTCCCGCGGGTTGCTCGCCGCGCCTCCCGGCGGCGACACCACAACGAATGCCGCGACCGGGACTTCGATGTTTACCGGCGCGTCCGTGTTTCATCAGACCGACCAGCGCGAAGACTCGCGCGACACACTGGCGACCCTTTCCACGGACACGGGCGGAAAAGCGTTTTTCGATTTGGGCGATCTAAGCGATGCCTTCCCTGCGATACAGCGCGACAACGGCGGCTACTACCTGGTCGGCTACAACCTGGGCGCGGACGTAAAGCACGATGGCCGCTGGCGAGCCATTCGCGTGAAGGTCAACGTCCCGGGCGCGCACGTTCGCTTCCGCGACGGATATTACGCTCCGCGTGATTTTCAGCATTTGGAGAAGGAGGACCGCGATCAGCAACTGGCCGACGCGATTAATTCCGATCATCCCGTCGTTGAGCTTCCCGTCGCCGTCGAGACCGGCATCTTCCGGTTGAGCGCGACGCAAGCCTACGTTCCCATCGCGGCGAAACTTGCTTCAAGCGCGCTGGATTGGCCGCAAAAACACAATAAACAGCACACGGAATTCGATTTTGCGGTGGAAGTGCGCGCGGTGCCGGCAGGCCAGATCGTGGCGCAATTGCGCGATACGATTACCGTGAACCTGGATGCCGAACATTTCGAGCAGGTCCGTCACAGCAATCTGCTGTATCAGGGCGGAGTGGTACTGGCGCCGGGAAATTACCGGCTGAAATTTGTGGCGCGCGAAAATGAATCGGGAAAGATTGGCATGTTCGAGCAGAATCTGGTGGTGCCGGCCGCGCAGCCAGAGAAAGTGACGCTCAGTTCCGTATTGCTATCGAGCCAGCTCGTGCCCATCGAGAAATCATCCGAGGTCGCCACCAAAGGCCAAGGCGCGCGCGCGAAAATCACCAGCTCGCCGCTCGACATGGAAGGACAAAGAATCATTCCCAGCGTGACCAACTATTTCACGCAAGGGCAGACGCTGTACGTCTTCCTGCAAGCGTACTACCCGGAAAAAGCCGAGAAAAACGGCGCGTTCGATCCGAATTCGTTGCGCGCTGGCCTGGTATTTCTGCGCAACGGGATGCAGATGAACGCGACGCCCTTGATTCCGCCCGCGCAGGTGGATGCGAAAACGCACAGCGTTTCGTTCCGCATCAGCTTGCCGCTGCAGAAGCTGCCCACGGGTAGATACACCGTTCAGGTCGTCGCCGTCGCGCCTGGGACGCAGCATTCAGCTTTCGGCCGAGCGTACCTGGCGCTGCAACAGACACCGCCGGCGGCAACGCCCAGCCCCTGAGTGCGCAACATTTCTGAAGTGGCTGCAGCCAGCTAGCGGTCAATGTAGAAGCCTTCGCGCGTTTGCACCACGGAGTCCTTCTGCTTCGTGGTCAGCTGGATTTTGTGATAGCCCACGGCGGCGTCTGTTTTATCGGGTGTGTAGCCCAGCGCATATTGATTGCGCAGTTCCTCATCAATTTCCGCGTAAATCTGATCGATGGTCTCCTTCTTGGTAACTTCAAAGAAGCGCCCGCCGGTCTCCTTCGACAATTGCTGCAGAATTTTCTTTCCGTCGGGTCGCGTTTCTTGCGGATAGCGCCGGTGCCCGCCGCCCATACCGCCGCCTCCCATGCCGCCTCCGCCCATGTGGCCCCCGCCATAGCCTCCGCCGTTGCCGTGTTCGTCCTTGTCCGCGAAAAGTATGGAGTAAACGAGAGTGTCCGAGCGCTCAGCCGTTTCGATGGCATCGCGCAAAGTTTCCTTGCTGCCGCGATCCACGCCGTCGGAAAGAATAATGATCGCCTTGCGGCCCTGCTGCTTTTTCATCAGTTCGTCTGACGCCAGGTACACCGCGTCGTAAAGCAACGTGCCGCCTCCGCCATGGCCACGCGAGCCGCGTCCACCACCGCCGCCGCTGCTGCTGTCCGGATCGCTGCCCGACGAGCCGCCTCCGCCCGTCTGCGAGAATTGCGGCCTCCCGAGCTGGTCAAGCGACGCTTCCAATTTCTGACGCGAGGAAGTCAGGTCCTGCAGCAACTCCACTTCGCGGTCAAAGTGGATCACGAACGCCTTGTCCTTATCTTCGCGCAACAAATGATCCAGGAAAGCGTGACTGGCGTCGCGCTCCTGGTCCAGAACCCGGCGTTGGCTCATGCTGGTATCGACCAACAGTCCGAGAGTGAGGGGCAGATCGGAATCCGGCGCGAAATAGCTGATCGTTTGCGCATGGCCGTCCTGCTGCAACACAAAATCGTCCTTGGTCAAATTGCGGATCAGCTGCCCATGTTTATCGCGCACCGTGGCGAACATGGTCACCAGCTTCACGTTCACCGAAATAGTCGGGCCTTGCTGCTGGCTGCGCAGCGGCGCGCCTGCGGGTAACAGGAAACCTACGCAAAGAACTAAACCGAATTTTCTCCATCCGAATGATTTCTGCATTGCGAATTTGCGTCCACACCCGCGCTCTCTCGCATGTGCCTGTTTTCCGTTGAGCATGAACGTAACGCCTCTTCCCTCGCTCGCCGTGAATCGCCCGATCCGTTGTATGGACGCACTGCGGCCTATGTCGTTTCTAGTGGAAGATTCCTGTGCCAGCGCCGGAAAGTTCCATCTTTTTCGGCCGGTTTGGGACGCAGATTTACGCGGCAGCGCATTGACACGCCAAAGGAGGACAGGCCCGACACGCGACGGCGCGCAGCATAACCGAAGGAAAGCGCTTACCAAACAATTTTCCATCCGCGCTCGAATTGAATACGACCCTTATTCCTGGACACTACCTCGACGCCCGGGCTTATTCTCCACTCTGCAAAACTGGACCAAACTTTCCGGCTAGCCACACCGTAATGCTCGGGTCACAGACCGCGGATTCAGCGATTCCTTCGGCGCCGATTGGCGCTAGTGTGGTCCGTACCAAGAGGTCTTAGGAGACAATGATGGCAATACCGAACGCAAGGATTTCCGCGATGATCGCAGCGCTGCTTTTTCTTGGCGCCATGACGAGACTGCCTTATCCCACGACAGAGGCAAAATCGAAAATGCAAAAGCAGGCGTTCGGCAAAATACAGGATGGGCAAAGCGTGGATTTGTACACCCTGACGAACAAGTATGGGATGACCGTTAGGATCAGCAACTTCGGAGGCACGCTTGTCTCGCTGGAGGTTCCGGACCGGGACGGAAAGCTGGGCGACGTGGTGTTGGGTTACGACAATCCCGCGGATTACGAGAACGGCAAAGCACATTTTGGCGGCACGATTGGTCGCTATGCCAATCGCATCGCGCACGGCAAATTTACTCTGGACGGCGTCGTTTACACACTGCCGCTGAATAACGGCGAGAACACCTTGCACGGCGGTATCCGCGGCTTTGACAAGCATGTATGGTCGGCAAAAGATGTTTCCAGCAGCGCGGGCGAGGCGCTGGAATTAAATTACGTGAGCAAAGACCGCGAAGAGGGCTTTCCCGGAACGTTGACCGTAAAAGCCGTTTACACCCTTCTTGCGGATCAGAACGCGGTGAGGATCGATTACACGGCGACCACGGACAAGGACACCGTACTCAATCTGACGAACCACTCCTATTTCAATCTCGCCGGACAAGGCAATGGCGATATTCTGCAGCACCAGCTCACTCTGTACGCCAGCCAGTTCACCCCCATTGACGCGACGCTCATCCCCACCGGCAAACTTCAGGACGTGCACAACACGCCTTTCGATTTCCTGCACCCGATGGCGATCAGCGTGCGCATCAACATGGATGACCAGCAGTTGAAATTAGGCAGAGGCTACGACCACAACTGGGTGCTGGACAAGAGATCACCAAGCTCGTTGTCTCCCGCGGCCCGCGCGTACGATCCGCAGAGCGGGCGCGTTCTGGAAGTTTCCACCACCGAACCGGGCATGCAGTTCTACACAGGGAATTTTCTGGACGGCACGGATCACGGCAAGAATGGAAAAGTGTACGGCTACCGCTCCGCGTTCTGCCTGGAAACTCAGCATTTTCCCGATTCGCCCAATCACAAGGATTTCCCTTCGACGGTTCTGAAACCGGGGAAGACATTTCGCTCTACTTCGATCTATAATTTTTCCGTGCAAAAGTAAGTCGCGACGGAAAGTTATTCAACGATGCCTGCGGCCAGGGCGAACACCTTGCAAGCGGCAATACCGTGTATCTTAGGACGGCTGAGAACATCGCCGCCGTGATCGCGGTGCTTCCGGCAGGTCGAATCCTGAGCCTCGGCCATCATCGGTTCCCGGAGAAGAAATAAACGTGGAATATCGCGCGCTCGGCCGCACCGGTTGGAAGGTCTCGGAAGTAAGCTTCGGAGCGTGGGCCATCGGCGGCTCGTGGGGCCACGTCTCTGACGACGAGGCCATGGCAGCCCTGCGTAATGGGGTGGATTGCGGCGTCAATTTCTTCGATACGGCCGACGTTTACGGCGACGGCCGCAGCGAGCGGCTGATCGCCGGCCTGAAAAAAAATTACAAGAAGGACATCATCGTCGCCACCAAAGCTGGCCGGCGCCTGCCGAAGCAGTCTGTGGCCGGCTACAGCGCCGCGAACCTTGCGGCGTGGGTGGATGACAGCCTGCGCAATCTCGCCACCGACGCGCTCGACCTGCTGCAACTGCACTGCCCGCCGACCGAACTTTACTTCCAGCCCGAAGCTTTCGATATTCTCGATCGCATGGTGAAAGCAGGCAAGCTGCGCTATTACGGCGTCAGCGTGGAAAAAGTTGACGAGGCGCTGAAAGCTATCGAGTACCCGAACGTCCAGAGCGTGCAAATTATTTTCAATTGTTTCCGCCAGCGGCCTGCGGACGATTTTTTTCTGCAAGCCCAGCGAAAAAAAGTGGGAATCCTGGCGCGCGTCCCGCTCGCCAGCGGCCTGTTGACCGGAAAACTTCGCCGCGATTCCACTTTCGCGCCGGACGATCATCGCAACTTCAACCGGCACGGCGAAGCATTTGACGTGGGCGAGACTTTTTCCGGCGTGGACTACGATACCGGTCTGGACGCGGTCGAGGAACTCCGCGCGTTGCTGCCTCCCGGCGTCACCTTGAGCCAGTTCGCGCTGCGCTGGATTCTCATGTTCGACGCAGTCGCCTGCGCCATCCCCGGCGGCAAACGCCCCGATCAGGTTTCCGACAACTGCCGCGCTTCAGGCCTGCCTCCGCTCAGTGCGGAGGCCATGGCCGCGATACGTCACATCTACGATGCGCGGTTCGGCGCAGCTCTGCAGCATCGCTGGTAGAAATCCGCGAGAACCAACTTACGACGCCTGCCATTCTTTAGTTTGGGGAGCTGCGAGACTTAAATCACCATCGGTCGTGAAGTTCTCTCAGCATTTTCCACGCCGATCCGAAATTCCCGGCCGATCTCTTCCGCCACTTCCGCCACCACGCGCCCCACTACCATAATCGCCGGGGCCGGCAGCGTGGCTTCGTCGGCCAGCTTCGCCAGTATCGTCGAACGAATCGCCTGATCTTTTGCGGACGCATGCGACACAATCGCGCAAGGCATGTCCTCCGGCCATCCGGCATCGCGCAACTGCTGCCTCACACGAGCGTAGTCGGTCCCCGGCATGTAGATCACTAGCGTCGTGTTGCTGGAAATTCCGGCCCACTGAATCGAACGATTGTCGCTGTCGCGCTGAATCGTAGTGAACAGCACCTGCGAAGCAACGCGTCGGTCCGTAAGTGAAAATCGCGCGGCAGCTGCGGCGGCGAATCCCGCAGTAATGCCCGGAACGATTTCGAACTCCACGCCCGCTTCCCGCAAAGCGGCGATTTCTTCGCCCGCGCGGCCAAAAAACAAAGGGTCGCCGCCCTTCAATCGCACTACTACTTTGTGTGACTTCGCGTAGGAAATCATCAGTGCGTTGATTTCTTCCTGCGTCAGCAATTTCGTGCCGCAGCGTTTACCAACGTCAATCCGCTCCGCCCCGGCGGCAGCCAGCGCCAACACTTCGCGGCTCACCAGCGCGTCATGCAGCACAATGTTCGCCCGGCCCAGAATTTTCGCCGCCTTCAACGTGAGCAGCTCAGGATCTCCCGGACCACCGCCCACCAGATAAACTTTGCCCTTCATGAATGGCTCCTGCCAATTAATCCCCTCTCGCCTTCGTGTAAAAATTTCTCGAACATTTCCTCGCTCGCCAGCTGGTGCAAGTACCGCTTCGTTTCTTCGGGATCTTTCCCTTCGCTGCGCAGGAATTTGCGCGCCGCGCCCAGCCATTCCAGCCACGGTTCGTATTCCGGGCCGAATTGCGCTTCGAGTTCGCGGCGCAGCCGCTGCGCCAGTGCCGGGCTCTGCCCTTCGGTGGAAATCGCAATCTGCAAAGCGCCGCGCCGCACCACCGCGGGATAATAGAAGTGGCAGAATTCCGGATCATCCACCACGTTGCATAAAATTCCGTCCGTCTCGCATTGCCGAAACACTTCGTGATTCAGCAGCGGCGAAGACGTTCCCGCCACCACCAGAAAAGCGCCGCACAAATCTTCCGCGGCAAATTCCTTTTCCTGCCATTCGATTTGCCCGGCGCGCGCCCACGCCGCAACGGACTCCGTAACTTCCGGCGCAATTACGACGACATGTGCCTCCGCCGCGAGCAAACTCTGTACTTTCGATTCCGCGATCGCGCCACCGCCCACGACCACGCAGAGGCGCCCGCGCAGTTTCAGCGAAATGGGAAACAGAGGCATCGCCTATCCTTCAATCCCGTGCGGCACGGGACCCGCCGAAACGTCCCGTGCCACAGCTTCGGCGATTTGCCCCGCCAGGAGCATGCGGATCTCATCATTCGTATGGCGTGCAAAGAATTGCCGCAAATTTTCGCCGGGGTTGCGCTCTTCCTCAAAACTTTGCAACAAGCGCTCGATGGCCACCGGCACTTCCGTCGCGGCGCAGCGGTAACCCACGGGACGAGCGATCGCGGCGAACTTGCCCACCGCGCCGCCCACGCAGAAGTAATAAGCATCCACCATCTCGCCGCCCACTTTGATTTTCTTGCCCTCCAGGCCGATGTCCGCGATCCAATGCTGGCCGCAACTATTCGGGCACCCGGCAATGTGCAGTTTCAGTTGCTCTTCGAAACCGGGAATGCGGTCCTCGAGTTCTTCTACCAGCCAGCGCGCGAAGCTTTTCGTCTCGGTCAAAGCCAGTTTGCAAAATTCCGATCCGGTGCAGGCGATGGTCCCACGCGCAAACGGCGATCCCGCAACGGGCAGGCCCGCCGCGTCCAGCGCTCGCGCCACGCTTGGCGCGTCTTCGCTCGGAACGTTCACCAGTACCAGGTTTTGCATGATCGTGGTCCTGATTTCGCCGCCTGCAAAACGTTCGGCAAGTTCCGCGGCGATCCGCAATTGATCCGCGCCAATCCGACCGCGCAATACGGACGCTCCCACGTAGGAATATCCCGGCTGCTTCTGCGCGTGTATCCCCACGTGATCGCGATAGGCGTCTTCCGGCACGTGCTCGGGTTCCGCAGGATCGAGCTTGAATCCCAGGCGCTGGTGCAGTTCTGCAAGAAACGATTCCGCCGTCCAACCGTGCCTCAAAAAAAGAAACTTCAATCGCGCCCGTTCGCGGTTCTCGCGCAGCACTTCACTGTCGCGGAAAATCTCAGCGACCGCTCGCACCACGCGCGCCGCCTGATGCTCGGCCACGAACGCGTTCAGGCGCGTCGCCAGATGCGGATCGGTGGAAAGCCCGCCGCCGACGCGCAACGAGAATCCCGTTTCGACCGCGCCACCTCTGCGCCGCGTCGTCGCAGTCAAAGAGACGTCGTTGATTTCCGGATACGAGCACCACAGATGGCAACCGGTAATCGAAACCTTGAATTTTCTGGGCAGGTTGTAGAACTCGGAATTACCCACGAATTGGCGGTTCAAATCCAGCGCCACGCGGGAAGCGTCGTAGATTTCATCCGCATCTACGCCTGCCAGCGGGCATCCGGTGATGTTCCGCGTCACATCGCCGCAAGCGCCCGTGGTGGTCAGTCCCACGGATTTCAGGCGGTCGAGAATTTCCGGCAGCGTTTCGATCGTCACCCAATGCAACTGCACATTCTGCCGCACGGTAATGTCCGCCACGCCGCGCCCGTGCTGCTGTGCGATGTCAGCGACCGCGCGCAATTGCGCGCTACGCAAAATTCCGTTGGGAATGCGGATGCGCACCATGAAAAATGGCGTCGCTTTCCCTTCGCCGTTCGCCCCGCCGATCACTCCCTGCCCGTCGCCCTGCGTGTAAATTCCCCACGAACGAAAATACGTCCCCAGCCACTCCGGCGGAATCGAGGCGTGCCCCAGCCGCGCGAATTCGCGAATCTCGTCAATGCACTCCCACGCGTTCTTGGCTCGCTTCAGCCGCTCGACGCGCTGTGCCTTGGTTTCCTTCTTCTCGCTCATAGAAAAATGGCCCTTAAAAACAAAAAACCCACCAACCAGTGTTTCTGGCGGGTGGGGCTCGGGAACTAAAGTTGAATTAAGGCTTAAGTCCCAAATCTCCTATCGCCAGACTGGCGCGCCATACAACACGCGCAACAAGCGCATGGACAGCACCGCATCTGGCAACAATTCAACATGCAAATAACACCTTACCGGACTTCGCTGCCACCGTCAATCCCGAACGACGGCGCTCGTCCCTACATCGGATTCGCGGGAGCGGAATGCGATTCATCCACCGATCTAATTCGCACCCATGACGATAACGAATCAGCGCCAGCGCAGTCAAACACACGAACGCTGGCCTAGCCCTGTGCTCCAAATGTTCGCTCGTGGGATTTTCCGCCGCCACGCGGTTCCCCGCCGAGCGAATTCGGACATCCAAAAACGTTACAAAAGATAAGTTGTCAGGCCGAGCCCCCGGCGTTATGCTGCGGGCGACTCCCGGCTTGCCGCCGGGACTCACAACCAGCCCAACCCAGAATAACCGAAAGAGGCAATCCAAAACCCGTTTTTACGACGTAGTAGAAGCAGGTGTGGTTGAAGTCCAAACTCACAGGAGGTAATTCGGGAAAATGACAAAGTCAAAGAAGGCCCTGATTGCTGGCGCAGCGCTTGCTGGTTTGCTCGCCGGTACCACCACCACGATTCAGGCTTCCAACCTTCTCTCCGGCATGCATTCCGCGGCCCAGTCGGATCAGAAGCCCGCAGATTCCAAGGTGAAGGAAAAGCACGCTTGCAAGGGTCAGAACTCCTGCAAGGGCAAGGGCGGATGTAAATCGAGCGACAACGGCTGCAAAGGCAAGAACTCTTGCAAGGGCAAGGGCGGCTGCGCAACCGACGGCTCGAAGATGCCCGAGTAGCATTCGCCGCATCGGCGATCGCAGCAAGTACCGACGGTCTGGTGTTGAGGGCCGGCACGCGGTGTTCGGCCCTCAACACTTTTCCGCGTCATCTGTTCGCTTCAGCCAACGGAGTGGGGAATGCCTGCCAATCGGTTCAATGGCCACACAGATTACGGAATCGGGATCGGTCTGCGCTCCCCGCATTACCATCACATTCTTACGCGCAAGCCCGTCGTGGATTGGTTCGAGATCATATCCGAGAATTTCATGATTGACGGCGGGCGCCCGCTGCGCATTCTCGATCAAATTCTAGAACAGTACAAAGTGGTGCAGCACGGAGTCTCGATGTACTTCGGCTCGGCCGAACGCCCCAATCGCGAGCATCTGCGGCGCCTGAAAACTCTCGTCCAGCGCAGCAAGACTCCTTGGCTTTCTGATCACTTGTGCTGGGGCAGCGTGGATGGCCGCTACACGCATGACCTGCTGCCCATGCCCTACACTTTTGAAGCGGCGCGCAGCACCGCGCAGAAAATCCGCGAAGTGCGCGACTTCATCGAGATTCCCGTGGCCGTCGAAAACGTCAGCAGCTACGCCGAATTTCACGTTTCCGAAATGACGGAGTGGGAATTTCTGAACGAAGTCGCCGAGCGCGCCGACTGCGGCATCCTGCTCGACGTAAATAATATTTACGTTTCGTCGCAGAATCACAGCTTCGACCCGTTCACTTATGTAAACAGTGTTCCCGCCGAACGGGTAGCGCAAATCCACATCGCCGGACACTCGAAATACCGCAGGTACATCCTCGATACCCACGATCATCCGGTGATTGATCCCGTCTGGAAACTCTACGCGCGCGCCATCGAACGCGTGGGCCACACTGCCACGCTGCTCGAATGGGACGACAGCATCCCTTCGTTTGACGAAGTGCACGACGAAGCCCTGAAAGCCAATCGGTTCCTCGCCAGCGCCTCGCTCGCGGCCGCCGTATGAAACTTCTCAATCTGCAACGCCGCATGGCTCGCGCCGTCATGACTCCGCTGACGCACTCCGAACGCATGCGTACGGTCGCGCCCGATGGTCGCTCAATGCGCGCCGTCGCGTCGCAAATCATCAAGCCCAACGACCGGCTGACGTCGTTCGAGCGCCTGGAAATTTATAATCGCCAATACTGGTTCCGCGTGCTTTCCGCTTTCGCCGAAGATTTTCCGGGTGTGCGCGCCGTGCTGGGTGGCCGCCGCTTCGACGCCATGGCCAAAGCGTATTTGATCGATTGCCCGTCGCAATCTTTCACCCTGCGCAATCTTGGTTCGCGCCTGGTGAGTTGGCTGCAGAAGCATCCGAGCCGGGCCGGCGAGCGCCAGAATCTCGCCGTGGATATGGCTCGTTTAGAATGGGCCGATATCGAGGCGTTCGATGGCCTCAGGGAGCCGTCGCTCAAGCCCGAAGATCTCGCGGGCGTGAATCCCGCCAAGTTGCGGCTGCGCTCGCAACCGTACATCAGCCTGCTCGCGCTGCGCTATCCCGTGGATGATTTGCTGCTCGAGGTTCGCAAGGATTCCGACGATTTGGACGTCGCCAGCAACGCTTTCAACGAGCGGCACAAACGTAAACGCGTCGGCGCGGTCGCGAAGCTCAATCCCAGTGCAATTTTTCTGGCCGTGCATCGCTTGGATGAGGATGTTTATTTCCGCCGTCTCGACCGCGAAGAATTCGCTATCTTATCTGCGCTGCAAGCTGGGAAACCCTTGAGCGCTGCGATCGAATCCGCTCTGCGCGGCTCGCTGATCGCCGTGGCTGACCGCGCGGCACATGTTGAGAAATGGTTCCACACCTGGGCGGCGCTCGGTTGGTTCTGCCGCCTGGAAAAATCCCCGAAAAATGAAAAGGCCGCGTCGCGGCAGTAAGCGACAGCCGGAAGAGAGCGCCGCACCCATGAGCAAACCTGGAAATCAGATTCTGCGCATGTACGACGGATTTGTGAAGGTGGTCTCGAGCCTGCAATCACCTTTCCTGCTGCTCGTGCGTGTGTATTGGGGCTGGCAACTCTCTCAGAATGGCTGGGCAAAATTGCACAGCTTACCGCATGTCACCGAATTTTTCTCGAGCCTGGGATTGCCCGCGCCCGGATTCACGGCTACCTTCGTCTCGTCATTTGAATTCGTCTGCGGAATTCTGCTAGCGCTGGGCTTGCTGTCGCGCATCGCGGCCCTCGGCTTGACGATAGACATGTTCACAGCGTATTGGACCGCGGATCACGTGGCGCTGCTCGCTTTCATCTCCGATCCCGACAAATTCCAGAACGCCGCTTCCTTCATTTACCTTTTCGTAGGCCTGCTGATCCTGATTTTTGGAGCCGGCAAGATTTCGTTGGATCATCTGCTGGATCGCGGCGTGCGGAAAGCCCTGCGCGGCGATGCAGGTTCGTCCTTGGCTTAATGCCTGTCGAGTCGCACAATGGGGTATGGAAAATGGCCCGGTGCAATCTATTCGGCGCGGCTCGCGGCTCGCCAGAGGTTTCTGCCCGGCGATCCTCGCCATATTAATCGTTTGGCTCGCGGCCGCGACCGCTTTTCCTGCTGACGAAATGACTTCCACCATCGTAATCGGCAACTCGCGCATTGACGTCAACATCGAGCAGGGCTCACTCCAGGCGAGCAAAGAGGATTTGTTGAAGTGGGTTCGCTGGGCCGCTGAATCCGTCAGCGGGTATTACGGCCGCTTCCCTGTTCCGCAACTTTTGCTCAAGATTGTCGCGTCCGATGGAAAAGGTGTGCGCGGCGGCAAGACTTTTGGCCGCGACAATGGCGGCTTCATCACCATTCACGTGGGCCGGGACGCGCAGTTCTCCGATCTTGCTCGCGATTGGATGCTGACGCACGAAATGGTTCACTTGTCCTTCCCTTCCGTCGCCGAAAAACATCACTGGATCGAAGAAGGCATCGCCACCTACGTCGAACCCATCGCGCGCGTCCGGGCCGGCCATTTCGACGCCAATCAAATGTGGTTTGAAGTGATGCGCGACCTACATCAAGGCCTCCCCGCCGAAGGGGACGAGGGCCTGGACCACACCCACACTTGGGGACGAACGTATTGGGGCGGCGCGCTGTTCTGTTTCCTTGCGGACGTCGAGATTCATCGCGAAACAGGAAACAAAAAAGGCCTGCAAGATGCTCTGCGCGGAATCCTGAACGCAGGAGGCGACATTCGCCAAGACTGGGAACTGGAAAAGGCGCTCACCCTCGGCGATCAGGCCACGGGCGTTCCGGTGCTGCAAAATCTTTACGCCAAAATGAAGGACCAGCCTTACAACGTAGATCTCCCGGCGCTCTGGACAGAACTGGGAATCGAACGCGACGGCAACGCAGTGAAGTTCCTCGATACTGCGCCGCTGGCGAAGACTCGCGAGGCGATTACCTACGGTTCGGCCGGCCCTTCGCTGAAGCCCGCTGCTTCCGCATCGCACAATGCCGCGATTTTTGCGGGCCGCACCACCACGCCGTTCCCGCCCGACAAATCAAACGATTAACTCGTTTGATTTAATCATCTCTGCCATCAAGAAATGGTTCCGCGCCAACCCGCGCTCCCTTGCGAAATCGTTCGAGCGCCTCGAGAATTGCCGGGCCGTACATTTCCGTCTTGCGCTCGCCGAACCCCGAAACCTTGCGGATTTCCGCCAGTGAACGCGGCTGCACCTCGCACAAATGATCCAGCGACGTATCGTGCATGATGATAAAAGCCGCGATGCTCAACTTCTTGGACGTGACCCGTCGCCATTCGCGCATATATTCGCGCAGTTCGGGATTAACACCAGGCGCAACGTTTCCACCTGCGGCCGAAGATTCACGTTTACCCGCCGAGCCCCACCAGCCCCTACCCGTAGCGCCGTCGGCCGCCGACGCGCCCACCGGCAACTCGTTTTCCGTGCCCGGCCGTGAACCATGCGTGAATGTAATTGAAGCCGCCCCAGCAGCCGCGGCAGCAACTTGCGTCGCGGAACGCCGCGCGCGACGTTTCGAACGCGGCGCCGCAACCGGCTCAGTAAGCCATTTAATTTCGCACCCGCACACGTCGCAAGCCCCACACGTTGCCCACTTCGGGCTTTCCCCAAAATGCACGCAGATTTGCCGATGCCGGCATCCCTTCGATTCCACAAAACTGCGAATAATGTGATATCGCTGCCAGCCGCGTTCCCGTTCCTGTGAATCGCTCAGCTGCTCAATAAAATGCGCCAACAAGCCCGCGTCTTTTTTCTGCCATAGCAAGACACAATCCGCAGGCTGACCGTCGCGCCCTGCTCGCCCCGCCTCCTGATAATATTGTTCAATCGATTTCGGCAGCGACAGATGAATCACCGCTCGCACCGCGGCTTTATTGATGCCCAATCCGAACGCCACGGTGCCCACGAGCACCGGAACTTCGTCGGACATCCACTTTTCCTGGTTGCGCCGGCGCGTGGCGTTGTCCATCTTGCCGTGATAACCGATCGCGGCAATTCCCTGCGCCGCGAGAAACGCAACAGTCTCCTCCACGCGCTTAATCGTCGGCGCATAGACGATCACATTGCGGCCCGAATAACTGCGCAGCGCGCGCACCAACAAATAGGATTGCATTTGCGCGCCGCATTCCCTCACCACGTAACGAAGATTCGCGCGGTGAAAGCTCGCAATGTATTTATGCGGCTCGCGTAAGGCCAGCTGCTCGATAATGTCATGCCGCACCTGGCGCGTAGCGCTCGCCGTAAACGCCGCAATCGGACGATCGGGAAAATTCTTGCGCAGCGAACTCAATTGCCGGTATTCGGGACGGAACTCGTGCCCCCATTCCGAAATGCAGTGCGCTTCGTCAATCGCAAAAAGGGAAACCGGCACGCGTTGCAGCCACGCGATCGTGTCCGCCCGCGCCAAGCGTTCCGGCGAAAGATAAAGCAGGCGATAGCGCCCGGCGATCGCTGCGCGCAAAATCTCTGTCTGCTCGGCCACCGTAAGCGTGCTATTCAGCAGCGCGGCTGAAATTCCCATCTGCCCAAGCTGCGCCACCTGGTCCTGCATCAGCGCGATCAATGGCGAAACCACCACCACGGTGCGATCCGCCAGCAGGGCCGCCGGCAGCTGGTAGCACAAAGATTTGCCGCCGCCCGTGGGCATCACTACGCACGTATCCTGCCCGCCGAGGATGCTGCGCACGATGCGCTCCTGCATCGGACGAAACGAATCGTACCCCCAATAACGCCGTAACGCGCCGAGAAGTTCCGAGGCGGGACGTTCCATGGCAGGGCGCGCAGAGGCCGATTGCATCAGACCAGTATAGGTTCACTGCCACGAGCCGGTCCATCCGTATCGCTGGCGCGGCGAGGCACGGTGAATGTCACAGTGAGGCAATTTGTTTTATAATCTATGCACTATGGCCTCGACGCTTGAATACTCAGCTTCAGGTTCCAGCCGTCAACTCTTGCGCCACACCCTCGCCACGCTAGCCTATCGCGGCGGCAAGGCAATGCGAGGCGCTCCGCCGGGTTTCGCTGAATATCGCGTTGGCGACACCACGCGCGCGTGCGGCCAGATCCTCGCGCATCTGGGAGATTTGCTCGATTGGGCGCTCACGCAGGCCAATGGCAAACAGGACTGGCACGATTCCAAGCCGCTTTCGTGGGACGAAGGCACCAAGCGCTTCTTCGCATCATTAAAAGCTCTGGATGATTACCTCGCCTCGGATGCCCAGCTATCCTGCCCGCCGGAGAAACTCTTCCAGGGCGCCATCGCCGATTCCCTGGCGCATGTGGGTCAACTGGCGATGCTGCGTCGTCTGGCCGGCGCTCCGATTCGCGCCGAAAATTATGCGCAGGCGGAAATCGTTGCAGGCCGCGTCGGCGCGCAACAGACCGCGCCCCGCCGCGAATTCGATTAAACGAGATTGCGCGAAGGATTTCGACTGACGGATTTACGCAAGGCGTTGAGGGGAAACGCAGCCGTGGGTTCGCAACCGTTTCAAGGGGATGACACGGTGAATAAAAAAGGAACCGGGAGACTAGGCTGAGGGACCCGAGCCTCCCGGCATTCTCACCCATCTCCGCAGGGTCTGGGTAAGAAACTTGTTATGCTGCTGATTCGCTGCTGCGCATGAACTCGTAACGTTCGATCGCCGCTGCCACTCCCACTTCGCCCGAATTTTCGGGACTGCTCCGCAATACACGCCCGAGACACCGGACGCGCACAGGACCTGCTTGAGTGAGCTCGTGCGGCAAAGTCATAACGATCTCGACCGGCGCGCCGCTCCTCAACCCTTTGGGCAAGTGAAAATACAGACCGCGGGAACTTACTTCCCGCGATTCTGTGGCAGCTTCGCCAACGACGCTTTCGTCAGTCCAGCGCACGGTCAGCGGAAGTCGCATGAGGAATCGCCGCGTTGCACGCCGCTCTTTTAAAGCCACAGGACACTACCTCCCTAATTACTGATGTAGAGTAGGGCCGGCGCGGCTGAGAACCAATAGAGCTAAAGCCTCAATTCTAGTAGGCCAAATTGGTACAAACGTACTAGTCCTATCGCTGTTAAGTTACAGAAAAGTAAGGTGTTGCGCAGCGAGTCCTATTATCACTCCTCTTTCGGAGTCTTGCGAAATGCGTGCAGCGTATCGGCGAGTGTAAGGATGCCTTCCAGCTTCCCCAAGTCCGCGCGGCTGGCCACCGGCAGCACCGGCCAATCACCCATCACCTGCAGCGCTTCGGCGAGGCTCTGATCGCGGAAAAGGTATGGAACCGGCCCTTTGGATTTGGCATGGATGGGCGTCGTTGTGCGCGCCGCATCCGGCGCCAGCCGCATAACGTCTTCGCGATCCAGTAGCCACCACTCCCCCGGACGCATGCGCAGCAGGAGCGCCGCCTCCGGGTTCGCCTCCGCACGCTTTGCAACCTCCACAATGTGTTCGCCCGGCTCGGCCACCAGCACGCCGCCCGTCCGCATGGCATCCTCCACGACAAACGACGTCATCTCGCGCCGCTCCTCAATCGAGGGCAGCACCAATCCATCCTGGCGGGCCAGCAGGTCGAACAACGGCACTTTCTGGTAGGCCCGCGAAATCCCGTACGCAATCATCGTGGAAATTATGACCGGCAGAATCGCCGTGTAGTTTCCAGAGAGTTCAATCACCATGAACACGGAGGTAATCGGCGTCCGCAGAAACCCCGCGAACAGTGTCCCGATTCCCACCAGCGCGAATGTGCCGATCGTCGCCGTAAGGCTGGGGAAAAAATGATGCTCGATTGAACCCACCGCGCCGCCCAGCATCGCCCCGACAAAAATTGTAGGCGCAAACAGGCCGCCCGGTGTCCCGCTCAGAAACGAAAATCCGGTTGCGAGCAGCTTTAGTGCGGCCAGCAACAGAAGCAATTGCCACACAAATTGCCCGTGCAAGGCTTGGTCCACGATGGCATACCCCGCGCCCATCACTTGCGGAAAGCGTACGCCGATCAATCCGATGAGCAATCCCGCCGCAGCCGGCTGAAAGTATTCCGTCCAGCGCGGAAGCGCCTGCATTTTGGGGCGTGCATACACGATCCATTTCAGCAACACCAACGAAGCAGCGCCGCCGGCTACGCCCAGCGCGGCGTACGCCAGAACTTCTCCCGGCCCCGCCAGGCGAAATGGTGGAACGCGGAAGAGCGACTCCGGCCCCAGGAACGCGCGCATCGTCACCACGCTGGAGACGGCGGCCAGCACGATCGCTCCCAGCACTCCAGCGCTCCAGGTTCCGATCACCTCTTCAATCACAAACAGCACAGCTGAAATCGGCGCGTTGAACGCAGCCGCCAGGCCTGCCGCGGCGCCCACTGGCGCGATCAGCCGCAATTTTTCCTGCGACAGCCGCAAACTCCGGCCAATCAGCGAAGCGATCCCGGCGCCCATCTGCAGCGAAGGATCTTCGGGCCCCAGAGATTGCCCGCTGCCGATAGCCAGCGCGCAGGCAATAAATTTTCCGATCACAGTGGTGAACGGCACATAACCGTCCGAAATGTACATGGCCGCTTTGATCTGGTTCACTCCGCTGCCGCGCACGCGGGGGAACACATGAATTGCCAGCAGCGCCACCACAATCCCTGCGATGGCCGGAGCGAGCACGACACGCGGAAACGACGGAGACAACGACGGGCCCAGCAGCGTGATCTGCGTCCATTCAATGGCCAGCCTGAAGCACACCACGGCCAGGCCGGAAAAAACACCGATGAGCACGGCGAGCATCAGGAAAAATCTATCTTCGCGCAGCGTGAAAACCGCGTGCATCCACGATTCCCAACGCGCGCGAAAATGTCGCGGCTCTGCTAGCGAGTCGCTTGCAGGGGGTGCGACTACCTCTGGCGCGGTTGTCACCGGAACAACGGGCGCCTCGCTCACGGGTTCACCACTGACCGGCTGGGGCCCAGCAACCATAGCGCGCGATCATCACCCTGCGGTTCCCCACACGCAGTCGCCGCCGCATTTTCGACGCTGAATACGTACGCCATTGCCGCGTCCAGCCGGTCCGGGAATCGCTCCAGGTATCGCGGAGTCCAGTCCCGCTGAACGTTTTTGCCCTGCTGATAGACTCGCTGCAGGTCTGTCCGCGGCGGAGCTTGCTCTAGCGATTGGCCGGTTTGGCGTGCGCAATTTTCCGCCCGCGTTTGCGCCAGCGCCAGCGCATTCGCCACCCGCTGCGCCCGCACCTCGGCGGTAAGTCCGGACAAGAACGGATCCGCCGCGAGTATCTGCCGTGTCATGTCGAATCGGTTCGCGAAATCCGGTTGTTCGCGCCTTTCGCGCGGCAGCCGGTCGAAATATTCCATTGCCATCACATATTGGCCCAACTGGAATGCGGCCTGGGCCGCGCCTGCCAGGGAATCTTCATCATTTGGGCCGGCGGCAAGCAAGGTGTGATACACCTCCAGCGCGCGCGCCCATTGCTGAGTGCGCAGCAGCAGTTGGCCCACGATTTTCAGCCGCGCCAAATCACCTGCGGGAATGTTCTCCTCGAGCGCGATTACCTCCGGCGCGGCCTGTTTCACTGCGCCGCGACTCAGCAGAAACTCGCAAAGTTCCCGGCGCACTTGCCAGCGCATCGCGATTGGATCGTCGGCCCATTCGCCGTACATCGCGCCCTGGTAATAGCGCATGGCATCCGCCATCGAATTGTTGTTCTTGGCGATGCGCGCCAATTCCAAATTCACCTCGCCGCTGCCGGGAGATTCAGAAAGCAAATTCAGCAGATACGAACGGGCTTCTTCGTCGCGCCCTGCCGCGGCCAAGGCCTTCGCCAGATGAAATTGAAACAGCGGATTTGATGGATTGTACGCCAGCGCATTGCGGTAATCGGTCAGCGCTGTTTTGATCTGTCCCGCCTGCTCGTCCGCTTCGCCTTGCGCGAACATCGCGTCTGCCAGCGTATGTATTTTTTTGTGGTACAGCCGCGACAGCAACGCAGTCAGCGCCAAAAGCAGCACCAGCGCCAGCACGCAAAGAATCACCACCAATTCGCGCGAAAGGATGCGCGGAGATTCTTCGCCCACCGTACTTGGACTCGTCGCACTCATCGTGAATGATTCAGCCGAGGAATATTCTAAACGGTTTTCGCGCGGAAAGGGCCGCGAGTCGAAAAATTAGCGAAGGGTTCGAAGAAGTGGGTCGCAATAACAGCAGGAGGAGGAGCAGGAAAAGCATCAGCAGCGCGCCGACAAGCGCAGTTGCCGATTACGTCTGGTCTATCAGCCGGTGATGGATGGCGTACAACGCAAGTTCCAAACGGTCGGACACGCCCAGTTTATCGAAAATATTATGCAGGTGATTCTTCACCGTCTGCTCGCTGATAAAAAGTTTCTCGCCGATCTCGCGGTTCCGGAAACCCTGCGCCACCAGCTGCACGATTTCCTTCTCGCGGTCGCTCAACAGCGGCTTTTCCCGCCGCTGGCCCGATTCCGCGGATTTTTTGAAGGCATCAATCACTTCCGCCGTCATCCGGTTATCCAGCCAGATTTCGCCGTCGGATACCTTGCGGATGCTCTTCACCAGCAGGTCGCTCGCCGATTGCTTCAGTACCACGCCGCGCGCCCCCAGCCGCATCGCGCGCACCACGTCGCGGTCATCTTCCGCGGCCGTCAGCACGATTACGCGCGTCGGCAGTGAATCGAAATTCACCTCTTCCAGCACTCCCAGACCGTCTTTCTCCGGCATGCGCAAATCCAGCAACAAAATGTCCGGTTTCAGCTTGGTGAGCATCTTGATGCATTCCACGCCGTTCGAAGCCTCTCCGACGATCTGAATCTCGTCGGCGGCTTCCAATAGCTTGCGCAGGCCATCACGGAAAATGGCATGGTCGTCCGCGACCAGGATGCGAATCACCTGTTTTGCTTTCGTCATTTTAATTCAGTGGGATTTCTACCGTTAGACGCGCCCCGTGCCCGGGATTCGATTCCACCGTTAGCGTCCCCCCCACGCCCCGTGTTCTTTCCTTGATCGAAATTGGCCCGAGTCGCAACCGGTCCAGCTCCTCGCTGCTGTATCTGCCGGAGAAGCTGAATCCGCGCCCATTGTCATCCACGACCAGAGACACCTTCGCCTCATCTTGCCCTAGTTTTACCACGACGTGACTCGCCTTCGCATGCTTTTTTATGTTGTTGAGTGACTCACGGTATATCTGGAAAAGCTCCCTGCAAATCCGGTCCGGCAAGCGCAAATTCCGGTCCTCGATGAACAGGTCCACCGCCATCGCCGCTTCGTTGCGGAAGCGCTCCGCAAATCCCAACATCAGCTCCCGCATGTCCGCGCTCTCAACCCGCAGCGGCCGAAGGTCTGTAACCATCCTACGCAATTCTTCGCTTTCCTGTTGCACGGTTTTTTGCAATGTTTCCAATTCTTTTCCCGCCTGCTCCGGCGTCCATGGGAACTTGTGGCGCAATACATCCAGCTGAATATTCAGGCTCAGCAGCGTCTGCAGGACCCCGTCGTGCAGGTCGCGCGATATTCGGCTGCGTTCAGACTCCACGGCGCGCGCCCGTAAGTGTCTCATTAAAAAGACGTTCTCCAGCGGCGGCCCGACGTGCCTCACAATTCGCTCCAGCCATCGCAGCTCGCCGCGGGTGAATCGGCGGCGCGACCCCTGTGCTCCGTTGAGCCCGGCAGTCCCGATTGCCCCGTTAGAACCACCCGGCCCGCCAGGGTTGATCAGCAGCACGCGCCCCGTCGGCCTACCGCCCGCTTCAATCGTCACAGCCAGCAACGTGCGCGCGCCAAACTCCTCCCGCGTGGAATTCGGTGGCGCGGTAAGGTCGCGAAACACTTGACCGCTGCGCCGGTCCCAGCCAAATCCGGTTCCCGCGCCGTCGTTGAATTCCCAACAGAACGAAGTCTCAAACGCATCCGTCAGAAATGTGTCCGAACGCGAAAGGGGCAACGTCTCGGGCCCGCCGATCTCCCGATCGTTCGGATGAATCTTCCAAACGAACAGCCGCTCCAGTTCCTCATCGCGAATCGCCAGGCAAGCCTGCTCGCATTCAAATTCCAGGGCAATTTCGCCCAGCGCCTGTCGAACGGACTCGGTCAATCCTCTGTCAAACTGCAGCAGCCGCGAAACTTTTTCCAGAAATTGCTGGCGCTCCAGATGTTCGCGTTCCCGCGCGCCCAAAAACCCCATTCCCAGCCCGGAAATCACCGTGCCCAGCCCAATCGTTAGCCAATGCCACGCCCCACGCCAGCCGGACAATTCCATCATCGCCACGCGAAAAATGATTCCGACGGTAGCTATGCTCACGAGCGCCAGCATCAACCGCGCATTGCCCTGCGTAGCCAGCGCGAAAACCACGAACAGGAACAAGAACCACCAGGCGGAAAGCGACGGCGTCAGAAAAAGAAACACCGCCAGAGCCACGCAGTCCGCCACCAGCGGAATGGTGACGTTCGTCTCGCTCGCGAGCCGCTCGTACCCCAGCACCGCCAGCGCCAGCAGCAAGTACACCGCAAGAAAAAACGCCGCGGCGGTGCGCGACCCCGCGACCGATATTTCGATCAAATCCACCAGCGCCAGGGCCACAAAAATGGCTCGAGCCAGGGTGACCTGGCGGTCCAGATACAATCGTTCGGCGGTATCAAGCGGCATGGTGGCGGGCGACTGCCTATCAAAGTCTAACAAGCCCCTCACGCCGCGCAACCGCCTGTCCTCTTCTGGTTATCGGCACGCACGAACGCCACCGCGCAAACCCGCGCCCGCGTGAAGTTATCCACAGCCCAGTACCATAGCCAGGTGTTGACACCAGGTGCATAATCTCTTCCAGCAAACACGACAGGGCGAGCGGGGGAAGGGCGGATTGGCGCAGCGTTATACGCGTACAGAAGTCGGGCGCATCCTGGGTCTTGAGCCGAACCGTCTTCGCTACTGGGAACGCCTGCGCTTGGTGCGGCCCGAAGCCCGCTGGGGCGAACGATTCTACAGCTTCGGCGACCTGGTGGCCCTGCGCTCGATCCAACGCATTACGCAGAATCACGTTCCCGCCAATCGCGTTCGCCGCGCCGTCGCGCTCATGGAATCGCAATTTGGCGCCGCGCCCGTGCCGATCCAGGAACTTCGCCTCGTCGAGTTCGGCCGCGAAGTTCACGTCGTTCCCCCCGGCTCGGAACGTCCCTTCAATCCTTTTCTGCGCCAGTGGGCTTTCCCGTTTGACCTTGCCCCTCAGCCGGCGAAATTGCGCGCCATGGTCGGCCCTACTCCCGAGGATTTCTTCCAGTCCGCGCTCGATTGTGAGGCTCGCGCCGAAACCCTGCCGGAAGCGATCGAAAATTATCAGCGCGTCGTGGATCTCGCGCCGAACTGGATCGAGGCTCACATCAATCTCGGCGTCGCTTACTACCAGCTGGGCCAGCTTACCGACGCCCGCGATTGTTTCCTCGCCGCCGTCCACATTGATCCGCTCAACGGCATCTCGCGCTACAACCTGGGATGCACTCTGGAAGAACTCGGCGAACTCGACCAAGCCGTGGACCATCTGCGCCGCGCCGCCCGCGCCATGCCTGCCCACGCCGACGTCCATTTCAATCTCGCGCTCGCCTACGAAAAACGCGGCGAACGCAAAGCCGCCCACGAACAATGGGCGCTCTACCTGCGCTACGCCCCGAACGGCCCCTGGGCCGATCAAGCCCGCGAGCGCCTGCAGCAATCCTCCGGCAAGCGCAAACGGAGCGCTCCAATTCCCTTCCGCCGGCCCAGCTGAATGCGCCCGCGCGATTGAAAGGACTCCCAATGTCAAGGCGAGAGATCGCATTTGCCTGCGCAATTCTCTGGATGCTTATGACCACGGAACCCTCAAACTCGCAGCAACAGCAGCGCCAGGCATCCGGCGATTCGCGCGCCGCGGCATCCAAAAAATTTGCAGTCCTAAGCGATCAGTTCATGAAAGATTCGCTCTCCTGGTCTCCCGTGAGCGCTTCAGCGGCAGGCTATCACTCGCATCTGGACCCGAGATCGGGCAGGCCCATCGCTCTTGACGCGCTCCTCGACGACTTCAGCCTCGAGTGGTTCGCCACGCAGCGCGACTTCTACGCCAAGTGGCGCGAACGGTTCCACAAAGAGACACCTGCATCAGCATTGGATCCCGAAGACGCCGCCGATTGGCAGCTCATAGACGATCAAATCGGCCTCACCCTCCTCGAGCTCGATCGCATTCAAAGCTACAAACACAATCCCACGGTGGTCGTGGAACTGATCGGCAACGCGCTGTTCCTGCCGCTAACCCAGAATTACGCATCGCACGACCTACGCGTCGGCCATGTCCTGGCACGCGTCCGCCAGATCCCGCGCCTGCTCGCGCAAGTGCAGCCGTACTTGTCCGACTCCGATCCCATATGGATTTCCACCGCGGTGGATGAAAATGCCGGCAACATTGATCTGATCGAAAATGCGCTCGCCGCCGAAATTCCCGCCGGCTCGCCGCGCAAGGCCGAATACGACGCAGTGGCCCCGCCCGCCGTGAAAGCCCTGCACGATTTCTCCGCTTGGCTGCAGAACTCACTCGCCAAGCAGCCGTCGAATCTCACGTGGCGTCTTGGAAAGGAACTCTACGATCAGAAGTTTGCGCTAGTGATGGAAACTCCGGTCACTCCCGCGGAAGTTCTCGCCAGCGCGGAACAGGACATGAAATCCGTCCGCGCCGAAATGCTGCAACTCGCGCTCCCCCTGCACTCCCAGATGTATCCGGATCACAACGATCACTTGAATCTCGCCGAACACGACCGGCAAAATCTAATCATCCAGGAAGTGTTGCAGAAAATATCAGACCACCACACCACGCCCGCTCAGTTGCAGCCAACCATCGAAGCCGACCTCGCCGGCATCACTAAATTCATCCGCGAGAAGAGAATCGTCTCGCTCAGCTCGCGCGACAATTTGAAAGTGATCCCCACTCCGCCTTTCGAGCGCGGCATCTACTCCGTCGCGGGATTCCACAGCGCGCCTCCCCTCGAACCACAAGCCGAAGCGCAATATTGGGTCACGCCCATTGATCCCGAAATGCCTGCGGCCAAAGTCGAATCGAAGCTCCGCGAGTACAACGATTTCACTTTGCAGTGGCTCAGCATCCACGAAGCCCTGCCCGGCCATTACATCCAGTTCGAACATCTCAATAACATTCAGCCCGAGCGCCGACGCCTGCTGCGGTCGCTCTACGCCAACGGCGCCTATGTCGAAGGCTGGGCCGAATACATCGCGCAGGTAATGATGGATGAGGGCTTCCTCGACAACGACCCGCGCTTCCGCATGGTCATGCGCAAAGTACGCCTGCGCGTCATCTCCAACGCCATCCTCGATATCAAAATGCACACCATGAACATGACCGACCAGGAAGCCATGGACCTGATGACCAAGGAGTCGTTTCAAACGCAAGCCGAAGCGGAAGGAAAATTGCAACGCGCCAAATTAAGCTCGACGCAGCTGCCCACCTACTACGTCGGCATTCGCGAATGGTTCGCGCTGCGCAAAAAATATCAAGCGGCCGCAGGCAAAAATTTCAACCTGCTAAAATTTCACGACCTCGTTCTCGACGAAGGCCCGCTGCCAGTCCCAGTAGTAGAAAAACTCGTCATGCCCTCGGCAAAACACTGAACGCGTGGAAGCGCTCGGGTAAATGCCTCGCACGGAAGGGCGGGGCTTCAGCCCCGCCGTAGATTCGAGCAAACGAGGTGGGCTTGAGCCCCTGAAGCGCGGCCTTCCGCTCGCGACTTCACAGTTCTCAGAACGAAAACCCCGCCTGCAAATAAACCTGCCGATTTGCTGCGTTCGAGGAGAATGGTCCGCCAGCTAGCGCGTTGGAAACCCCGAAAAAGGCCGCGTTGAACGATGCAGTCCCGCCCGCAACCGCCGGAGGATTCAAAACCGCGCTCGGATTCGCCAAATTCACATCATTGAACACGTTGCGCGCGTTGACGCTCAACGTAATGCTGTACCGCCGCGTCGCGGTACTCCCACCAAATCCTCCCGGTCCGCCGCCACCAAACGGATTCGCGCCGCCGCCGCGTCCTCCGCCCCCGCGCCCTCCACCTCCTCCGCCACCACCACCACCTCCGCTCCCTCCGCCCTTATTTTCCGGGCCAAAGTTGAACGTCTTCGCCAAGCGTAGGTTCAAGGTGAAATGATTTGGCCCCGTGAAATCATTGACCGGAATCGGCGTGACATTCACACCCGGCTGCGTATTGAAAGTTCCGAAACCTGGAACGGTTACGATCGCACCACCGGCCGTAGCGGTCGAAAAAGACGGCCGCTGGTTCAATTGCGAACTCCCGATTAAATCCTGGCTCAAAGTCACGTTGTACGGCGCGCCGGAACTGGCAATCAGGAAAGGGCTGAGGCGCAGTCCCCATGGCAGCCCCACGGATCCGCCCAGAAAGAAACGATTGCGGATGTCGAAGGACGCCCGGCCATAGTCCTGCATGAAATTCGCAGGATTCGAAGGAAAAGCGTTCGCGCCGGAGGTGTCGCTGTTCGCATAATTCAGCACGTAATATGCAAACAGCGTCAGCTTCTGCCCCGCCTGCACCCGGCTTTGCACGAACAATTGATTCTGCCGGAAGATTGCCCCCGATTCGTACTGATAGATATTTTCGAACTGAGTGGGACGCGTAGCGGCTCCCGGATTCAGATAATAAGGAAAGATGGCGGAGAGATTGTCCGGCGCATTGATATTGTTCGTAAGCAACTGATCATTGCCCACCGAGTTCAAGTACGAAACGCTCAGGTTCGTAACCTTGTTCAGTTGCCTTTCCAGGCTGACGGCCGTCTGCGCCACGTAAGGCGCGTGCAGATTCGAATTCGGCTTATACGAGGTAAACAACTCCGTCGGACCGGGCGTTAGCAGCGGCGGCGGCCCAGGATTCTGGTTGAAGAAACGCGGGCTAGGCACAACGAATTGCGCCAGCGAGGTCCCGTTCAAGCGGTCCTCTTGCAGAATGTCGGACGAGGGAAAGCGATCGTAGAAGATTCCGAATCCGGCTCGCAGCACAGTCTTGGGTGCGGTCTTTCCTCCGCCGCCAATTCCCCAGGCAAATCCCAAGCGCGGCGCCCAGTCCGCGTGATTGCTGATATTGCTCTGCGATTCAAAGCGCAGTCCGTAGCTCAGAGTAATGTTGGGCCGTATGCTCCAGTCGTCTTCCACATACAGTCCCACGTCCACGTACCCTACGCGTACGAACGGATTGGCCGGGAGTGTTGTGTTCGTTGGGTTCGCTGTCACCGTGAATTGATTCGCCGATGGCGTGCCTTGCAGGCTGCTCACATACGCTTCTATGGACGGAAACACGAACGTCCCGTTGAAGCCGCCTGTCGAGGTATTTCCATCGGTCGAGCCGCGCAGCCGCGCGCCAAATTTCAGGAAGTGCTTGGTGTACTGCACGGAAGTGTAGTTCTGAAATTCGTAGTTGTTGGTCGTGTCGCTGATCATGCCGCCACTCGACCCGCCGCCATTGAATGCCAAGGGAACTATGATGCTCGGCGCAGTGCTCAGCGGGTTCTGGCTGCTTTGCTCGCGCAGGTACTGAAAGCGCGTTTCGTTCACCACTTTTGTTCCAAAGATCTGCGTGTCGCCCACTTGCAGCGTCTGCTCGGTGCTCAACGAATTGTAGCCCTGCGACGGCAAGGTAAAACCGCTGACGCCGTCGTTGTTCTCGCTGTTCCGGTAATATTGATAGCGTATGGTCAGCGTGTTGTTTTTCGTCAGCGCGTAATCCAGGCGCGGCCCGATGTTATAGCGCTTCTTCGGATTGGGCACCGCCGCGCTGAACGGCGTCACGGCGAATGTCGTCGGGTCCACCGTCTGCGCATTCACGATGCCCAGGTCGTGAATGTCACGAATATCCTCCGTGAAAAAAAACGAGGCCTTCTTGCTCAGCGGCCCGCCGATATTTCCGCTGTATTGCACCGAATAGTAGCTGGGATATGCCGTGCCCGACGCATCGCGCGAGTTGAAGAACGGGTTTCGCGTGTTGAACGCCGAATCGTTCCCGTTTACCGAAAAACCGCCGTGCCATTTGTCCGTGCCGGGCTTGGTGAAAATCTCGATGCGGCCGTAGCCCACTTTGTCGTACTGCGCCGAGAACGGATTTTGGTTGATGCGAATTTCGCGAATCGCGGATTTCGGCGGCAGCTGCCCCGCCGTGAATCCGTCAATATAGAATTGCCCGCCGTTCGGCCCTGCGGAAGGTCCCGCCAACGCGGTCAAGTCTGTCTGCAACTCATCCGGATCGTCCGGCAACGCATCCAGCGCCGCTCCATTGATCACGATCGCGCCGGCGTTGTTTGTCGGGCTTACATCCACCGCGCCTGCCTGGTCGGTCACCGTCACTTGCTGTTGTTCCGCTTCGATGGTGAGCGACAGGTTGAGCTGTTGTATCTGGCCGGCCGCCACCTGCACCGCATCATTTTTGTATAGCGCGAAGCCCGGCGCGATCACCTCCACCGTGTATTTTCCCGGCGCTACGTTCTTCAGTTCGAAAACTCCGTCGCGGTTGGTAGTCGCAGCGAGGCTGGTTCCGTCCGGCGCCGTTGCAATGATGGACGCGCCCACCACCGCAGCCGCCGAAGGGTCCGTCACCTGCCCGCGAATTGTTCCGGTGCCAGCCTGCGCGGTGGTTTGTGCGGCAGCCTGTGCGGAGGTTTCTGAAAAAGTGGCGCCGGCGCAGGAAAAAATCAGGACGATGATCATTGCAATAAACGATGAAAGAAAAAAGACCCGGGCTTTCATTCCGTCTCCTGAAAGACTAAGAATAGGCGAGCTGATTATGATTTATTGATTTCCACCGGAGGCGTCACCCGTCGGTGCGCCACCGCCCAGGCTCCACGGCGAGAGCGTCATCGCTTGCGCTGCGTTGCCGGCAGGCGCTGCGGCCAGGATCGATTCCACGCCTCCCAGCATAGTGATGGCAGTGACGCCGCCTGCATCGGTGCCCTGCGTGGACACCACCATCACGGCATCACCCTTCTGAAAATCGGCGAGCGTACTGGCCGGCAAACGGTTCACAATTTGTTGGAAGTCGCCGCGCCCGCCACCCGCCGCGCCATTCCCGGACGCGCCGTTTCCCGCCGCGCCTGTGCCGCCCGATCGCTGCCCGCCATCCGGAGGTCCGCTGCCACCAGCGGCCGCGTCACCCTGCGCAGATGCTCCGCCTGCACCGGCGGAGCCACCGCCCTGCGCCCCAGCTCCTGCTCCCTTCAGCCGGAACGCAATCATCTGCGCCATTTGCGCGGGAATCTTGCGCAGCTGCGACTGCTGCGTGATTTTCACAACCACCGTCTTCTTGCTGATCAAATCGGTCAAACTGATCGTTTGTGCGCTTGCGTCAATCGCGGTAATAATTCCGGCGAGGTTGCGGAAAGTTCCGGAAACTATTTCGTCCGCTGCAAATTCCGAACCGTCGGCGCTCTTGGTGCCGCGCGCGCGAACTTGATCGCCCGGCTTGATCTGATCCGGCGCGGCAGGCTTCGCGTCATCGAATTGCACCGAATCCGGCGCATAGCGGCGCGACACGGTATTTTTCGCGGTGTGAATCACCACGGTTTTCGCGGTTGCCCCGGTACCCGTGGAAATTGTGATCGTGCCCGTCGCCGGATCCACGGCACTCACCAGGCCACCGATGCCGCGCTTCTGCCAATCGGCGCGGTCCTGCGCCTTTCTTGCTTCCAGATCCGTGCGCTTCATCGCGATAATGCCCACCGCCGCCATCGTCTTCGCGTCGTCCGACGCTCGCCCGCGCACCAGAACTCGATCCCCTACCTGTAAATCCGTCAACGCAATCGGCGTCGCCGATTTCAGATCTTTTTCTCCCGGAGCGACCTGCACGATTTTTGCATTGCTCGCCACGGTCACGCTCACGTCCGTCCCGCCATCCACTGTAAGCACCAGAGCATTGCCGCTAATCGATTTCACTGCGCCAACTTTCTGCGTCAGAGGAGTCTGACCCGGCGTTTGACTCGCGGTCTGCTGTGCCGGCGTCTGTTCTGGGAACAATCCCGCACGCAGGCGGGCGCTGCACGGACTTGCCACAAGCGCCGCAACCGCCAGCACGATCAGCCCGGTCCTCACGGCCACCGCCAAAACTCTCTTCATCGAGCGCATCGAACGTTCTCCCAAGAGCCTAGCCAATGTCGCATCAACTCCAAAGCAGCAGTGCTCGGGCCCATCGCAACCATTGTAAACGCAGACCAGCTCGCACGCATTCCTCGCATTTTAGACGTAGCGTCCCCCGGCAAACGTTTCCTGTATCTGCCAAAATGATCCCGCCCGAAAGCACCACCCCAATTCTGACAGCCGAACGAAGATCCACGAACACACGGATGCCGTTGCAGCGCCCTTCAGATGGTGTAAACTACTGGAATCCCACGGTGGTGAGCGTAGCTCAGCTGGTAGAGCATCGGTCTGTGGCACCGAGGGTCGCGGGTTCAAACCCCGTCGCTCACCCCAGTTTTTTCAATTACTTAGCGTTGTAGCTAGTTCCGCCTGACGCCCGATAACGCCCGAAACCGAAATTTCCGGGGCTCTCTTTTTCGTTTTTGGAGGCTTCGGCGTCAGAGTTTTCGGAACCTCAAAACCGGTGCCCATTCTCCCCGCTACTTCCTTCCGAAACACAACATCGTCGCGCACTCGATCGTAAAGGTCGCTCATATCCTTGGACGCGTGCCCCATCCAAAATTTGAGCAGCCCATCGGGACATATCGAGTTGCGAAGGTGGGTGTTGCGGAATCTTCGGAAGCTATGGAATCCACGTTTGGGGATTTCAAGAGTTGCGAGAATCGGATGGAGTTCCCTTTTCAGCAAGTTTGTCTGGGTCAACGATTTACCGCTGCTAGTCTGGAAGGTGAAACCAGCCGTTCGGTCGCCCATGAACTGTTTCAGCAGCTCAGCTACATCCGGATGCAGGTCAATCGTGCGCCTAGCATTCGGAGTCTTTGGGTCCTGAACCTTTCCACCCCAAACGTCTTGCTCAACTTCAATGGACGAGCCATCGAAATGTCGGATTTCGAGTGCGAGCAATTCCCCAGCTCGAACTCCCGAAGCAGCGAGCAAGATACATGCCATCTGTAGCCTCCCGTTCGCTGCCTTCACGATTTTCGTGACCTGCTCGCCGAGGAACGAAGGCTTGCGTTGTTTCGTTTCGACCACTTCCGGCAGGTCAATGAATTCGTGATTCCATTTCGTCGGATACAATTCGTTTCCATTTTCGTCCACGGCGCTAGCCATCACCAGCTTTGCAACTTGCACGATGTTCTTGACGGTTTGCGGAGATAGTCCTCTGCGGACCAACCCTTCCACTAAGACTTTCATCGCTAGATTATCCACCGACGACAACGCAGTGCTGCCGAGAACTGGCAGCAAGTGATTGTCGAGGATGGATTCCCAGTTGCAAAGCGTGCTCGGCTTAATTGGTCTCCGCTTCCGCGTCCGGCACTTCTCCACCCACTGCTTTGCGAATTCACGGGAGGTTGTGGTTGATCTTTGGGCGATACGCGAGACTGTTGACGGCGTCGAGCGCGGCTTTCATTTCTCGCATGGCAAGTCTCTTGGTCGGAAATTCTTTTAGAGTTCCAAGAAACTTCTGCACGCGATGGCGTCGCCTTTCCCCGTTCTCAAAAACATCCTCGTAGAACCGCATCGACCACCTTTGCTGTAGCAATAGCAATTGCCCTTTCTGGAACCGTCTTCTGGCCAATTTTTCCTCCGTTGGCCCGGTGACGGCGCGCAGCGGAAGCGTACCTGGATTCTTGCTTCCGGCGGTGCCTTCAATCATCTCTGGGTGCTCTCTAGAGAGCAGGGTGCCGTGGCAACGCTGTCGATCCAAATAGCCGAGGATGCCTTGACGGGCCTCCGTAACTTTAAGTACCCGAACGTTGACGCCGGAACGTGGGGACGGAACGCCGTGTTTGTTCGTAGTGCTTGGGAGTGATCGCGTAGCTATGCAGACCATCGAAGTGATTCTTAAAAGTGTAGCTCAGCCGCCCGCGAGACGGACGGTGACATTCAGTCGTCGATAGCGAAACGAATATCACACGAATTCCAAGATTCCGGTGACGCGACTTACCTGGCAAGTGGAATTACTTCCGAGTGGCCGTGATCCACTTGCAATCGGCCGCAAGCTCGAAGTGGTGCTTGATACTTCCCATAACGGGACATCTGGCTCGGAATAAGCTTCCATTTGCCCATGGCCCGCCCACGATGGGAAGCACCATGCAAGGCAGCGCCACATTAATTTTCCAAGACTGTGCCAAACGGGACAGCCTTGCCGCATACCAGATCCCAGCATAACGGTGTGAAACAATATGGATCCAGAATATCGGCCGATTTGAGTCGATGAAAAGGAGGAACAATGGCCAAACATAAGCCAAAGATTTTATTCCTCTCGACTGGTAACGCAACGCGCAGCCTCATCGCCGAGGGTTTTCTGCTCAATCTTACGGGTGACCAATTTGATGTAGCGAGTTCGGCGGCCGAGCACGGCCCCTTGAATCCCTTAGCAAATGAAGTCATGAAGGAAGCAGGCATCGACATCTCGGCCCACGAGCCGAAGAGCATCGGGCAATCAGTTAAAGAAAGTTTCAGCTACGTGGTTGCCATCTGTGATTCGACCAAGGAACGGAGTCCGGTATTTCCCTTTACCCTTCACCTTCTACGCTGGAGTATCGCCGACCCAAGTACGGATGGTGGATTGCTCGGGCAGCAAGCAGAAGTTTTCCGGCGGGTGCGAGATGAGATCAAGGACAAGGTAAGGCAATTCGTATCGGATATAGCACAAATAAAAGCAAGTGAACTTTCCATCGCTTAGGGATCCGGGTGGAGCAAAATGCGAAAGCGTTCACATCCGCAAGGAATTCTATCTTCCGTGTGACTAATCTTGCGTGGGCGTAGCGTTCTCAGAGCACGCCACGAAGCATCCGCACTCTCGTCATCGTCCTGCCTAATGTGTGCGGTCTTGAACAGACGCAGCAGATCGGGGCCTGTTAAATTGGCGTCGCTTGGGGTGCAACATCATGGCTAGAAGAAGTGGTATCGTCCCGCCGAAAACCGCGACGGAATTTACGTTCAAGACCCTCTCATGTCTCGCCGCAAGCGCGGCGATTCTTCTTGGTGCATTTACGTCGTTCGCAGGGAAACGCCCGGCACCGTCCATTCTGGCAGCCGAGACCACAGAGCTCGAAATGCAGGTCCTGCTGGATCGGGCCGACTTCTCGCCGGGTGAGATCGACGGAATCGGCGGTGAGAACAGCAGCAAGGCCCTGGCGGCGTTCCAGGCCCAGCGCGGGCTTGTTCCAGGCTCGCGGAACCGTGCGGTGGTGCTCCATGCGCTCGCGGCTGCTGCCGTCGTTGAGCCGATTGTCTCCTATACGATCACTACTGAAGACGCGGCAGGGCCGTTCAGCGAGAAGATTCCGAAGAACATGATCGAGATGTCGAAACTTTCACACCTTTACTACACATCCGTGCTGCAGGAGCTGAGCGAGAGATTTCATTCGGCACCGGCCCTGCTTAACCGCCTAAATCCCAGCACCGGTTTCACAGCGGGCGAGCATATCAGAGTGCCCAATGTGGCGCGTAGTGAACGAGAGGCACTGGGGCCCCAACGGGCCCGTTCTGGAATGGTCAAGGTGGTTGTCTCGAAGAAGGCGTCGGTCCTGAGAGTTTATGACGGGAAAGGGCAGGTCATTTTTTTCGCCCCTGTGACCAGCGGCAGCGTGCACTTTCCGCTCCCGTTCGGAAATTGGAAGGTCACTGAGATCCTGCGAAATCCAACCTACGACTATAATCCCGACCTGTTTTGGGACCCCAATCCCGCCAGTGCCAAGGCGACCATCGCGGCGGGCCCGAACAATCCAGTGGGCGTCGTGTGGATTGGCATAAGCGATCCCCATTACGGGATCCACGGCACGCCTGATCCGGGAGAGATCGGCTATTCCCAGTCCGACGGGTGCGTGCGGCTCACAAACTGGGACGCCAGTAGACTCGCCGGCCTGGTAACAAAGGGCACGCCGGTGGTCTTCGAGAAATGATCCATGCGGGCGTGCAGATGACGAACTGGGGTCTCGTTGATCTGTTGAGTATTCGACGCGGTATATGGTCCTCCCGGATGAATCGTCTTAGAGGAATGGGCTTGAAGCTCTGCATTTTTATTCCTGTAGTTTTCCTATCGGTTGCAGCTTTTGGCGGGACCTCGTCGATTCTCGAGATGAGTCCCCCCATCAGCGGGCTCACGCTGGCGAATCTGCGAGATACGTTTGAGGAATTTCATAACGGACACCGGCACGAGGCGATCGACATTATGGAGCCGAGCGGAACACCCGTGCGTGCGGTGGTGCCCGGAACCATTCAAAAATTGTTCTTCAGCGTACCGGGCGGCAACACTATCTACCAGTTCGATGAAGTGGGAGAGTATTGCTACTACTACGCGCACTTGGAGCGCTATGCGGAAGGGTTGCACGAGGAAATGTCGGTCCAGCCTGGAGACATCATCGGTTTTGTGGGTTCGACAGGAAATGCGGATGAACGCGCACCGCATCTGCATTTTGCAATTTTCGCGTTGGGGCCGGAAAAACGGTGGTCGAGAGGGATGGCCGTAAACCCCTATCCTGGTCTGGTCGCTGCGGTGAAGCGGGTCAAATAGCGAAAGATCTCATCCTCTTGGCGGCCAAAACGAGGCCCGTCTCCAGTGCCCGGTAACGCTTACCAGTTAGCCTGCCGCGCTGCTGGTGCGGATTGCTGGTGATAAAGCGATTTATCGCTAGTAATGCCTGACCACACATACCATCGTTTGACTTCCTGGTGATGATTGCGCGGAGCGGCGCCTTCAGTCTGCCCCGCAACTGTGCATGACGGGCGTGCGCCGCGCCTGCTATGACGGGCAACGCGGATTCGGGAGGTTCGCGAGGTAACAGGGCAGTCGGAACCCATGATACTCATACACCGTTCTCAGCACATGTTGTTGGAACTTAGAAGGCCTGTCGGGAGTCCGCCCGGAAAGCGCGACGGCGGAAGAGAAGCAGTGAACCGATGCCGACCGTAAGAAGGACAATCGTTCCCGGTTCCGGTGCCGGCGTGGGCGAGCCGCTGAGGCTCATTGTCGCCGAGAAGGTACTGTCGATGTAACCGTTGGTCGCCAAATCGCCAAATTCTTCCTGAAAAGGGGTGCCGAATTGGGACGTAAAATTTCCCAGCCAAGTCACTCCCGGCGCATCGCCAATGCCTTCAAACGCCCAAGTCATCGTAGCCTGTCCCGGGACCGGAGGGTCGTTCACAAAATTGAACGGCGAACCTGGGAGCGTGCAAACTTGGCCGACGGTCGGCGCTGACGTGCATTCCGCCGAGGAGAAGACTCCGGGAAGAATTTCGGTAAGGGTGAGGGTGGTCGTGACGCCTCCGTTGTTGAACGTCATAAACGGCACGCTGATGGCACTGCCCACAGCGTCTGGGGGGTCCTGCAAAGAGGCGACATTGGCGCCTTCATTCCCGGCAATCGCCACTGGAATATCGCCATTCGGCAAACCCGTCGCGGAGATATCGACCTTTCCGTTGGTTGTTCCGCCGCCGTCCTGCCAGAAGATGCACGAAGTGTTCGCCGGACAGGTTCCGGCGGGCGTGACTACTGCTGTTGCCTCAGGGTTCGTGACGTAGACGGTGCCGCTGATATCAAAGGTGCCGTGCGTAATGCCGTCGGCAAAAGCCGCTTGAACGAAGCCGGCAAATAGGAAGGCTGCAACAAGAAACTGAGTCGGTTTCGGAAGAATCATTGGAGCCCCCGCTTCATTCAATCGCGCGTTTGAATCTAAAGGAGTGTCCAGCAAACAATAAACGTGGACAGGATTTAAATCACATCAACGCAGCTTTGCAAGTACCAAATTTCAATTGTGAGTACTAGGCCCAGGGGCGTGTCTGGTCAGCTCCTTTAGAATTCACGCGACCGACGGCTCTGCTTTGCCGGAACACTAATTGCCTCTGGCTTGTTCGATTAGGTCAACATTCCGATTCGCCCACTCTGTGTATAACATGAAAAGTCAGCACGTCCGCCAGATTGTGCCCGATCACTCGTCATCGGACATTTTCGCGGCTAGGACTCAACTTTTCCGATGACTGCGATAATCAGGAGTTGACGCGCCGGTACCGACCTACGGTAGATTCTCAAGCGTCCCAAAAATATAAGCTGTGCCCGTGTTAGCGGTGTCTAATCGCTAGACCCTAGGCTCATGGCCCAAGAAGCCCACTTTCGGAAGCTATTGCCCATCGCACAAACTCTCGTAGCCGCAGTTTTTGGCGGATGGGGGTTATGGTTACGGGACTCAATCATAGGGAACTCGCTCGGCTGGAATTCAACGCTAAGATTTCATGTTTGGCCGTGGCCGTTCAAGTTCGCGGCTATTCTAAACATGCCAGCACTTATTGCGGGCGGACTCGTGTCGTGGCCCCTTGACTCACTGAAACCCGGACTCCCTGAGTCGGTTTCGATGTTACCGACGTTGCTGTTTGTTCCGTTGCTTTGGTATTGGGTCGGCTCATGCGTAGACAGAACCGGCAGGTCCACACGCAACAGAAACAGTGGGCTGGTATTCTCGATTTCGTTCCTGCTCTTCGCGCTGGTTTGTGCAGGGGCGGCATTAATTTCCGCATTTATTGGAAGCTATACGAGCTACCTTTTCTTTGGCATTGCCATTTTGTTGACTGTGGCACTTGGGGTGACAGCGTACTCAGCTTTGAGAAAACGCAAGGCGAAAGTCGCTTGACTCCCGATCACTCGCGTCACCGGACATGTTCGCGGCTAGGACTTCACTTTGACGGTAAGGGCATCTAGATTATGAATGGAGTGTACTCGGTTTCGTATGGCAAAAACTGCCTTACTTCCGAGGGTCTGAGTTTTCAGCGCGAAGACGAGCTTTGAATTCATCGAACTCCGGCGTCGAGACTATCGCATCCGACTGAGGCGGCAAAGTTGTGGAGATTTCGTGTCGCAAAGCCGCGAGTCGTTCGTCCACAGAAGGGAATGAACGGAGCGGTTCAAAGACTCCGTGGTCGGGCGCGGAACTGGCATTACCGATCCGCTGGACCAGGTTCATTAAGCACTTCGGATCGTAGCCCGCTTTGTACATGTACTGCACGCCAAAATAGTCCGCATCCATTTCATCTTCCCGTCGCATCAACGCAATCTGCACTAAAACCGCTTGGGAGGCAGCGGTCCCAGTCGAATCACCAGTCGCCACCTTCGCGGCTGGCGTGATAGCCATATTTGTGATTCCACCCTTGGTTGCGAGCATCGTGGCAGAACGTAGCGCCGTGTGAGCGATACCGCGTGCGATCACACTTGCCAGTTCCGCGTCACCTTCCAACTCAAGAAGTAATCCACGACTGACGTACTGGTAGCCTCCCGGAAGAGTGAAAGCGTTTACGTCATCGCTATCAATCACCGCGACGGTAATCGGCATTTGCGCGTCCGAATTTTTGGCGAGATTCCGAGCCACGCGCTCGATGTACTCCGTCACCGTCGGATCGTACAGAAACTTGTAAGACCTTTCCATTTCGCCCGCAAGCGTTTTGCCGAGTTCTTTTTCCTTTTCGGGGGAGTAGAAATTGGGGCCGTGCTCGATGCGCCGATGTCCGATTGCATTGATATCGGCGTCCGATTTGGAGCGATGGATGTGCGGAGGGGGCGATGCCAGTGCGCTGTATCCAGACGAGGGAACGGCAAGAGCTAGAACCATCAGCAAGTTCAGTAGCCGGATGCTCATGGCAGGTCTCGGACCTATTTGATTTCTAAATGTAGCACCCAACCGCAACCCATCACCCGCCTTACGCATAGGAACTGACGCATCTCGAGTTTACGCAGTCTGATGCCCAAAAGCGCCCGATAAGTTCTATAAAGGAAGAAGTCAAGAAAAAACACTTCTCCCTCGGCTGGAAGTTTTCTTGCTTCTCAGCCCATACGATCGAGCGAGAGTTGTTCTGACCTACCGCCCCATATGCTCGGTTGCGGGGCACTGTGCTCCAGCGGTTTGGGTTTTCTCTACCAGCGGTTTTCATCGCTTCTTGGCAACGAAGCCTGTCTGTTCCGAAACCAGCAAAGCAGAACGTGGTCAAATTTGGCGAC
>JABCZK010000039.1 GCA_013289695.1 Acidobacteriota bacterium
ACGCGCTGCCGGGTATATGGTGATGGCGCGCGGCCACGCCTGCGGCCTCGGCATTCTCGTGGGCCACTTTCAATACTTCCGGCCAATCGAGGGCGAAAATTTCCGCGTTGGGATTTTGCTTGGCGACGGTGACGCCGTACATGCCGTGGCCTGCGGCGACGTCCAGCACTTTCCATTTTTCAGCGGCGCTGGCTTCGAGCGTTTCGGCGAGAGCTGCGGCAGTGATGCGCTGCAAGCCGCTCATCGAACGAGCGAACTCCACCCATTTGGAACTGTCCGGCGCCGTCGTGGATTGCTCGCCCATGAGTGAAGTGCCGGCGCGCACGATTGCGGTGAGATCCCTATAGAGGTTCATTATTTCCGGCAGGGCGAGAAAATTGGCGGCCGCGCCGATGTATGCTGGCGAGCGGCGAGTCAGGAATACGGCGGATTCGTCGGCGAGAGCATATTCCTGGCCGTTTTTGAGCAGGAATCCGTTGATGACCAGGTAGTCGCAAAGAATGCGGATGCCGCGTTCGCTGGCTTCGCAGCGTTTGGCGATGGAGGCGTGCGTCGTGTCGCCGGCGGCGATGGCCGAGAAAACGTCCAGCTCGATCGCGGTTTTCAGCGCGGCGGTCCTTTGGTACGCGTTCAGCGTTTCGAAGATGCGTTCGGGAGTTACGTTGGCAGGTCCGGGTGCGGTGGTCATGGGAGCCGCTCCTGAAATTTGAGATGCGCTAATGAGAAACGGAATTTTCGGCGAAACACCAGTGAACGAATTCGGGTTTGTAGGTTTCGACGACGGCGGCCGGTACGTCGGATTCGTTTACTTGGCGAAAAGCGAAACTAATTTCGCCGTTGGGCTGCACGGTGCCGAGTAGAAAACCGTAGACGTTGGTTGCGGCGGCTTTGGCGTCTACTTTGTCCGGAGGCAGCGCGTAGCGCACGGCTCCGGCGGTACCGACGATCGATCCGGGGAGCACGCCACCGTGGTCGCGCCAGTATGGAGTGTTGAAAACTCCAGCCATATAGAAATGCTGGTGGCTGGCGATGACGTAAACCAGCTTGTGCGCTTCGTCCTGGGCCTTCAGCAAGTCGGCATAAACGCGGCGGCCGCTGGCAATGCCCGCGGGCGAATCGTCCATGGCGTGATTTGCGGCGATGGAGTCGGGCAGCGCCTCGTGCATACCGACCACGATGGTGTGAGTCTGCGGATTGGAGGCATCGCGCGCGAGTATTTTTTCAAGCCACTGGAGCTGGTCCGCGTCGAATTCGTTGTTGACGGCGTTGTCGAGAGTAATGAAATCCACTCCGTTTTGAATCCAGTGGTAATAGGTGGTGAGCTTGTGGGCGTTTGGGTCGTCGCTCAGGCGCTGCTTCTGGAGCACCGGTGTTTCGAGCCAGTCCGCGAACTGAATCAGATACATTTCGCGCGTGTGCGGCCAAACCGTTTCGTGATTTCCGATGCCTAGGAAAACGGGCAACGAGCCAAAGGCCGCGATTTGATTCTGCAAGAAATCATCCCAGACGGTCTGTTGATAGGCGCTGATGCTCAGGGGCCTGGCGAGGTGCTCGGGCTGATGCTGGATGTCCTCATCGAAATCGGAGTTTTTGCGGAAGTCGCCGAGATGCCAGTAGAAGGCGGCGCCGCTTTGCTTCACGCCGGCGGCGATGCCGGGCATGACCACGTCGCCGCAGTTGCGGGAATCGCCGGAGACGGCGAAGCGCCAGGTGGCGCCGGGCGCGGCAGATTGTCCGAGAACAGCGCGGGAACTGCCGCAGAGCGCTGCCAACATCAGGAACAAAGATGTGAACGTAAATCGTCGAGTCATTGATACGCCTTGGTGTAGCGCCTTGCAGTGCTAAGATCGCGACAACTGAATGGAACTTCAGCGGCTACAGCCGCTCGGCACTGGAGCAGTTTATGTCTTGGCCCTACGAGCCTGCCGCCGGCAGGCTCTCAGGATAAACCAAAGCCACGACCCACCAAGACTCTCGAGATCTCACGCACGCTCAAGAGCCGGGGCGCACAAAAAACCTCCACGCATCGCCCGCGTTAGCGGCTCGCTGCCGACCGAGAGCGACAAGCGATTGTAGTTTTTCAAGATGGCGTTAGCAACGGTGGCGCTGTGGAATTCGCGATGGGCACCGCTACAAAATCGCTTGGGTAATGGGTGTGACTTCGCTTACATTTCTGGCGCGTGCGTTACGGCGCGATTTCGCAGCCGGCCGAGGTGAATGAAATGCAAATTGAACCGTTTGAGATGGAACGCTGGCAATCGGTGTGGGAGAACAAAGTCGAGCTGAACATTTCCGAGAGCGGGGTGCATCCGCTGACGACGGCGGAGCTGGTTCCGGATCCGGAGCAGCTGCGGAAAATATTGGACGTGCAGCAACTTTATCCGCAGACGAACGGCAGCGAGGAATTGCGTTCGCGGATCGCAGAGCTTTATCCCGGAGCGAGCGCGGAAAATGTGCTGGTCACGTGCGGCGGGTCGGAGGCAAATTTCGTTTCGACATGGTCGCTGATCGAGCCGGGCGACGAAGTGGTGTTCATGATGCCGAATTACATGCAGATCGCGGGAGTGGCGCGGGCGATGGGCGCGATCGTGAAGCCGCTGTGGCTGCGCGAAGCGCTGGACTGGGGCATCAACGTGGACGATTTGCCGCGAGCGGTGACGCCGAAAACGAAATTGATCGCGATTTGTAATCCGAGCAATCCCACCGGAGCGGTGTTGCGCGAAGACATGCGCGCCGCAGTCGTGGCGGCTGCGGCGAAGGTCGGCGCCTGGATTATTTCGGATGAAGTGTATCGCGGCGCGGAATTCGATGGGGAAATGACGGCGACGATGTGGGGCGGATACGAACGCATGTTGTGCACGGCGGGGCTGTCAAAAGCGTTCAGCTTGCCGGGGTTGCGCACCGGATGGGTGATCGGTGCACCGAAGATGATCGAAAAATTGTGGAGTTATCACGACTACACCAGCATCGGGCCTTCGATGCTGACCGACCGGCTGGCTTCGGTGGCCCTCGAGCCGGTGCGGCGCGCGTGGATTTTGAATCGCACGCGGGAATTTGTGCGGCGCAATTATCCGCCGCTGCGCGCGTGGCTGGACGAACATGCGGAGATTTTTTCGCACGTGGCGCCGAAGGCGGGCGCGATCGCCTGGGCCGGGTTGCGCGGCGGCCGAAACTCGGCGCTGCTGGCGGAAGAGTTGCGCGTGAAAAAGAGCGTGCTGCTGGTCCCCGGCGAGCAGGTGGGGATGGAAGGGTTCGTGCGGTTCGGTTTCGGCGGCGATCCGCTACATTTACGGAAGGCGCTGGGGCGGATTGATGAGTGGCTGGGAGAGACGCGGGCGGCCATCGCGAGGTGATTGGCGGCGGGGGAAAGCAGATCCCTGCCTGCGGCAGGCAGGCAGGCCTCTCTGCGTCCCGCGCCGGTCCCGCGGCTGCGGGACCGGAAAGAAAAAGCGCGGGACTCCTTTCCCTGCGCACGAGTCGCTCAGGGCAAGCGGGATGACAACCGAGGTGTTCTTTTCCCTCAAGCGGTAATCCTACGCTGTGGCGTTAATGATTCGGCATCGCTCTCGGGATATGCGCGCGTGGGGCTGGGCGCGGATGGTAATTTGGGAAGATAAGGTCGGATGAGGGGTCAGCCCGACATGTCGCATCCAATGCCCGCTCCCAAGGCGGTGCTGCGCATCGTCATTAATTTCTGTCTGGTCGGCTGGGGCGCTGCGATCATCGCGCAGGCCAGCCGCATGCGGCCCGGCTATGTGCGCCTCGGGTGGCTGCACGATTTGGCTATTTTCTTTTTCTTCTCGCTGGTGGCCTTCGCACTATTCTTTGCGGAATACCAGCTCGTTCAGGGGCTCACCAAGCGCGATCTGAACGTCACGTTGGGATATGTGCAGTCGCTGGGGTGCTTTCTTCTGGTCCTGTGCGGTCTGTGGGGAATTTATTACGCGAATGGGAGGGGACTCGCGGCGTCCTGGTATCCTGCGTTTACGGAAAACGTGCTGCCGGCGATTTATATTTTTGGGCATGTGGTCTTCGTGGGGAACGTGATCTGGAGTTACGTCCAGGAGGGAAGCGCACGATGACTCGACAGGCGGCTGCCGATAAACCCGCTGCAACATTCGGATGGCCGACCTCACCTGCGCGGCTTTTCGAAATCGCCGCGGCGTTTTTCGTAGTTACCGAATTGATTCTGGCACAGGCGGGATTTCTGGGCGCGCGATTGCCGGTGATGCAAGACGAGCAAATAACCCAGGTGCAGATTACGGCACTGTGGGTGATCGTGGCGGCGCCGTTTGCGGTCTTCGCCCTGATTTACGCGGGCATCGAGCTCAAGACGGCGCGCATGTTCGAACAATCGCCGACGCGGATTCACTTTGTGTGCACGCTTTTTGCGGTGCTGGAAGCCGTTCGCGTGTTTTTGGGTTGGGCCGAGAGTACCGTCAGCCCGACTCCCCTGGCGCTTACGATGCAGGATTTGCGTGGAGTGGGCGCGTTTCTGGTTTTGGCTTTGGGCGCGTTCATCTGGAACCTCGCCACGAGCAAAGCCAAGCCTCCGGCTTCGCGCTAGCTCATGCCTTTCTTTGCTTTGATCAGCTCACACGCAGCTTCACAGCATGCTTCGAGCGGCGTTTCGCGACACGCGGTGAAGCAGCCGCGCAGCGTGGCCGTCGTTTTTCGGTCACTTATCGCGTTTCTGCTGGTGATTTGCGCGGTATCGCCTGCGTTCGCGCAGCACGCTCATTGGGAAACGCTTAACACGCGGGTGAAGAATCTCTACGCGCGGGCCGCGGATGGTCTAGAGAACGTCGCGTGATTACTTCGCAAGGTGAACCGCTCCACAGATGCGGCCATTCTTGAAGCAAAAGCCAAGGCCGTGCGTGCCGCAATTCCTCCTGCACGGCCGCAACTCTTTGCGATACAGGATGACCTACACTGGTATTCCGCGTCGCGGAGACGAGTGTGGGGCTGCGCGGCGTTTATTTCTGTTCGCTGGCGGATTGTTCCTGATCGGTTTCGGATTTGTGCCAGCTGGAATCAGGATCGAATTTCTTCATGGCTTTGACGATCGATTCGGTGTTCTTGCCGAGGTCTTTTTCGTAAACCACTCCGTTGCTGCCGACGATGAACGTCATGACACCGGATGATCTGTACTCCGCGGGATAAGCGACGAAGGCGAAGCCGCCGGTCATTTTGCCGCGCACGAAGTAGTTTTTCGAACCACCGGGGGCATGGCGTCCCTGGGCCATCAGGATGTGAAAGTAATAGCCGTGGAAAGGAGTGGGCCCGCCTTCGGGAAGGTTCTCGTAACCTTCCGCGACGGCGGCTGCGATCAGCGGTCCGATTGGGCTTTGCGGCGTGCCGTCAGCGGCTTTCCAATAGAGGCCATTGTGCTGGCCTGCGTCGCTAAAGAACCGCTGGGCGTATTCATTGTGATTTTGGGAAGCGAAATCCTTCTGTGCCGCTACAAGTTCCTGGCAGACGCGGATGGTGGTGACTTCGTTGCGGCCGACGCGGCGGTAGAGAATTTCTTTGGTTCCGGCTTCAGTGTCGAAATACCACACGTTACCCTTGTGCACCAGTGGAATGGGCGCAGGCCAATTCTCCGCGCCGATGTATAGGGTGGTGGTGCCGTCGGGTTCGTTCACGAGTCGATGCATTTCCTGATATTTTTTCGCGAAGTTGGCGTGCATTTCGTGGTCCTGAACGTCATCGCCAGAGTAAACGACCTGCTTGCCTTCGGGACCGAAGATGGCGAGCATGGCCGCCTCGTCATTCGCCTGCGTCGCGGCGCCCAGCGCGCTGCTGGCTTCTTCGGCGGAAGCGAAAGTTTTCTGGCCCTGCTGCTGCGCCTGGGAAATGGCGGGCATCAAGCCCAGCAAAAGGATCGCGACTGCCGCGAATTTCAGAAGATTGCCTGACTGAAAAGCTTTAGGGTTCAGCTTCGAATGCCGCATGGTCTTCCCTCCGTTTCTAAATTACGCAAGCTGCTGGGAACGTTCTAGGAATAGGAACATTATAGGATTTCGATTAGCGGTGATGCCCGCCGCCACCGCCACCGCCGCCGCCGTGAAATCCACCGCCGCCACCGCCGCGAGCGCCGCCGAAGCTGGAGCTCCCGCGCGAGGAATAACTGCGGGCCTCGCCGCCATGGTCATAGCCGCTGAAACCGCTGGAGCGCGTGCCGGACTGGCCGCGGGACTGATCGAATCCCCGCGCGGCCTGAGTATTTCCATGGAAAGGCGTATCCCTCCCGCCGGGCCGGTTATAAACATTCCCGCCGCCGCGTTGCACGTTGTTAGCGACGCCGCGTTCGCCTCCCCCTCGGTAGTAATTGTTGCGGTTGTAAAACGTATTGCTGTGAGAGTAGTAGCGGTTGTGATTATAGACGGCGTAATGGTTGTGCCAATCAAATCCCCAGTGTCCCCAGCCCCATCCGTATCCGCCCCAGAAACCGATGCCGAAGCCCACTCCCCAAAATATGGACGGGCCGCCGAACCAGATTCCGGGATAGGGATACCAACCGGGCCAGGCGGCGACGGGATATCCGTAAACCAGCCAGGGATCATACGCGGGAACATAGACCACGTCGGGTGTAGCGGGCTGAATGACGATGTCCGAGCCTTGCGTCTGGACGGTCTGCTGCGGCGTGTCCTTCAAATTGCCGGCTTGCTGGGCTTTCTGGCGCATTACCTGGATCGCGTCCATCACAGCTTGTTCCTGGTTGTAGTAAGCGTCGCCGAGAGATGAGGTCCAGGAGATATTCTTGTCCATGTTTCCCAGCACGGTGGGAAACGCGCAGAGGGCTTTCACGCTGGGATCCCACGTTTGCTGGTCCACGGCTTGCGCGAGAGCGTCGCCCTTCAGATCGGGATTTGCTTGCACCCAGCGGTCAGCTTCGACGAGCTCTGCGGGAAAAGTTGATGCAGCGAGGACCTGCGCGACCAGAGAATCCGGGTACAGCGCGATGGGAGCTACGAGTTGCTGCAATTGCTCAGGCGTTTGTTGCGTGTAGGGCGGAGCTTGCGAGGTTTGCGCCTGAGCTTGCGCATCGTCCTGGGCGGCGGACACAGTTTGCGGCAACACCGGAAGCAAAAGAGAGAGAGCCAGCACGGAGGCGAGAACTTGCCGGGCTGAAAGCGAAGGAATATTAGAACTGGCTGCTATACGCTTGAAGACGTTCATGTTCGTGAGGCTCGGGATCCGCTTCATGACTTGAGCCCTCCTAGTTTATAAGATGCGCAATGGGAAGCATCGGTTTCGGTTAACGTAATTGAACTGCCGGGCGGTTGCAGACGACATATTCCGCCGCATGCAGCGGGAATGTCAACGGCGAAGAAGGTTCTGTCGCTGCAAAGTGAGAATGTCCGGTTTGTGCAAAGTAGAAATGTCCGGTTCCCTGGGTGGCCGAGGGGCCCATGGAAACAGAGCGAATCGCGTTGAGCCAACGAGAACGGGAGCGATGGAAAGTTTTGCACCAGGTAACAGCAGAAACAGTGGAGGCAGGTAGCAGCGGCCGAGCGGCTGCCAGTAAGCGACCGCCAGGTGCGACGGATGCTGCTGCGCCTGCGCCAGCGCGGCGATCGCTCCCTGGTTCACGGACTGCGCGGTCCGGCCTGCCAGCTCATCGCGCTGATCGATGCTGCCACCCGTCGCATCTGGGGACGGTTCTGCGAGCAGGACAGCGCAGCAGAGAACTTGCGAACTCTGCAGGATCGTCTGGTGAAGGAGATGCGGTTGGCGGGCATCGACAGCATCGCGACAGCGAATCATTTCCTGGAGACGCGCTTTATTCGCGATGGGGAGCAGCGTTTTAGCATAGCCGCGCGCAAGGCAGGCGATGCTCAGCTAAGCCTGGGGCCAGAACAGCACCTGGAAGAAATCTTGAGCGTGCGGGTGGCCCGCCGAGTGGCTCAGGAGCACACGGTCAGTTGGGAGGGAAAGCGCTGGGGGGTAGTGCGGGAAGAAGTTTGCGCAGGGCTGCGTGGGGCAGCGGTAGAGAGCGAACGGCGGTTGGATGGAAGCGACTGGTGGCGCTACCGCGGGGCGCTATCTGCACCTGCGTTCCTGCCCAGAACCGGCGCGAGCGACCACCCGTCCTTCCGGCCTACGGCCTCCCGGACATGCGCACAGAGCCGCGCAACCCAAGAACAAAATCACACCCCAATACCCTGTGCCTGCAGATCACCCTTGGAGCAGACCATGGAAGCGGACATTTCTATCTTGCGAAAACCCGGACATTCCTACTTTGCGTTGACACAAATTTGGCGTCAGAGCGGGCCCACTGACACCACGTGAACAAGCCAACGCCTGATTAACGCTTACCGGAAACGGACGCATGACCTGCAGGCGATCAGCGATTAACTTATAGATAACCATATGGTAACCTGTCTTTGGTGAGTGCGAAACACACAATCCGTTCGATCGCGGCCACCGCATGGTGCGAGGCGACGCAGTAGTCACCAGCCGCTGGCCTTCCTCCCACACCTTCCAATTTTCTAATCGCAAATTCCAGAGATTAGAACCTCCTCCCAGTTGCTCAAAACAAAGCACGCGCATTCGCTCTAATCGCGAAAAAAAGCATAGTTGCGTTTTTCGCTTTGCGCGCACAGAGGCTTCGCGCTGGATTTCCGCCCGGTGTATCCTCGTACGGATGCTTGAGCTTGATTGTGGACTGGAATTCTTCACGGACTTCGCCCCTGATTTCTTTGCGGCTATGCCCGCGCGCCCTGGAATTTTTCTGCTGGAGACGCGAGGCGCGGGGGCGCAGCCTTATCTTGCGCGGACGGCGGATATACGGCGTGCGGCGGAACGTCTGCTGGGCGCGACGGAGGTTGCTTCCAAGCAATTGAATTTGCGCGAGGTGGCGACGCGGATCCGCTATCGCGTTACGGGGTCGAAATTCGAGCAGAACCTGGCTTTCTACCAGAATGCGCGCTTGTATTTTTCCAGCCGCTACCGCGAGCTGATGCGTTTGCGGCCGCCCGCGATGTTAAAGGTGAATCTGCGCAATGCTTATCCGCGGTGTTACGTGACGCGGCGCATTCGCGGCGACGAAGGATTTTATTTCGGGCCGTTCAGCTCGCGGCGCTCGGCGGAGGAATTCAGCGAAAGCTTTTTGGACCTTTTCAAGACGCGCCGTTGCCAGATCAAGATCCGGCGCGACCCCGCTTATCCCGGCTGCGTGTATTCGGAAATGAAAATGTGCTTGGCGCCGTGCTTTGCCGGATGCACGCAACAGGAATACGACGTCGAGATTGGGCGCGTGCTGGAATCGCTGGAAACAACCGGAGTGGCGCTCGCCGAGCAACTGGCGCAGGAACGTGCGGCCGCGAGCGACCAGCTCGATTTCGAGCGGGCGGCGGCGCTGCACAAGCGCCTGGATAAAGTGACGGCTGTGCTGCGTGGGATGCCGGACCTGGCGCGCCGGATCGAAGAGCTGGACCTGGTGATTCTGCAGCGCTCCGCCGAACCTCAGACCATCGCGGTGTTTCCAGTGCGCGCTGGGATGCTGGAGGAACCTTTGTTCTTGCGCTTCGCTGAAATTTCCAGCGAGCCGCGGTCGGTGGAAGCGATTTTGAAGGACGCGCTGGAGCCGGGATGGAACGAAGTGGCAAGCGCAGCGGCGGCCAGCGGGCGCGCGCGGAAACGTGACCAGGAAGAATCGGAAACGGTGGTGAGCGAGAGAAATTTGCGCGTGCGGTACGGTTTGCGCGCGACGTCGCCGGATTTGCACGACCATCTGGCGCTGTTGACGCGATGGTTTTATTCGAAGCCGCGCGAGGGTGAGATTTTGTTTCGCGACAAGGTCTGGCCCTATCGCCGCATGTTGCGCGCTTGCAGCCGATTGCTGGCCGGCCCGCACCAGGCGCAGAGTGCGCCGCATCCGCAGCAGTAAATGCAGGCGTTTGGGAAGAAGGTTGTGGCCACCATGGCCTGATGCTTAGAGGCCGGCCGGTGGAAACGCGGCGGGCCGGCGGGAGATTGCGTCGTACAATTATAGTGATGGCAACCGCGAACACAGCGACGCCTTCATCTCCGGTCGGCCCGGAAGTTCGCTCGCGCTTTCGAGACATGGTGCGTTCGCTGCGCCACCGCAATTTCCAGCTTTTCTTCAGCGGACAAATGATTTCTTTGATCGGCACGTGGATGCAGACGGTGGCGCAGGCTTGGCTGGTGTACCGCATCACGGGCTCGTCACTACTGCTGGGCGTGGTAGGCTTCGCGGGACAGATCCCCATTTTTTTATTTGCGCCAGTCGGGGGATTGGCGGCGGACCGCTTGAACCGTCATCGCGTGGTGATCGGCACGCAAGTCGCTTCGCTGATTCTGGCATTTATTCTGGCGGCGCTCACGCTGCTGCACGTCATAAAAGTGTGGGAGATCGTGGTGCTGGCGGCGCTACTGGGAGTGGTGAACGCGTTTGACGTGCCGGCGCGGCAATCATTTCTGATCGAAATGGTGGTGCGCGAAGATTTGATGAACGCGATCGCGCTCAATTCTTCGATGTTCAATGGGGCCCGGATCATTGGCCCGGCGGTCGCCGGGATTCTGGTGGCGCGGATCGGCGAGGGCTGGTGTTTTTTCGCCAACGCCGTGAGTTATATCGCGGTGATTATTGGATTGCTGCTGATGAAGCTGGGGCCGCTGCGCACGGCGCCGAAAGGCTCGTCCCCGTTCGAGCATATCGTCGAAGGGTTCCGCTACGTGCGGCACACCGCGCCCATGCTCGCGCTGATCCTCTTGATTGGGCTGGTCAGTCTGGTGGCCGTGCCCTATTCCGTGCTGATGCCGATTTTCGCGGATCGCGTGCTGCATCGCGGCGCACATGGTCTGGGGATTTTGATGGGCGCGGCTGGAGTTGGCGCGCTGTTCGGCGCTCTCACCTTAGCGGTGCGCCGCAGCCTGCGCGGGCTAGGACGCGTCGTGGGTTTCTCGGCCGTCGGATTCGGCGTTTCGTTGATCCTTTTCTCTTTCTCGAAATCATTCTGGTTGTCGGTGGCACTGCTGGTTCCAGTGGGCTACGCGGTGATGCTGGAGATGTCCGGCTCGAACACGCTGATTCAAGCCATGGTGCCGGACGAATTGCGCGGGCGGGCCATGGCGATGTACACCATGATGTTCATGGGCATGGCGCCGATTGGTTCGCTGCTCTCGGGCGCGCTGGCGGGCGCGATTGGCGCACCATTGACGGTAGCGCTTGGTGGAGTGGGAGCGATCGCTGGAGGAATCGCGTTTGTGCGGCGTTGGCCCGCGGTGCGCCTGCAGGCGCGCGAGCTGCTGATCGCGCAAGGAGTGCCGGTGAGCGAGATCGTGCAGAAATGATTTTTCGTCTCACGACCTGCGCGCCGATTTTTCCGAGGCGGCGGTTGCGAACTGCGGCGGAGCCCTTCTGCTATACTGCGCGGCACTGCGAATTCCTGCTGCGCAGAGGGAACTGATGTCATCAGCGGCACCATTCAATCGCGAACGCAAGGCCGGGTCGGCGACGGCGGAGGGGACTCTGCGTTACGCGGCGCGCTTTCAGGGGCGCGCGGCGCCGGGACATTTTCGCGAGATTCGCGGTGGGCTGGTGCTGTCTTCGATCGGCATCGGGACTTATCTGGGTGAGGCCGACGACGCGACGGATGGCGCGTATGTGGATGCGGTCGTCGCGGCGGTGCAGGGCGGGATCAATGTGGTGGATTCGGCCATCAATTACCGGTTTCAGCGCAGCGAGCGCGCGGTGGGCGCCGCGTTGCGCGAACTTTTCGATAAGGGCTACGGGCGCGATGAAATCATGATTTGCACCAAGGCGGGATTTCTGACGCCCGATGGAGAGATGCCCGCCGATCCGAACACCTATTTTGCGCAGGAATTTCTGGAGCGCGGAATTTTTCGCGTGGAAGATATTGCCGCTGGATGCCACTGCATGGCGCCGGATTACCTGGCGCATCAGTTGGAACGCAGCCGGCAGAATTTGGGGCTGGACACGATTGACGTCTTCTACCTGCACAATCCGGAAACGCAATTGAGCGAAGTGCCGCCGCAGGAATTCCGGCGGCGGATTCGCGAGGCATTCTTGTTTCTGGAGTCGGCCATCGTGACGAAAAAAATCCGCGCGTACGGCATGGCCACGTGGAATTCGTTTCGCGAAGATCCCAAGGCCGGGGGATTTCTATCACTGCCGGAAATGGTGAAGATCGCGAAGGACGTGGCCGGCGACGATCACCACTTCCGATTCGTGCAGTTGCCGTTCAATCTGGCGATGCCGGAAGCGCTGACGCGGCCGAATCAAATGGTGGGTGGGCGTGCCATGCCGATGGTGCAGGCGGCGCGTGATGCGGGAATAGCGCTGGTGACGAGCGCGGCGCTGCTGCAGGGACAATTGACGAAGAATTTGCCGTCGTTCGTAAATTCGGCGCTGGGCTTGAAAGATAACGCCACGCTGGCGCTGCAATTCGCGCGCTCGGTGCCGGGACTGACGACGGCGCTGGTGGGGATGAGCCAGGTGCCGCACGTGAAAGCGAATCTGGAACTGGTGGGCGTAGAGCCGGCTTCGCGCGAACAATTCCTGAAATTATTCGAATCGAAAAATTAGGATTTCGTGTGAACGGCGGGCCCGCGCGGATGGCGTTCGTCGAGCCAGGCGTCAATCGCGCTGCGCACTTTTTCCAGCTGGCCCGCAAAGAAATGGTCGGCGCCTTCGATGATGACGAGGCGCTTCGGTTCGAGCAGCGTGGCGCAGAGCGCTTCGACATTCGCGCGCGAGCCGAATTGATCGTTTCCGCCCTGGATAATGAGTTTCGGTTTCGTGCAATCGCGCAGGTACGTCAAATCTGAGTTGTCCACGGGAATTCCCAGCCCGATCAAGTCCGAGACGCGCCGGTCTGCGCAACCCACACGCAATCCCACGAGCGAACCGAAACTAAAGCCAGCGAGCAGGATTGGCCGGTGCGGAAATTCCGTCGCAAGATAATCGAGGGTGGTGCGCACGTCATCTTGTTCGCCTCTGCCGCGATCGTGGACTCCCTCGCTCTGTCCCGCCCCGCGGAAATTGAAGCGCAGTACCGGGATGCCGCGCAGGTGCAGCGCTTTCGCCGCTTGGTACACGACTTTGTTGTGCATGGTGCCGCCGAAAAGCGGATGCGGGTGACATAGCACGGCGACCAGTGGTGGATTCGCAGCGGGCACGGTCCAGAGCAGAGCTTCGAGGCGCCCGGCGGGGCCTGCGAGGAAAAAATTACGATGGAATGTGTCGGCCATAAATGATGGACTTACAAGTGTAGCGAAGACCGAACACGACGCAAAGGCGCGGTAGATCTCGGCTACAAGAGGAAGAAAACTGCTGCTATCCGCTTGCTTGGCCGCTAAAATGCAGCGACGAAGGATTTCTGATGGTTGACAAGTACCGACATACCGAAGCTGAACGAAGCGCCCTAGAGCGAAATTTGCAACGCATTATGGATTTCAAAGACGAGCGGGAATTTATGTAGCTCTTGCGCGAACACGGCATAAAGGACGAGAATCCGCGCTCATCCCGGCCCCTGAAGGCTTTCCGCGAGGGGATAATCGACGAGGCTTTTGGGAAAAAGCCTTGAGGTCGCCAAGCATCACCTTCGCTTGCGAAGGCGACATCGTCTTTTCCATATGTCCAATCAGGAGAGTCGCCATTTTCCGCGCAGCAGCATCTCTTTTTGATTTTCGTCGCGGCAGATGGGAAGTTTACTCGCACTGCCAAGCACCGCGCAAGACAGGATTGACTGTTCGTGTCTCTGTTGCGGTAAAGACAGCGAGATACGGGGTCTTTTTTTACTCGATCGCAGGCCAATTCCATTCACGAGAGACTTGCGCGCGCAAAAGTCAGGCTTTCGTGGGCGTGTTCCAGTGCACGGCTACGCTGGTCAGGATTGCGCTGATTCCGGCCAGGGGATTTGAGAGCGGAGCCGGGCCAGCGGGAGTCGCGCAGTTTTCGACGCGCACAATGCGAGCGGGGATTTCGCCGGCGCGCGCCCAGTCGCCCCAGGGAATTTTGGCGAGGACGGCGTCGCCCGCGGAGTAGATATGCGCGGATTCGAAGCGAGCTCCGGTACGCGAAATATTTTGCGTCATGGATTCCTCGGGCCAAGGAAAATCGAGGGCGCGCACGAAGATGGGAAGCGCGAAAGAAATCCTGGAGCAAACGCGGCGTTCGCGATCGGCAGGGCGGGAGGCGATTCGCGACGGCAACTCCAACTGCAGCGCGACTTGATATCCCGCGCCAGCGCCCGATTCGACGCGCACGACTCGAGCTGGAGTTTCGGGCGGAGGTCCGGAAGCGGAAGCGGCGTCGAAGGGAAAAACAACCCAGACGCGCGAACCCAATTCGCCGGGCTCGTTGCGCTGCACGCAGAGGCCGTTGCGCGAAACGTCGAGCGTATGGGTGTATTCCATACGCATGCCCAGCGGGCCACGCCAGCGGATACGCGCCGGAAGTTTCAGCTGGGCCCGAGGATGCTTGCGCAATTCCAGGAACGTGGTGGCCAGATTCATGAGCGCCTATCCTAGCCGCAGCGGCGAGGCAGGTCAAATTTCGCCACGTTGAAATCCGAGGAATTCCGCGGGCCGCTTGCGATGTACCCGTGCGGCACGAAAGTTTCGGGAACGTTCGCCGCGGCCCATTTACTCACGCGTAAAAGCCATTGCGGCGAGGCCGGAAGCGATGATAGCTTGAAGCAACCGAAAATGCTCGCGAGAGGGTTGATGGATACCGCCAAGGAACGCCGCGCCGCACGTCGTTTTTCGATGATGCTGCCGCTGAAGGTGCGCTTTTCCGAGGAAGACGACGTCCTGGAACGGCAGGGCGAAACGCGCGACGTAAGCTTTCGCGGGCTTTATTTTATGATCGAGGCGCGCGTGGAAGCGGGAACGCCGATTGAATTTGTTTTGACCTTGCCCCAGCAAATCACGCTTGCGGGCGACGTGCACATACGCTGTTACGCGCGGGTGCTGCGCGTGGAGCCGCTCGATGGGCGCCGCGGCGTGGCGGCGCGCATCGACCGCTACGAATTTCTTCCCGCCTCCGCCTGACGCTATCTCCAAAAAAGAGAGTAGAATCGTTTTTTGCCCGGCGTAACGGGAGGGCACATGTATCACTACGATCCGAAAGTGGCGCTGGATGAATTGCGCGATGATGCGGTTCTGCCGCATCCGGTGCATCTGCGCGACATGATTCTGCGGACCAAGCTGGACGCGACGAATGCCCTGGATCTGAACCGCGAATTCCAGGATTATTTGACGCGATTTGGCGAGGCGCAGAAAATTGCGCGGGAGATCCTGGACCGGCTGGCGGTGGGGGCGCGGAAGCTTTCGGCGTCGTGAGGAATTCGCGATAAACGGACGAAGCGGCCGCTACAACGTCAAAACTTGGGCCTGCACGATGGGCTCGAGCTCCGATCCTCGGGGAGAGCGTTAGAAAACTGGAGCGCAGAATTTCGGATGGCACGACACACTTTACTGATTGATGCGGACGATACGCTTTGGGAAAACAATATCTTCTTTGAGAAGACCATCGAGCATTTCGTCGAGCAGCTCGAGCATTTGGGTTACACGCGCGAATATATCCGGCACATCCTGAACGAAACCGAGAAGCGCAACATACGGCAGCACGGTTATGGTGTGCGGAGTTTTCGCCGGTCATTGGAAGAGACGTACATGAAGCTGGCCGGGAACGCGGCGCGCCGCGAGCTGATGCAGGAAATCGCGCGGATGGCAATTGAGCTGGAAGCCACGCCGCCGCACATTCTGGATGGCGTGCCGGAGACGCTGGCTTATCTGGCGAAGCATCACCGGTTGATATTGCTGACCAAGGGCGAGCCGGCCGAGCAAGCCGCGAAAGTGGAGCGCTCCGGATTGCAGCCTTATTTCGATGCGATTGAAATCGTGCTGGAAAAAGACGTGAGTGTTTACGAACGCATGGTGGAGCAATTCAAGATTGTGAAAACGCACGGCTGGATGGTGGGGAACAGCCCGCGCAGCGACATCAATCCGGCGCTGCAGACGGGGCTGAACGCCGTCTTCATTCCGCATACCGATACATGGCATCTGGAGCATGCCGAGCTGGAGAGCGGCGCGGGGAAATTACTGATCCTCACGAGCTTTCGCGATTTGCGCGAACATTTTTGATTTTGCGACGAAGTGAACCTGCCTCGCATCTGATTTCTTCAATGTAGTATCAGCGGAAAGCGCGGCTCGAGGGGCTAAAGCCCCCTGTTTGCGTGGCTTCACGGGGGGGCTGAAGCCTCGCCCTTGCAGATCATCCATCGCAACGGTAATGACCGGGAAATTCCGCTACGGGCAGGGAGGAGATCATGCCGACAATTTCAGGGGCGAAGGTGACGCCAGCCACGAAGCGCGTGGCGGTGATGGGCGCGGGGGCGGTGGGATCCTATTTTGGCGGGATGCTGGCGCGCGCGGGCGTGCCGGTGACGATGATTGCCAGGCCTGCCTACGTGGAAGCGGTGCGCCGCAACAAACTTTTCCTGGACACGGTTTCGTTTCAAGAGCGGGCGGCGGTAGAGGCTTCGACCGAGCCGTCCGCGGTGCGCGGTGCGAACGTGGTGCTTTTCTGCGTGAAAGGTCAGGACAACGAAGCAACGGCGCGCGCAATTGCGCCGTATCTCTCCGCGGATGCGATTGTGGTGAGCTTGCAGAACGGCGTGGACAATGTGGAGCGGATTCGCGCGGCCTCGGGGGTTGATGCGCTGCCCGCGGTGGTGTACGTCGCGGTGGCCATGCCCGAGCCGGGGCACGTGAAACATTCCGGCCGCGGAGACCTAGTCGTGGGTGAATTCGCTGGGCGAAGCGCCAGCGCGGAATTGCATCCGCCGCGCACGGAACAGATCGCGTCTTTATTTGCGTCGGCAGAAGTGCCGTGTCGGATTTCGCAGGACATTCTGGCGGATATGTGGCTGAAGTTCATCACGAACTGCGGGGCGAACGCGGTGTCCGCGATCGCAGAAGCCAGTTATGGGGAAATCGCGCGCGATGACGTGTCGCGCGAGCTGATGAGCCGGGTGGTCGAGGAGAGTATCGCGGTGGGGCGGGCTGCGGGCGTGCGCATGCCGGAAGCAGGTTTTACGGAGCAATGGTTGGAAAACCTGGCGAAGTTTGGTGACGCGCTTTCCTCGACGGCGCAGGATTTGGCGCGCGGGAAACGCACGGAGATTGAATCGTTGAATGGATACATCGTGCGTCGCGGCGCGGAGTTGGGGGTGCCGACGCCGAGCAATTTTGCTTTGTACGCGATGGTGAAGCTGCTGGAGGATAAGGCCGCCAGGCACGAGCAAGTGCGGCCAGCTGGGGCGTCGCAGTAAATTTCGCGTTATTCGGGGCGGCGGAATTTGAAGGGAATGTGAACGACTGCTTCTAGTTCTACTGGTTGGCCTTCGCGCGAGGCCGGGCGGAACACCCATCGAGCCAAGGCTTCCATGGAATTTTTGTCTAGCTGCGGATCAATTCCGTGGACCAGTTGAATGCTATCCACCGAGCCGTCTTTGCGAATGATGGCGTAGAGGACTACCTCGCCGTCCACGTGTTCTTTGATCTGCACCTGCGGATATTTCGGATCTACTTTACTCACCAGAGACGGACCGGACAGCTTGCCTGTCGGCTTACTGTATGGCGGATTGCCCTCATCAAGTTGCGCGAAATTCATGACCCAGTTGCCGGTGACGCTGGTGAGATTGGGCATGTCAATGTGCAGCGTGTAAATTTCCTTGCCGGAGAGGATCACTTCGGGCGGCAGCTTGGGATCAATCGCGCCAATCACTGCGGGGCCGTGATGAGCCGACGGCGGAGCATCCAGCGCGGGCATAGGTTTCAAATTTAATTTTGTTACGGCACGGCCGGCGGGCGCGACGCCGCCGTTGCCGGCGTGCGAGTTGCCGCCGCTGATGCTTACTGCCGCGGGAAGGGAGCCGGCGCCAGATGCCGTGTTGGTGCCCCGGTCGCCGCCGCTCGAAGAGTTGCCGTCTGAACCGCCGTTTCCTGCCGAACCATTCTCAGCGCCCCCGGGCGCGCCCGGCTGTTTTCCTTCCGGAGAAATCGCGATGCGCGCGGCGAGATTTCCTTGCGGCACGCTGACTTCCGGAGCGGGAGGAGCAGGCGCGGCGGAAAGCGCGATCACGCGATGCAAGCTGTCGTCGCCGCCTGAATTTGCTGCGCCGATTTCGGGTGCCGCGCCTGTTTCGGCTTGCGCTGTGCGCCTGGCGGCAATAGCTTTGGACATCGGTTCGACCGGCATGCGCGGCTGCTGATTGATGGTGGGCGAAGCGGCGATATCCAGCGGGCCGGGAGTTTTTTCCTGGTTCACGAGTTCGGGCGCGGCGAGATCAGTTACGGCGTGATGTTGCACTTGCGGAGCGGCGGCTGTGGACGCGACGCGCAGCCGAGGCCTGGCCGGCATCTTGGGAGCGGCCCACTCGACGATACTCGGCAGCGGAACTTCGATCTTTGGCGGAGTTGGCGGCGCGTCCGGCTGAATTAGAGTTTGTCGCGGGTGCGTGACGACGGCCGGCTGCGAGAGGATTGTTTGTCGCGGATGAAATGCGTCCGCGCCTTTTTGCGGAAGCGGCTTCGCGGGATTGCCCTTGGGGCTGGGTTTGGGATCGTGCCCCGGCAGCGAGATCGGCGGCAAATCCTGCGCGGGATTCGCCCAAGTGAGTTCGATGCGCACCGGCGCGAGATTGGGAGGATCGCTCGCGAGAAAATGCCAGATCGGGAGTAGCAGCACTCCGACGATGGCCAAGTGCCACAGCGCGGACGCGGTGAACGCGCGGCCGGGAATTTTTCCTTCGATCCATTCGACGCGCAGAGCCGAGTCGGGAGGCAGCTCGGAATCCTGCGGCGCGCGCGGGCCGCGAAAAAAATCGCGCACGCTGGTACGGAAGTCGTGCCAGGGCGAGCCCCAGTCCACGCCGAGATCGAGTCGCGGCAATCGCGAGTGCGAAGACAGCTCGACGTCCGGCGGGAGAACGATCTCGGCCGCGTCGGGTGGCTCGGTTGGGCCCGGAGGCTCCGGGTAACGTTGCATCGCAGGTTGCATAAGCCGGGCGATTATACAGGAATCGGCCCAGAGCGGTTGGATGCAGCTGCGCTAGGCCGCGGCTGCCAGGGTGTAGAAAGAAAGAATGGCGTCGCCTTGTTCGATCTGGCGAGCGCATTCCAGGCGCGTGAGGAATTCGGGCAATTCCGTTTTCCGATGGTGTTCGACGATGACGATGCCGCGCGGGGCGACCAGGTGCGAGGCGTCGAGAAATTCGAGGACTTCGAGATAGTCGGCGGTTTTTTCGTAGGGTGGATCGAGGAAGATGAAATCGGCGAGCAGGCGGCGAGCCGCCATTTTTTCCAGGCCGCCGAGGGCCGAGGCTTCGATCAGTTCGGCGCCGGAGAGGACGTCGAGGGATTTGAGATTTTCACGGATCAGGCGCGTGGCTTTGGCATTCGATTCCACAAGGATGGTTTCGCGCGCGCCGCGGCTGATGGCCTCGATGCCTACGGCGCCGATTCCGGCGAACAGGTCCACGAAGAGGGAGTCTTCGAGCGAGGGGCCGAGGACGTTGAAGAGGGTTTCGCGCAGGCGATCGCTGGTGGGGCGCAAGCGCAGCGCTCCGGGACCTTTTAGAAGACGGCTGCGATATTTTCCAGCGATGACGCGCATGGTTTCTATTCCACCACTAACCTACGGAAGCCAATTGATAGCGTTGGCGCCAGTTGGGGCTGACCGATTCCAGGCGCGCGATGATTTCGGCGGCGCGCTGGGGAATTTCGGCTAGCGCGAAGGCTTCCCGGCGCGCGAGCTCCAGGATTTCGTGGTCGCGCAGCGGCTGGGCTACGGAAAACGCGGCGTCGCCGTGCTGGCGCGTGCCAAAAAATTCTCCGGGGCCACGCTGCTTCAAATCCTGCTCGGCGATTTCGAATCCGTTAGCAGTGGCGACCATGGTTTCAATGCGCGCGCGAGCTTCGCCGGTAATATTCTTGCGCGCGACGAGGATGCAGCGCGATTTTTCGGAGCCGCGCCCGATGCGGCCGCGCAGCTGGTGCAGTTGCGCAAGGCCGAAGCGATCGGCGTGCTCGATGACCATCAGAGTGGCGTTGGGCACGTCCACGCCGACTTCGATGACGGTGGTGGCGACGAGGATCTGGATTTCGTTGCGGCGGAATTCGTCCATCACGGAATCTTTTTCATCGTTCTTCAGGCGGCCGTGCAGCAGGCCGATGCGCAGTTGCGGGAAGACGTGTTTCGCCAGGCGCTCGTATTCGGCGGTGGCGGCTTTCAATTCTTGTTTGGATTCTTCGATTACCGGATAGACGACGTAGGCTTGGCGTCCGGCGGCGATTTCGCGCCGGACAGTTTCCCAGACAGCCGAGAGCTGACTTTCTTCTTTCCACAAAGTTTCGATGGGCGTGCGTCCGGGGGGCATTTCGTCAATCACGGAAATTTCCAGGTCGCCGTAGAGCGTGAGCGCCAGTGTGCGCGGGATGGGCGTGGCGGTCATCACCAGCACGTGCGGGGAGACGCCTTTGTCCATCAGGCGTTTGCGCTGCAGGACGCCGAAGCGATGCTGTTCGTCCACGATGACCAGGCCGAGTTTTTTGAAGGCTACGGGATTTTCGATCAGCGCATGAGTGCCGACTACGATTTGCGCTGCGCCGCTTTCCACGCGCGCGAGGGCTTCGTCTTTGGTCGAGCGTTTGCGGCCGCTGACCATCAGTTCCACGCCATAGCCGGCGGCCTGGAAGATGCGGCGCGCGGAAAGATAATGTTGCGCGGCGAGAATTTCGGTGGGGGCCATCAGCGCAACTTGGTAGCCGTTCTCGATGACGATGGTGGCGGCTTCGAATGCGACGATCGTCTTGCCGCTGCCAACGTCGCCTTCGAGCAGGCGGTTCATGGGGAGGGGCTTCTCGAGGTCGGCGGCGATTTCGGCGAGCACGCGCTTTTGTGCGGTGGTGGGCTTGAAGGGCAGAATGCGTTTCACGGCCGCGCGAACTTTTTCTTCGCGCACACGCATGGCGATGCCGCGGCGAGCGTGGTCGCGCAGGCGGCGCAGGGCCAGCGCGAGTTGATAGTAGAAAAATTCCTCGAAGATCAGGCGGATTTGCGCGGGGCTGCGGTAGTTGTTGAGCAGTTCGATGCTCTGGTCCTGCGGCGGAAAATGCGCGTAGAGCAGCGCTTCGCGGCGCGCGGGGAAGCGATAGCGCTCGAGAATTTGCGGTGGAAGCGGTTCGGGAATGTTGCCGTCAAAATTCGCGAGGACACTATAGATGATGCGGCGCAACATGCGGGAGCTGATCGCGCCGATCGCTTCGTAGATGGGGACGATGCGGCCGACCTCGGTGGAATCGGCGGCGCCGCCTTCGGTGGCTCCGACCAATTCCATCTGCGGGTTGACCATTTCCAGACGGCCGGGGCGATAGCGGTCCTCGTCCACTTTCCCGTGCAGGACGAGCTTTTGGCCGTCCTTCAATTTTCCTTCCAGGTAGCCGCCGTGGAAGAAACGGACGTACACCGTGCCGGAAGCATCGCGCACCGCGACGTGAAAAATCGAGCCTCGGCTGCGTTGGAAGCGGACGGTGGCGCCTCCGCCGCCTGTCACCTCGGCGAAAATTGTTTGCACTTGGCCGGGGATTATCGCAGAGATGGGAGTGAAGCGGAGGCGGTCTTCGTAGCGGAAGGGGAGATAGCTGAGCAGGTCGCCGACGGTGATGATGCCGCGAGCTTCGAGCGTGGCGGCCCGCTGCGGGCCTACGCCGTGGAGGTATTTGACCGAGTTGGTGAGGGAGATGGGCATCAGATCGTGTGCTTGTTCTGCGCTGGCGGCAGCACCACGTTTATATCATCGGTTGCGGTTGCCTAGGTTCGGTTGCGTATCGGGCGGGAAGGCGCGGTGGTTAACACACGGAGCCAAGAGGGAAAAACATTGAACTCTGGCAGGGATCTGGAACGTATTAAGAGTTGGGGACCGGCTAGCCGCTAAGTTTGTGGCTGCGGGTTTCCTGAAGTGGCTAGCCCCGTGCAGTCTGTGGAAATGTTGAGATATGAGCGGGCGGGGGCGCAATGACAGCGCACGTCGGTCGTGTGTAAACCGCTCTCTTGCAACGTTTTAGATAGGTAGCGCATCTCAGCGAGAAGGTGCATCTTGGAGCAGCTGTCCGATAGTGGGAAAACGACGTCCGGTGATGCTCACCAACGGCCACAGGCGCCGTCTATCTTCATGGTACCGGCAGGCAGGGCTGACACCGGGACTGACGGGATCCACGCTCCAGGTTCGAGTGGCGCGGACCAGGACGTTACCAGGCGGGCGATAAACACCATGGGGATGAGCGTCGCGCTCGACATCGAGGCGCGCCAGGCAGCGGCGGTGAAGGTTGCGGAAGAGCAAGCGCTCGTCCGCAAAGCGCAGGCGGGCGACCGTCTGGCGTTCGAGGCATTGGTACGACGTTTCGACCGTGAGGTTTTGCGCTTGGCGCTGAATCTGGTGCACCGTCCTGAGGACGCGCGCGACATTTATCAGGAAAGTTTCCTGCGCGTGTACAAGAACCTGCACCGTTTCCGGTTCGAGTGCAGTTTTTATACCTGGCTATACCGGATCGTGACGAACGTGGCGCTTGATCACTTGCGCCGCCGCACCAGCCGCCGCGAAGATCAGGCGCCTGTGCCGGAAGATGCCGAAGGCGGCACCAGAGATTTCTTCGACCGGCAGCCAGAACAGCGAGCGGCTGCGAATCCGGAAAGAAATTTGTTGGGGCAGGAACTCGGAGAGCAGATTGCCTGCGCGTTGAATAGGCTTTCGCCGCGCGAACGCATGGTCTTCGAGATGAAACATTATCAAGGGTTGAAATTGCGTGCTATCGGGGACATGCTAGGCACGTCTGAAGAGACAGTAAAGAATTCGCTGTTCCGGGCGACGCGAAAATTGCGCGCGAGCCTGGGAGGCATGCGTTAGACGCAATCAGCTCAGCGAGGTCGGAAAGAATGCGGGAAGCAGGAATGGAAGAGACGAAAAGCCCGGCGTGCGAGGAATTCGAGCCGCGGCTGGTGCTCTTTGCGGCCGGAGAACTGGACGCTTCGGAAATCGCGGATGTGCACGAGCACCTGCAGCATTGCCCCGGATGCAATCTGGCGTTGGCGCAGGAGCAGGAAATGCTGGCGCTGCTGGCTGCGCGGCACACCGAGCCGGATGCGGCGCTGCTCGCAAGTTGCCGGGCGGGATTGGAAGACAGTCTGGATCAACAGGAAGAGCGGGGCTGGCTGCGCCGGACAATTGGCGCGCTGCTGCCTTCCAGCTGGATTTCACCGCAGCCGGCGTGGAGCGCGGCGCTGCTGGTGCTGATCGGATTTTCGGTGGGAATGCTGGGGCCGCGTCTGTTGCGCAATTCTGCCGGTAAGGGTGGCACGAATTCTTCGGTTGCTTCGAATAACCCTGCTGAAGCTGTGCCGGGCATTCAGCGTGCGGACGCGATTTCCCCAAGTTCTCCTTCCGCAGGGCTTAGTTCTCTCGACATGCGCACTGCAAGCGTCGCAGGCATCAACGTATTTCCCGCTGAAGACAACCAGCCGCCGCAAGTGCAACTGCAATTGAACGCGCGGCAGCCCTACACGGTGCGCGGCACGGTGAATGACGACGACGTAAAACAAACGCTGATGTACATCCTGCACAATAATCAGCGCTTCGATGCGGATGTACGGTTGGATGCGGTGGATTTGCTGCGCACGCGGAATAATGATCCGGACGTGCGCTCGGCGCTCTGCCAGGCGGTACACACCGATCACAACGCGGCGGTACGGCTGAAAGCGCTGGAAGCGTTGAATGGCGCTGAGCCGCAGGACATCATTCGTCAAACTCTTCTCGATGCACTCGTGGACGATCAGAATCCTGGCGTCCGCGTAGAAGCGATCAACGCGCTGCGCGACATGGCCGCCAAAGGCCAAGTGGACGCCGACGATCATCTGCTCGCGGTACTTCGTGAACGGATGGCCAAAGACCCCAGCACTTACATCCGGCTGCAGAGCGCGGAAGTGATACGCGATCTGGGCCCGCGGCAGAAATTCTAAACATGATTAGAGCGTCGTACACTCCGCGAATTCGGCAGAAGATCGCGGCGCGGATTGGTGTGCCTGCCGGGATTTTGGCGGCAGGGATTGGTACGGCTTTCCTTGCGATTACGTTTCTGATTCCCGCTTCGGCTGCAGCGGATGGAGTGGAGAAAGCGAAAACCGAACGGCAGAATCACGCGGGGCCGCGCGTTAGCGCGGAATTGACGGGCAGCGTCGCGGCGCGCGACGGACAGCGGCTGCACCTGGTCACCGATTTGGGCAACATCATCATCAAGACGCAGAATTCGGGAAAGATCGATTACAAAGTACACCTCGAAGCGGACGCCTCGCAAAAAGACGCCAAGCAACTCCTGAAAAATTTCATCGTCACGGCCAATACGACAACCGAGGGTGTGTATTTCCGCGGGCAAAGCCTGGTCCGCCATGCCAGCGGGCGCTTGTGGGTGACGGTGGAAGTGAATGTTCCGAGGAATTTTAATCTGGACGTGCTAACGGGCGGTGGAAACATCGAGACCGAGGAAATCATCGGCGCGGCGACGCTCGCGACTTCCGGCGGAAATATTGTGATGGGCAATGTGGGTGGTGCAGCGCACCTTTCCACCGAAGGCGGACATATCACGGTGAAGAATGTGGCGGGCGCGCTCGCAGCCAGTACCGGCGGCGGACACATCACTACCGGCACGATTGCGGGGAACGCGATCTTGCACACGGACGGCGGGCACATCCGCGTGGCTGCGGTCGAAGGCGTGGCGCATGTTTCCACCGGCGGCGGAAATGTTTCCGTGGAACATTCGGGCAGCCAGCTGGTGGCAGAGACGAACGGCGGACAAATCGACGTAGGTGAGACCGCGGGGCTGGTGCAGGCAAAGACGGGCGGCGGAGGAATTCGCGTCGTGCGCGTTTCCGGGCCGACGAATTTGGAAACCAGCGGCGGGAGCATTTATCTGACGGAAGTGGACAGCCCGGTGAAAGCGTCCACGGGAGCGGGAGCGATCACGGCGTGGTTCGTCACTCCGGGGAAAATGCCCGGGCAATGCGAGTTGCAATCGGGCGAAGGCGACATCGTGGTGTACATACCGAGGCAACTGCCGGTGACGATTGACGCTCAGGTGCAATCCGGGGATGAGCATCATGTGATTTTCGATCCGGCGTTCCCGGTGAAAATCAGCCGGGAGGCCGCGGCGAACGGAGATGAATGGATTCGTACCGAGGGGGCGCTGAACGGCGGCGGCGAAGTGATCCGGCTGCGCACGGTGGCAGGCAATATTCACGTGATGGTGAGCGATGCGAACAAACAAGTTCAGTTGTACAAGCAGCAGATGGAGCAGTTGCAGCAGAAATTGCAATTGCAATTGCGCATGCTGCAGCAGCAATCGCAGCAGATGATCGCGAACTCGCCGTAGGCGGGGAACCGCGGCGCTGCGCTTCGTTGAGGGAAGCGGTGGCGTTCAGGCGACGACCGAAATCCGGCCAACTAGAAGCGGCCGAGAGTTCTAGTGAACGAGGGTGTTTCACTCGAAGGGGGCGTACCGTGCAAACGCAGACTGAAGGTAAAACTTCCGGAGGTAAATCCTGGGACGGTCGGTTGCGCATTGCGGGAACCATACTTCGCGCGCTGTTGCTGCTGGCGGGGATTGCCGCTCTGGTATTTCCCGCTTCGGCGGCCGACGAGAATTTTCATCACATCTATCCATTGGCCGCGGGCGGAAGCTTCGCGCTGGAAAATGTGAACGGATCCGTGCAGGTGGAGGGCTGGAGCCGCGACGAAGTGGAGGTGAGCGCGGTGAAGACCGCCGCGCGCAGCGATTCGCGCGACCTGTCGCAGGTGAAGATCGAAGTGGACGACAGCCATCCGGGACAAGTGGCGGTGCACACGCGCTACCCGCAAGGCGAAGGCGCAGAAGTTGCGGTGGAATACCACGTGCATGTGCCTTATCGCGTGCTGCTGGGCAGCATCGAGACGGTGAACGGCAGCGTAACCGTGCGCGGAATCGAGGGCGGCGGGGAGTTGCGGTCCGTGAACGGCAACGTGGAAGTTTTCGACAGCTCCGGGCGATTCAGCGAGAAAACCACGAATGGAAATTTGCGGCTGGAGTTGCGCCAGTTGATGGCCGGCGGCCCGATGAATCTGGAGACCGTGAACGGCTCGGTGGTGCTGGGTCTCCCCGAGGGCGCGCGGGCGGATCTGAAAGTGCTCGCGATGAATGGAGATTTTTATTCGGAATTGCCGGTTACTTCCGCAGCGAGTACGCCCGCGGCGCGCGCGTTCCGTGCCAAGCTGGGAACCGGCGGCGGGCAAATTTCGGTGCGAACGATTAATGGCGGCATACGTCTGGTGGTGCAACGGCCGGGCGTCTGACGGGGCGTAATTCACCCATAAGAGAGGACAAATGGCATGAAGCACTTTCAACGCTTGAACCTTGTCGGCTGGGGCTTGCTGCTGGTGACGATGGGGATGACTCCGGGAGCCTTGCCCGGTCAGACCACCGCAGGCACCCCACAACAAACCACGAAGACGCCTGCTCCGGTCGCACCTTCCGCTTCTACTCCCACTCTCACAACACCTGCTGCGCCCGATTCGGCTGACGAACAGGGGTGCTTGCACGGCAACGTTTCCCTGGAAGTTCCCTTGGAACAAATCGGCGAGGCGGTACGTAGTATAGATAGCAGGATTGAGCGGGCGGAAATCGCGCGCGCGGTCCAACAGGAACTGCGCGAAAACCTCGCCAATCTGAACGAGCGAGTGCGGCAGGAGGTGCAGATGAGTTCCCCCGAGATGCAGAGATTAGAAAATCTCTCGGCCCAGCTGCGGCTCAACCAAGGGCAATTCGACGCGAGCGCGAGCGAACTGGCGACGCGGGCGGCGGAACTGGCGGATCAGGCGCAGGAAAAGAGCGTGGAAGTGCAAGGACCGGGCGTATTCGTCACGGCGGATGAGGATGGCAGCGGATGGCTCGGCGTCGAGATCGGCGAAGTGACCGCGGAAAAAGCGAAGGACCTGAAACTGACGGCGCAGCGCGGCGTGGTGGTGATGGACGTCGAGCCGGACGGGCCGGCGGCGAAGGCCGGGCTGAAAGAAAATGATGTGATCACGCAGTACGACGGGCAGGTGGTGGAAGGCACGGTGCAGTTCCGGCGACTGGTGCGTGAGACTCCGACGGGGCGGACAGTGGGGCTGGTGATTTCACGGAACGGCGCAACGCAGAATGTTTCGGTGGAGTTGGGCGAGCGCAGCGCGTTTTTCGAGAGGCGGCTGAAGGGCAAGATGCGCGATTTCGATAACGCGTTTTCATTCTCCATGCCCAATCAGGATTTCACGCTGGCGATGCCGCCGGTCGATGCGCGCATGCCGTCGCTGGGGATCAACGCGGAAGATCTGTCTGGCCAGCTGGGAGGTTATTTTGGCGCGCCGGATGGGACGGGGATTCTAATTCGCGAAGTGCGTTCCGGAACGCCGGCGGACAAGGCGGGATTGAAGGCTGGCGATGTGATCGTGAAAGTGGACGGCAAGCCGATTCGCACGCTGTCTGATTTGCGGGCGGAGTTGCGGGAGAAGAGCGACCAGAAAACGGTGGCTCTGGGAATTATCCGCAAGTCTGCGGAGATGAGCGTGACGGTGGGGATTGAAAGGCCGCAACCGAGTGAATCGAGCCACGTGGTGCGGCGCGCCGAGCTATAGAAGTTACATCGAGAATGTCTGGCCATGATCGAAAAGCGGGCTTCAGCTCCTGAAGCCCGCTTTTCGGCAAGGGGTCATTTTCCAATTGGCTGGCTAACCACTGAGGGCAACTGCCCACCCGCGGCGAGATGTCCCGTTCAATTTTCGGGCTTTATCCGAGCCACAACAAACCCTTTTGTATTTATTTGAAACCATTCTCCCCCGGCAAAGACATGATACTCACAATCGTGATCCACGCATTTGCTCTCGCAACCGCTGCGAACTTTGGCAGTACCCTCTTCAAAGTTCATCGCACCGTCATAGCTGGTGGGCACCACAATTTGTCCTTTGCGATTCGCAAAACCGTACTTTTTGTTTCTCACGACCCGCACCAGTCCATCGTGGAATGAGTCAGCCCAGTTGTCCATTCCAGGCACACCAATTATCACGGCCCTTCCTGTACGGTTGACATACATAAAACCTTCTTTTGCGGACAGCACGGGCGCCAGACCGTACGAATCGAACTGCAGTAATTTCAAAACCGCGTGTGAGATGAGGAATTTTCCATCTGCCGCTTGATGGATACAGTCAGGAATCGCGCCACGCTCAAAGTCGAATAGGCACGACGTAGTTGGGCCATCAAGGGTTGGAAAGTCGGATTGATTGGCCGGAGTTGCAAGTGCTTGTGGGGGTATGCGCCTGCCTCGGCCCGTCGCACTTTGCACTACTCCTGTGAACAGAATGACAATAATGAAGAGAGTCCGAAGGGAGCGCCTCGCTGGCATTTGTCCCAATCCTACAACCCTCGAGTTAGGACGGCGCAATTCATGATAAACGCGCCATCGGAAATTTAACCACAACTGTTGTTTCGGTACCGAGTCAGACTTCAATTCGCGGCCTTATCGGCAGTTAGGCGCGCCGGTGTTCTCTTCCCGAAATCGTACTACTTCCGCGCCTGCCTAAAACAAGCTACGGCCATCAGCACGCATAATCCGGCGAAGACGGAGAACATCATGGGGGATTCCGCCGGTGCGGCCTGTGCCACGTAGCTGAATATCGCGGCGAAGAGGAGCGCGAATGAACCCAAAACCCATAGCGCAAGGTGACTGGTTTTCGCGGTGCCTGTGGAAACGCCGGGGTAAGTGATCAGGCCGGACTGTGGGTCGTAGACCGCGAGGCCGTGTTTGCGCGCCAAACTCTCCACCAACTGGCCGACGTCCGTGGCCTTAGGCCAGACGCAAGACATGATCAGGTGACCGGCTGAGCGGTCGAGTTTGCAACTCCAAGGGCTGTGGTCGTGATCGTCGATTGTGTCTAGCGGGATCGTGTTGATTTCAGGGTGCTTGGCGGTTAGCTCCGCGTAAAACCCATCGACTGCGGGATTCGGTACGACGCCGCTCGCATCACCGTCACACAGACGCACGTAGAATTCCCCGGCCTCTTTGTTGCCGATTCGTTTGTCTGGATACCGAACACCGAGATCAAAACTCATTGGTTCCCTTGCGCCTACGGCGGGAAGTGGCTACGGCCGAAAAAATGTTAGCTTGAAAATACACAAATATACATCGAGAAAGCAAACCTGACAGACGCGCCAAGGAGCGGATTATTCGCGGATGATTTCGGCGTTGGCGGCGGGGGCTACCAGGCGCTCGAGCTTGGCGCCGTCGAGGAATAGATCAATTTCGTTGTCTTCGGTTCTTACGCGCAATTCTTGGACTTTCTGGCCGTTCACTACCTGCTCGCCCATGGAATCTACTGTGACGGTGCCGGGGGTCATCTCCTGCGGAACGAGCACGGAGAAGCTTTGCTCGCCTTTCTTGTCCCAGTCATAGAGGCGCGCTAAAAACGTGTACTGGTAATACAGATTGTCATCGAGCACCACCACGAGCGGAGCAGCGAAGGTGAATTGCTGGGTGAAGGGCTTGGCGCCTTCGAGGTGCAGTTCGATGGTGGCGGTGACGTCGGCGAAGCGTATCGTGGCGGAAGCTTTTTTGGCGCCTTGCGTGGACCATTCGTAGCGCACCGGCACGCCGTCGGCGTGCACGACGAGAGATCCAGAGACGTGCGTATTTCCCTTGGGCGATTGCAGCTCGGTGCTGCCGTGAGCGGTCCAATCGCCGCCATTCGGCGCAATGCTGAATTCTTCCTTGCCGATTTGCTGGCCGCTGACGAGGATCTTAAACGTGCCTTTGTCGGCGGCGAGTGGCGCGATGAGCGCGTGCGATCGCGGCGGCAGTATGCTCGCTTGGGATGCAGAGTGGAGCGCGAGAAGCGACGCGCCGATGATTCCGAGCGCGATGGCCAGCGCAACGTGCGGTGCGAGGCGTGCGGCGAAGCCGTGCGGGAAACAGTTCCTCCGGCTGCGTGCGGAGTTTTCGTTCATGCGATCACCTTCGGGAAAATGCCCAACGCGACGATTTGCTCCACTACGCGCAGGGGCTCGATATTCGACTCCACACGGTAATCCGCAATCTCGTAGGAAGGCAAGCGTTCCTGGTACAGATTGCGAAAACTTGCTTCGTCGCGGAACAGCGGACGGTCCTGAATATGGGCGATGCGCCTGAGCAATTCATCTACGGGGCATTGCAGCCAGACCAGCACGGCGCCGGCTTGGCGCAACAGCGCAAGATTCTGCGGTTGCGCGCTGGTGCCGCCGCCCAGCGAGACGACGCGAGGTTTCTGCTGCGCAGCGGCTTCGCCGACGATGCGCTGCAGCTGTTCGTGCTCGATTTTGCGGAATTCCAGTTCGCCGCGCTTGGCAAATATTTCCGGGATGGATTGCTCCGCGGCCTCGACGATGCGTTTATCGAGGTCCACGTGCTGCCAGCCGATTTGGCGGCCGAGCAGGCGCGCTACCGTGGACTTGCCGCTGCCCATAAAGCCGATCAGGCAGACGAGCGCGCGCGCGCGGGGCTCAGTGGTCATCGGTGCGATTTGTGTGACGAACGGGCCAAGCAATCGATTCTTGGGCAATGCTTAGACAATTCTTAGAATCAGTCACGCTTTAGAATGTTGATTGTACCATCGAAGGAGGTCATCTCAATCTTGGCGCGGCCTTCGTTGAAAGTGCCAAACAGAGCGTTGCCCCAGCGCGGCATGAAATGGCGCTGGTGGGTCGAGGGCGTCAGCTTCGCTTCGTTGTTCACTTTGCCTTTGAGTGAGGTGGCGCTGAGGTCGAAGGAATCTCCGGGCGAGAAGCGCACCTCGATCACGCCGCTGTAATTCTTCAGTGAGTAGGTCCCGTTGGGAAGAAACTCGCCGTTGAATAGAATGTTGCCGGAGGAAGTTTGCGCCCAGACGTGATAGCTGCGCAGATTGAGCAGGCGGAAATTGCCGCTGATGGAAGAAGCTTCAATGCGGCCGGCGCAGCGAATGCATGTGAAGGAGCCGCCTACGGTCTTGACGGAGAGATAGCCCGCGGCGTCTTCGAGGTCCACAGCGGCGGCGACGGTTTCGACGTTCATATCGCCGAGCACGTTGGCGACGCTGACGTTTCCGGCGTCATTGTGAATTTGCAGCTCAGCATCTTCCGGGACGTTAATCTGAAAATCGGCGCGCATATCGTCCGGCGCGACGGAGTCTGAAAGTTCACGCGTGGAAACATCCACGCGATTGCCCATTTGTTCAGCGTCCACTTCGATGCGATCGCTGGCCGGAGTGGAAATGACCATGACTTCGGATTTGGTCCAGGCCTTCACGGTGATGAGGCCGTTGGGATTGTGGATCGTGATGACCGGATGAGCAGCGACTTTGAAATGCTGTTCCTGGCGGCGCGGCGCGGCGGAGACGGCGCTGCAGAGCAGTAGACTCGGAACGAGAAGTCCCGCGGTCTTCCACTTCGACTTGGGAAGCCACTGCGCCGGAACAAAGTGAGAAGTGCTCATTGGACGTTTTCTCCGCGTTCAGTCATTTGCGTCAGCAAGTCCGCCTTTTGCTGATACGCTTCGTAGAGATAATCCCGCGCCACTTCGTTCTGGGGTTCTTCGCTGACACTTTTTTCACACAAAGCGATGTAGTTGTCAACGATAGCCAGGTTCTGATGCAGAGAGGCGGCGACAGCCGGATTGGAACGGGTCACGTAGGAGTTCGAATTTTGTTCGGCGAAATTGAGCTGGGCGCTGAGCGGCGAAGTGGAAATTTGCGTGCCCTTGAGCCAGCGCGCTTCGTTTACGCGCTTGTGGACGGGGCCGCTGAGCGCGAAAGCTACGGCGACGAGCGCCGCGAGATACGCGCCAGCCAGCGCGGGACGCGGCAGCCGCGGGAATAGACCGGCAAACCATCCGGCGCGCGGTGAGGCGGCTTGCGCACGGTCCACGCTCGCAGGAATGGTTTCGCGGATAAGACCTTCCTGTTCGAGTTGCGCGCGCAGCGCAGTCCATACTCGCTCGGGCGCATCCTGCTCTGTGGCGCTCCAGCTGCGACCTGCCGTGTGGATCGCCTCCAAATCTTTGATGACGCTCGAGCAATTCGGGCAAGCGCGGACGTGCGCTTCGGCGTCCCGCGAGCGTTCGCCCTCCATCCAGGGCTCGAGATAACTCAGAAATTCCCTGCAAGTGATGGTGGCCATGGTTCAGTCCTTGCCGCCGCTATCCGCGCTGGCGGCCTTACGATCTTCGCGGGCTTGGGCACGCAGCGCTTCGTGAAGCAGTTCGCGGAGGCGCATGCGAGCCTTGTGCAATTGAGATTTCGAGTTGCCGATCGAGCAAGCCATGATTTCCGCAATCTCATTGTGTTCGTAGCCTTGCACATCGTGCAGGACGAACACCGACTTGTAACCGGGCGGCAGCTGCTCCACCGCGCGCTGCAGGTTGACCCGGTCAATCGAGCCACTGAGCCGCAAATCCGGGCCGCCGAAGTCGCGCCGCGGACCTCCGGATTCTTCGTCCGGCTCGGTCAGCTCTTCGAGCGAGCTTTCGTTGCCGGATTTCTTGCGCAGCTTCATGAGCACGACGTTGACGGCAAGCCGATGCAGCCAGGTCGAAAACGCCGACTCACCGCGGAAGGTTGCGATCTTCCGGAAAAGCTGGAGGAACGCTTCCTGGGTCAGGTCTTCCGCCTCGGCGGTATTACCCACCATCCGCAAGCAGAGCGAATAGACCCGCCGGTTATGCAGGCGGTAGAGGCGTTCAAAAGCAACCGCGTCGCCCTGTTGGGCGAGGCGGATGGCCTCGGCCTCCGGCAATTCCCCGGTATCGATTCGTCTCGTTCGGGCCACGCTACCCGTCGGGGCGCATCCCTAGTTGCGATGCATCGCCCGCTCCCTGAGTTGTACTTGTAGTCCTATACCCGCAACGAATTCGCCACCGGTAAGGGTTGACGGGTTGCGTCGCGATGGGCGAAAGGCGAAAAGACCCGCGCACCGCCTTGCGCTGAAACACTCAATCATTTTGGCTGGATTCGGTTCATACGTCCAGCCTCGAAGCTCGCACCTGCCGCGGCTTGCGACGGCATTTCCAACTGGAAAAACCTCGGGAACATGCACGTTAGACGATGTCCGAGCGCATCGGCAAGCCGTGGCTCGGGCGATTCTACCAATATTGGAAGGAAACTAAGCCGAGGCGCGACTGATGCGCGTCCGGGGTGCGACGGTGGTTCGCCGCTCGGGTGCGGGCATGGCGTCCAGGTCAGCGGCGAAGGCGCTCAGTTGTTCAGCGGGTAGGGCGCGAAGGAAGGACTTCACCAGTATTTCCGCTTCGCGCAGGCAGGTGGTGAAATCATAGTGCAGGCATTCCAGCTTTTCCCAGCTGTCGCCGGGTTGCACGGAGATTCCGGAGGCGACATCCCCGGCTGCGTCATTATATTCACCTGCGAGCTTCTGCAGAGTTTCCGACAGGATGCGCAATTTTTGGAAATACCGGGAGCGGCTGGCAAAGAGGACGCGGTGGAGGAACTCGTTCCAGGAGGCCGCGGTCTGCGCCGTTTCACCGCGAAAGTTCTCCGCATCCAGCGGGGCGACACTGGGAACGTTGCTGATATGGCGACCACGGTCGGTAAGCACTCCGCAGGCGCCGACGAGCGACGCCGCCAGGCGCGACAGCAGGTCGGCGGAGATGGAGACCTGCTGGCGAGCGCGAACCAGTTCTCCGCGCGCACGCAGGGAGAATGCGTCGTCGAGCGAGACGCTCAGCATCGCGTAGAAAGTCTCCCAACGATGGACCACGGCGTCGAACAACTGGACTTTGTCTCGCGGCAACCACGCGATCCAATCATCCGAGACGCTGCGTCGTGAGGAGGAAGTGCCTGGCTTCCGCTTCAAGAACACGCTGCCCCCAAGCTGAGCGGGCAGTATACCACCGGTTTCAAGTGACGGAGCCTTCGGAGGCGATTTCTTGACGCTTCTGGAACGCGACCGCTATACTGCCGCCCGGCTCTCCGCATGGCCCGCCAGATTGTTGGTGCGCACGGTCACGGCCACCGAAAGGAAGTTGACCCGTTGGAATTCGAACCGCAGGATCAGTTTCAACAGCGTCTGAAAAATCTAGGAGAAATCGCAGGGCTGGGCCACGTGGCTTATCCGCGAAAATTTGTTTGGACGCATACGGCCAAGGAAGTGGGCGATCAGTTTGGCGAACGCACGGCCGAACAACTGACGGCGGAGCCCGTGGAAGTCCGAGCCGCGGGGCGGATTGTGGCGCTGCGGCCGCACGGGAAAGCGGCGTTTGCGCATATTGCTGGCGGCGGCGGACGTCTGCAGATTTACGTGCGGCAGGACGTGGTGGGAGAGGAGACTTACAAGCTATTCAGGCTGCTGGATTTAGGCGATATTGTGGGAGTTTCCGGGCACCTTTTTCGCACCAAGACGAACGAGCTTAGTGTGAAGGTGGAAAAGATCGAGCTGCTGAGCAAGGCGCTATTGCCCCTGCCGGAAAAATGGCATGGGTTGGCGGACATCGAGCAGCGCTATCGGCGGCGCTACCTGGATTTGATCGTCAACCAGGGGGCGCGCGAGATTTTCATTCGGCGCGCCCAGATCATTCGCGAGATACGGCGGTTTTTTGACGCCCGGGGATATTCGGAAGTGGAGACGCCGATGATGCATCCCATTTTGGGAGGAGCCACGGCGCGGCCATTCGTGACCCACCATAACACTTTCGATATGGACCTTTATTTGCGCATCGCGCCGGAGCTGTATCTGAAGCGGCTGGTGGTGGGTGGGATCGACAGGGTATATGAGATCAACCGCAACTTCCGCAACGAAGGTATTGACGCGATCCATCAGCCGGAATTTACGATGCTGGAGTTCTACCAGGCGTACAGCGATTACCTGGAATTGATGGACATGACGGAGGAGTTATTCCGCGGATTGGCCGAGAAAGTGACGGGCAGCGCGCAGATCAAGTACGGCGAGCAGACGATCGATTTCGCGCGGTTCGAGCGGCTTTCAATGCGCGAGGCGATTGTGAAGTATTGGCCATCGGCGGCGGGTGCCGCGCCTACCGTGGCGGAATTGAGCGCCGAGGGTGGGCCGGGTAGGGTGGCGGGGCGCTTCCATACTTATGCGCGGGCGCATGGAATTGATTCTGTTGCGAATGGGACGAAGCTGTCCGATGGCGAATTGACCGGCGAGCTATTTGAAACGATTGCCGAAGCGCACCTAGTGCAGCCGACATTTATATATGACTTTCCGACGGCGATTTCGCCGCTCTCGAAGCAGAAGGCTGATGATCCGTCGGTGACAGAGCGCTTCGAGCTGTTTGTCGCGGGGATGGAATTGGCCAATGGTTTTTCGGAATTGAATGATCCGTTCGACCAGGAGCGGCGTTTTCGCGCGCAGGTGGAAAAAGGCGGGCAGGAGGCGCCGAAAGAAGTGGACATGGAATACATACGCGCGCTGGCGCACGGTTTGCCGCCCACCGCGGGCGAAGGCGTGGGCATTGATCGCCTGGTGATGCTGCTGACGGATTCGCACGCCATTCGAGAAGTGGTGCTGTTTCCGTTGTTGCGCGCGGAATCGCCGGATGCAGCAGCCGATGACGCGTCGTCGCAAGGATCTAGTGGCGGAAGTGATTCAGGCGGCAAAGCGAAATGAGCTTCGAATGGCTGGTGGCGCTGCGGTACCTGCGGTCGCCGAACCGGCCGGCGGTGCTGCGCATCGTCACACTGCTGGCGGTGATCGGCGTGGCGGCGGGCGTGACTACGCTGGTAATCGCGCTCTCGATGAACACCGGATTTCGCCAGGCGATTCGCGACCGCTTGCTAAGTGTTACCGCGCACGTAAACCTGAAGCCCATCAGCCCGAACGGCATCCGGGATTATCGCGAATTGATGACGAACCTGAGCGGCACACCGGGTGTGCGTTCGATCGAACCGGCGATTTATGCCACTGTACTGCTTTCATCCGGCGGGCGCGCGCGGGGAATCGTGCTGAAGGGAGTTGACCCGGAACTGGAACGCCGCGCGAGCGAAGCTCTACATCATATCGTGGCGGGCAGCGGAGATTTTGCGCAGGATGCGGACGGGATTCCGGCAGTGCTGGTGGGGCGGATCCTGGCGAACGATCTGGATATTTCCGCGGGCGAATACATCACGCTGACCAGTCCGCAAGGAAGCTTGACGCCTTTTGGGATGCTGCCGCGCTCGCGGCGTTTCCACGTGAGCGGAATTTTCGATTCGGGATTTTACGATTACGACGCGAATTGGGGTTTCGTCACGCTCGGGTCGGCGCAATCGCTCGCGGGAATTGGGGACGTGGTGAGCTTGCTGGAAGCGCGCGTGACGCAGATGGACGACGCGAATAAAATTGCTGACGATTTATTGCGGCGAGCTGGGCCGGGATTCACGACTTCGACGTGGATGGACGAAAACCGCGCGTTGTTTCGCGCGTTGAGCCTGGAAAAATTGGTGACGGCGCTGTTCATCGGGCTGATCACGTTCGTCGCCGGGTTGAATATTCTGGTAGTGCTGACCATGACGGTGACCGATCGCGCGCGCGATATCGCCGTGCTGATGGCCATGGGAGCGCGCCGCCAGCAGCTGCGCAAGATTTTCATTTTGCAGGGGCTCGTCGTGAGTATCGCGGGGACCGTGGCGGGCTTGCTGATCGGTTACACGTTTGCGGGGATCGCCAATAAATGGCGATTGATTCCGCTGAATCCTGAGGTTTATGCGATTCCGTACGTGCCATTCCACACGAATGCGCTGGACGCGATTTGGATTGCGGCGGCGGCGCTGTTCATAAGCATTGCCGCCACGATTTTGCCGGCGCGTTCGGCGTCCCGCATCTTGCCGGTGGAAATTCTCCGCTTCGAATAATTAGCCTGCTCGTAATGGGTAATTATTGGGTTCATTCCCGTGGCATATTTCCGCGGCAAGCTTCAGGCTTGCGCAGGCCGTTCGCGAGCTCGGCGGTCTGGCCCCAGGCAGTCCGACAAACGCGACGCCAGGGCGGATTTTTGCGCCGAATTGGAGGCGGGGCAATCTGCAATTCGCGACGCTCCGTGCTAGAATCGAACAAGAGGCGAAGTTTTGGCGGCTTTGCGTCGCGCAGCTGGTAGGGGTGGAGCTGCTGCTAGAGGTAACGGTACGGTCATAAAGAGAAATCCATTGGATTTACAGGTAGGAGGCGCCAAGCCCGGAATAACTAGATGCCTGTAAAGGAAGGACATACAGTTTGGTGAATTCGGCATCTAACGTGAAAGAGATTACAGCCTAGGCGATGCAGACGCAGGCAAATTCGAGCACCGCTGTCCTCGATAACACCGGTGAAACCACCGCGCCGGGCGCGCGCGAAATCCTGCGCGGTGAGAATCTGCGCAAGACCTTCCGCTCCGGTGCGCAAGACGTGACTCCTCTGGCGGGGATAAATCTCACGATTGCGCGCGGCGAGATGGTTGCGGTGGTCGGGCCCTCCGGCACCGGTAAAAGTACGTTGTTGCATCTGCTTGCTGCGCTGGACACTCCAACGAGCGGTACAGTATACTTCGCCGGGAAATCGCTGCAGTTGTTTTCAGAATCGGAGCTGGCGGAGTATCGCAATCGCGCCGTGGGTTTTGTCTGGCAGCGTCACCACCTGTTGCCGGATTTCACTGCGGCGGAAAATGTAGCGATGCCTCTCCTAGTGCGGGGCGTGTCATTGGCGCAAGCGCTCCGGACCGCGGCAACATGGCTAGGCGAAGTCGGATTGGCCGATCGAGCAGAGCAACGTGGGGGTCAGCTATCTGGGGGCGAACAACAGCGTGTGGCCATCGCGCGAGCGTTGGTGAATGGCCCGGCCTTATTGCTGGCCGACGAGCCTACCGGCGACCTGGATCAACGCAGCGCCGAGAATATTTTCGAATTGATGCAGCGGCTGCACCAGTCACTGCAGTTGACATCCATCCTTGCGACACACAACCTTTCATTAGCCCGGCGCGCCGACCGTGTTCTGACACTGGAACGCGGAGCATTGGCCCCGGGCGCAGAAGCGCTGGGCGATTCCGCGGTACCTCTGCCGCGGACCGCCGGTGCTGGGGCGACGACTCCAGGAGACCGTGGGTGACCCGTGTTTGAACGCTATACAGAAAAGGCTAGGCGCGTAATCTTTTTCGCACGCTACGAGGCGAGCCAGTACGGCAGCCCGTACATCGAGACGGAGCACCTGCTGCTGGGACTGTTGCGCGAGGATAAGGCGCTCGCCAACCGTTTCCTGCGCACGCATGGCTCGATCGAATCCATCCGCAAGGAAATCGAGGCGCGCATCACCGTGCGTGAACGCATCTCGACTTCGGTGGAAGTTCCGCTGAGCCAGGAGTGCAAGCGCATATTGAATTTCGCGGCCGAGGAAGCCGAGCGGCTGGGTCACAAACACGTGGGGACGGAACACCTGCTGCTGGGCGTGCTGCGGGAAGAGAAGTCTTTCGGTGCGGAGATTTTGCTGGAGCGGGGATTGCGGCTTTCAACCGTGCGCGAGGAATTGGGACGCAGCGCGGGAGAGAAGGTGCCAGTGAACCGGCCAAAAGAAGCATCGTTGTTAGCGGAATTCAGCCGAGATTTGACGCAGGCGGCGATGGAAGGCCAGCTGGACCCGCTGGTAGGACGAGACCGCGAACTGGAACGCGCGATTCAGATTCTGTGCCGGCGCACGAAAAATAATCCGGTGCTGATCGGCGAACCAGGCGTAGGCAAGACGGCGATCGTCGAAGGGCTGGCGCAGAGAATATCGGACGGCGACGTGCCGCCGTTCCTGGCGGATAAGCGCATCCTTTCGCTGGATCTTTCCTTGATTGTGGCGGGAACGAAGTATCGCGGGCAATTCGAAGAGCGGCTGAAAACCATCATGAAGGAATTGATGGAGAGCCAGAACGCCATCGTCTTCATAGATGAGCTGCACACGCTGGTGGGCGCGGGGTCGGCGGAAGGATCGCTGGACGCCGCGAATATTTTGAAGCCGGCGCTGAGCCGCGGCGAAATTCAGTGCATCGGCGCCACCACCCCTTCTGAATATCGCAAGTCCGTCGAAAAAGATCGTTCGCTCGAGCGGCGTTTCCAGGCCGTGAAAGTGGCGGCGCCGAATGAAGAGGAAGCGATTCGCGTGCTGCAGGGCGTGCGCGACCGCTACGAAAAATTCCATGCGGTCAGTTACACGGACGAAGCAATTCAATACGCCGTTTATCTCTCGAACCGGTACATCCCGGACCGTTTTCTCCCGGACAAGGCCATCGATCTGCTCGATGAAGCCGGCTCGCGCGTGAAATTGCGCCAGGCCATGCTGCCGGACGAAGTTTCCGAAGTGCAGAAGCGCGTGAAGTTCATCACGCACCGCATGGAAACCGCGATCGCCAACCATGAATTCGAGAAGGCGCGGTTTTATTCGGAGGAAGAGCGCAAGGAAAAGGAACATCTGCGTGTGCTGCGCGAGAAATTGAAGATTGACGATTCCTCGACGGGGATCGTTACGCGCGAGGACATCGAAGAAGTGGTGGCGCGCTGGACCGGCATTCAAGTGTCGGCTATCAAGGAAGACGAACAGCAGAAGCTGCTGCGCATTGAAGAAGAACTGCACCGCCGCGTCATCAGCCAGGACAAGTCCATCACCGCGCTGGCACGGGCCATTCGCCGCAGCCGCGCGGGATTGAAGGCTCCGGGCCGTCCGGTGGGCTGCTTCCTATTCCTTGGTCCCACGGGCGTGGGCAAGACCGAAGTAGCGCGACGCCTGGCCGAATTCCTTTTCGGCAGCGAAAAGTCGCTGATCCGCTTCGATATGTCCGAGTACATGGAGAAACATTCCGTATCGAAGTTGATCGGCGCACCTCCAGGATACGTTGGATATGAAGAAGGCGGTCAATTGACCGAGCGCGTGCGGCGGACGCCCTATTCGGTTATTTTGCTGGATGAGATTGAAAAAGCTCACCCAGACGTGTACAACATCCTGCTACAAGTCTTTGAAGACGGTCAGTTGACCGACGGGCTTGGCAACACGGTGGATTTCCGCAACACCATCATCATCCTTACATCGAACCTGGGCGCGCGGCAGTTGCAGAAACAGGCGGGCCTGGGTTTCGCCTCGAAGGAACTGGACGCGATGGCCAAGAGCCAGGATGACATGGTGATGAGTGAAGTGAGGCGAGTTTTCAATCCGGAATTCCTGAATCGTCTGGACGAAGTGATTCTGTTCAATTCGCTCAACGATGACGATCTGTTGCGGATTATTGACTTGCTCGTGGGCCAGATCAACGAAACGCTGGTGCATCGTCAGGTGCAGATTGCACTGACACCGGAGGCGCGCCAGTGGATCCTCGAGAAGACCTGCAGCGACCGAAATTATGGCGCGCGGCCGCTTCGCCGCGCGTTACAGAAGTACGTCGAAGACCCATTGTCGGAAGCTTTGATTCAGGGCGGATTGCAAAGACCCGCAACTCTCGAAATTTATCTCGGGAGCGAGGGCTTGGCGTTCCGACCTGTAGTTGAAGCAACCCCAGTGGCCCACTAGGAATCCTACGCGCAAGCCGGCGGGAGCAGTCCGGCGGGGGAGCACACAATTTTGGGCGGGATACTGCGGCCTTGACCATGGCCGCCAGCGGGAAAACTTTTCTGCGTCCATTGCAACTTCTGGTTGTGGTGTATTTGTGCGCGCTGGCTTCGGGGCAATCCCTTTCGGCTCAACAACCTCAGGACGCGAACGGCCCGCAGTACGTTATCGAGAAAATTGAATTCATCGGTAACCGCCGGATTCAGCGCGACACTTTGCTGGCGCGAATTTTTTCACGTCCCGGCGACCCTTACAGCCCCGAGGCAGTGCGCCGCGATTTTCAGGCGCTGTGGAACACGCAGTTTTTCGAGGACATCCGTCTGGAAGTGGAAGACAGCCCCAACGCGCCGAACGCAAAACTCATCGTCTTCTATGTGACCGAGCGCCCCATCATTCGCCGCATCGAGTACAAGGGGAACAAGTCCATCACCGAGTCGGACATTCTGGACGCTTTCAAGGAAAAGAAAGTGGGCCTGTCGGTGGAAAGCCAGTTTGATCCCACGAAAATCAAGCGCGCGGAAGTGGTGATCAAGGGCCTGCTGGCCGAGCACGGGCGGCAATTCGCTACCGTGAAGCCCACCTACGAACGCATCGCGGCGACCAACGCGGTGAAATTGGTCTTTAATATTGATGAAGGGCCGAAAGTGAAAGTGGGCGACATCAAATTTGTTGGCGCCAAGGCGTTTTCCGACCGGAAACTGATCCGCTCGATGCACAACGACCGGCCCTACGCGATTCCACTATATATCACGGAGATTCCAGTTCTCGGCAAGACCTACGACAAGGCTAAGCTGGATGAAGACCTGGGAGTGGGCATCCACGGGATCTACCAGGACCACGGATATTTCAAGGTGTCGGTGAGCGATCCGGTGGTGAAAGTATCCGATGACAAGCGTAGCGGCATCCCGGGGCCGTGGCCGATATTTGGCTCGAAGAACGGCAAGCGCGCGGACATCACGATCACGATTGATGAAGGCACGCAGTACCGCATGGGCAGCCTGCGGTTTCGCAGCTCGGACCCGGAACAGGGCCTGGTATTCAAGTCCGAAGTTCTGGCGCGGGCGTTCCCCCTGAAAGAAGGAGACATCCTCGCGGCGGACAAGCTGCGCAAAGCCCTCGATAACTACAAAAAGCTTTACGGCGAGTACGGGTATATCGATTTCGTGGCCACGCCCCTGACGGAGATTGATGACGCAAAGAAGATCGTGAATCTGACCGTGGAGTTCGACCAGCAAAAGCAATTCTTCGTGCGGCGTATTGAGTTTTCCGGGAACACCACGACGCGCGACAAAGTTATTCGGCGCGAGTTGCTGCTCGATGAAGGCCAGGTATTCAACAACCGTTTGTGGGAAGTCAGCCTATTGCGGCTGAACCAGCTGAACTATTTCGACACGATCAAGCCGGAAAATGCGGAACTGAAGCGCAACGTGAAGGCTGGGACGGTGGACATCAAGCTCAAGTTGCATGAAAAAGGCAAACAGTCCATCAGCTTCAATGGCGGCGTCAGCGGCATCGCCGGAACGTTCATCGGCGGTTCCTACACCACGAACAATTTCCTGGGGTTGGGCGAAACGCTTTCGCTTTCCGCGCAGGTGGGGAGCTTTCAGCGCGACGTGCGTTTCGGTTTCACTGAGCCGTACCTGTTCGATCGCCCCATTTCCACCGGCTTCACGATTTTTTCCACGAAATTTGATTACAATCAAGCCAAGCAGCTGGGCATCGCCTTCAACCAGCAAGTCGCGCTCAATCCCGCGTTGCAGCAGAACTACACCACCAACTCCAAAGGCTTGACGGTGTTCGCGAGCTATCCGCTGCGGAAGTTTTCCTTTACGCGCGTGGGCATTACGTATGGCTATTCCACCACGAACATTCAGACGTTCAGCACGTCGGCTCAGTTACTGTTCGACAGCATTAAATTCACGGGGTTGGCCGGGCCTTCCGCGCTGAACGGAATCGAATCGAGCAAGATCACGGCGACGGTTTCCTACAGCACGGTGAACAATCCGCAAAACCCGACGAACGGCAAGAGCTTCTATTATGGGATCGGGTTTGAGGGCGGACCGCTGCAAGGGAACGTCAATACCATAACGAATTCCTTTGTGACCACCTATTTCCATCCGGTGAATAAGCGCCGCAACGTGATCGGCTTGAAGTTCCAAACGGGAATGATAACGGGTTACAACGGGACGAACGTTCCGCCGTTCAGCCGGTTCTTCCTGGGGGGCGAGAACGACGTACGTGGATTCGATTTCTACACCATTTCGCCCTTTGTGGAGATTCCCCAATCCACGACGCAGCCGGTGAGCTTCTTCAACCCCACGGTGTTAAATGCGCAGGGGAAACCGACGCTGCAAACGATTGGCGTGCCCATGATCCAGTTCCTGCCGACGCGGCCGGGCGGCGATTTCCAGAACGTAGGCAACCTCGAATACCGCATACCGATCGCGGGACCGGTGACGCTGACGTTGTTCAACGACATCGGCGTCAACGGCATCCTGCGAAAATCGCAACTGGCGCTGGATCCTTCGGCCGTCACTCTGTTTCAGCAGCAATATCCGAATCCGGATTTTCCGAACTTGAAGGTCGCCAGCAATCTGCCGATCTATCCCGGCACCAATTTCAAAGTACACACCTCGGCGGGCGTGGAGCTGGACGTGATCCTGCCGATCGTGAATGCGCCGTTCCGAATTTATTATGCGTACAACTATTTGCGGCTGGACAACACCATCAACGGCCTGAGCGGCGGTTACGCGCTAAGCCAAGCGGTGAAGAACTCCTTGCCGCCCGGCGTGCTGGAGACCCAGATCGCGCCGCAGCTGCAGGCATTCATCGTCGCCAATACACAGCATATTCCGGCGGCCTTGATCGAGCCGCAGCATACCTTCCGCTTTACGGTGGGTAAGACATTCTAGGAATGGGCACGATTAATCCGAACGCACGATCGGCCGCGACGCACGGGAAGGCATCCAGCGCGCGCCGCGAATTCAGTTGAGAGGGTGAAAGAAATGCGCAACAAGATATTATTGAGGTTAGGCGCGGCGGCGTTGTTCGTCACGGCATCGGCGTGGCTGTCAGGTTGCGGAGGGAACTCCACGCCCGTGGGCGTCACGGTAAGCCCGAACCCAGCGACTGTTCCGCTGGGCGGCCAGCAGCAGTTTCAAGCCACCGTCACCGGAACCGCGACGACTTCGGTGACCTGGCAACTCTGTTTGGTGCCGACTCCGACCAACGTGCAACCGACAGTTTGCAGCCCTGCCACAACCGGGCAGACGCAAATGCCGAGCGGCTTCGGAATCATCACGACGGGGCAGACCAACACGCCTGCGGGGGGCTTTTACACCGCGCCTAATTCTCTTCCGCCGACGAACGACTTCCTGGTAGTGGCTACCAGCACGGTAAACACAACGATATTCGGCACGACCGTGGTGCACATTGATTCCACGATTCGCGTGGCCGTCTCGCCCACCACTGCCACCATTGCGCCGGGGGATTCCTCCACATTTATGGCGAACGTGACCGGCACGACGAATACGGCGGTCACCTGGGAAGTAAATGGAAATGCAGGCGGCGATATAACAGACGGATTTATTGTTGCGGGCGCAGGTCATGGCAACACCGCCACCTATACCGCTCCCACAAGTAATCCGCCAGGCTCGGTGACGATCACGGCGGTTTCGGGATTTGATCCGGCGCAGTCTGGTACTGCGTCCGTCACGATCATCAGTTCCAGTCCGCCGACGCTTACTTCCGCGGCGCCAAACCTGGTGGGCGAAGGATCGGCGCAGCAAGAAGTATTCCTGACGGGAACGAACTTCACCTCGAACAGCGTGCTGCTGGCGGGAACGCCGCCCGCGCCGGTACCGACTCTGTTTCTCAGTGCGACGCTTCTGCACGCGACGATTCCTGCGGCGCAACTGTCTGTGGCGGGGCCAGTGCCCATGGTTGTCCAAGCGCAGAACGGAGATCTATCGAATGTTCTTGACGGGCCAACCAACGGACTGACGGTAATGCCGTCGCGTCCCGCAGTGGTCGCGCTATCGCCGGATACGATCGTCCCCAGTGGCACAACGGCGGGCGTAAATCTGATCGGCGGATTTTTTTCAGCGCAGACCAAGGCGCAGTGCAACGGACAGACCGCAACCGTCACGCACACCAGTTCGCAGCAATTGGGCGTCGTCATACCGAGTACGTGCGCGCCGGCGCCCGGCCAGTATCCGCTGATCGTGCAAAACGGCGATGTGACGGCGCCGAATCCGGCAATGTCCGCGGTGAATATCACCGTCGAGCCGCTGCCCGGCGATATCTCGACGGGGGTAAGCTCGAGTTTTCCGGTGGGCGCGTCGCCGCTGGGAATCGCGATTGATCCAGCATTGAACCTGGCAGTGGTCGCGAATACGGGCGGCAATAGCGTCAGCATCGTCAATCTTGGAACGCTGGCGACTACGACCGTCGGGGTTGGGCATGCTCCCACTTCGGTGGCGATAGACGATCAAGTGACGACCGCGGGAGGCGCGCTGGGCGATCACATCGCGGTGGTCACCAACAGCGGCAGCAACAGCCTTTCGCTGATTGATTTGGTCACCCAGACAGTAACAGCAACATTTCCGCTTCCGAATACGAGTACTCCACCCAACGCGCCACCGGTGCCGTTCGCGATCGGCATCAATCCGTTGACGCATCGTGGGCTCGTCGCTTTCCAATCTACCAATTCCGCCGCCATCGTGGATTTTTCCGGCGGCGTTGCCACGTTCATCGAAATCGTGACTGGCACGCTCGCCCCCATCGGCACCGGCATAAGCCCCAGCGTGTCGGTAGATCCGAAATTGAACTGGGCGTTGATTACTCCAGGAGGCGCCGGCACGATCACGATTGTGGATCTCGGGCGCAATCCCGGGCCCGGCGTGAATCCCGCCGACTTTGGGCGCACTCCGGTGGTGATTGCCAGTCTTTCGATTTCAACCACCGTGCAGGGCGTGGCCATTAACGCTGCCACACACCAGGCGCTTTTTGCCGATCCGCAGGGTCCGAACGATGTGCCGGCTGCGCCGTCGGTTGCGTCGTTCAGCATGCTGGATAATTCGGTGAGCTCGGTTCCGTTTACGCAAGGGGGAATTGCGTTTACGAATTTGGGGTTGGTTGCCGCCGCCGTAAATCCGCTTGCCAACATCGGAATCGTGGTGAACGGGACGGCGAACAACGGATTCGTGCTGGACCTGAAAAACAATCTGGTGCTGCAGACGGTGGCGGGATTCAACTCGCCGCAGGCTGTGGCGGTGAATCCGCTCACCAACACGGCGTACATCGTGAATCACGGCAACAATACGGTCTCCGTTTTTCCCATGGCCACCACCACGCCCAACCCGCTACAAATTCTGGAGATGAGCCCCTCCACGACGTTTGTGCAGAATCCGCCGGCGGGCTTGACTGTTTCGATTATCGGCACTGGATTCACCAGCAGTTCGCAGGTGTTTCTGGATGGCACGGCGCTGCCGAAAGCTGCTGTGAATTTTGTGAGCAGCCGTCAGCTCACCGCCGCGGTTCCCGCGACCGACCTCGAGGCCGCGCGACGCTTCGCGTTGTATGTGGGAACAGGCGCGGCTATTTCAAACGTCAGCGCACTCACGGTGATTCAGCCCGTCCCGGTCGGCACCGCGCCCGTGGGCGTGGCTGTGGATCCTTATCTTGATCAAGCGGTGGTGACGAATTCAGGAAGCAACAGCATCTCCGTGGTGAACCTGCTGGATGGCTCGCAAGTCATTCCGCAATCGCCGAGCTTTTTCACCACCGGTGCGACGCCCAACGGCGTGGCGATTCTGGCGCGGACTGGGCAGGCCGTTGTGGCGAATAACGGAAGCAATGACGTGACGGTTCTCGATGAAAAGGGCGTGGACCTGGTATTTAATAGTCCGATAACGATAACCCTCGGTTCGGCGACGCTGCCCATTGGGGTCGCCGTCGATCAGGATTCGGCACTGGCGGCCATTACCGACACAGTCGTTTCGGGCGCCAATAACTTGGGAGGGCTTTCTACTTTCACGGTTATCGGCGCGGCATCTGGCACGACTACCGCGCCCTCCTCCGTTGATTTTCTTCCGCTGGCTGTGGCGATCGATCCGGTTCTCAACAATGACCCGACGCAAACGATCGCGGGCGTCACCACTGCGTCGAACCTAACTTCTACGAACAACAGCGGTCTGGAATTAGTACCGTTGCCTGCAGGTCCGCCCACCCGAGTTGGCATGTCCCTTCCCACTGGCATCGTGTTCGACGCGTTGAACCAGGTTTTCGTGGTGGCAGACAGCACAGCCAACAATGTGAATATCGTCGATCCGTTGACGTCCGAGCAGGTGGCCTCTATCAGCACGGGGATCAACCCCACCTCGGTGGATTACAATTTCAATACCAGCACGCTGGTTACATCGAACGCCGCGAGTAACACGCTTTCGATTCTGGCTTATGTGTGTCCGCCGAATCCAAATGGGATCTCGAACTGCCCGGTGCCGCAAGTGCGTGACGTGCTCGACCCGGGCAGCGGCGCGCCGGTGACGCCCGTGATCCCGGGCCCGAATTCGATCGCCATCGATCCACGTCTCAACCTTGCGGTGCAGATTGATCAGGCCAATAACCGCATTCTGCTGGTGCCGCTGCCGAACTAACGGGTATCCGTTTCCTGGCTGGGAGGTTGGTGTTCGAAGCGCGCGACGCGGGCGTGCGGGCCCGTCGGCTCCGCGCGGGTGATCGACCAAGACCAACCATGCCTTCCGCGTGTGCATCTCACAAGCGAGTGGTCGCTCGGGGCGCAACGGCAGGCCGAAACGAAAGCGATTGACCAGCTTCTCGGGCGACAGCTATAATCTCCGATTTGTGTCCTGCATGATATGCGGCACAGTTCCTGGCACCGGCATCCGAAAGACTATCTACTTTAAGGAGTGAGAATGAAGATTCGATTCGCAGTTCC
>JABCZK010000040.1 GCA_013289695.1 Acidobacteriota bacterium
AGAAATCCTGCAAGCGCAGGTGTAATACCGGCCCCAAATCGGTGAGCAGCGCGGCGTTGCAAAACGCGGCTGCGTCCGGAGACAAAGCAAGGTTTTGATTTAGAAAGTTGCAGACAGAAAGCAGGAAGAAGCGGCGGTTCCACAAAACGGGGCCGCCGTTTTTATTTTTGGCCGCGCTAAAACCCTGGTGCGCCGGTGGAGGCGGGACGGACTTCGCCGGATTCGACGCCGAAGCGCAGGCGTTCGAAGTAGGTTTGCGCCAGCGACATCAGGCCGGTGTAAAGGTAGCCCCACACGAAGAGCAGCAGGAATGGGATGGTGGCGTAGTTTTCATTTTGCAGCGCGTACACGACCGCTGCGGAAAAATACAAACCCAACAGAACCTCCGCGAAGGGCATCCATCCGGCGCTCTTGTGATATTTCTTTTTGGCCCAGACGCCGTCGCCGTGCGTCCCCGCTTCCACGCGATATTTTGGCGTGCGCACGAATTCCGATTTCACGCCGACGATCGCTTCAATCACCGCCAAGGCATTGCGCACGGAAAGACCAATCCCCACGGCCATCACGAACGGCAAATACAAGAATGTGCGCTTCCAGGTTTTCGGATACAGTGCGCGCTCGGCGGCTAGATAAAAGGACGAAATCGAGCAAGTGGACGCGAGAAACAGCGGCAGGTCAATCACCAGCACTTGAAACCATCCCTGATAGAAACGCACGATCATTGCCGGCAGTAAGATCATGGACATCAAAACCATCAGCGGGTAGCTGATATTCGCCGTGAGATGGAAGAAAGCTTCCGCTTTCACGCTACCCGGCACATTGGCGCGCATCACGCGCGGCAGAATTTTCCTGGCCGTCTGCATCAGGCCCTTGGCCCAGCGCGCTTGCTGCGATTTGAACGCATTCATTTCCACCGGAAGCTCTGAGGGACATTCAATCTCCGGCAAATAAACGAAGTGCCAGCCGCGCAACTGCGCGCGATAGGAAAGATCGGTGTCTTCGGTGAGGGTGTCGTGCTGCCAGCCGCCGGCATCTTCAATGGCGGCGCGCCGCCAGATGCCTGCCGTGCCGTTGAAGTTGAAAAACAGGCCGGTGCGGAAGCGCGAGGAATGCTCGATGACGAAATGTCCGTCGAGAAGGATGGCCTCCACTTCGGTGAGCGCCGAATAATTCCGGTTGATATAGCTCCAGCGCGTCTGCGCCATGGCCAGCTTAGGATCGGCGAAATAGGGCACGGTGCGCCGCAGAAAATCCACCGGCGGAATAAAATCCGCGTCAAAGACGGCGACGAACTCCCCGAGCGCGGTGGTTAATCCTTCCTGCAGAGCGCCGGCTTTGAATCCTTCGCGGTTGTCGCGGTGAATGTAGCTGATCGGCAGGCCCAGTCCCTGGTAGCGCTCAACGCAGTCGCGCGCGACTTCCTGCGTTTCGTCAGTGGAGTCATCGAGCACCTGTATGTCGAGGAGCTGGTGCGGATAATCGAACGCGGCAATCGCTTCTACGAGGCGCTCGATGACGTAGCGCTCGTTGTAAATGGGAAGTTGCACGCTGACTCTGGGCCACTGCGTGATTTCCGGAGGCGGACCTGCGACACGCTTGCGGTTCTTGTAATAGTTGTAAACCAGCGCGTAACGATGAATGCCGTACATGGCCAGGATGGCCATCACGAAGAAATACGGCAGCATGATCGCGAGATCGAAAGTATTGAGCTGGTAGAGGCCGCGAAAGGGATTCAGTTGCGCATCGGTGTTGCGGCGCCAGTAGTCGGAGACAGGATTGCTCGCGACCGAAGTCCAGGTAAGCGCGGAGCACACCGCCTGCGTCGCCGCATTATGAAACCAGATCACTCGGTACATTCCTCCGGGGCTAACCACGATGCAAAACGCCGAAACGCGATAACGGTGGAACCGCCTGGGATGGCTGGGGTGTCGCCAAGCTAAGCATATGATTATACGGTGGTAAGCCGCGGTGTCAACGAAGTTAATGTGCGGGGAGAGCTGCGCCGATATGTATTGTGATTGCTGAGCAGTAATCAGTTGGCTGTACTTCGCCTTCTGCAACCTGTGAGCCGCGTGAACCGCTGCCCATCCATGAACGTTTGGTCCCGGTGAATTTTGCGACATCGGTAGTTTTGTTGCGGTTAGAAAATCGTTTCTCGTTTGTTTCCATGGGATTGCGGAATTTCCGAATCTGGGTCTGTTGCGGTTAGAAATTGAACGATGGGTATTGCGCGGCTGGCGATTGGTTACACACCTGTGCGCCGATGTCGCCCGCACGGATTTAACGGATAAGGATGTGAATTTTTTCCGGTTTACGCTTGTTTGATCGTTTATCGGCTCACGACAAAACCTCTGCAAATCGCTTCCATTCTTCACGGACGCCGGGACCTGGCGCAACTCTTCAATGACCGCTTGTGAGAGGCAGCGCGCGTTGACAGGTGCATGGCACGGCTCTTACCATGGCTGCGGTTGCGCTGCGTCGAGTTCGGGCCTGGCACAGGAGAAACGCCCCGATGAATGTTTCAAGGAATCGTTTGCCATTTGCTTTGCTTGTCTTGGTGATGATCGGGGCGGGATTCGCTTTGCTTACCGCGCAATTCGTGGCGCTTGGGGAGGTTCATGCGGAGCATTCGGCACTGGCGCCGCCTGCTGCGGGCTTGGCATCCGCAGCGACTTCAGCGTACGCGGCTTCAACCGCGCTCACTGCGCCCACGGCGTCTTGGGCATTCACAGCGTCTGCAGCGCAGCGCGGGTCGGACAATCCGATCTTGGCTCGGGCTTACCGGTTTGAGCGCGGGGGATGGATTTACGTGCACCTGGAGGGGGCGCCGCACGACATTGGGTATCAGCATGGATTTTTGCTGGCGACGGAGATTGCCGACGGGTTTGCGGCGGCTAGCCTGGAGATGACGCACAACAGCAATCGCAACTGGGATTTTTTCCGGCGGGCGGCGCGCGAAATGCTCTGGCCGAAGATTGATCCGGAATATCAGGCCGAGCTGCAGGGAATCGTGGAAGGGTTGCGAGCGCGGCGCGTGAACCTGGACCTTTACGACATCGTGGCGCTGAACGCTTTCATGGAACTGGCGGATTACTACGTTCCGTGGCTGGACAAGCAGACCAGTGGGCAAACCAATGGATCGAAGAATGGCGCAGTTTCGGCGGCCACGCACGAAGGGCACTGCAGCGCGTTTGTCGCCACCGGGAGCTACACCAAAGATCACCAGATCGTGATGGCGCACAACAATTGGACGAGCTACCTGGAAGGGGCGCGCTGGAAAATCATTCTCGACATCGTGCCGCAGACGGGTTACGCAATGCTGATGGACGGTTACCCTGGAGTGATCGCGAGCGACGACGATTTCGGCGTCAATTCTAATGGACTGATGGTGACCGAAACCACCATCACAGACTTCCACGGCTGGGATCCCAACGGAAAAGCGGAATTCATGCGCGCGCGCAAAGCCATGCAGTACGCGGGTTCGATTGATGAGTACGTGAAAATCATGCTGGATAGAAACAACGGTGGCTACGCGAACGACTGGTTGCTGGCGGACCGCAAGAGCAACGAGATCGCGCGCTTCGAGCTGGGCCTGAGGCACAACAGAGTGTGGCGCACCAAAGATGGATATTTTGTGGGCTCGAATTTTGCGAGCGATCCGGACGTGTTGAAAGACGAGACTACGTTCGATGTGACGAATCTGGCGGCTTCGGCAAACGCGCGGCATGTCCGCTGGGACGAATTAATGGCCGCGAATATGGGGAAAATTGACACAACCTTGGCCGAGGCATTTCTGGCCGACCACTATGACAGTTATACCAAGCAAACGGGCGCGAACCGGCGCACGCTGTGCGGCCACGGCGATGCGGCAACTCCGGGCGATCCGGGTTTTGCCGTGAAGCCGTTCAATCCGTTTGGCGCGGTGGAAGGCAAGGTGATGGACGCACACATGGCGGAGACGATGAGCTTCCTCGCGCGGATCGGGCATCCTTGCGGCACGGATTTCAAGGCGCAGCCGTTTCTCGATCAGCATCCAGATTATAGGTGGCAAACGTCGGTGCTCGAAGATATGAACGCCGGGCCGTGGACTGCTTATCACGCGGGGGAACACGCAGCGAACCCTTGAGGTTCGAAATTCATGGGTACTCGCAAGAGGGGATTGAGACTCTGTGTGAAAACTCGAAATCCCTGGCCTCAGCGCCTGAACAGTTTGCGCAGAAATAGTCTAAACCGTTTCCTCCGGGGCTAAAGCCCGTTGCAACCCAAGCACGTATTGCCCGAGCTGAAGCTCCGACCCCCTAAAAAACCAACCTTTGCCGCAAACTGTGAAGCCGCATCGATTCCGCGGCGGTTACGGCACGGCTGAAGCCGTGCCCTCACGAAATTCAGCCATCCCCCCCCACACTCTTGCGCTGCGCGGGGAAATTGACGACAAACGGGACCGTCGGCTGGGCTGGGTCGCCGACGGCCCGAGCGCCGTCAAAATAAAACCCACTACCTTTCGCGGATTAGCTGTTTTTCAGGACCCGAAGATTATTGGTCACTGAGAAAACATTGGGCACGCCATTCGCGCGAAGGCCGGCCAAATCCTTATCCGTTTGATTGTCTACTGCGCCTTCCAGGGTCACGTTACCATTCTTCACGATGATGTGAATGCTGGGGATCGTGCCCATGCCATAGCGCTGTAGCGAAGGAAACGAATAGATTTCGCGCAGTTCTGCGAAGCGGATTTGGTTATCGAAGGACGACAGCGGAAGCACTTCGATTTGGTCGTCCACTTCCTGGACGCCCTGGATGCGCTTTACGGCTGATGCTGCGTCATCCTTCAGGACCGGTCTTACCACCTCGCCCGAAAGGATGACCTGGTTTCCCTGCACGGTGTACTGCAAATTATCGAACACCGAATACCACGGGAGCAGCACCAGTTGGTGGCGCACCTGGTCTGCCAGCACAGCTTCGGGATTACCCGCCGCGCCCGATGATTGATTCTTGTCCCGCATGGGCGTGGCAGCGGAACTGCTGCTGGCCGACAGAGCTATGCACATTGCGAAAACAAATACGGAAATCAGTCTTGCGAAGGTATTTCTAGCGAGCTGCTTCACGGCCCGTCCTCTCTTTGGCCCCCTACACTTCAGTTAGATGCGGGATGCGTCAAGAAGGATTGCGTGCGGATCAAACGCAATCGAGGCGCCGAGAAGTGTGCTGCTTATTGATTTGTGGGGCTTTAGAAGCGAACGCGGAACGGGGCGTGAATCAATGCACCGGCGCGTTGAGGGCGGCCATTAGTTCGACGAATGTTTCTGCGTTCAGAGCTTGCTCGATGGCTTCTTTGCGGCTGAACAATTCGGCGGCATCAAGCAACAGGTCGTTCTGAGACTGATTGTCACCGGTAAGAATTAGAATGATCAGCTTGGTGAGTTTTCCATCGCGGGCGTCGAAGTCTATTCCGTGCGCGACCCTGCCCACCAGAACCAGAGGCTCGAGCAGCCCGTTGACGCGCGCGTGTGGAACCGCCAGGCCGTTTTCCCAGCCGCTCGGAGCCACGCGATCGCGTTCCTGGACGAGGCGCAGGAATCGTTCAGGAGCGTTGCTGACGGCATCCGCCCCGGCGATGCACAGTTCGTGTAAAACCTGTTGCTTGGATTGCGATTTCAGGGCCGGGAAGAAAAGTTTTGCGTTGACGGTGTCCTTCAGCGTGATTGTGCGGCGACGGCCGATCAGGAACTTGATGGCAGGCGCGGAAACGAGCGATGTAAAAAGAGCCATGATCACCAGAGCCACGAACATGGTTTCGCGAATCAGGCCAAGCTGCAGCGCCAGGAGCCCCAGAATCATTTCCATGGCGCCGCGTGCGTTCATGGCGAGGCCCACGCCCCAGGAGGTGCGGCGGTCCATGCCGCCCAAGCGCGCGCCCATACCTGCGCCCAGGAGTTTGCCGATGCAGGCTACGCCGATAACGGTGGCGGTGATGGGCAGATTGAAATTTGTGACGAAATTGGTGCGCAGGCCGATGCTGGCGAAGAAAAATGGAGCGAAGACGTTGGTGACGATGCCGTGGATCAACTCGGACGTACGTTTGCGCAGGTGCGTGGATTCGCCGACCGCGATGCCGATGATGAACGCGCCGAAGACGGCATGAATTCCTGCGTATTCGGCGAACGCGGCCGCGGCGAGAGTGAGCGTGAAAATGAAGCCGAGAACGCCGCCGGGCCAGCTGGTGTGCGCTTGAATATGCGGCAAAAGCTTGTCAATCAGCCAGCGGACTACAGTGAGCGCTAGCACAACGAAAGCCAGCACCAGCACGATGGTGCGTTTCACTCCTGCCATGGACGAGCCGCCGCCGCTCATCATGCCCAGGATCATGGAGAAGAGGATCCAGCCGACGAGGTCGTCGAACATCGCCGAGGACATGACCACCGTGCCCATTTCGCTGCGCAGGAGATTCAGGTCCATCAGGATTTTGGCAATTACGGGCAACGCGGAGATGGATAGCGCCGTGCCGACGAACAGCGCAAAAATCAGGCGGTCGGCGCCGGGGGCCGCGCCGAGGAAGCGCGGAAATAATCCGGCGGCGCCAAAACCGAATGCGAACGGAATGATCACGCCGAAAAAGCTCACCAGCAGCGCGCTCTTGCCCTGGCGGAAGATACTGCGCAAGTCAATTTCTAGTCCGGCGATGAGCAGGAAAAATACGACACCCAGAGTTGTTACGGTTTCCAGCGCGATGGGAAGATTACCGGTGGCGGGAAATAGAAATGCGTACAGTTCCGGTTTGAAATGGCCAAGGAGCGTGGGTCCCAGCAGAATTCCGGCCATGATTTCGCCCAACACCGACGGCTGGTCCAGTTTTTGCATCAGCTCGCCGGCGAGCTTGGCCGCGCCCAGCAGTACGGCCAGGGCGATGAAGATATGCATTATGTCGTGTGGAGCAAGATGCGGCATTCGCCAGCGCCCCTAACCTGCCGAAAATGCGTCGCGTTCGTGTGTAACATGAGCTCGAGCGTATCGCAACAGCATGCGGGTGCCGAGATAGAACAAACTGCGGCGGAAGCGAGAGCCATCACGCAACTTGGACTTGAAGTTCGGCTTCTTCCGGTTTCGCCGTTTGCATTGTAGTAACCGGTATTGAGCAGCATGCTGGCTAATTGAGCGCACCAGGCTTGGCCGCGCTGGAATTCCCCTCGCCAAGATGCTACAAAGCAATGAGCTTGTGAATAGGTGTGTCCGTGGCCGAAAATTGCACCGCCAAAGGCTGTAAGATCAACGTCCCCGCAGGTTTAGCCGCGGAGCATCTGTGCATTATGCACTTCACACTTTTCGTTGAAAATGAGTGCGCGGAGATGCGGCGGGAGACGGCGCTCGGTAACACGAACCACGAACGTCAGATGGAATTCATCAGCAAGATATCAGGCCGCGGCGAAGCGCTCGTCAACGTGGCCACCAGCGGATTTCCGATGTCGGATGAGCTAAAGGCGCGAGTGCTGAGTACTTTGCTGACTTTGATGAATACACGGGAAAATATGGACCGCGCGGCGATGCGGCAGTCCGCGCTGCGGCGATTTGTTGGGTGATTGGCTTGCAGTAGAAGTGCCTGGTCTAGCTGCTCCAGACCCGCCGCTACCCTTCCTACCAGCGCTGCCGGTTCGCAGGGTGAATCGCCCTGTTGCGCGATTCACAAATTCTAAAGCAACGGCAACGTAAAAAAGCCTAAGCACCGACGTAGCGCGCGTAGAGCGAGCGCGCGACTGCGGGATCTTTTGTGCCTTTGACGATGGCGCGGCCATCGGCGAAGACGGTCATCTCGTACGAGGAAACGCGAAAGCGCAGCAGGAATTCATTGTGGTGGACGCTGTCGGCGGAGGCTTTGCGCATGCGCCGGCCCAGCTCGTCGAGATCGAGGCTGCGTCCGCGTTCGTGAATCTGCACCGAGTCGCGGCCGCACATGGTGATGTGCGGCTGGGCTTCTCCTTCGAGATAGATCAATTCCCGGCGCACGCAAGCGCGGCAATCTGACTGGCGCGCCACGCGGATGGATTGGAAGCGTCCGCTCCAGACGTCCGTGGAAACCAGGCGTCCGTGCAAAACCTCCGGCCTGCCGGCTAGAATTTTTGTAGCTTCCGCTGCTTCAACCGATGCGATTACGCCCACGGCGGCATTGAGCACGCCCGCGGTGTCGCAAGTAGCTTCCGCGCCAATCGCTGCGGACCTCTCGTCGCCTTCCAGCAGGCAAGCGAGGCAGGCGGTTTCACCGGGACGAATCGTCATGGTGACGCCATAACTTCCCACCGCGGCGGCGTAAATCCAGGGCACATGCAGCGAAATCGCGGCGTCATTCAGGAGCAATCGCGTCTGGAAATTATCCGTGCCATCGAGGATTAACTGAAATCCGCCGAGAAGTTCCGCGCAGTTCTCGGCAGTGAGGTCGGCGACGATGCCTTCGACGCGCACATCGGAATTGATGGCACGCAGACGGCGTTCGGCTGCCACCGCCTTGGGCAGCGCCTCGCGCGCGTCCGCTTCCTCAAAGAGCGTCTGGCGCTGCAGGTTCGACGGCTCGACGAAATCCCGGTCGATAATGCGCAACCGTCCCACTCCGGCACGCACCAGCAGATTGGCGACGACGGTACCTAGCGCGCCGCAGCCCGCCAGCACCGCGCTCGCGCCGAGCAGTTTCTGCTGGCCGTCTTCACCAACTCCAGCGAAGAGTATCTGACGTGAGTATTTTTCGCGTTGTTCGCTGTTCATTTTCGCAGTCAATTAGGGGCGGAGGAACTGTTCTCAGTTCAACATCATAGCGCCTTTTCGCATCCGGCAGGCAACGCGCCTGTGCTAACCTTTCCTCTTACCTCCAAGGCGAATGAGAATCCCGAGGAATCGGCTATGCCCACAAGCCTGCGCCTCTTACCAGACCGGGACTTGGGGGACAATTTTGGTTTTCGGCGCGCTGATGTGCAGCGTCCTTGCTGCTACATCAGTGCGCGCGCAGGAAGCCGAGGTTGAAGGCCAGACCGTAGCTGAAATTCGTGTTGTAGATGACGCCGGGAATTCACTTCCCGGTCCCGCTCCCTCTCTCCCGCTGCAAATTGGCAAGCCGTTTGATTTTGGTGCGGAACGCGAAAGTCTGCGCGCACTGTATCGCACCGGCGATTTCGCCGACATCCGCGTCACGGCCGCTCCGCTGGCGCAAGGAGTGCGCGTGGAGTTCATTGTGCAGCGGAATTTCTATAACAACGTGATCCGCGTCGAGGGCTTGAAAGAGCCGCCTACCGAAGCCGCTGCGCTCGCCTCCATGCGGCTGGCCCTGGGCGAGCCCTTCCGAGAAAGTTCGCTGCGCGAGGCCATGGAGCGCCTGAAGGACACGCTGCACAGCGAGGGTCTTTATGAAGCCGACGTGAAATGGAGTCTCGCGCCGCACGAGGCGACGCGCCAAATGGACGTGCTCATAACGGTCGAGCCAGGCCCGCGCGCGGTGGTGGGCAGTTTCATCGTCAAGAACCAGACGCCTTATCCCGATGCGGAGCTGATCGGGCGCTCGAAAATGAAGCTGAAGAATCCGTTTACGTCCGCGCGGGTCACTCGCGCCTCGCAGCGGTTGAAAAAGTATCTGGTCAACCAGGGATACTTGGGCGCCGGTATTTTGATCACGGCGGGAAACTATGATGCGACTTCCAATCTGGTCGCGTTGAACTACCAGGTCACCACCGGCCCGCGCGTCAGCGTGGCGGTGGGCGGCGCGCGCATTAGCCAGGGCAAACTGCGGCAGTTGCTGCCGATCTATGCCGAGGGCGCGGTGGACGACGACCTGTTGCAGGAAGGCCGCCGCAACATCCGCGACTATTTTCAGCGCCAGGGATATTTCGATGCCGACGTCCAAGTGAGTTCTCGTGACGACCCCAAAGCGGGAGTGCGGCTGATCAGCTACGAAGTTTCCCGCGGTGACCGATCCCGGCTTGCCGGCATTTCATTCCGCGGTAACAAATATTTCAGCAAGGAACTTCTGGAAGGGCGGCTAGCGCTGCAGCCGGCGTCGTTTGCCTCCAGCGGCCGGTTCAGCCAAACGCTGGTGCGCGACGATGGAGATTCCATTCGCGGGCTGTATCTTTCCAACGGCTTTCTGGATGTAAAGGTCACCTCGAGCGTTGACACGAATTATCAGGGCAAGAAGGGGAACCTTCTCGTCACCTACCAGGTCGTCGAAGGGCCGCAGACGCTGGTGGAGGACTTGCAGATTGAAGGCGTTCACGCCATGCGCAAGGATGCGGTGCTCAACGTGGTGGGATCTTCTCCTGGACAGCCTTATTCCGCGGCGGCCGTCGCCAGCGACCGCAACAATATTCTGGCCATGTACTACAACGACGGATTTCCAGAGGCGCGTTTTGACGATAAGGCTACACCCGCCAGCGCGCCCAACAGGATCCGGCTCGCGTATCAAATCACCGAGGGCCCGCGCATCAGCGTAGCGAAGGTATTGCTCACCGGCTACCAATACACGCGGCCCGGAATCATCGCGCGGCAAGTGGTGATTCAGCCGAACGGTCCGTTGCGCGAGGGCGACGTAGTGGAATCGCAACGGCAACTCTACAATATGGGAGTTTTCACGCGGGTACAAATCGCTCCGCAAAATCCCAACGGGAGCGATCCGCAAAAAGTGATGGTCGTAGACGTCCGAGAAGGCGGGCGCTACACCATCGGCTACGGATTCGGTTTCGAAGTTCTGCAAATCGCGAACCCCTGCCCCAGCTCGCCGCCACCCAATGCGCCGCCGTGCAATCCGAACAGTACGCAGATCGCGGCAAGCCCGCGCGGCATTTTCGAAGTTTCCCGCGCGAACATGTTCGGGCGGGCGCAGACGCTGACGTTCAAGGCGCGAGCGAGCACGCTGCAGTACCGCGCGTTGGCGTCTTACTCGGCGGACAAGTTTCTCGCCAAGAAGTCGCTCAGCGCGGCGCTGACCGTATTTGCGGATAAGACGCTGGATGTGGCGACTTTCACATCTGTCCGGTACGAGGCCCAGTTCCAGATCTCCGAGAAGCTTTCGCCATCGAGCTCACTGCAGTACCGTTATTTTTTCCGACGCGTGGTTGCCACCAACCTGAACGGCACGATTTCCGAGGACCAGATTCCGCTCTACAGCCAGCCCACGCTGGTGTCAGGTGTTGGCATCACGTATGCGCGCGACCGGCGCGACAATCCCGCCGACCCAAAATCCGGAAGCTTCAACACCGCGGACTTGAGCTACGCCGCAACAACCCTCGGTTCCAGCGCGAGTTTTTTCCGTGTCTTCGTGCAGAATTCCTCCTACCATCCTCTTGGCCGCGCCTTTGTGTTCGCACGTTCGACGCGCTTTGGAGTGGAGGTGCCTACCGGCACGACCACCGGTAATGCTCCTACGAATTGCGCGCAGGGTACCACAACGGGGGAGATCATTCCGTTGCCCGAGCGTTTCTTCTCGGGCGGCGCGCAGTCGCTGCGCGGCTTCAGCCTGAACGAAGCCGGCCCACGCGATCCGTGCACGGGTTTCCCCATCGGCGGCCTGGCGGTGCTGATATTCAACCAGGAGTTGCGTTTTCCGATGAAGCTGCCGTTTATCGGCAACCGGCTGGGTGGAACAGTCTTCTACGACGGCGGCAACGTCTATAGCGACGTGGATCACATTAGTCTCGCGTGGAAGTCCGCTTCGCCGACGGAGCTGAATTATTTTTCGCACACCGTGGGATTTGGGGTGCGTTATGCGACTCCTATCGGCCCGGTGCGCGTGGATTTTGGCTACCTGCTGAATCCGGCGGAATACTCGGTGACGCCCACGCCTCCGACCGTGCCGCCAACGACGAACTTTCGCGTCTCTCATTTTGGATTTTCCTTCAATATCGGGCCGGTGTTCTGATGCGACGCGCGCTGCTCATTTTCGGATTGTTGGCCTGGAGCGCGGGGTTCGCGGCAAGGCGCGCCGGCGCCCAAACCGAGAGTTATTCCGAATTGCCGCCGGCGCGGGACGCTTCGGGCTCCTCGGGCGCGCAGCAGGTGGATGGCGTCGCGGCGCGCATCGAGGACGACATCATCACCGAAAGCGAAGTCCGTGAGCTCGGCGCTTTCCAGACGCTGGTAGATGGGAAGGCGAAGCCGCGCGCGGAGTTGATCCGTGAACTCAGCGATCAATGGATGATCCGTTCCGAGGCCAGCGCGACGAAGTACGCAGTTCCACCGGCCGCGGACGTCGATCTCGCCTATGCGGAATTCGTGAAACAGTTTCCATCGCCGGAGGAATTGCAGAAGCGCCGCGCCGACGCGGGATTGACGGAAGCGGCCGTGCGCCGCATGGTCGCCCAACAGTTATATCTTTCGCGGTTCATTGATTACCGCTTCCGACCGGAAGCGCAAGTGAGCGATGAGCAGGTGGAGGCGTATTACCGCGACGAATTCTCCCCGCAATTGAAAGCGCGCAATGAGCCGGTGCCTCCGCTGGACGACGTGGACGACACCATTCGCGAAGTGCTGATCCAGCGAGCCATCAGTGACCGCGCCGCAAAATGGCTGAACGATTCGCGCGACCGACTGAAGATTGACGTGGTGTCGCAAGGAAGCGGCTCATGAAGCTTCGCTGGCCGCATGGGCTGGCAGCCGTGGCGCTCTTGCTTGGCGCCATTGCCGCGTTGGTATTTTGTATTTTTGAGTTTGGAATCGCCCAGCGGTGGGCGCGTAATACGCTGGTACGTCAGCTGGAAGCCACAACGGGTGCGCGCGTCGAGCTGGGCGGGTTTCATCTGCACGCGCTGCGCCTGCGCGCCGAACTTGATAACCTTACGCTGCACGGATTGGAAGCTTCCGGCGATGCTCCGCTATTTCACGCGGACCGCGTGCAAGTGCGGGTCACAGTGCTCTCGTTTCTACACCGGGAATTCAAAATAGACGAACTGGTGGTGGACCGCCCCGAACTGGCTGTACGTTTTGAAAAAGATGGCCACAGCAACATTCCCCCTCCAAAAACCCGGGCTGACGCCGGTCCCTGGCAGGAATCGCTTTTCAATTTGCGCGTTGACCGGGTGGAACTGCGCAATGGCGGAGCGAACATCGACGACCGGCGAGTTCCGCTGGATCTGAAGGGACAGAATCTCGCGTTTCTATTGCAGTACGTGATGCCGGCCGAGGGCAATGCGGCCTATGTCGGGAAGCTCAGCTGGAACCAAGTGGAACTAGATTTAAAGCGCGACGTGCCCTTGCGTTTCGACCTTTCCACAAAATTCGTATTGCACCGCGACTCGTTTGAGCTGGACGAACTGGTTTGGAAGGCCCTGCACTCCGAACTGAATTTGCGCGCCGAGCGGCCCAGCTTCGCTCGCGCGGAATGGAATTTGCATTATCGCGGCCGCCTTTCGCTGGAAGACGTGCGGAAAATCTTTCGCGAGCCGCTTACTCCGGACCTCATCGCCGATTTTTCCGGCGAGGCTCGCTACGCCTCGGGCGATTGGACCGGCAGCGGGCACTTTGACGGCCACGAGGTGAAGTTGCCCTATGAGTGGTTCCATGCAACGAATATCGAAACCACGGGGAATTACAGAATCGCCAGGCAAAAGCTGGCGGTGGAAAATCTCGCGATTCGCGCGCTGCAAGGTTCGCTGGACGGCCGCTTGGAAATGGATTTGCCGACGCTGGCCTTCCGCACGCAGACGCATTTCCATCACGCCAGTCTGGCGGATGCAATCGCCGCGGTGAATAACCCGGGTTTTCCAATTAAGACGCTGCATTGGGACGGCGGCATGGACGTGGATTCCTACAACAGCTGGACGGCAAATTTCAAACATTTCCGTACCAAGGGAGAATCGCGCTGGTCGCCGCCGGCCGTGCTGACGCCGGGAATGATTCCAGTTAGCGCGCGCATTTTGTTCGACTACTCGGAAGACAGCGAAAGTTGCGCGCTCGACCACAGCGAAATCACGACGCCGAACACGCAAATCGAATTTGACGGCGCGCTGAGGGGCGTGGACACCACGCTGGAGTTGAACCTGAAGGCGCAGAATCTGCTGGAGTGGGACGATTTTATCAATCGCCTCAGCGGCGAGAGTGCGACTCCCACGCGCGTCGCAGGCGGCGTAAGCTTTCGCGGACGCATCCTCGGCCCCATTGCCGGGCCCACGTTCTCTGGACACATTCGCGCGGCCGGCGCGCGTTACGGTGATTACCAATGGGATGAGATTTACGGGGACCTCGATTATTCGCTGGACGAATTCAGGTTTAGCAAGGCCGTGGTGAGGCGAGGGCAGGCGTCCATTAGCTTGGATCTTGCCATGAAGCTTGACGGCGACTGGAGTTTTGTTCCGTCGAGTGTGTGGTCGCTTACGGCGCAGACCGAGCACGCGCCCAGCGACGACGTGCAAGCCATGGTCGGCACGAGCTATCCCGTCACGGCTTCGATTTCCGGCACTTTGAACGGCGGCGGCACCAGCGCCGTGCCGGTGCTCGATGCCAATTTGATTCTGGAGGATATTCAAACCAAGTGGCTGCATTTCGACCGGCTAGGCGGCAGCTTGCATTTTGCGCGCGATGAGATCAGGCTCTCGCGCGCGGAATTGCGGCGCGACACCGGGCGCGTCTCGGGCGAGATACTCTATCTTCCCAAGGAGGAAACGACCGAATTCAACCTTACCGGCAGCGGCATACTTCTCGACAAGATTCAGGCATTGCAAAATCCAGCGCTGCCGCTTGCCGGGAAGCTTGATTTTGCGGTGCGCGGCAGCGGACCGCTGCGCGCGCCTGTGGGGCAAGGCGATTTTCACGTCCTCAATTTGAAAATCGGCACGGACGAGGAGGGAGATTTTCACGGGCGGCTCGATTCCGACGGGCAAGCTGTTCGCCTGGCGCTCAATTCGGAAGCGTCGCATGGGCAATTGCAGGGTCAGCTCACCGTGGGACTGTCGGGCGACGAGGAAATTTCCGGGCGGCTTTCAGCGGTGCAATTCGATCTGGATCCGCTGTTTTCGGCCGGCCTGCATTTGAAGAACCTCACCGGTCACAGCGTGGTGGATGGGAGTTTCACGCTGGCCGGCGCGTTGCGCAAGCCCGACTCACTCGCGGTGATTGCGGACATCTCGCGCATCTCGTTCGACTATCTGTTCGTTTCCTTGCAGAACGATGGGCCGGTGCAATTCACGTATCGCCGAAACGAAATTCGTATCGCCCAGGCGCATCTGCACGGGCCCGATTCGGATTTTCGGATCAGCGGCTCGGCGCGTTTTGACCGCGAACGCCCGGTGCACGTCACCGTAACCGGCGCCGTGAATCTGGGGCTCCTGAAGGGCGTGTTGCCGGAGCTGCACGCGCAGGGTGAGGCCAACGTAAACGTGGCGATCGAGGGCAGCATGTCCAAGCCACGAATCACGGGTCGCGCCGCAGTGCGCGACGCTTCGGCGAACTACTCCGATTTTCCGGTGGGTCTCAGCCACTTGAACGGCGATCTGGTGTTCGACCGCAGCCGCCTGCTATTTGAAAATGTCACGGCGGATTCTGGCGGCGGGCAGCTGACTTTGAACGGCAGCGTCACCTATGGGGATGAAGGGCCGATCCGCTACGAAATCTATGCCCGGACGCCGCAGGTGCGCATTCGCTATCCCGCGGGGATGAGCTGGCTGACGGGCGGCACCTTGCAGCTTGTGGGGACCACCGAGCGCGCGGTGCTCAGCGGAAACGTGGAACTGAAGCGACTGTTGTTTGCGCCCGGCGCGGACATCACTTCGTTTTTTGGAGCTTCGCCGGATACTTCGGCTGCGGCCGCGGCCTCCTCCGAGTTCATGCGAAATCTCACGTTTGACGTGGCCGCGCATACCAGTCCCGGAGCGCGCGTCGAATGGACCGGCGCGCAGGTGGAAATTGACAGCGATTTGCATCTCCGCGGAACTTGGGACCGCCCAATCCTGCTAGGGCACATCCACCTGCTAGGCGGCGAAATGTCGTTTCGCGGAAATACTTTCACGCTCACTCGCGGCGATGTCAATTTCGCCAATCCTTTTCAGCTGGATCCGGAGCTGAACATTGAAGCGACTTCCACGATCAGCCAGTACGTCGTCACCATCAATTTTTCGGGGCGCGCGAGCAAGCTTTCTTTGAGCTACCGTTCGGATCCGCCTTTGCCGGATACGGACATTATTGCTTTGCTGGCGCTGGGCAGCACTGGCCAGGAAAGCGCGTTGCGCTCCACGGCCGCGGGATCGAACTATGGCGCCACGGCCTTGCTCTCGGAAGCAGTTTCCAGCGGCGTTGGCGGACGCATCGAACATTTGTTCGGCATCAGCCATTTCCGGATTGATCCGTTCCTGGCCGGGACGGCCACCGAATCGAACGCTTCCGCGCGCGTCACCATCGAGCAGCAGATCACGCGGGATCTCACCGTCACGTATTCTTCCAACGCGGCGTCTGACCAGGAACAGCTCATTCAAGTGGAATATCACGTGAGGCGCGATCTCTCGGTTGTGTTTCTGCGGGACATCAACGGCACCTACGGCCTCGACATCAAATTCGTAAAGCACTTCCACTGAGCAATCATTTCATTCCGGCATGGCGAATAGCGATTCCGGCGCCAGGCGCGCGCGCCAGGGTTGCGGCCGGTCGCGGAAGCGTTCCCACTTTTCCTTGAATACTTCCGCTTGCAGCTGCGCTTCCCCGGCTTCGGCGCGCAAACGATCCAGACTCAGAAAGAGCGTGATGCGGAAGGGCGTCTCCGAAGTGCGCACAATCCAGCAGGGAAACACATTTGGTTCTGCCGCGGCCTCGCCCGGACTTTCTAGGAAATCAATGTGGTGCGCGCGTATTCCGATGTACTTCGGCGCGGCGCTGGGCGCCTGCGCGAGGCGCAGCCGGCAAGCCCACTCGAGCGCCTCGACTGTGCCGTCCGGATTCGCGTGCGCCCGCGAAATATTCTTGCAGCCTGTCAGGCGCGCTACCTCGGAAGTTGGCGGCCGCCGGAAAATCTCCTGCTTCGCGCCAAAGGCCGCCACCCGCCCGCGCGCCAGCACCAACAGTTGTTCGCCCAGCCGGTAGGCTTCTTCCATGTTGTGCGTCACCAGCAGCGCCGGTCGGCGATAACTTGCGAATGTTTCCTGCAGCTGGGCCTCCACCTGACTGCGCAGGTGCGTATCGAGCGCGGACAGCGGTTCATCGAGCAGCAACGCCTCCGGCTGAATTGCCAGGGCGCGCGCCAGCGCGGTGCGTTGCTGTTCGCCGCCCGATAATTCGCGCGGGTAACGCTGCTCCAGCCCCGCCAGATGCGTGCGCGAAACGAGCGATGCAGTGCGCGCGGCCTGGTCCTGGCGCGGCAAATCGCGCAGACCAAAAGCAATGTTCTGCGCCACGGTGCGATGTGGAAACAGCGCGTAATGCTGAAACAACATGCCGATGCGTCGCTCGCGCGCGGGAATTCCCACGCGCCGTTCCGAATCGAAGAGGATACGGTCGTGCAATGTGATGCGCCCGCGCGCGGGCCGTTCGAGGCCGGCGATGCAACGCAACAGCATGGACTTGCCCGCGCCCGAAGCGCCCAGAATGCTCAGCGGCGTTTCGGTCGCGCGGAACGCAACGTCCAGCGTGAAATCCGCCAGCTTCTTTTCGATGTGTACTTCCAGAGTCACCTCAGTGCTGCCCCCAGCGCTCGCGCCGCAAACGCTGCGCGTGCGTCCAGTAGTAAAGCCCGCCCAGCAGCGCGACGGAGATGCCCACGTCCACGGCACACCAGGCCATCGCGCGCTGGATTTCGTTAGCTTCCACGGCAAAATAAATTGCGATGGGAATCGTTTCGGTTTTTCCCGGAATATTTCCCGCGAGCATCAGAGTCGCGCCGAATTCTCCCAGCGCGCGCGCAAAGCAGAGAATCGTGCCCGCCAGCACTCCGGGCCACGCAAGAGGCAGCGCCACCTCGCGAAAAATGCGCGCTTCGGATGCGCCCAGCGTGCGTGCTGCTTGTAGCAGATGCGGATCCACTTGCTCCAGGGCGGCGCGCGCCGTGATGTACATCAGCGGGAAAGCCACGACCGTTGCGGCGATGACTGTGGCGGGCCAGGAAAACACCACGGTTGCGCCGATTTGCAGCAGCAGTTTGCCGAGCGGGCCGTTGCGGCCAAAAAGCAGCAGCAGAAGAAACCCGACGACTGTCGGAGGTAGAACGAGCGGAAGAATAAAAATTCCGTCAACCAGCGCCGCGCCGGCGCCCGCGCGATTCTGGCGCCACGCAGCCGCGGCGAGGCCTGCGACCAGCGTGACGGCAGTCGCCACCAGGCTGGTGGCCAGCGATATCAAGAGAGGAGACCAATCCATCGCGAGAGGATTGTAGCTGGATCAGTTCTTTACGGTGGATTTTTCCACCGACGTGAAGCCGTATTTCTGGAAGACCGCGCGCGCGTCGGGTCCAGCCAGAAATTCCAGGAACGCGCGCGCCGCGGGCTTATTCTTTGAGTCGCGCAGCACGGCGGCGGGATAGAGAATCGGATCGTGTGAATCCGCGGGGGCGACCGCGATCACGCGTACGTTCTTAGATGTGTTCGCGTCGGTTTGATACACCATCCCCGCATCGGCGTCGCCAGTCTCGACGTATGTAAGCACCGCGCGAACATCTTTCGCATAGACGACTTTCTTCTCGATCGCCGTGAACAATCCCAAGTGCTCCAGGGTCTGGCGCGCGTACGCTCCCGCGGGCACAGTGCTGGTTTCGCCGAGCGCGAGCGTTTTCACTCGAGGGTTGGTGAGATCTTGAAAACTATGCAGCGTCGTGGCCTGCGCTGGAGCAATCAGCACCAGCGCGTTGCCTACCAGATCGCGCCGTGAATCCGCCTCGATCGACCCCTGCGCCGCGAGTTCGTCCATCTGCTTTTCGGCTGCTGAGAAAAATACGTCCACCGGAGCGCCTTGCTCGATCTGCCGCGCCAGCGTTCCCGAGCCGCCGTAGTTAAAGGTAACGACCGCGCCGCCGCCGTTCTTGCGTTTTTGCTGCAATTGAAAAATGGCACCGAGTTCGTCCAGAGCATCCTTCAAGCTAATCGCAGCGGAAACCGTGATGGCAGCGGATTGTTGCGCCCGCCCCCGCAGTGCAAAGCTTCCCGCCGTTCCCGCCACAAATAAAAAGAGGAGACTCGCACCCAAGAGCCTCCTCCCGATGAATTCAGCGATGTGTCGCAACATCATCGGGACTCCTGCTTGCGTGAAACTACTACAACCCATCTCACAAATACTCAACCGCTTTGAAAATACGCGGCTGCAGGGGCTAAAGACCGTTTTTTTTGCGCGGCCTTCTGGCGGGACTGAAGCCCCGCCCTTCCGGTCCAGCTACGCTCGGTTGACTGCTACGCGCTCTAACGCTCCGGCGCTGCCGGTTTCAGCGTGGATGGCGGCGGCGACGACGGAGTCTTGGCTGCGGGAGCAGGCGTCCCTGGTGTGGCGGCGGCGGGCGCAGTCGACGGCGCTGGCGCCGAGCTATCTGGCGGCAGCATCTGCTTCAATTGCGGATAGTCGTCGGCCATGCTCCGCAGAGCGGCGAGGGCCGCAGCGGTTTCAATCTGCTGGCCAGCGACGGCCATTTGTTGGTTCACATCTGGCATTTCCTTCACGAGGCGCTGTCCGATTGGCGATTCGTAGAACTTGGTCAACACCTGAATGTCGTCCATGGAAAAGTGCTTGGCGTATACGGCTACAATCGCGTCATTGACGGCGGTGGGCGGAAGACCGGCGGTGAATTTCTGCGAGAACGTGTCCATGAATTTGGGCAATTGGTCTGCCGGAATGGCGCGGCCCGGGCCGTCGTGCACCTTACCGGATATGTAGCTCGCGATGTTTGCGCCCATTTTCGAAGTTTCGGTGATGTCCATCAAATGCCGGATCGCCGCATCTTTCGCGGGGTCTATTTTTTCCGCGGCCGGCGGAGCCTGCGCGGCCGGTTTTGCCGAAGCCGCCTGTCCGGGAGTGGCGTGCGGCGCCAGCGTTGGTGGTGTGCTGGCCGCGGGTGTTTGCGCCAGCGCCGGTACCGCCGCAAATAATAAGCCGGCGATCACGGCTGTTCGTAGCTTCATGGAATTCTCCTGTTCTTCGCTGCAGGCCCTAGGTCACCTCTGCCATGACATGCGAATCCAAGAATCGTATCGAACGTCGGCGGCATATGCAATTCGGAGCCGCGATTCGCGGATGGGAGCGGCGGCGTCATCCTGAGGAGCGTCGGGACGAAGAATCTCTCTTCGTCTGAAGCGCTCAGCGACCTGCAGTCGAACAGATCCTTCGCTTCAATCAGGATGACGGGGCGGATGGTTTGGATGCTTAGGATCGTGCGCTGCGAGTCTCACCCGCCTGCAGAGGCCGGAGCATCAGCGCATCCGGCGCTCCGCGTAGGTACGATACCGGCGGTAGCAGGCTCGCGGCTGGCTGTGATAACTTTTGCAGTGGGAGCAATCTTTTGCGCAACTTGGTCACGATTGCTGTCGCAAGACGTGTCACCGGAAGTGTCTTTCGAGATCGCCTGCGTGGCGCCAGGCTCGGCGACTGCGGCAGGATTTCGGGCCAATGATCTTGGGCGGCGTCTCATCCTCAGGCGCGCTTCCGGATTTTGCGGCGGCGCGCCATCATATGGTGGCGCGGCAAATCCGCGCGCGCGGCATCAGCTCTCCGCGCGTGCTCGACGCCATGGCAGCTGTGCCGCGTCACGAATTTGTTCCTGCGGCGGAGCAAGCTTCGGCATACTCCGATGAGGCGCTGCCGATCGGCGGCGGGCAAACGATTTCGCAGCCGTTCATGGTTGCAGCGATGACCGACGCGCTGCAGCTATCCGGCACGGAACGCGTTCTGGAAATTGGCGGCGGCTGCGGTTATCAGGCGGCAGTGCTGTCGCTGCTGACGCAAGATGTGGTGGTCGTTGAGCTGCAGCCGGCGCTGGCGAGCGCTTCTCGGGAACGCCTGGCGCGGCTCGGTTACACCAATGTGCGCGTCGAAGAAGGCGATGGTTCGCTCGGCTGGCCTGCTGGCGCGCCGTACGACGCAATTCTTGTTTCCGCAGCGGCTCCCGCGATTCCTCCGCCGCTCATCGAGCAGCTTTCGGATAATGGCCGCCTGGTAATTCCCGTGGGCGGCTCCGATCAGCAAAATTTGCTGCGAATCGTAAAGCGCGCAGGCGGGCTGGCGCAGGAATCGCTGTGCGCTTGCCGCTTTGTGCCGTTGCTCGGCCGCCACGGATGGCCCGCCAGCGTTCCGGATGCAGTCCAGGGATCCTCGGCGCAATGAACGCCCCTGTCTCCGCGCCCGAACTTTCCATCATCATCCCCGCTTACAATGAAGAAGGCCGGCTATCGCGCACTCTGGCGCGCATTCGCGAATATTTCGCCGGACGCCACGTTCTGCCCTCTGTCGCGCCCAACATTTCGCTCGAGCAGCTTGAAATTCTGATCGTGGATGATGGATCGAAAGACGGCACGGTGCGGATCGCCGAAGAATGGGCGCGCGAGATGCCTTCCGTGCGGCTGGTCTCCAATGGAGAAAATCGCGGGAAAGGCTACAGCGTGCGGCACGGCATGCTCGAAGCGCGAGGCCGCCTGGCTCTTTTTACCGACGCGGATTTGTCATCGCCGATTGAGGAAATTGAAAAGCTGCTGGCCGCGCTCGCGGCCGGGAACGACATCGCCATCGGCTCGCGCGCGCTGGACCGTTCGCTGATTTCGGTGCACCAATCGCGGCATCGTGAGTTGGCTGGAATGGTGTTCAACGGATTGGTGCGCGTGATTACAGGCTTGGCGTTTTCCGATACGCAGTGCGGATTCAAGATCTTCCGGCGCGAGCCTGCGCGCATTACTTTCGAACAGCAGCGCATCGAACGTTTCGGCTTCGATCCGGAAATTCTATTTCTCGCCAAGCGTCACGGCCTGCGCACCGCCGAAGTGCCGGTGCGCTGGGCGCATGACCCAGCTACCAAAGTGCAAGTGCTGCGCGATAGCGTGATGATGTTCTGCGATCTGCTGGTGATTCGCTGGAACTGGTTGCTCGGCCGCTACCCAAAAAACGGCGGCGCGCGCTAGCACTCGGCCCTTCCTACGCATCGCTGAACAACTGCCCGCGTGGCTGGTCTTTCGCGAGCGGCGGTGGAGCGCTCGGCTCGCTGAAATCGTTGCTCCAATGCCAATTGCGGATTTCCGGCAAGTCCTGGAAATGTTCGCGGATGTAGGCGTGGTGCTCATACAACTTCCGGTTGAACATATCAATCGCATCAGATGCCTGCGAACGGAGTCGCGGCACGTGTTTCAATGCGTCAATCGCCAGGTGGAACCGGCTCATTTTATTCAGAACCACCATATCGAACGGAGTGGTGGTGGTGCCCTCGTCGTTGAAGCCGCGCACGTGGAAGCGGCCTTCGTTCGCGCGGCCGTGCACCATGCTGTGAATCAGCCAGCGATAGCCGTGGAAGGCGAAGACCACATCCACATCGCGCGTAAAGAGCGCTTCGAAGGAAATATTGTCCATGCCGTGTGGATGGTCGTCGGGGCTCATAAGCGAGTTGAGGTCCACAACGTTCACGACGCGGACTTTGATACCTGGCACGTGCTTTTGCAGCAGCCACGAAGTAGCACAAGCTTCGATGGTGGGCACATCGCCCGCGCAGGCCAGGACGATGTCCGGCTGCGTGCCGCCGTCATTCGTCGCGAAATTCCAGATGGATGCGCCTTGCGAGCAATGCGCCAGCGCTTCCTCGAAGGTGAGCCATTGCAGTTGCGGCTGCTTGCCGCAGGTGACGACGTTGACGTAATTGCGGCTGCGCAGGCAGTGATCGAATACATTCAGCAGGCAGTTGGCATCGGGCGGATAGTAAACGCGCGCCACCTCGCTGCGGCGCTGCAGCGCATTGTCTACAAAGCCCGGCGCCTGGTGGCTGAAACCGTTGTGATCGTTGCGCCAGCAGTGGCCGGTGATAAAAACATTTAGTGACGCGAGCGGGCGGCGCCAGGGAAAGTCGATGCATTGCTCAAGCCATTTCGCGTGTTGCGTGACCATGGAGTCCACCACTTGCGCGAACGCTTCGTAGGAAGACCATATGCCGTGGCGGCCGCTGAGCAGATAGCCTTCGAGCCAGCCTTCGCAGAGATGTTCGCTGAGGACTTCCATGACGCGGCCGTCGGGTGCGAGGTGGTCGTCAACCGAAACTGTTTGCTCCATGGTGCAGCGATTGGTGGCGTCGAAGACGGAGTTGAGGCGGTTGGAATTGGTTTCGTCGGGGCAGAAGAACCGGAAATTTGTGGGATTTTGTTTGATGACGTCGCGCAGGTATTCCCCCAGTTTGCGCGGGGCTTCGGCGACTACTTCGCCGGGAGCGGGGACTTCCAGGGCATAGCGCGCGAAATCGGGGAGATCCAGAGCTTTCAGAACGCGTCCGCCGTTGACGTGCGGGCTCGCGCCCATGCGCTTGTTTCCGTCGGGCGCGAGTGCGGCTAGTTCCGCGATCAGGCGGCCGTTCTGATCGAATAATTTATCGGGTTGATACTTGCGCATCCATTGTTCCAGCAGCTTCAGGTGCGCGGGCTCTTCGCAGACGTTTGAAAGCGGCACCTGATGCGCGCGAAAAGTTCCTTCGACGGGGATGCCGTCCACTTCTTTCGGGCAGGTCCAGCCTTTCGGCGTGCGCAGGATCATCATCGGCCAGGGCCGCAGAATCGCTTTACCCTTTACGCTGGCGGACCGCGCTTCCTGCTGAATCGCGCGAATTTCCACGTAGCAGCGATCGAGCGCGGCGGCTAGCTGTTGGTGGACGATCGCGGGATCTTCACCTTCGACGAAGTAGGGCGCGTAGCCGTGCCCGCGAAATTGCGCGAGAAGTTCTTCGTCAGTCGAACGCGCCGTCACCGTGGGTCCGGAAATTTTGTAGCCGTTCAGATGCAGGATCGGCAGCACCGCGCCGTCGCGCGAAGGATTCAGAAACTTGACGCTCTTCCAGCTTCCTTCCAGCGGACAAGTTTCCGCTTCGCCATCGCCGACGACGCAGGCGACGATCAGGTCCGGATTATCGAACACGGCGCCGAAGGCATGCACCAGCGAATAACCCAGTTCGCCGCCTTCGTGCATGGAATTGGGCGTGTGCGGGCCGCAGTGACTGGGAATTCCTCCGGGCGTCGAGAAGGAGCGGAAGAGGAGGCGCATGCCGGCTGCGTCCTGCGTGATTTCCGGATGGACATCGCTGTAGGTGCCTTCGAGGTAGGCGCAGGCGTTCAGAGTGGGGCCGCCGTGGCCGGGGCCGGAGATATAAATGATGTCGGCGCCGGTGTCACGGATCAGGCGGTTCAAATGCACGTAGATGAAATTCTGGCCGGCCGAAGTGCCCCAGTGCCCCAGCAGGCGCGGTTTGATATGCGCTTTCGTGAGCGGCTCGCGCAGCAGCGGATTATCGAGCAGGTAGATTTGCCCGACGCAGAGATAATTTGCGGCGTACCAGTAGCGCTGCATTTTGTCGAGCAATTCGGGCGGGAGTGGGCCGGTTGGGGCGGGCGCTAATTCTTTTGTGGGCTGGGTCGAGACTGCTATTGCGGTGGATAGCTTTGCATCAAATGTGAACATGGCGACCTCACCCTGTCTTCGATGCTCGTTGGCCGAGAATGGCTACGACGTGTTGCACGATCATTAGATCTTCGTTGGTGGGTATGACGCGCACGTTAACGCGGCTGTCGGTTGCCGATATTACCGGGGCGTTCGATCCGTTCTGCTTGCCGTCCAGGTGAATCCCTAGAAAATCCAGGCCGCTGCAGATGCGTTCCCGAATGGCTGGCGCGCGCTCTCCGATTCCGCCCGTGAAAACGACCGCATCCAGTCCTCCCAGCGCGGCGGAGTATCCGCCAATGTATTTCTTCGCGCGATAACAGAATAGATCGATCGCTTCGGCTGCGTGCGAATCCTGTGCTGCCTTTTCCAGCAGCGTCCGCATGTCGCCCGTGCTCCCGGAAACGCCCAGCAAGCCTGATTGCTTGTTCAGCAGCACACCGGCATCTTTAGCGGACATTTTCTTTTCAGCGAGCAGGTACAGCAGCAGGCCGGGATCTATGTCGCCTGAGCGCGCGCTCATTACGAGGCCTTCCAGCGGGGTGAAGCCCATGGAGGTGTCCAGGCTTTTTTCATTTTGCAGGGCCACCATGCTGGCGCCACTGCCCAGGTGCGCGATGATCACTCGGCCCGCGGCCAGTTTTGCGTCCAGCTTGCGAAGTTCGCCCACGATGTATTCGAAGGAAAGGCCGTGGAAACCGTAGCGACGGATGCCTGCATCGTAAAACCGCCGAGGCAGCGCATACATTTTCGCAACGGTAGGCAGCGCGCTGTGGAACGCTGTGTCGAAACACGCCACCTGCGCCAGCTTCGGAAATTTCTTCGCGACGAAGCGAATTCCGCGGATCGCCGCCGGCAGATGATCCGGATCGAGCGGTACCAGCTTTTCGAGTTGGCGTAGAAATTTGGGCGAGATCCGCTGTGGCTCGTGGTAACGCGCTCCGCCGTGCACCAGTCGGTGGCCCGCGGCCTTCAGCCCCGCAAGATATTCGTGCTTATCCAGCCACGCAACCATCGCTTCCAGCACGGCGTTCGAGTCCCTGCTTTTTACCGATGAATTCAGCAGCTCCGCCCCGCTGGCGTCCGTGATCTTCAGGCGCGCGGCCGCGGCGTCGCCGTAATCTACGGATATGGAGAGCAAAGCTGCGTCGCGCGCACCGATATCATAGAGGGTGGATTTCAAGGTTGCCGACCCTCGGTTCATCGTCAGAATTCGCTGGCGCTGACAGGCCATATCGGGTCCATTTTACAGAAACGCGGAGCCGTTCGCACAGCGGCGGCAAAGCCAGTACTGCACCGGCTAAAACAGCTCGATTTCGTGGGTAGGGTTATGTCGTGGCCCTTCGATCCTGCCGCCCGCAGGCTCTCCGGTTGAACCGAAGCTACGACCTACAAAGATTCCGGTGTTCTCATATGGGCTAAGGGGGCGGGCCCGCGACCCGCCCCTACAAAGATGCACAAAACGCGGCACGCGCTTTTCAGTCGCGCGCGGTTTCATTTTACTGCGGCCGGGGGTGGCTGTGATTCGTCGAGCAGCTCTTTCAGGTATTGCTGCCAGAGGGTGGCCCAGGTGTGCGTGCCGTGGCCGTGGGTTTGGTCGGAAGCGGGTATCAGCACGAATTTTCCGGTTTTTACTTTTTGGATTTCACGCTCGGCGATGCCCAGATCGGGGGGATTGACGAAATCGTCGGCGGAATTTACGAACATCACCGGGACAGATATTTTCCCGAGGCCGGCCGAGGGATCGTAATTGCGGGAAGCATTCACGGCGTAGAGCAGATCGTTCGCGTCCAGGGTTGCCATTTGCCGATTCATGACGTCCTGCAGCCAACGATCCGCGACGTCGCGGGTGGGCAGGCTTTCCTGCATGGGGAGCGGAGCGCTGCCGGCGATCAGCAGCATGTCCGCAGCGATCGCCAGGCCGGCGCGCGGCTCGGCGATGTAGTCGCCGTTCTGCCAATCGGGATCCTGGCGAATTCCGTCCATTAACATTTGTCGCCAGAGGCGATTGCGTCCGGCGATTTGCACCGGGAGGCAGGCCAGGGGCATGAGCGCGTCCATAAAATCGGGGTAAGTTTCGCCCCATATCCAGGAGTGCATGCAGCCCATGGAAGTGCCCATGATCAGGCGGAGATGATTGACGCCGAGGCCTTTTTCCACCAGTTCGTGCTGCGCGGCGACCATGTCGTCATATTCGTATTGGGGAAAATGCGCGTGGATGCCGTCGCTGGGCTTGCTGGATTGTCCGTGGCCGATGTTGTCCGGCATGATGATGTAGTAGTGGGTGATGTCAAGTAATTGTCCGGGGCCGTACAGGACGCCAGCAAATTGCGGCGCGAGGAAATTTCCTCCCCAGCCGCCGGTGGCGTGGAGGATTAGGACGGCGTTGCTGACGCGGCCGTTCGCGTCGCGGGTGGGAGTGCCGACGGTGCGATAGTGCAGACGCAATTCCGGCAAGGTCTCGCCGGATTTGAAGTGGAAGTCGTGCGCGATATAGTCGCCTTCGACGGGCGTGTATTGTGGGGAAGCTGGCTTGGCAGGCGCGGCCTGCTGGACGGATGGCGCGGCTGGTTGCGCGCGGGATGCCGGCGCAACCAGCATTAGAAGCGCTAGAACGATCGTTGTGAATCGAACACTTTGCCATCGCTGCTTTGAAACTTCCAGCGTTGCAGACGGCAGGTTTGCGCTCACGGTCGTTTCTCCTGAGGCCACACTTTAGCATGAGGCGGCGCGGTGGCTTGTCGCCTTCGCGGCGCTGAAACGATTCTTGGGCTGGGGTCACTATAGTACAGGGCGAAAAAGAGGAGGCGAGCTATGAGATACGAATCGTGGACTGCAACCTCGCCCGACGGAAAAATTGTGAGGTTCGCTTACAAGGAACTGTCGGATGGTGTCGCGTTTATTTCCGCGAAAGCGGACGGGAGATTTGTGATGATCCTGCAGAGGAACATCCGAGCCCCGCTGACACGAAAAGAAGTCGAGGCCGTGTTCGAGCGGGGCGAATTTTGATTCGAGCGGTGGGTCTCCGACATACTTTGCCGGTACGGCGCCGCGGAAATGTTCACGCTGTTAAACCTTTACAGCGGCGCGGATTCTGGGCCAGCCGGTTACTGCGGCCTTTAGGTTTGGACTTTTTTCGATCGCGTCGAGAACAGCTTTTATGATTTGTTCGTCTATGTCGGGAGCGGTGCGAAGTTCCGTGGGGTACCGCACCAGAAATTCCAGTCCCGAATCGGCGTAATGTAATTTGGCCTGCGGCGTGGGCGGTTTCAGCTGGATTTCGATGCGGCGTTCGAGCTCGTTGTGTTGCTGCTCGATGTCCTTCTTGTATTTGTCGTAAACCGAATTGACGGCGGCCAGTAATTTATCTTCCACCAGCTGGAAATCCGCGCCGGCGACGAACTGCAGCACAACCTCGTGCCAAGTGTACTCGGTGCCGGGGATTTGTTTGTAGAGGGGCGTGGTGGCCTGGAAGAGGACGGAGTTCGAGAAGACCACGATCCGTCCGGTGGGAAACAGATTCACATCGCTGCCGGCTAATTCCATGAGATAGAAACGCACCGGCGAGACGTCAATCACGTCGCCGGTGACTCCCGCGATGCTGACGCGATCTCCGATGCGAATTCCGTAGCGGCCAATCACAAAAAAGTAAGCGGCGACCGAGAGCAGGACGGCCTGCAAGCCTACGGCGATTCCGGCGGTGGCGAAGCCCGCGAAAGTGGCGAGCGAGCTGAAATCGCTGACGACGCCGAGCGTGAGAACCGCGGCGATCAAGAAACCCATGACGAAGCGACGCAGAAGCATGAACTGGCGGCGCCGGCGCAAATCGTGGATGTAGCGGAACGTCCACCTGCGCCACACCTCGGAAAGAATCCAGACGATTCCCAGAGCGAGGAGAATCGCGACAGCGCTGGAGACGACGGTGCGCAGCGCATCTTTGGACTCGCGGGCGATGGAGTTGCGCCAATTGAGGAAATTGGAGCGGCTCTGATCGAGGACCATCATTTCCTGGCTGAGCGGAATGACCACGTTCGCAAGTCGCTTGAATTGGCCGGTGAGCGAGCGCAATTCCTGCTGGGCGGCTTTGGCTTGGGCGGGATCGGATGGCGGCGTCTGCGTGGTGAGAACGCGGCCGCGTTGAATGGTTGAGGCCAGAGCGTCGCGCATGGGTTTGCGGAGGGCTGCAGCGTTTTCACGAACGCGTTCGGTTTCGTTGGCCATCTCGTCGATGTTGTGCATCGTTCGCAGCTCTGCGTACAAGGTGAGGCAGTGGCCAATCAGACCAGAAGATTTGGAAATCGTGGGCTGGGTGGCGGCGGGTTTGGCCGCGGCTTTCTGGGCGTTGGCGTCACCGAGAACTTCAGGGACGGTGCGCGCGAGATCGTTGACACTGCCGGCAAATCCGCCGACGCCTGATTCCTCGCTGCTTTCGACGAAGCTTGCCAATTTCTGCACCGCATCTTCGGTGGCTTGGTCGAGCGCGATTTCACCTTGCAACGAGTCTCTTTGTGCGCTGAGGTTTTGGCGCTTGCTGGGCGGGGCAGTCTCGATTTGTTTATTCAACGCGTCTAGTTTGGATTGGTTCTGGCCAATGCGAGATTTCAAGGTGGCGAGCGTTTGCGCGAGATTTTGTTCTTGGCTCGAGGCCGCAGGAGCGTCCGGCGTCGCGGGTGCCGCGGTTTGGTCCGTGGCGTTCACCAGGACCGCGGCTGCCTGCGCGGATTGAAATGCGAGACGGACCGCTTCTTGCGCGAGATTTTGCGACGTGTCCTGATAGATCGCGTCGCTGGGAAGGCCGACGGATTGAATTTTGGAGCTGGAATCGCGGTACCAGCTGATGATGGCGTTTAAATGGCTGAGGATTGCTTCGCGGTCGATAGACGGCGCGGCGTTACTAACCGAGATGGCGAAGAAAGCGGTGACGCAGAGCAGAGCCGCGGCGATCATCTGTTGCTGGCGTTTGTGGCGTAGAGTGAGCGTTCGCATGATTGATTTTTCTCTCATTTGAATTCTGCCACGAGCGAACCGGGCGCTCGACGCTGCGTGCGGGTGGGCGAATTCGAGTGAGGAATAAAGTCTCCTGAGCTTGATGGAATTGTGCCCCCGGCTATGAGCCGGGGATTTTCGACCTGGGGTTGTTCTGGAGAAGCAATCTGGCTGGGCGAGACGACTTCCATGGAACTGGGCGACGTTCCACGCAACCATTATACAGGGGTTGATGCCGAGAGTTAATCGGCAGGCGAGAGTGCGAGATTGCAGTGAACTCGAATGAAGATATCGGCACCTGGGGCGTTTGGTTGTTTCGGGCGGATGGGGCACGGTGCTATAGTTTCATGGGTGAGAGCGAGCAGCGCAATGCGGGCGCGATTCGTGGTGGCGGTTTTGTCGCTGGCGCTGATTTATGCGTTGACGTGCTCGGCCACGTGCACGATTTGCATAGGTGCGGGCGCGGCTTCGGAGACACAGCGCCATGCCTGCGGGCAAGCTTCGCCTGATGCTGGTGGTGGCGCGCACCAGCCTGGCCCTGCGAAGCCTGATTGTTTCGGGCATCACCATTCTGGCTTTGAGTTTGTGCAGAGCGACGCGGTGATGCAGATTCGGTTGAGTACGACGGGGCACGAGAGCCAGTTGATTAGTGGCGCGGTCCGCACACAGGCCGCCGTCGAGGTTGCGTCGTTTCGGTCGGATTTAGCTCCGCCGCGGCTGGCGACGATTTTTCCACAGCAGAAAAGTTCCATACTTCGCATCTGAATCCCTCGTTTCTGGTTTTTCCTAGCGAATCCTTCATAGCCCCTGGTTGCATTGGTCCGTTCAGGCGACGGCATAGGATGACGTCAAAGACCAATTCAACTACGCCCGCCGAAAAGGCAGGCGGGGGCTACAACTTCAAAATCGAAGGCAAAGGCAACGCCGAATTCAACAGCGCCGGCGGGACGCCGGCGCTACAAAAGGCAGCTGCTGAGGCCGGGAGGGAATATGAAGCGGACGCGGCGGGATTTTTTGCAGGGGGCGATGGTGGTGGGGGCTGGGGCGATGGCTCCGGGGGCGCGGGCCGCTGGAAATTCGGCGGAGGGACTGGAGCGCGTGATTGCTGAAGAGCGTCGTGTGCCGGCGACGAATGGCGGAGGGTTTCGCGCGACGGTGACTCCTGATGTGCCGGATTTGGCGTTTGAGATGGACGGCGGGGTGAAGGTGTTTCACCTGGTGGCGGAGCCGGTGAAGCAGGAAATTTTTCCCGGAAAGATCCTGCATTTGTGGGGGTACAACGGCAGCGCGCCGGGTCCGACGATTCAGGCGCGGCAGGGCGAGCGCGTGCGGATCATTGTGGACAATCATTTGCCGGAGGCGACTTCGATGCACTGGCACGGGTTCGACATTCCGTTCGAGATGGATGGCGGCCCGGGACTTTCGCAGGACGCGATTTCACCGGGCGGGCGGTATGTTTACGAGTTCACGCTGCAGCAGGAAGGGACTTTATTTTATCACTCGCACATGGCGATGCAGGAAATGATGGGGATGATTGGTGCGTTCATCATGCATCCTGCCGACGCTTACGACCCGCCGGTGGAGAAAGATTTCGCGATTATTTTGCAGGAGTATGCGGCGCTGCCGAACAATCCGACGCCGAATTCGATGAGCATGGAATTTAATTGGCTGACGCTGAACGGAAAATCGGGGCCGGCGAATACGCCGTTGATCGTGAGGTTGGGCGATCGCGTGCGGTTACGCTTTATTAATTTGGGGATGGACCATCATCCGATTCACATGCACGGGCACCAGTTTGTGATTACCGGGACGGAGGGCGGCCGGCAGCCGCGTGCTACTTGGGGACCGAATAACACCGTGCTGGTGGGGGTGGCGCAGTCGCGCAATGTGGAGTTTGTGGCGACCAATCCGGGCGACTGGATGATTCATTGCCACATGCCACATCACATGATGAACCAGATGTCGTCAATGGCCGGGCCGATGACGCGGCGTGGCGGAATGCCGGCGGGCGAGGGGATGGAGGAAGGCATGGGGATGTTACGCGGAGGTGCGGCGACGGCGGCGGAGAACGGGCCGAGCATGGGACGCGGGATGGGGGCTGGGTCCGCGCTCGCGCAGCCGACAGCGAACGGGCCGCTGTCTTCCGAGCAGGACGCGCAAGGGATGGGCGGGATGCAGATGGGGCAAGCGGACGTTAGTAAGGATGCGAATTCCGTACCGGGATTTCCGCAGGATGCGTTCATGGAAAGCCCGGCGATGGCGATCGACGCGATGGTGGAGAAGCCGGAGACACATGGGCTGCGTCCGGGATGGAGTGGTTACATGCAGGGGATGATGACGTTGATTCGAGTGTTGCCGCCGGAGCGTTATGAGGAGATTGTGAATTTGCGCGAGAAGCGGCTGAAGAATAGTGGGGCGACGATGCCGGGGATGAGTCGTGCGGGCGAGCAGCGGTAGGAAAGTTCGCGCCAATTCATTGCCCGATGCAAAAGGTGGCCGTTCACGGGCCACCGAGCCGGCGTGAGAACCGTAGAGGCGGAACTTTTGCGGCTAATGCCACTCGGATTTTGTGCGGTTTAGGTCGTGGCTAGAGCCAGGACCCACAAAGATTCCCGAGTCGGTGCTGACACTCGGAAGTCTGGCGCTTTCTAGACGGAGATTTGGGAGACGGTTTGTGGAAGAGGATTTCGATGCAAATGGCATACGGGAGATTGGTGATGAGACGCGAGACGTTTTGCAGTTTGCTGTTGCTGATTCTTACCGGTGCGATGCTGCCAACTGCGCTGGCGGCGCAATCTGTTCCTGCTGCTGGGCCCGCGCAGCAAGCCGCGCAACCTGAACCGGCGCAACAGCTAGGTGCGGGCGAGGCTCATGCGGCAGAGGATGGGCTCACGCTCGATCAATTGCAGGCGATGGCACTGGCCAATAATCCCACGCTGCCGCAGGCAAAGGCTGGAGTGCGCGCGGCAGCGGGGCGTTCGCGACAGGCGGGATTGTGGCCCAATCCTAAGCTCGGGTACAGCGGCGATGAGATTCGCGGAGGCTCGTTCGGCGGAGGTGAGCAAGGAGTGTTCGTGCAGCAGAACGTGATCCTCGGCGGCAAGCTGAGTCTCGACCGGAAGATTTTCGAGGCGGAAGGCAAGCAGGCGGCGGCTGAGGCGGATGAACAGCGTTTGCGCGTGGAAAACGGCGTGCGGATTGCTTTTTACCAGTCTTTGGCGACGCAAGCGATGGTCGAGACGCGCGGGAAGCTGCGGGATATCGCTAAGGACGCGGCGGAAACTACGCGCCAGCTTTTCAACGTGGGGCAGGCGGACCAGCCCGACGTGCTGGAAGCGGACGTGGAAGCGGACCAAGACGAACTTGCGGTGATTATCGAAGAGCAAGAGCAGCAGCGCGCTTGGGGCGTGTTGGCGGCGGTGGTGGGCAAGCCGGATTTGCCTCTGGCGCATCTGCAGGGCGACCTGGAAAAACTGCCGCAGCTGAACGCGGCGATGATTTTGCAGACGATTTTGCGCGACAGTCCTGCGGTGAAGATCGCGCAATTGGGAGTGGCGCGGGCGGAAGCGGAAAGCGTACGGGCGCAGCACGAAGTGATTCCCGATCTGTTTTTGCGCGCGGGATATTCATATAGTTTCGAGCAGCTTGGGACTGTGCCGCCGAAAGCGGTGGGTTCAGAGGCGTTTGCGGAGGTGGGCGTGAATCTGCCGATTTTCAACCGCAATCAGGGAAATATTGCAGCTGCTGCTGCGGACCGCGAGCGCGCGAAACTGGAGGTGCAACGCGTGGCCCTGGTGCTGCGGCAGATGGCCGCGCCTATCGTGCAAAATTATGCGAGTTCGCGGGCGATCGCGGAACGTTACCAGAGCAGGACGCTGCCGAATGCGCGGATGGCTTACGAACTTTATTTGCGGAAATATCGTGAGGGCGCCGCGGCCTATCCGCAAGTATTGATCGCGCAAAGAACGCTCGTGCAATTGGAAACCAGCTATATCAACACGCTGGAAAATGCCTGGATCAATGCGGCCGCGCTAGAGGGGTTGCTGCTTACCGATGGACTGGACTTGCCTGCGGCACCCAATGAGATGGACCGGCCGGTGCGGGAAATCAATTTGCCGATCACAGAGAATCCGGGGATGCGGCCTTGAGTCGCGCGATTTGGCCGGGGAGTCGTTACAGAACGAATCACGTATAGCACGACGCATCACTGTGGTAATGTTCCGCGCGAGCGTCGGCGAAATCAGACTCGCTGGGAAATGAACAAGGAGATGGCGCGTGGAGACATTTATTCTGCTGCTTGTGGGCGTGGTTGCGTTTTTTGTATTGAGCGTATTCCTGGGATCGTTTTTTACGGTGCAGACGGCGCAGGTGGCTATCGTGCAGCGGCTGGGGAAGTTTGCGCGCGTGGCGGGGCCCGGGTTGAATTGGAAGACGCCGTATCTGGAGACAGTGGTGCAGCGGATGAGCATGAAAGTGCAGCAGTTTGACGTGCAGGTGGAAACGAAGACGCAGGACAACGTGTTCGTGCAGATTCCGGTTTCGATTCAGTACAAGGTGATACCGGATGCGGTGGAATCGGCGTTTTATAAATTGTCGGACCCGGTGAAGCAGATCGAGTCCATGGTGTACAACGTGGTGCTGGGGCACGTGCCCAAGATGAAATTGGACGATACATTTTTGAATCAGGCGGATATCGCGGGGGATTTGCGGGACAACCTGGACGCTTCGATGAAGGAGTACGGCTATTCGATCGTGAAGGTATTGATTTCGGACATTGTGCCGGACCAGAAAGTGAAGGCGGCGATGAACGACATCAACGCGGCGCAAAGGGAGCGGGAGGCTACCGTGTCGCGCGCGGAGACCAATAAATTATTGTTGGTGAAGCAGGCGGAGGCGGAGGCGGAATCGAAACGGCTGCAGGGAGAGGGGATTGCGAATCAGCGCAAGGCGATTATCGCGGGATTGAAGGATTCGGTGGAGGATTTCGCGAAGACAGTACCGGGTTCGACGCCGCAGGATGTGATGCAGTTGGTTTTGATGACGCAGTATTTCGATACTTTGAAGGAAGTAGCGGCTAACGATCATACGAACACGATTTTGATTCCGCATACGCCGAACACTTTGACAGATATTTTTTCGCAGATACGCAATGCGATTATTACGGGGAATGAGTTGGGGCATCATCCGGTGGTGGCGCCGACGGGGGATGCGCAGAAGTGAGCGGGCGGCTCTGTCGCGGTGGCTGGCTCACGCTGTGCGGGGGCGAGGCAAGCCTCGCCTGGCTCGTTTTGCTGCCAGACATTGAGCTTCGCGGAAAGCGGCGGCAAGCCGCCGCACTCGAAAACGTGCTCGGCGCAACGATTCGCGGTGCGAGAGCTTTGAATTAGCGAAGTTCGATCAGGACGAGGGCGTCGGGCGCGAGCTGCAAGGCGATTTGGCCTTTGTGGATGGGAAGCGTTTCGGGCGCGGGTAATTGGGCGGCTGCTCGCAGCGTGAGAATTTGCGCTTGCGTAGGATAAGCGGGACTGTTCATTGCGGCGTAGGCTTTGAGCAGGGAGCCGTGATCGGCATCCACGCGGTAGATTGTTGCCTTGCGGCGGCCCGTTAGTGAAGTCAGTTGCAGCATTACTTCTTTCGGTTCGCCTCCTCCTCCAACGACTGGAGTATTCCACAGCGCAATCACGATGGCGCCATCGGCGCGACGGGTGATGAGAATGTCGTCGCCATTTGCGGGAATTCTTGTTTCGCCCAGGCGGTGGAGGAGCTTGAAAGCGTTGAACGCGGGCTTGGGCAGGCCGTCTTCGGCGATCAGGCCGTAGCCGCCGTAGAAGGGGCGCTTCACCACACCTTGTTCTTCGAAGACGTCGGAAAATGTCCAGTAGCTCATCATGTCCGTCAGGCCGTCGCATTGGCGGATGGTGTCGGCCATCCAAGGACCCATGTAAGTGGAGTCGGTGACGTCTGGTTCGTTCATGTAGCTGGCGTTGAATTCGCTCCAGATGAGCGGGAGACTGGGGCGAGCGGAGGCGGCGATCTGGTCGTGAACTTTGCGCACGGCGCGGCAGACCATTTGCGTGCGCGGGATTTGCTCGTGGGTGCCGAAAACATCGGTTGCGGAATCGTTGCCGTAGACGTGCGTGGAGACGAAATCCACCGGGACGTTTTCTCTTACAGTGTGCTGAATGAAGCGATCGGCCCAGGCAGCTTGAGCTGTGGCAGGGCCGCCGATGCGCAGACGCGGGCTGACTTCTTTTAGGGCGCGGGCGGCGGAGTCGTAGAGTTGGAAGTAAGTTTGTTCTTTTGGAGCGCCGGCCCAGAAATCGAGATTGGGTTCGTTCCAGACTTCGAAATACCATTGCGATACTTCGTCGATACCGTAGCGGTCCAGGAGGTGTTGCGCGAACTGGCGGACGAGTTCGGCCCACTTTTCGTAGCTCTTGGGAGGCGAGACGTTGGGCTTGTACCAGAAATCCTGGTATTTCGGTTCGGCGGCGAGCTTTTTGGGCATAAAGCTCAGCTCGATGAAGGGCCGCACGCCGGCTTGCAGCAGGCCATCGTAAATCTGGTCCACGTAAGAAAAATTGTAGGTGGGTTTGCCGGTGGAGTCTTCGTCGTACACACCTACCTCATCGTGAAAAATTGCGTGGAAGCGGATGTATTTCACGTCCGTGGCGGCTTTCACTGCGCGCAAGTCATCGCGATAGCTTTGGCGCAGGGAGAGGATGGCGCGGCCGGAGCCGAACATTTGCTCCCAAAAGTGCGGGAAGGGCTGGCCTTGGGCGCGCGTGTCCACTTGGATTGTCTCGGGCGCTGGGGGATTTTGGGATGCGGTCTGCTGCGCGGACGTGCAGGGCACAGCGGCAAGGATCAGAGACCACGCGAGAAACCTCTGCTTCATCCGGTGAATCCTCACAGAAAGCTAAAAAGCGGCGGTAGAAGGATAAGGATGTCACAACTTGCAGCCCCGCCCCAATAATTTCTGGCTTGGCTGCGCGGGATCTTTTGCGTTTGTGTCACGGCGGTGACCGGGACCGTTCGGGGGCGTTGTTCTGGTTGCGACTCGCTGCCTGGCGCAGCCTGATTGGTGGTGCGGCGTAAAGGAAGGCTCTAAACATACAACCCCGTCGGGGGTATCATTGGCCGGCGCGTGCCGCTGCGGAATTGGCAGTAGCGGACAATTCGGGACAAGTCGGGATATGGCTTCCACAGAACATAGCCCTCGAGCTAATCGGCGTCTCGATACCTGGAAAGAGATCGGCGCGTTCTTCGGCCGTGACGAGCGGACGGTGAAGCGCTGGGAAACGATGCGCGGCCTGCCGGTGCATCGCGTTCCGGGCGCCGGGCGGGCGAATGTGTACGCCTACACCGACGAACTGGCGGAATGGCTGAATGGGGTGAAGATCGCGGCCGAGCACGACGCTGACTCCAATTCCGATTTACTGAACGGAATCACCGCGGACGCTGCAGCTGCGCGAAACGCTGAGACGGGCGCGCAGGCTGTCAGTGATGCGCAAGCAAACGCAGGGTTCGTTGACCGCCGCGTGGGCGAACGACGGAGCGGGGCTCGGCCCTCACTGTTAGAACGCAACTGGCCTGCCGGGCGCTATGTGGCGATCCTTGCGGCCGTGCTGGTGGCGGCGTTGCTGGCCGTGACCGTCGAGCGCCGGGCTTCTTCCGCGCGCGGTCTGCGAACGACACCCGTGGCTGTACGGCAGCACGCGCCTGACCCAGAGGCGGAGCAGCTTTATCTGAAGGGGATTTACTACTGGCAGAAGCGCACTCCGGAAACCCTGAACCAGGCCGTGGATTATTTTACGCAAGCAGTGGTGCGCGATCCGCAGTATGCGGAAGCGTACGTGGGTCTGGCGGATTGTTACAACCTGCTGCGCGAGTATTCGCTGATGCCTCCCGGTGAAGCGTACCCGCGCGCGCAGGCTGCGGCGAAACGCGCGATCGCGCTGGATGATTCGCTCTCCGGAGCGCACAGTGCTCTGGGATTCGTGGATTTTTACTGGTCGTGGGACCTGGCGGGTGCGCAGCGTGAGTTCGTGCGCGCGCTGACGCTCGATCCGAACTCGGCGGTCGCGCATTATTGGTACGGCACGTTCCTGCTGCATCTGGGACGATTTTCCGAAGCGCTGCAAGAAATTGAAAAAGCCCAGAAATTGGATCCCAACTCGAAATCCATTCTAGCGGATAAGGGACTGGTGCTTTTCCACGCCGGCCAGACGAGGCAGGCAGAGGAATTATTGAAGCAGCTCGCAGCCACGGAGCCGGATTTTCTCTCGCCGCACAACTACCTCGCGACGATTCATCTTGTGCAGGGCAAATACCCGCAATACCTGGCGGAGTCCAGGAAAGGGGCGACGCTGTTGCACGATCAGCCGCGCCTGGAGATTGTCACTGCCGGTGAGAAGGGACTGGCGCGTGGCGGAGCGCAGGGAATGTGGAGCGATATGCTGAAGGAGCAGCAACGGCTGCACGCCGCCGGCAAAGAATCAGCTTACAATCTGGCGCGGACTTGCGCGCTGCTGGGACGAAAACCAGAAGCGCTGGACAATTTACAGACTGCGTACCAGCAGCGCGAGCCGCAGCTTGTGAGCACGCGCGTTGATGTAGCGCTTTCCAGCCTGCACGATGAAGCGCGCTTCCGGGAAATTCTGGCGCAGGTCGGCCTACCTCCTCTACCGTAAAAGTCTGCTCCCTCAGAAGCTTTATGCATTCGGTCCCACGCCGCACGGCGGCTACGACGACATCGGTCGAAACCGACGACACGGCATTCGTGACATCGAACGAGGGATTCATTCTGTTCGCGGACAATGGTTTGAACACCGTCTACAGCTTGAAAAAGAAAGCTTTCGCGCCAGGGTCAGCCTACACGGCAGCGGACGGAGGGCCGATTCTCGGGACGATCGATGTGACAACCGGGTTCATAACCACGATGGTGACTGGTTTGAGTGGTCCGGGAGGCTTGGCGTTCGTCGATACTTCGAAACACGACGGAGATGATTCCCGCGAAGAGGATGGAAATTCCTGCCGCGATCGTAACTGGGATTCCCGTTAGCACGAACCGCTGAGAACACTGCGAACCAGGCTTCCGGCTGCGGCCCCGAGTCGAGGGGCTCGGGGTCGCAGCGGAGTCGCGCGATGCGCGGAAACGCCCATGCCTCTGCTCTTTTTTGGAGCCGGCGGCAGAGTTCGCGTTGCTTTTCTCTCCTGCGACACTATTCCTGATTGACGGCAATTCGTCGCGCAATCGAATTCTGTGTAGTTGACGGATGTCGCGACGGTCTCGATTTCGGGTCGGCGTGTTGCGGTTTGCGCTGGCGGCAAATTGGACATGTGTGGGGCAGAAGCCGCAAAGAATCAGGAGCTTTCCATAGGAATCGCAAATTCCGATTGACCACGGAAGCGAGTTCATATAGGTCTATGCTACTTGACTATATTTAAATACGGCAGCAAAGTGTCGCGGTCACGCCGCCGGGACAGGAGGAACGCTCAGTCATGATTCGGCCTCTCCGATTCCTATGGGGACTGGCAGTTCTCAGTTTGTTTGTTTTTTTCGCGCAACCACCTACATCGCTGGGTGACGATTGGCTGCCCGTGCCACCCGCGGACCTGGCATTGAAAGACAATCCGGCCAGCCCAGGAGCGCACGCGATGATGCTCTACCGGCGTGCTCATATCGATGCAAAGCGATCGAACCTAGACGGAGATTTTGAGGAGGAATACGTCCGTATCAAGATTTTCACGGTGGAAGGCACAAAAGAGGAAGGTGATGTCGCGATTGCTTTCTCGAAGGAAGACTCCGACATCAAGGACATTCGCGCGCGAACAATCGAGCCGGACGGAAAGATCGTCAACTTTGACGGGAGGGTGTTTGAAAAGACCGTCGCGCGGAACGGCGCAAACTCGTTTCTGGCGAAGGTCTTCAGCCTGCCAGAACTGCAGCCCGGCTGCATCGTGGAATACAGATACCGGAAACAATATGTGAAAGCGCCCCTGGTGCATATGCTGCATAGCGAGCATTGGATCGTATCCGGGCGGCTGTTCACACGCGACGCGAGCTTCTCGATTATCCCGTACGTCGGCGGTAGTTTTGCTCCGACGCTATTTTTCCGGACGACGGGCTTGCCGCAAGGTTCACTCCCGCAGCGTCAGGGCGACGGGTCGTATTCCATGGAGGTCCACAACGTTCCAGGGATCCAAGAGGAGCCGCTGATGCCTCCCGTGCGCTCGCTGCAAGCACGCGTGGAGTTTTTCTACCGTGCGAAGGGCGAGCCGGTGGGAGAAACGACCGAACAGTTCTGGAATCGGATGGGCAAAAAGTGGAGCGATGAACTGGATAAGTTTCTGAACAGAAAGAGCGTACTGGACGGTGAGCTTGCGCAGGTCACCGCTGCGGGCGACGCGCCCGAAGCGAAGCTGCAAAAGATCTATGCGCGGGTGCAGAAGATTCGCGACTTGAGCTACGAACCGGCAAAAACGGCCGCGGAGAAAAAGGAAGAGAACTTGAAGGCCGACGAAAACGTGGAGGACGTGCTGAAACACGGCTATGCAACGGAGCGCCAAATCAACTGGCTCTTTATGGGCTTGGCGCGGTCCGCCGGATTCGAGGCGTTTGAAGTATTTTTGGTGCCGCGAAATCAGGACCTGTTTGTTCCTTCCGGACAGAACACCGACCCTCTGACTGCAGATATCGTGTGGGTACGCGCGGCCGGGAAGGAATACTGGCTCGACCCGGCGGCGCTGTATTACCCGTTTGGATTGCTGCCGTGGTACGAGAGCGAATCGAAAGGCGTGCGCGTCGCCAAGCAGGGCGCCGAGTTTGTGGAGACGCCGATGGCCGCAAGCTCCGACGCGACAACGGTAAGGCGCGCCGATCTGGAAATGAAGCAGGATGGGAGTGCCAGCGGGAAGCTGCAAGTGGATTTTACCGGCCAGACTGGGGCGCTGCGGCGAACGAGGTACCGCCGCGACGACGAAACCGGACGGCGTAAGGCGCTTGAGAATGAGATTCAAAAGTGGATGCCAGCGGGCTCGAGTCTCGAAGTGACGAACATCACAAATTGGGAGGATGCTGCGCATCCGTTGCACGTCGAAGCTACAATTACGGCGAGCGAAATCGGTTCGTCGTCGGGGCGCCGCATGCTCGTGCCCATAGCGTTGTTCCAGACCAGTTTCAGGGCTTCTTTCGAGCCGGAGCGACGCGTCAACCCGGTCTATTTCAGTTTTCGATTCGAGGAAATAGACGACGTGAAGATCCACGGGCCCGCGGCATACAAGATCGAAAACATGCCGCCTCGCAAGCTGATCAATCCGGGCACCGCGATGTCCTATGAAATCGCGCCGGCGGAGCAGGGCGACGGTTTCGAGGTGAAGCGTCACTTCACCGTGAGCGACATTCATTATCCGGTGGACTCGTACGCGGCGCTGCGCTCATTTTTCAATCTTGTGAAATCGAATGATGAAACACAAGTAGTTCTGCAAAATGCGCAAACGCCAAAGAGCAATTAGGCCCGCTGCGGGAGCTGAGTGAGCGGAAAGCTGAGGAGACAACGATTGCGCGGCGCTTAGAAGCGGCCTTGCGGGTTGATGCCTTTGGCTTCGACGCAGTCGTAAGATTGGCCTGCAGCGAGATTCTTGTACTCTTCTGTTCGGCCGCTGGGCCATTCGATGGTGACGCGGTCGATCTTGTCGCATTTGGCGAGGCCGAAGGTTACCGGCAGCTCGGATTGCGACAGGTAGCTTGAGCCGCCTTTTACCAGGCGCGACTGGATGGAGGCTTCGTACTCGATTCGGACCGTGGCGCCGATTGCGTCGCGATTCGATTTCGTGCCGGTGAGATGAAAGCGAATGCTGCGGTTTCCGGCGAGCTGGTCGTTGCGATAGAGATGGGCGGGACCGTTATTGGTGGTCATTAATATGTCGAGATCGCCGTCGCGGTCGAAATCGGCGCAGCAGAGGCCTCGCCCCACTTTTGGTTGACTGAACGATTCGCCGGTGGACGTGGCGACATCCTGAAATCGTCCGCGGCCATCATTGAGAAAGATTTGCGGAGGCTGGGCGTAGCCGACGTTGCCGCGAATGTTGCGCACGGTGTCGTCAATGTGTCCATTCGCGACGACCAAGTCCAGCGCGCCGTCTAGGTTGGCATCGAGGAACGCGCAGCCGAAGCCCAGCGTATTTTGTGACGCGAGACCGACGCCGGCTGGTATCGCGACATCGTTGTAGGTGCCGTTCGCTGAGGGGCGATAGAGACCGATCATTTCGTTGTCGAAATTGGTGATTGCCACACCCGGAAAACCGGAGTGGTCGAAATCGGCGGCGTCCACGCCCATTCCGGCGCGGGCTTTGCCTTCGGCGCTAAAAGCGATGCCGGCTTCGACGGCCACGTCCTGGAACGAGCCGTTACGCAGATTGCGATAGAGCTTGTTGGGCTGTGTGTCGTTGGCTACGACAAGGTCGGGCCAGCCGTCGCGATCGTAGTCGAGCATGGCCACGCCTAGAGATTTTGAGCTGGTGTCGAAGATGCCGCTCTTGGCGGTTACGTCCTCGAAAGTTCCATCGCCGCGATTGTGGAAGAGCCAGCAAGTTTCGCCTCGGTAGGCTTCGGGCGTGCAGTAGGATTTATGTTTGCCGTCGAGGCTGCAGAAAACGTCGTGTTCGGCGGACCACTTTACATAATTGCAGACGAACAGGTCGAGCAAGCCGTCGCGATCGTAATCGAACCAGAGCGCGGAGGTGCTGAAGGCGAGGCGGTTGTCCAGTCCGCTCTTGGCGGTGACGTCGCTGAATGTTCCTTTGCCGGTATTGCGAAACAGGCGGTTCTGGCCGACGCAGGTGACGAGAATGTCGGGAAAGCCGTCGTTGTTGTAATCGCCGACGGCGACGCCCATCCCGTACATTTCAACGTCGAGGCCGGCGCGGTGCGTGACGTCGGTGAAAGTGCCGTCGCGATGATTGCGATAGAGGCGGAGTGTGGTGCGCTGGCGTTTGTGTTGCGGCCAGTCCATGCCGTTGATTAGCAAGATGTCCTGCCAGCCGTCCGCGTCGTAATCCAGGAACGCGCATCCCGAGCCGAGGGTTTCGGGGAGAAGCTTGCCGCCGTACGCGCCGCTATTGTGGCGGAATTGAATGCCCGCGGCATTCGTGACATCTACCAGGCGGAAGCCGGGAGTCGCAACGGATGGTCCCGTGAATGCTTCGGGCGCGAACAGTGTGTGCTTCGCGCAGGTGAGCGGACTTGCGGCGAGGCCCGCTATTCCCAGCAGGAAAGACCTGCGCTTCACGAGATATTCACCAGACCGTTGCGGATGGCGTAGACAACCAGTTCGGCGGTTTTGTGAATGCCGAGCGCGTCCATGATATTGGCGCGATGGACGGCAACGGTGTTGGCGCTGAGGGAGAGGCGGTCGGCGATGGCCTTGTTGGAATTGCCTGCGACGATTAATTGCAGGATTTCGAGTTCGCGCGGGGTGAGGCCGGAATCGCGTTCACCTTTCAGTGCAGGCGTGCGCGAAACTTCGGGCGCGAGGACGATTTCGCCGGCAGCGACGCGGCGGATCGCCGAGCCCAGGCCGAGGTCGTCCGCATTTTTCAGGATGTAACCGCGCGCGCCGGCATCGAGCGCCTGACGCACCAACGTGTCTTCGGAGTGCATGCTGAGCATCAGGATGGCCTGCTTGGGAAATTCCTGGAGGATCCGTCGCGCGGCGGCGAGGCCGCTCATGGCGGGAAGCGCGCAGTCCATTACGATCACGTCGGGGTGCAGTTCGCGGGCGAGGCGAACGGCGTCTTCACCGTTGCTGGCTTCTCCGGCTACCTGCAGATCGCCTTCGTCTTCGAGCATGCGGCGAAAACCGCGGCGCACGAGGCTGTGATCGTCCACTAATAGAACGGAAATCTTAGCAGACATTCGCTTCGTTGCCCTCCCGCGGAACTCTCATACGCACCAGAGTTCCACCTTCCGGCGGCTGCGTGAATTCGATGGTGCCGCGGAGTAATTCGGCGCGCTCGCGCATGGCCACCAGCCCAATTCCGGAACGCGCGGCTACAGCGACGCCGCCTTTGCCATGATCTTCCACCTCCAGGTCCAGGGCTTCGGCTGAAAACTGCAGGCGGACTTGAGCCTGGCGCGCGCCGGAATGGCGGGCGACATTGTTGAGAGCTTCCTGGAGCACTCTGTAGATATGAATGGCTGCGCCGCCGTCCAGCGGAAAGGGCACGCCGGACTTCTGGTAGCTTATGTCAATACCGGTTTGTTTCTCCACCGTGGGAATGTACCAGTCCATGGTGCCCTCCAGGCCGGTTTCGTCGAGCATCACGGGGTGCAAGGCTTGCGAAAGGCTGCGGACGTTGTTCAGGGTGGATTGCGCGATGTCGCGCACCTCGCGCAAGTCGGTGTGCAGAGCCGAACCTTCGGGAATTCGTTTTTCAGAGCGGGTGAGCAGCGAGCCGATGGCGGTGAGGATCTGGCCGAATTCGTCGTGCAGTTCGCGGGAGATGGAGCGCAGCATGGATTCCTGCGAGGAGATTAATTTCTGGGCGAGTTCGCTGCGCTGCTGGGAGAGCGCTTCGATGCGGGCGAACACCTGGCGGTTCGCGCGGATGAGATAAAGGCTGGTGAGCAGGATCGCGGTGAGCGTGGCGGTGAGAAACAGGTAGACCTGGCGCTGCACGCGGTCGTAAATCTGCGCGACTTGCGTCGAGGCTTGCTGCTCACTTTCGTTGTTCTGCACCAGCAGGCGGGAAACGGCGGTGCTGAGGGTGGACTGGCGAGCTTGCAGGGAGAGTCGAATTTGCGCGCGGGCTTCGGCGTCTTTGCCGGCCTGGGCGAGGGCGAAGGTGCGGTCGGCGGCGTCCCAGAATTGGGCTAGCGAATCTTCGAGATATTGAGTTTGTTCGGGAGTGCGACGCGCGATGCGGAGCTGCTCTTCCGCTTGCAGCGCGCTTTGCAGGTCGGTGCGAATGCGTTGAAATTGCGCGGACCAGGCCGTGAGGGGATAGGGCTCGTCGTTATCGAGCATGTCGCGCATGGCGAGGCCGAGGGAATTCAGGTCGTTCTGCACGCGCAGGAGCTGCAAGGAATCGCGGCGGTTGTGCTCGACGAGGTTGTTCTGCAGTTCGCGCAGGCGGGAGATTTGCAAGGTGATGTACCAGGAATAGGCCACCACGGCGGCGATCGTGATGATCAGGCCGAGGGACAAGCCGGCAGTCGGAGAACGTTGCGGCGAGCGCGCCATGGAGGGAAGGATATAACGCTGGAGTGGCCGGGCACTATACCGAATCCCCGGCTGGTTCTGGGCGCAGTGCGGTCGCAACATTGCTTAGGGCACTGCGATGGGGCAGTGATTCCGCAACCGACCTTTTTCCGCGCTCGTAATTATTTGATTCCGTTCCTGTTTTGACCTCATCCTGACTCCTGAGCAAATTCGCATTCGATTTTGATGCTTGACATCAGTGCTTATCTGA
>JABCZK010000041.1 GCA_013289695.1 Acidobacteriota bacterium
CTAAATGTTCGTCCGTCTTCCAGCGCGAGGGTCGCGCGCGTTGCGGGCTGCTCCGTCAGTGTATCCTCCAGAATATTTCATCGCGATGCCGCGTTCACCGTATACGAAGAAGATAGCGAGCCGAAATGATCCACCGGCCAGTACGCGAAAACCGCCTTGCCATAAATATATGGCCGGCTGACGGGTCCGAAAACGCGCGAATCGTTCGAGCTGTCGCGGTGATCGCCCATCACAAAATAATTCCCATCCGGAATCTGCACCGGGCCGTAGCTGGAACCGTCCAGATAGCTCGGCGGAACGTACGGTTCCACCAGCTCCTTGCCGTTCACATACAAATGACTGGCGCGCAACTCAACCGTTTCGCCCGGCAATCCGATCACGCGTTTGATAAACGATTTCGAATGGTCCAGAGGATACCAGAAAACCACCACGTCGCCGCGCTCGATCGGCTCGAAGCGGTACACAAACTTGTTGATGAAGATGCGCTCCTGATCGCTCAGCAGCGGCGCCATGCTGGTGCCCTCCACTTTTACGGGCTGATACAAAAAGATGATGATGACCAGCGCCAAACCCAGCGCCACGGCCAAATCGCGCGTCCAACTGCGCAATTCCTGCCGCAAACGTGGCAACGTGGAGTTGTTCTGCGGCTCTTGCGACTCAGGCTGAGTGTTGTCCGGCATTCGGCTCTCAAATATTTATAACACGGTAAGATAGCGCGCGCCAAGTGTGCGCCGCATGCAGTGTCTATGACGCTCTACGCGCGCGATCGGTTGCAGAATCAACTGCAAATCCAAAGTCAAAATCACCACAGACGAACACCGATAAACCGTCGAGCCATAGGCTCTTGAATTTGTAGCTGCCGCATCGTCCCGTGACTTTCGAGAGGATGCGAGCATGCCTTCGTTTGCTTCAGTTCAGCCTCGCGCAAATTGCAAAATGGCAGACGTAGCACCGGCGTCTCGCCGGCTCTTTTGCTCTGAGTTTTCACTGCGCCCGGCGCTGACCCCGGTATAGTCGGGGCGTCTCGGCGGCTTATCCCTCCGTCACGCATCCAGCGCAAAATGCAAAATCGCCAGCGAAGCCAGCACCGCCGTCTCCGTCCGCAAAACCAATTCGCCCAAGGACGCCTCCATGAATCCCGCCCCGCGCGCCGCCGCCAATTCCAAATCCGTCCACCCGCCTTCCGGCCCAATCGAAATCTCGGCCGACCGCGCCGTAACATCCCGCAACACATCCTGAATCGGCGGCGCATCGCTGCGCTCCGAAAGTAAAATTTTGCACTGCGCACTGGAAGCCCGATAAGCCTTTTCCAGCGTAATAGCCGCCGCGATCTTCGGAGGTCGCAAACGCCGCGCCTGCTGCGCCGATTCCAGCACAATCCTCTCCCAGCGCGCATGGCGCTTCGCCGCTGCGGCAACCAAAGCCTTGTCGGTCCGCGCGGCAATCAGCGGTGTGATTTCGCTCACGCCCAGCTCGGTAGCCTTCTCCAAACACCACTCGAAGCGATCAAACTTCACCAACGCAATCAGCAAATGCAAATGCAGCGCAGGCTCGCGCGCTTCGATCGGCTCGACCAACGAAAATTCCACGCGGTTGTCGCCGCGTTTCAGCAACCCCACGCGTTCGACACGCGCCAGCCACACCCGTTTTCCATCGCTCAATTCGTAGAGCTGCCCAGGCTCTGCCCGCAGCACGCGGCCAAGATGCTCGGCGGTGTCGCCGCGCACAGTCGCAGTAGCATCCTCGAATTTATCAACGAAAAATCGCCGTCGCATCGTTGGGATTGTATCGTGGCGAGCGAGGAATCACCCAATTACATAAGGATAAATCGAAGCAGCGGTGAAAGGCAAATCGCTCAATCCAATTCCCTGAAGACAAGCGGATCCATCCTCAACTTGGGACCGAAGGTACTCACACTGTCTGGTCGATCACGCACCTTTCGGCAGGAAGGGCTAAATGCTTGCGCAGAAACAAAAACGTCATAGAAGCCCGGAGGAATATCAACAGAATACGCGCCCAATTGGCCAGTCTGGAGGCGTACGTCTTCACCCAATCCAACATTCGACTCCAGTCCAACCGTCGACCCACTCGAATCCCAGTGAATGATCACTACCGCGCGAGAAATTGGGGTGCCTTCTGAATCCGTTACCGTCCCGGAGAGCTTGCCGTTCTTGAAAGCTGGCGCGAGTGCGGACAGCAAAAGCAAGGAGACGCAAAGCAGACCCCTAAGAAAAATGCCCATTGCTCCGCTAAGAAATCAGCGCAGAACTTGGAGAGGCGACGACAACACTCATCCGAAAATATCCTTAACCTTATCGAAGAACGTGGAATTGCGCTCCGCCGGCTTGTTCTCCACTTTCAGCGTCTGCCCCAGCTGCTCCAGCAAGCGCCTCTGGTCGCGCGACACTTTCGCTGGAATCACCACGCGGATGCTGATGTACAGATCGCCGCGCCCGCCGTGCGGATTGGGCAAGCCCTTGCCCTTCTTGCGGAAAATCTGGCCGGACTGCGTGCCCTCGGGAATTTCCAGCTCCTCTTCGCCCTTCAACGTCGCGACCTTGATCTTGTCACCCAGCGTCGCCTGCGAAAAACTGATTGGAATTTCGCAGATCAGGTCCGATCCGCGCCGTTCGAAGAACGCGTGCTCTTTCACTTCCAGAAAAATGTAAAGGTCGCCCGGCCCGCCGCCGTTCGTTCCCGGCTCGCCCTGCCCCGTCATGCGCAGCCGCGTCCCGGAATCCACTCCCGCTGGAACGCCTACCTCCAGCGTGCGTTCGCGTTCGATGCGGCCCAGGCCGCGGCAGCTCGCGCAAGCGTCCTTGATCGTCTGCCCCGCTCCCTGGCAAGCCGGGCAAGTCCGCGTGATGGAAAAAAATCCCTGCGAGTAGGCCATCTGGCCGCGCCCGCCGCACGTCGCGCAAGTGGACATGCCGGTGCCCGGCTTCGCGCCGGTGCCCTTGCACGCGTCGCAAAGTTCGTGCCGCGACAGCTGAATCTTGCTGGAGATGCCCGCCGCGGCCTCTTCGAACGAAAGCGACATGTCGTAGCGCAAATCCGCGCCACGCTGCCCGCGCGCCCCGCCACGGCCGCCGCGCCGCCGGCCGCCGCCCAGCACTTCATCGAAACCGAAAAGATCGCCGAGAATATCCTGAAATTCCTCGAAGATCGTCGAATTGAAGCCGGTATCGAATCCGCGATTGCCCAGACCAGCCGCTCCGTAGCGGTCGTACACCGAGCGCTTCTGCTCGTCGGAAAGTACGGCGTACGCTTCCGAAGCCGCGCGAAAATTGTGCTCCGCCTCTTCCTTCTTCTCAGGATTGCGATCCGGATGCCACCTCAGCGCCGCCTTTCGGTAGGCGGATTTAATCTGGTCGGGCGTAGCGTCGCGCGCCACGCCCAGAACTTCGTAAAAATCATTGCCCTTGCTGGCCGCCATCGCTTTTATGTCTCCAAGTTATGAAAATTGAAATCGTGCGAGAATCGCTCACTTCGCACCGCTTGTGCGCGCTAGTTCGACGGCGCCGACGCTACGCGCACCATCGCCGGCCGCAGCACGCGATCGTGAAACATATAACCCTTCTGCATTTCTCCGACCACAGTGCCTTCCGGCTGCTCCGCCGTCGGCACATTTTCAATCGCGTGGTGCAAGTGCGGATCGAACGGCTTGCCCACCGCTTCGATCGGCTGCAGTCCTTGCTTCGCCAGCGCATTCCACAGCTGCGTGCGAATCAGTTCGAACCCTTTGCGGTATTCCGCGCTGGCCGAGCTGTCCTGGCCAGAGGCGAGCGCGCGATCAAAAGCATCCAACACGGGCAGCACCTGCTCGATCAACACTTCCGCGCCGCGATGCCGCTCCTGCTGCCGTTCTCGCTCGACGCGCTTGCGGTAATTTTCAAAATCCGCCTGGCGTCGCACCAACATATTCTGCAAATCCTGTTTCTCGGCGGCGAGCTTCTGGATCTGCTCAGCAACCGATACTTCACCCGCCGGCAAGGACTCCGGCGCAGACTGATTCGCCGCGGCATCCCCCGCCGCGTCAGCAGCGGCCGCGAAACCGTTCTCGGGAAAATCTACATCTTTACGTAGTTTGTGTGACGCCAAAGAAATCAACCCCCTTCTTGCTCTTCGGAGAAAAACTGCGCCATGAATGCTACCGCAGTAATCACGCGCTCGTAGTGCATGCGCATGGGCGCCAGGATACCCAGTGTTCCCTGCACCTGGTCTTTAGATGAATATGACGCGGAAACGATGGCAAGATGTTTCCCCGCATTCGAAATCTTGTCCAGACCCAGCTCCACGTGCACCGGCTCCGGCGATTCAATGCAACCGCTCAACAGCGCAATCAAGCGATCCTTCTCTTCAATCGCCTCGAGCAACTCACGCAATTGTTGTGGGTCCGTGAAATCCGGCGACGCCGCCATCTGCGCCGCGCCATCCACATAAATTTTGCGGTCGGCCACATCGCCCAGCACGCTCGGGTCGCACAGGATCAGCGCGGTGCCCGCCAGCTGTCCGTACTGCTCGCGGTCCTGTTCCAATTGCTTGCGCAGATCCGCGCGCATCGCCTCTAGCGTCCAGCCAATGTAATGGCGGTTCAAATATTCCGACGTGCGATCCAGATCTTCCTGCTGAAATGGCCGCTCCGGACGAATCAATTTGTCGCGCGTCACGCCGCCGCCGGAAACCAAAATCACCAGCACACGCCCATCCGGCAAAAGCAGAAAACGCAAATGCTCGACGACGCTCCGCGCCAGCGGTGGCGCGATAAAAATACCCAGCCCGCGCGAAACCGCAGCCAGCACATGGCTGGCGCGCTCCATCACGGCTTCCGGAGTCTGCGCAGCCGCCAACTCGCGGCGAATCCACAACAGGTCTGCGGGGCTGGCCGTCGCCTGCGCGGCCACCTGCTCTACGAAAAATCGATACGCCGCCGCCGTCGGAACCCTGCCCGCGGAAGTGTGCGGTTGAAACAGCAAGCCCGCGTCCTCTAAGTCCGCCATCACGTTGCGCACGGTAGCCGAACTAAGCGGCTCGATATGCCGGTGCACAATGCTGCGCGAGGAGACCGGTTCGCCCGTCTCAATGTACGCGCGCACCACGTCCGTCAGAATCTGCTGGTGGCGTTTCTGTTGTAAAACCGTTGGACTCATAGATTTCCACCGAGAACGAGCCCGCGCCGCGCTCGACGGCGCACGCTCGCACACTACCGCTCTGATTTTAGTGTAGTCGCTGCGCCGCAGGCCGTCAACTTGACCCCAAACCACAGTCGCGCAATACGCACATCTTTATTCAGACTCCGCTCCGCGAACTGGCAGTTGTAGCGGCGTGCTCACGCCGCGCACCGTTGCATTTCCCGGGAACGCCAATCTCCCGATTGGCGATCCGCGCCACGTCTTCCCCGCCTCAGCCACGGCGGGGGCTCGGCTTGTGAATCTCGCTGCAGCGCGATTCATCCTGAGATCCCGCGGTGCGGGATCGATGGGCTGCGCCCCAACTTGCCAAGGCGTCCGCTCCGCCGCCTTCACGATTGTCGGAAACGAACTTGCGCGCCGTTAGCCTCGTATCATATTGTGTACGGGCAATTACCTCTGGTGCATACCCCTCAAAGCGGATTTCGTGTGGGAGGATGGATGAGAATGACGAAAGTGTTTGTACTGGCAGCGGCCATGGCAATGTCCTGCGGCCCCATTTTTTCTCAAGCCCCCGCGCCAAGCCAAAAAGCGATCGCCACAACCCCATCAACCGACACGGCAACCAAACCGCTCTCCACACGCATCGTCGCCTACCAGATCGAAGCCAAGCTCGACCCCACCAAGCACACCATCGCCGCCAGCGAAACTCTCACTTATAAAAACCTGACCGGACAACCGCAGCAAACGTTTCCCTTCCATCTCTACCTCAACGCCTTCCAACCGCAGTCCACTTTCATGACCGAAGTGCGCCGCTCAGGCACGCGCGGCAACGGCCCCGACTCCGACTGGGACCCTAAACATTTCGGCTCAATCACCGTGGACAAACTCGAAGTCGAAGGTGCTGGCGATCTAACCAACAAATTGGAATTCATCCATCCCGACGATAACAACACGGCAGACCGCACGGTTTTTCAAGTCACTCTGTCGAAACCAATCGCTCCCGGCGCCTCCGTGCAGTTCCACATCGTCTTCCACGACGTGCTTCCCAAAGTCGTCGAACGCACCGGCTACGTCCGCGATTTCGATATGGTCGGCCAATGGTTCCCCAAAGTCGGCGTGTGGTGGAAGAATGCCTGGAACTGCCATCAATTTCACGCCAACACCGAATTTTTCGCGGATTTCGGCACCTTCGACGTAAAGATCACCCTCCCGCAAAACGAAATCGTCGGCGCCGGCGGCGACCTGGCTTCGTCTGAAAATAATTCCGACGGAACAAAAACGCTCGTCTATCATTCCGAAGACGTCCACGATTTTTCCTGGACCGCCAGCCCCAGCTTCACCGTTGTTGAAGATTCCTGGACCGGCAGCCAAGGCCCCGTGAACATTCACTTGCTGATGTCGCCCGGCCACATGGCCTCAGCCCCGCGCTACATGAAGGCACTCAAAGGCTCGCTGCAGCTGTTCGACCAATGGTATGGGCCCTACCCATACGATCGCATCACGGTAGTGGACCCTCCGCATGGCGGTAGCGATGCGGGCGGCATGGAATATCCAACTCTGATTACCGCCGACACCGGCGCGCATATGCCCCAGGGATTGCTGGCTCCGGAATTTGTCACCGAGCACGAGTTCGGTCACCAATACTGGTACGGCATGGTGGCCACCAACGAATTCGAAGATGCCTGGCTCGACGAAGGAATCAATAGCTACACGGAAGTGAAGGTGATGGACGCGATCTACGGACACAACACCTCGTTCCTGAATTTCCCGTTCGCGCAACTGGGCGAAACCGAGGAGCAGCGCAACGCATATTTTTCGCTGCCAGATATGGATCCGATTTCACGCTTCGCCTGGAAATTCATTTCCAGCGATTCCTACGGCGGCATCACCTACGGCAAGACGGCCACCGTCCTGATCACGCTGGAAAAAATAATTGGCGAAGACACCATGCAACAGGCGCTGCACACCTACTTCATGCGCTACCGCTTCACGCATCCCACCGGCGAAGATTTTCTGAAAACGATCGAGGAAGTTTCGGGAAAAGATCTGCACTGGTATTTCAATCAGGCCATCTACGGCACGCAAATCCTGGATTACTCGCTCGCTGACGCCCACTCCGATCCGGTGAAGTGGTGGGACACTTCGGCGCACGGTTCCAAGGCCAACGCAAAAGACGAAGTGTACCGCACCTACGTGACCGTCGCGCGCAAGGGCGATTTCATTTTTCCAGTGGACGTCGATATTAAATTCGACGATGGTTCCGCCGCCGTCGAGCACTGGGACGGCCAGGACCGCTGGGTGCGCTACCAGTACGATCGCAAGGCCAAGATCCAATCCGCGCAAATTGACGCGCACAACCAGATCACCCTGGACCGCGACCCCTTCAACAACAGTTTCGTGAAGGAAGCGGATCCGCGCGCGGTGCACAAGCTCAGAACCATCTGGGTTTTCTCCAGCGAATGGCTCTCGCAATTGCTGGCTTGGCTCACCTAACGATATCGAAGGAGCAACGCGAATGGCTGCAACGAATCGAGGAACGTTCTTTTCCGGCGCCGGGCTGGTGTGGAAATGGCAGCGCCTGGTTTGGTGGGTATTCGCGGTCTGCCTGATTTTCGGCTTCTTCTCAACGCAAGAAATGACCGAGCGTGCCGCATCACTGCTGAACCGCAGCATGGCCGCGCAACGTCTGGTCAATGGGTTCGACGTCGGCGCGATCACTGAGCTGCTACAACTCCCGGATTCGCCCCTGGCAATTCAAGGCCACAACATCGTTCATTTCTCAATGCTGTTCGTCGTATTTATGCTATTTGCGACGGGCGGCATCCTCGCCGCCTACGTGCTCGACGAAAAACCCACGACCACGGCCTTCTTCGAGGCCGCCGGCCACCATTTCTGGCGTTTTTTCCGTCTGCTGATTTATCTCGCGATCGTGCTGCTGCCGATCGCGGGCCTCGCCGCCGCCTCGAACGCGATACACACCCACATTGACGAGCAATCCATTTCTCCCTATTCAGCCGACCATTTTGGCGAAGCCGCGGTCGTGGCGATACTGATGCTCTTGATCCTCGTGCGCCTGTGGTTTGACATGGCCCAAGTCATCGCCGTCGCCGATGACGAAAAGAAAATGCATCGCGCCCTCCGCCGCGCGTTGACATTGCTGCGCCGAAATTTCTTCTCGCTGTTGTGGCTCTACTTGCGTGTCAGCATCATCGCCTGGGTCCTGTTTGGGATCGGCCTGCACTTCTGGATGTACCATGTGAACCCGCAATCCAACGTCGCTGCGTTTCTGCTCAGCCAATTGATGATTTTGATTTGGATCGGCACACGCCTCTGGCAACGAGCCAGCGAAGCCCTCTGGTATCGCGATCACCAGGCGAATCAGGCGCCGGAGCCGGCGTGGTCTCCGTCGCCCGCTCCCATGTACGTACCTGTCGCCGCCGAACCGCAAGCCTAAACGGTCCGTCGCTCATTGTGCTTTTGCATTTGGAGCGCCGGCGTCTCGTCGGCTCTTCGCGGTTGCATTAGATCGAGCAGTTGGCGGAAAACGCACACCGAGTGTCATCCCGCACGGAGTCCCGCGTCTTTTCTTTCCTGCCGCAGTTTGGCAGGCGCGCGACGCAGAGAGGGATCTGCTGTTCGCGCCAGCGTCGCCTGTTTCATCGTTGCCAGACCGCACCCGCGAAACTCCCGCCATTCACCGCACCAATTCGCAGCCAATCGAGTAGTAAACTAATCCCCGCTACTCGGAGGCAGGTTTTGTACCACCCCCACGCCGAATACTCACAACGCCTTGCAGCCCGCCTGCAAACCGTCGCCGCGAAAGACGCTCAGCACAAGCAGATTGGAAACGCCAAGCTCACAACGGTCGTTGCCGCGATCGTGCTCCTCTGGCTTTCACGGAAAGACGAAGTAATCTCCACGTACTGGCTCGCGATTCCCATCGTGATTTACGCGGGCTTGGCCGTAGTGCACGAATTCGCCCTGCGCGCGCTCGCCCATGCCCGCACCGCCGTTGCATTTTACCAGCGCGGCCTCGCACGCCTCCAAGACCGCTGGGCCGGAATCGGCGCATCCGGCGAACGATTCCGCAATCCCAAACACGTCTATGCCGATGATCTCGATATCTTCGGCACCGGCTGCTTGTTTGAACTGCTCTCGACCGCCCGACTTCCAATGGGCGAAGAGCGCCTCGCGCGATGGCTCAGCGCCGCATCGCCCGTGCCGGCGATCCAGGAAAGGCACAAAGTTATCGTCGAGCTGCGCGACAAACTGAATTTTCGCGAGGAATTGGCGTTGCTCGGCGAAGATTTGAAAGTGCGCCTCGATCCGCGCTCGCTGGAAAACTGGGCGGAAGCGCCACCTCTGCTACCCGCAGGTCCGTGGCGAATTGTCACCGCGCTTCTCGCAATTTCCGCCACATTCAGCATAATATTTCTGCTGGCTACATTGAAAATCTTTCCGCTGGCGGGCGTACTAGCGCTCGAAGTGGCCGTCCTGCTCTGGCTGCGCGTACGCGCCGAAGAAGTGGTTTCCACTCTGGCGTGCAACGCCGAGGGCCTGGGCCTGTTCGCGGACGTTCTGCGGCGCCTGGAACAGGAGCCGTTCGCTTCGCCGCGCCTGCAAGACTTCTCAACAGAATTGAAGTCCGGCCACCAAACCGCCTCGCAGTCAGTGCGCCAACTTGCAGACATCGTTTATTGGATTGACGCGCGCGAAGATTTGCTCGGCCGCCTGTTGGAATTGCCCATGCTCTACGCCGTGCAGTGCGCCTTCGCGGCGGAAGCATGGCGCAGGCATTGGGGCAATAAGTTGCGCGCCTGGGTGGACATCGCGGCGGAAATGGAAGCGCTGCTCTCGCTCGCCGGCTATTCCTACGAGCATCCGGACGATCCGTTCCCGGAATTTGTCGAACAGCTTCCCAACGCGCCGGCCGTTTTCCTCGGCGAAGAGCTTGGCCATCCCTTGATTCCGTCGGCCGAGTGCGTGCGCAACACTGTACGGCTCGACACGCAGACGCGCGCGCTCCTGGTCAGCGGCTCGAACATGTCCGGAAAAAGCACGTACCTGCGCACGGCGGGGATCAACGCGGTGCTCGCGCTCGCCGGCGCGCCGATTCGCGGCAAATCGCTGCGCCTGACGCCCATCCTGCTCGGCACCAGCATTCGCCGCGTGGATTCGCTGCAAGAACACCGCTCCAGTTTCTACACGGAGATTCTGCGCATTCGCGATGTGTTCGAACTAACGCAGGACTCGGCGCGCGTGCTGTTCCTGTTCGATGAGCTGCTGGAAGGCACGAATTCGAACGATCGCCGCATCGGCGCCGAAGGCCTGCTGCGCGCGCTGCTTGAGCGCGGCGCTCTCGGCATCGTCACCACTCACGATCTCGCGCTGACGGATATCGCGCAGCTCGTGCCGGGAGCCGTGCGCAACGCGCATTTCCAGGATTACGTTGAGGAAGGAAAAATGCGCTTCGATCACAAACTGCGCGACGGCGTGGTAGCCAAAAGTAACGCCCTGGAACTGATGCGTCTGATTGGCCTCAAAATCTAGCGCGCATCCTGGCAGCGCCAATCTCCCGATTGGCGCTTTTGGCTGTGTCTTTGAAGGTGTAACGGCCGGTTCAGGTCCATCGAACCGGGCAGCCATTGACGTTACCGCAGAATCTTTGTGCGTCGTGGCTTCAGCCACGCCATAAGCCCGCCGCAGGCAGTGCGGCTCTAGCCGCTCAAGCTCTGCCTTGGCGTTTGCACCGCGGACTCCGGATGTCGCGCGGGCAAATCGAAAAGCGCAAGAGCCGGCGAGACGCCGGCGCTACGTCCTATGCGTTATCGATCTGCGCTCGCTGCAACCGGTCGGAAAAATCAATATAGACCGTCTTCCACTCCGAATAAAAATCCAGCGCCGCTTCGCCCGATTCGCGATGCCCGTTGCCGGTATTCTTGATCCCGCCAAATGGCAAATGGGTTTCCGCTCCGATCGTAGGCGCATTCACATAAACAATCCCGGTCTGCAAATCGCGTTGCGCGCGAAACGCATTATTCACATTCCGCGTGTAAATCGCGGCCGACAATCCGTACTGCACGCCGTTCGCAATATCCAGCGCCTCGTCGAAATTCTCAAACGGAATCACCGCCACCACCGGGCCGAAAATTTCCTCCTGCGCGATGCGCATCTTCGGAGCGCAATCCGTGAACACGGTCGGCTCGTGGAACCAGCCGCGTCCCCACGCCCCGCTTTCGAGGCGATGTCCGCCGGTCGCGAGCTTCGCCGTTTCGTCTTTGCCGATCTGCACGTACTTCATCACCGTATTCAATTGCTGCTCGTTGATGCACGGTCCCATGTCGGTAGAAGGATCCAGACCATCGCCAACTTTCAGCGCCTTCACGCGCGCCACGAATTTCTCGACGAATTCGCCGTACACTTTCTTGTGGACCGCCACGCGGCTCGCGGCCGTGCAGCGCTGCCCGCTCGTTCCAAACCCGCCCCACACTGCCCCGTCCACCGCCAAATCCAAATTCGCATCGTCCATCACGATGATGATGTTCTTGCCGCCCATTTCCAGGTGGCATTTCTTGAATGTAGGCGCGCAAGCCTGGCTCACGATTCGCCCAACTTCAGTAGATCCGGTAAAACTCACGAGACCAACGTCTTTATGATTGAGAAGTGGCGCGCCGGCTTCGGGACCATCACCGAACACCAGGTTCATCACCCCGCGCGGCAACCCGGCCTCGGTCAGCACCTGCAGCAAATTGTAAGTAGAGAGCGGCGTGTCTTCCGCCGGCTTGATCACGACGGTGTTTCCCGTCACCAGCGCCGGCATCGCCTTCCACGATGGAATCGCCATCGGAAAATTCCAAGGACAAATCAGTCCCGCAACTCCCACTGGCGTGCGCAAGGACATCGCAAACTTGTTCGGCAGTTCCGACGGCGTGGTTTGCCCAAACTGCCGCCTTCCCTCCCCGGCCATCAGGTAGGTCATGTCAATCGCTTCCTGCACGTCGCCGCGCGTTTCCGCCAGCACTTTGCCCATCTCGCGCGTCATGTCGCGCGAATAATCTTCCTTGCGCTCGATCAAAATCTCCGCCGCGCGATACAAAATTTCGGCGCGCTTGGGCGCAGGCGTCAGCCGCCATTTGTCATAAGCGCCCTTGGCCGCGTCAATCGCCAGGTTCACGTCCTCTTCGGTGGACGCCGGGAACATTCCCACCAGCTCCCCGGTATTCGCGGGGTTGCGATTCTCGATGGCCTTGCCGCTGCGGGCCTCGACCCACTCACCGTTGATGAAATTCTTGAAAACCTTGGGCCTAGCTGGCGTCGCCATGCGTATTCCTCCCTAACATCAATCGTCCATCACGATTTTTTCAGTATCAGTGTTTGATGCCGCGCTGTTTCCGGAGATTCAGAGTAGCAAGCCCCTGCGCACCCCGTCAACGCGGAGCCATTCCGGTAGCACAGGCAATCTCGCCTGTGCTTGTCGCAGTTCGCAGCGGCTATTCATCCCGACCGGCAGCTGCCTGGGAACGCCAATCTCCCGATTGGCAAACTTGACCAGGTGTAGTGAACAAATGCCCGCGTCGCGAGTCGAGGTTCACGGGCCACTAATCAGCAATCACTAATCACGAATCATCTGTTCCCCGGTTTGACCCTAACCCCCACGCCCTCCGCACTTTGCCTCCTCTTCGCCCCCACCGCAACTTTCCGCCACCAAGCGTGTTTCACTATCAGACGCAACCGAAGGCACCCGGGGGCGTCCGAAGGCAGTAATAGACACAAAGGCTTTACGGGCTCAGAAGGGGCCCAAATATGAAACATTTCGCGAAATACTTAATAGTTTTTGCAGTGCTTGGAACTGCCTTGGCTCTCGCGCCGAACGCTAACGCACAGCGCGTCGCCGTGGGTGTAGGGATCGGCCCGGGATATGACGGTCCAGCTCCCGTTTGCGCGTACGGCTACTATGGGTATTACCCCTACGCGTGCGCGCCTTACGGGTACTACGGTCCTAGCTACTTCTCCGGCGGCCTGTTCATCGGCGCTGGTCCGTGGTTCCACGGCGGTTGGGGCGGACGTGGTTTTGGACCCGGCTGGGGCGGACGTGGCTTTGATGCACGCGGTCGCGGCTTTGACGGTCGCGGGTTCGGCGGACGCGGCGCAGCTGGCGGCGGATTCCACGGCGGCGGCGGAGCACGCGGTGGCAGCTTCCACGGTGGTGGCGGCGGACACAGCGGCGGCGGTCACGGCGGCGGCCATCGCTAATCCGTATTCGCAGCCAAGCTGCAGCTAGACTGCAGCAGCAACGAGACCAGATGTAAGTTTCAGCAGTAACCGAAACGCTCGAACAGCAGTCAGCACGGTACAACGCCCATCCTTCCCAAAGCTCCTCCCGGGAAGGATGGGCGTTTTTGTTTCTCTCGCCTCGAACGCCCTGCTCCGGCTTTGCGTCTGCACGACTCCGCTTCCCGCGCCCCTCTACTCGATCGCATTCCGCAAGCATGTTACGCTTAACGTAACGCGTACTTTCCGGCACAGTCAGAGCGTGATCGCCAGTTTTCCCGACAAGCGGACCAGGGACTTCTCCGCCGGGAAACGCGTCAAGACCTTCGCCGGATTCGAACGCTCCGCGCGTTTGAAGCTCGAGTGCCTGGAAGCCGCCACTTCCATCCGCGACCTGGCGGCATTGCCGGCAACCGCTTCGAAGCGTTGTTAGGTGAACTTAAGGGCCAGTACAGCATCCGCATCCACGACCAATGGCGGATTTGCTTCGAGTGGCCCGGCCATGCTCCAGGGCCATCAAACGTTGAGATCGTTGATTATCACTAGGAGGATCACCGTGGCCGTCACCGCTGTTCATCCCGGCGAACACTTGGCTGAGGAACTCGACGCACTCAATATGAGCGCGGCGGAACTGGCGCGCAAGCTCCGTGTGCCGACCAATCGCGTGACGCAAATCTTGAACTGGACGCGCCGCATCACCGGGGACACGGCCTTGCGCCTCGCTCATTTCTTTGGCACAAGCGCACAGTTCTGGCTCAATCTCCAGAGCCTCTATGATCTGCGTCTCGCCCAAGAAAAGGCCGGTAGGTCCATCAAGGCGCTGCCCACGCTGAAGCGCCCACAGTCCGCCAACGCATAAAGGCCTGCCAGCCTAACGCTCTCTTGCTGGCCCGTAATTTCCCGATACGCAACCGCCCGTCGCAATGTGGCGCAGGTCCGCGCGCGCGACTTCCCTCCAGGCGCCGCAACTCCTTTGCTTTCTGCCTGTGCCCGATTGGAAGCCCACCTGCCTCAGTGCATTGCGTTTCGCCAAGGACCAAGCCACAACATGGCCATCGCAGAGCAAGATCTCACCGTCGCGCAGGCGTTTCAAATCGCCGTCAAGCATCAGCGCGACGGCAACCTCGCGGAAGCCGAGAAACTGTACAGCAAGATCCTGCAGGCGCAGCCGACAAGCCTGGACGTACTGATCAATCTCGCGTCGCTCTCATTCGTGCGCGGGCGGGAAGCCGAAGCCCTCGCGCTGATCACCGGCGTCCTGACCGCGCATCCCACCTCAGCGCGGGCCTACGCGCAGCGCGATCGCGTCAATTTCGTACGCGAACGAGCCGGCGATCCACGGGCACGGCGGGAAAACGAAGAAATGCGCCCGCACAGAGGCCAGCCGACAGGAGTATGAGGCTTAGGACCACCCTGTGAGCCCTGGCGTAGTGACTCCTGGATTCGCTGGCGGCCTCATCCACGCGTTGACCCTGAAATTCGACGAAGCGGTTCCAAGCGTCGTGGTATTGGAGTACCAGCGGAAGCGTCTGCTCGACCATGGCCGTTCGCGCCGGGTCAAAACTCGAGCGTAAGAATGGCTCCTGAAGAACGGAGCTGCTTCGGAAGGGTAGTTGAATCTTGCGCTAGTTGGAGTTGACAAGTTAATCATCCGACCGCGGGCCGGCGCGCAAGAGTTACAGGACGGCGTCACTGCTAGAGCATCCAGCCGCCGGTTACGTTGATTACCTGACCGGTAATGTAATCGGCGGTGTCGGAGGCGAAGAATTTCACGGCGGCGGTCACGTCTTCGGCGGAGGGGGGGCGGCCCATGGGGGAGCGGGCGTCACGGATGCGACGGGCTTCGTCGGCTGTGAGTTCGCGTTCGTCAATGTTGGAGGGGTTTATCACGTTGACGGTGATGCCGCTCTTGGCTTCTTCGATGGCGAGCGAGCGGGAGAAGGAAACTACCGCGGCTTTGGCGGCGGCGTAGGCGGAGATAGTTCCCTGCCCGAACGCGCGTTCGGCGCCGACGGCGCCGAGGTTGATGATGCGTCCCCAATGTTGGCGGCGCATGGCTGGGAGCGCGGCTTTGCTGGCGTGGAAGACGCTGTAGAGATTGGAGGCGATCACTTTTTGCCATTCGTCGGCGGAAGTGTCGGCGACCAGCTTCCAATTAAATTCACCGACGTTGTTGACGAGGATGTCGAGGCGGCCGAAGCGTTCGAGGACGGCGTCTATCAGGAATTGAACTTTTTCTGGGTTGGTGGCATCGGCTTCTACTGCGAAGCATTCGGCGCCTTGTCCTTGGAGTATGCGCAGAGCGTTTTGCGCGGTGGTCTTGTTGGCGCGATAGGAAATGGCAATGCGGACGCCTTCTTGGGCTAGTCCTTGGGCAATGCCTTTGCCGATGCCCCGGCTGCCGCCGGTGATGAGCGCGGTGCGATTGCGTAGTGGCACGCTGGCTCCTGGAATTCGAGTCGCGTAAGTATAATGAATTTTTTGACGATTTGGGCGAGCGAGTCGGAGAAAAACAGAGGAGCAAGTCAACAGCACCACAGATGCACGCGGATGAACACGGATAAAGTCGAAACGAAGAGAGACGCTTCGCTGCGCTCAGATGACGGCGCGCGAGGAATCAGCCCATGCGGGCTACAACTACTGTTATGTCGTCGGCTTGTTCGGCTGTGCCGGCCCATTGTTCGGCGGCGGCTATCAGATTTTCGGCGATCGGCTGCGGGTGGAGGCTGCGTTGGCGGAGGACTTCATCGCGTAAGCGGTGGACGCCGAATTCTTCGCCGTAAACATTTTCGGGTTCGGTCAGGCCGTCGCTGAAGGCTACAAAGAGACTTCCCGGCTCGACTTTGATTGTGCCTTGCGTGAATTTGCAGTCTTCGATCAGGCCCACCACTGTGCCGCCTTCGCTTAATTCTTGCACATTGGAACCATTCACGAAAAACGGGGCGAGGTGTCCGGCGTTGGTATAAGTGAGCGTGCGCGCGGCGACGTCGTAAACCGCGTAAAAAAAGGTGGCATAGCGGTCGTCGGAAGTGTTGCGGAAGAGATGGCGGTTGAGGCGCGCAACGAGCTCGGCTGTGCCGGAGACGCCGTCGAAGCCGGCGTGGCTGCGGAGCGTGGCTTGCAGGCTGGCCATCAGCAGCGCGGCGAAAATGCCTTTGCCGCTGATGTCTGCGAGCGCGATGCCCACGGTGTTGTTGCCGGTGCGGATGAAATCGTAGTAGTCGCCGCTGACGACGCGCGCGGGGCGGCAGATGGCAGCAAGTTCCAGGCCGGGAAGCGTGGGTAGCACTTGCGGGAAAAGTTGCGATTGAACTTCGCGGGCGATGACGATTTCGTTTTCGAGTTTCTGGCGCTTGCTTTGTTCCTCGATTAACTCGGCGATGGAGCTGGTCATTTCGTTGAAGGATTCGCCGAGCGCGCCGAGCTGGTCGCGTTGGTGCACGCGCACACGCTGGGTGAAATCGCCGCGGCGAACGTGCAGCGTGGCTTTGTAGAGATCGTCCACCGAGGTGGTTATGGTGCGCGTGAGGACGAAACCGGTGGCGAGCCCCGCGATGCCGAGGAGCAGGAAAATTACAGCGGCGGCGATCAGCAGGATTTCCAGGACGGGGCCGACATCGCCCACGGAAGTGAAGAGGCGGCGGCTGAGCGCGCTGGCGCGTATGCCGAAGGAAGCGAAGACGGCGGCGGGCGCCTCGGGTGGCTGCGGGCCGACATGGGCTAGTTCGATGGTGGCGACGCCGTTGATGCGCACGTCGGCCCAATTTTGCGGCGGACCGAGGGTGCGGCGGCGGCTGGCGATTTGTTCGCCGGGGATGAAGACGTGGCCGTTGAAATTGAGCGAGATGCCCGGAGGATTTTTATCGCTGCCGGGACGCAGCGGGATGATAGCGATGGGGCCGAATTCGGAGGCGAAGCTGTCCAGGAACGCGGAGTTTAGTGGCGTGGCGACTACGAGATCGAACGGGCCTGCCGGGCCGCTTTTGCGCACGGCCGCGGCGATCCAGATTTTTCCGTCAATTTCGACCAGGCCTGCGAAATGTTGGCCGTCTTCGGACAGCGATTGGATCAGGCGCTGGCCTCGATTGGGGAAGACGCGGAGGTCGGGCCATTCGCGGCGTTCTGCTTCAATTAGATTGGCTACGCCGGGGCGCTGCAGAATCGTTTCGTTTGCAGTCGAGGCGCCGTGCGCGGCTTCCATTTCGACGGCTCCGGCGAGAGCGTCGGCGTCTGCGGCGATGGTGCTGATGCGTTCCTGCAGATCGTCGTGGAAGAGGTGCGCGCCGAGTTGCAGGTAGAGGCCGTAGGTGGCGAGGCCGGCCATGGAGAGGAGCAGGATTACTGGAACAACGGCGATAAAAACGTAGGTCACGATTAGGCGATTGCGCAGAGTCCACATGAAGCGGCCGCGCAGCCAGGGGATTAGGCGGACGAAGAGATAAACGGTGGCTAGGAAGGCCAGGAAGCCGAGGAAGCCGGCGAATGGGATTGTGGGGCGGAAGATGAGTGCGACGCGGGTTAATGCGTAGAGGAGAACAAGTGTCGTGGCGAAAATGTCCAACGGCGAGGTGTGCCGTAGGAAGATGATTAGTCGGCGAAGAGAGAGTCGGTTCACTTTGGTTTGCGTTGAGCGTTAGAAGAATAGCTGAGGTGCGGGCGTTAGGGAAGGTGGCGAGGCGAGGCGGCGAGAGCGCGGAGGGCGAGGCAAGCCTCGCCTAGCACGATTTGCGATGTGGCTGAGTCTGTGGCGAAAGCGGCGGCAAGCCGCCGCACTCCAAGAAGGATTGTGGCGCGCGGCAATTCTGCACGACCGCGTTACAGGGCGCTGCGGTCGTTTTGTTGGACGCGGCTGTGATGGCGGCTGTAGCCGAAATAGACTACCAGGCCGATGACCAGCCAGATAATCAGGCGGGCCCAGTTAACCCAGCCTAGTTTGTACATCATGTAGCCGTTGAACAAAATGCCGAGGATGGGGACTAGCGGGACCCAGGGCGTGCGGAAAGGGCGAGCCTGCCCGGGGTTCGTTTTGCGCAGAACCATGATGGAGATGCAGACGATGATGAAGGCGAAGATGGTGCCGATGTTGACCATCTCTCCAATGATGTTAATGGGAGTGACGCTGCCGATGATTGCAGCGATGAGGCCGACGAGAATCGTGTTCTTGTACGGCGTGCGAAATTTCGGGTGAATCGCGGCGAAGAATTTCCGCGGCAGCAGGCCGTCGTTAGCCATGGAATAGAGCACACGGGTTTGGCCCAGCAGCATCACGAGCATCACGCTGGTGAGGCCTGCGAGGGCACCTGCGGTGATGAGGTAGGAAGCTTTGGTTAAGCCGCGATCGAGGAAGGCGACGGCCAGCGGCGCTTCAATATTGATTTCTTTCCAGGGCACCATGCCGGTGAGGACGGCGGCGACGAGAATGTAAAGGATCGTGCACATCACAAGTGAGGCGATGATGCCGATGGGCAGGTCGCGTTGCGGATTCTTGGCTTCTTGCGCGGTGGTGGAGACGGCGTCGAAACCGATGTAGGCAAAAAATATGTACGCGGCACCTCTGCCGATGCCGCCGAAACCCATGGGCGCGAAACTGGACCAATCGTGGCCCCAGTTGGAGGGGCTGATATAACGCATGCCGAGAAGGATGACGAAGAGCACGACGGCGACTTTGATGATGACGATGGTGGCGTTGAACGAGGCGCTTTCCTTAATGCCGATTACCAGGACGGCGGTGATGATCAAGGCGATGAGGAATGCGGGAAGATTGAAACCGAATTCGACGCCGAACAGAACGGGCGCGGCCACCAGATCGTGAGCGCGCTGGAGAAGTTCGGGAGGCTGCGCGGTGATGATGTCTCCCACGCGGGCGAGAAAGGCTTGGGAGCCCATGACGAGGGAGGGATCGGAAGCGTGGGCCATCTGGCGGGCGATTACATTTTCGGCGGTGACGAGGGCGGTCCAGTGGTCGTAGGCGAGCCAGAGCGGCATTTTCAGATTAAAGATCTTGAGAAATTCGATGAAGTGATTGGACCAGCCTGAAGAAACGGTGCTGGCGCCCATGGCGTATTCAAGAGTCAGGTCCCAGCCGATGATCCAGGCAATCAACTCGCCGAGCGCGGCGTATGCGTAGGTGTAGGCGCTGCCCGCAAGCGGAATCAAGGCGGCGAATTCGGCGTAGCAGAGGCCCGCGAAGGCGCAGCCGAGGCCGGAGATTATGAAGGAGAGCATGAGGCCGGGGCCGGCATAATGCGCGCCGAGGCCGGAGAGCACGAAGATGCCCGCGCCGATTACGGCGCCGACGCCCAAGGCCGTCAGGGAGACGGGGCCCAGCGTGCGCTTCAGGGTGTGCTCGCCCGTGGCTTTCGCTTCGTTCAGCAGCCAGTCCATCGGCTTCTTCTTGAACAGCGGATTGCTCATGCGGCGCGTCCTCCGTCGATGTGGCACTGCGGCAGAAAGTCAAAGGCACCACTGATGAACACAGATAAAGGCATTGATATTTCACATGCAAACCAATATGGCCTGCGGCAAACGCCGATGAAAAATAACACAGAGCCACGCGGTAGCTACTACTAAATCGTCGTTGGCGTCGAATCCTCGTGACGGCCGTCAAAAGCGAAGTCAAAGGCGCCCGTCCCGCAAGGCGGGATGGCCGCTACTGTTCGATCCCGCACAGCGGGATCTCAGGATGAATCGCTCGCCGCGGCGGGCGATTCACAAAATCAAAAACTGCCGCGTGCGGCGGTGGCTTGCGCCGCTAGCGCCAGATATTCGCGCGCGCGTTGCGCTGGGTCCGGCGCGTTTAGCAGATCGCTGATTACCGCTACGGAATCGGCGCCAGCGCGGAACACTTCACCGGCGGACTTTATTGTGATGCCGCCGATGGCTACGAGAGGTTTCCGCGTTAGTTTCCTCGCGACGCGTATCAGTTCCAGGCCCACTACCGGGTCGGGATTTTCTTTTGTAGCTGTCGGGTAGATTGGGCCCACGGCTATATAGTCTGCCGAAGTGTGGTCGGCGGCGCGGAGTTGTTCGAGATTGTGTGTCGAAATTCCAACCCATTGAGGACTCGGACAGATTTGGCGGGCTGCTTCTACCGGGAGATCTTCCTGGCCCACGTGGACACCTGCGGCGATTGCGATGCTGGCGATGTCGGGGCGGTCGTTGATTATGATGCGGACGTTTTGGGGAACGGCCGTGATCAGGGCGCGCGCGATTTCGTGGAATTGGCGAGGCGGTGTGTGTTTGGCGCGGAGTTGGATCACTTGCACGCCGGCGTCGGCGAGTTTATGGGCGAGGGACACGAGTGATTCGATGGGTTGCGCGGGCGTGGCGTCGACAATAGCGTAGAGGGTGGGAAACATTTAAGCTCGGTGTCGCGACCTTGGTGCGGAGCGCCAATCGGGAGATTGGCGTTCCCAGCGGCTCCTATTTGGCTGCGACGGCCAGCGAACGGTCCAGAAAATGGGTGTCGAATTTGCCGGCTATGAAGTCGGGGTCGGCCAGGATTTTTTTGTGCAACGGGATGGTGGTCTTGATGCCTTCGACCACAAAGCCGTCGAGCGCGCCATTCATGCGCGCGATTGCTTCGGCGCGGTCGTTGCCGTGGGCGATTATTTTGGCGATCAGCGAATCGTAGTACGGGGGGATTACCGCGTCGGAATAGCTGGCGGTGTCCACGCGGATGCCGGGGCCGCCCGGAACGCGGAAGGCGGTGATGCGTCCGGCGCTGGGGACGAAAGTTTCTGGGTCTTCGGCGTTGACGCGGCATTCGATGGCGTGGCCGCGAAATTCGATGGGGCCGAGAATATCGGTGAGTTTTTCGCCCGCGGCGACGCGGATTTGCGATTTCACCAGGTCTACCCCGGTGACCATTTCGGTGACGGGGTGCTCGACCTGGATGCGCGCGTTCATTTCGATGAAGTAGAGGTCGCCGGATTCTTCGCGCAGAAATTCCACCGTGCCGGCGCTGGAATAGCCGAGTTTTTTCAGCGCATCCACGACTTGTTTGCCGATGCGCTTGCGCGTGGCGGCGTCCATCGCGACGGAGGGTGATTCCTCGAGAACTTTCTGGTGGCGGCGCTGGAGCGAGCATTCCCGCTCGCCGAGATGCACGACGTTGCCATGCTTGTCGCCCAGGACTTGAAACTCGATGTGGCGAGGGTGCTCGATGAGTTTTTCGACGTACACGTTGGGACTGCCAAAGGCTTGCTGGGCTTCGGCTTTGGCGGTCTGAAACAGGGGAATCAGCTCGCGCGCGTTGCGCACGATGCGCATGCCGCGTCCGCCGCCACCTTCGGCGGCTTTGATCATCACGGGATAGCCGATTTCCGCGGCGATTTTTTTCGCGGCGTCTTCGTCGGGGACCACGCCGACGCTGCCGGGAATGATCGGGAGGCCAGCGGTGGCCATGGCTTCGCGGGCTTTGTCTTTTTCGCCCATCAGGCGGATGGCGTCCGGCGCGGGGCCGATGAAGGTGATGTGCGAGGCTTCGCAGACTTCGGCGAAGTTGGCGTTCTCCGAAAGAAAGCCGTAGCCGGGGTGGATGGCGTCCACGTTGGCGATTTCGGCGGCGCTGATTACCTGGGGAATGTTCAGGTAGCTTTCGCTGCTGCGCGGCGGGCCGATGCAGATGGCTTCATCGGCGAAGCGCACGTGCAGAGAGTTGCGGTCGGCCTCGGAGTAAACCGCGACGGTTTTTACGCCGAGTTCACGGCAGGCGGAGAGGATACGCAGGGCGATTTCGCCGCGATTGGCGATTAGGATTTTTCGGAACATGGCGGTTGAAGACGGATGATTTATAAGCCCCTAGTAGTCAAAACACGGCGAGTCTGAGACCCGCCCCCTACCGAATCTGTGCCAGGTGCTGGTGGCGCGGGGACGGGATGCCGTGCCCCCACGAATTCAGAACGATGCAACCGCAAAGAAAACTCAAAGGCAACATCAACGGCTCTCCGCTAAAGCTGGCCGCTACAAATTCAAAAACAGATTCAACAACGACACCGATGGCAATGGCATTTTTATTTTTTCCGGTGGGGGCGGACGCCGAAGAGGGCTTCGCCGTACTCTACCGGATGACCGTTCTCGACGAAGATGCGCACTACTTCGCCGGCTGCGTCGGATTCGATTTCGTTCATCAGCTTCATGGCTTCGATGATGCAGAGCACCTGCCCGGTTTCGACTTTCGAGCCGATGGTCACGAAAGGATCGGCATCGGGGCCGGCAGCGACGTAGAAGGTGCCGACAATCGGCGACTTCACGATGTGCAAATCTTCGGCGCGCATGGCATCGGCGGCGGGCTCGCGCGGTGCGGCGGCAGGCGCGGCAGCGGGTGCATGGCTCGCGTGCGGCGCGGCAGAAGCTACGACGATCTCCGGCGCTTGGGCCGGCGGATAGGTGTAAGCGGGCGAGGACGGCTTCTTCAGGCGGATGCGGAAGCCCTGTCGCTCGTATTCAAATTCCTCGAGCCCATGCTTGCGCATGAAGTCCAGTAGCTTTTCGATTTCGGGGAGGTCCACGCCGTGCACGGGTGAGCCGGATGCTGCGTTGGGAGTCGGTTTTTTCGCCATTTAGAGTTCTAGAAATTCCCGGGAAGCGCTGGTCAAGACTTCCGCGCCCTGCGAGGTTACCAACACTTCATCCTCGATGCGAATGCCGCCCAGGCGTTCGACGTAGACGCCCGGCTCAACCGTTACGACCATACCCGCTTCGAGCAAGGTTTCCTCTCCGCGGCCCAGCCGGGGCATCTCGTGAATTTCCAGGCCCAAGCCGTGCCCGGTGCTGTGAGTGAAGTATTGTTCCAGGCCCAAACGCTTGAAAACTTTTCGCGCCGCAACGTCCACGGATGCGGCCGAAATTCCCGGCCGAATGGCGGCCATTGCGGCTTCCTGGGCTTCGAGAACTGCTGCATAGAGCGAGCGCACTTTGTTACGCACCCCAGCACGCGCTCCGACAGAAGACCGTCCCAGGAAGACGGTACGTGTCATATCGCTACAGTAGTCGCGCAGTATAGCACCCTGGTCAAGGACGACCAACTCGTTTTTCCTGAGGAGTTTGGGCGTCGGGCGCGCGTGCGGCCAGGCGGAGCGCGGGCCGGAGGCGACGATGGTTTCGAAGGACGGGCCGCTGGCTCCCTGGAGCTTCATCGAGCGTTCAATCTCGGCGGCGACGGCCAGTTCAGAGACGTCGGGTTTGACGTGGCGGACAGAGGCTGTCCAGACGTCGCTGATGAGGCGCGCAGACTGGCGCATTCGGGCGAGCTCGTCAGGGTCCTTTACGGCGCGCAGCCGTTCGATCAGGTCAGGCGCGGCAAGCCAGCGCACGCGCGCGCCTGCCGCGAGTTGAAGCGCGGTTTTCTGGGCCACGGTAACCTGGGCGGGCGCAAAGCCGAGGCGAATGGCGCCGCGGCGGCCCTTCAGGGCTTCGGCTACGGCACGGATCAATCCGTGCGCGGCGATGGCCGTGGAGGCGTCGTAAACTTCCTGGCGAGCTTGCAGAGTGTAGCGGCTATCCGTGAAGAGAGTGGCGCGGGTGTGTTCGACGAGAAGGATTCCGGCGCTGCCGGTGAAGCCACAGAGATAGCGGATGTTGGGAAGATGGGTGACGAGGAGCGCATCGGCGTTCAGGGCGGAAAAAGAAAGCCGGAGCCGATGGATCCGGCTCCGGGCTGATTTCACGTGCACAGGTTTTTGGGCCACCACCCGCGTTCAAACCCCTCTCTCCGCCGCTACAACTAGCCCGGCAGAATGCGCGGGGTTAGGAAGAACAGAAGTTCCTGGGCCGTGGAGCTGACCGTGGTGTGCTTGAACAGGTTGCCGATGATGGGCAAGCTGCCGAGCAGCGGCACTGTTTGAATGTCGGTGCGCTGGTTGGTGACGATCACGCCGCCGATCACCATGGTGCCGCCGTCCGCCACCAGGACCTTGGAGCTGGCTTCCTGGGTGTCAATGGCCGGAATGCCTTGGACTCGCGGTATGGAAGAATCAATCTGGTCGTTCTTGACGTCCACGTCCATGTAGATGGTGCCCTCGGAAGTGATCTGCGGAGTGACGTCCAGCTCCAGCACCGCGTCCACGAATTGCACGGAAACGGTGTTGTTGACGACGGTCTGCACCGGGATCTTGGTGCCTTGCTTAACGATCGCCTTCTGGTTGTTCTGGGTAATCACGCGCGGCTTGGAGATCAGCTTGCCGACGCCGCGATCTTCCGCTGCGGTGATGATTTCATCCAACGCAAACTTGCTGTTCTGGAAGATGTAGCTGAAGCCGCTGGTCGGCACGGCAGCTCCCAGGTTGGTAAGAAGGGGCATGGACCCCTGGGTCGGCGTCGTGGAACCAGGAGGCTGGGTGCATTGGCCCCCGACGCACAACGGCGGAGCCGGGATATGAAGGATCGGGCTGGTGCCGACGGCGTTGGCGCCACCTACTGTGCTACCGCCGTTGTTAAAGGCGGCGGCAAGGGACGTACCAATTTCACGAGAGAAAGAACGGTTGGCCGCGACCACGCGCGCTTCGATTTCCACCTGTTGCGACTTGCGGTCCAGCTGGCGCAGCAGGTTATCCAGGACCGGGAGAACCGTGGGAACGTCCCGAATGATCAGGGTGTTGGAACGGCTATCGGCCAAGATGTCACCGCGCGAAGAGAGGAACTTCTTCAGCGTGGGAACCATGTCCGCGGCCTTGGCGTAGCTGAGAACGCGCGTGGTGGTGACCACGTCGGCGGCCTCCGTCTGAGCCTTAGCCAGTTCGCGGTTCTGTTCGGCTTCGTGCTTCAGAGTTTCCTTGGTGGCGATGCGCAGAACGTTGCCATCGAGTTGCTTATCGAGATCATTGTTCTTGAGTACGATGTCCAGGGCTTGATCCCATGGCACGTCGTCGAGAACGATCGTGAGGCTGCCCTTTACGGCAGGATCCACGACGACGTTCAGGCCGCTGATTTCGTGGATCAGGCGGAAGAAATCGCGCAGGTCCACGTCTTTCAAGTTGACGGAGATCGGTTCGCCGGAATAGTGCCCGGCAGGAGCGGGCGTGGGCGCCTGCTGCGCAGCGGCGGAAGCTGCCGCAGCGGCTGGAGCAGCAGCGGGAGGCGCGGAGCTGTCGCTGATTTCAGTGTATCCCGTATTTGCGGCGACTTGTTTAGGCGCGGCGGCTGCGGCCTGAGGCGCGGGCGCAACCGGGACGGCCAGGGCCGCGGAGGTTTGCGTCAGAGCCGCGGGAAGAGCGGACACCGGCGCCGGAATATTTTCTGGGGCGCTCGTCGGAAGTACGGGAGCGCTGACTGCCTTCGTGGTCGTGACGTCGGAAGGCTGGCTATTCGCGGCCGGAGCAGAGCCACTCGAGCCACCGGATGCAGGGGTGGCGGCCTCGGCGCGGAAGGCGACGGTGACGGCGTTGCCGGAAGCATTCACGCTGTACCGAGCCGGCGCGCGCAGATCAATCACGATACGCGAAACCTCCGGCGTGAATTGCGCCAGGCGGATCTCCTTCACGGGATCGAGATTGCTGGCAATTTGCTTTTCGGCGGTCTTCAGGTGCGCGCCGGAAAAATCAAGCACGATGCGATCGGGATTGTGCAAGCGGCTCACGTGATAGGTGAGCTTGGCGTTGCCGACCACGTTCACTTGGGTCTGCGCGCCAACCTGCGCGAGGTTCACCTGTTCGATGTTTTGAAAGTCGGTGGCGGGCGCCTTAGCGTCCCAGGACTTCGCGGCGATGGGCTTTAGAGTTGCCGGAGCGGGCTTCGCGGCGGGCGCAGGCGTTATAACAGCAGGCTCGACAGAGGTCTCCGCGTTACCGTTGGCGGAAACGAACAGCGAGAGCTCCTGATTGCCATCGCGAGCGATGCGCGGTGTAATGCCGGGCCGCAGCAGGATTTCCAAGCGCACTACGGGCTTTTGACCCGCGGAGTATGTGGTCAGGCGGTAGCTCTTGACCAGCTCCGAGGGCACCACGCGCGCGCCGGAAGTATCGCCGGCCGAGACGCCGGACAGGTCGAGCACATAGAGGCTCTCGCTGGGGCGGTACGTGGTGTATTCGAAGGGGCCGTTGGCCTGAGCATCCAGGGTCACGGCGCCGTCTTTCACCACGGCCTTCACATGCACCACCGGCGCATCACTGGCCGATAGCGCTCCATTCGTCAACATCAGGGCTGCCGCCACGAACGCAGTCAGGCCCCACGCCCTCCGCATAATCCTCATTGCTGCTCTCCTGCACTCGGGTAGATTCGTTTCGTAACAATTTTTTCGATCGATTTCCCGAAAGCATCTCTGGAAATTTCCTTGAACGTGACACCGTCCAGGCCAATCTTTTCCACATCGCCGTCGTAGAGTTGGTCGCCTTCACGAAGGAAATAAACGCGCTGATCGGGATTGGTGACGACCGCGAACATGCCGCTGGGCGCACGAATGGCGCCGTCCACGCGGATGGTAGCGACAACCAGGCCCGCTTTGCCCGGAGGAAGAGGCGGCCCGCCGCCCGGCTTGTGTACATTGACCAGCGGCAGAAAAGGATCGCGCTCGGCTATCTTAACGACCGCCGGATTGGGAGCCGCAGCGTTAGCGTTCGGAGCGGCCTTGGGCGCCGCTGCCGCCGCTTTCGCTTTGTGCGCGGGCTTTTTGGCCGGCTTGGCCTGCTGCGCCGGAGCCTGTGGCTGTGCCTGAGCCCGGGTTGCCGGGACGAGGCAAAGGGACAGTGCCAGCGCGGTAAGGAGTACGTTGAATGCCTTTGGCAGTCTCATCGTTATCGTCCTATCGCTTTGCCGGCGCAGCTGCCGCCGCGGGCGGCGGAGCGTCCGCCGCCTTTGAAAAGAAAGTGGTAACGGTCATGACGCCGGAAACGGAAGCTCCCGGAGCCAGGCGATACGTGCTGGATTTGGTCGCCACGCTGGAGAGCTTCAAATCGCCGACGTTGATGATGCGCGAGAGCCTGCCGAGCTTGGAGAAGAAATCCAGCACCGCGAAATAGGGTCCGTCGCAATCAACCTCGAAAGGCACCTCGAAGTAGAATTGCTTTGGGGCGACGGGCAGAGCCTTGAGGCGGCGAATGGTGACGCCGGAACCGGCGGCCGCGCTCTGGATCATGAGGATGAATTCATCCACCTTTTTTTCTTCCGGGACGATGGTCTGGAGAGTGGCGAGCTGTTTGGAAAGCGCATCCATTTCGGACTGCAGCTCGGCGCGGCGCTGCTTGTAAACGCGCAGGCTGGCGACGTCCGCTGCGAGCGGCTTTTCTTCCTGCTGAGCGGCTTCCAGCTCGGTGCGGACGGTGGACACTGGAAGCCCGGGTATGTAGAACCCTGCGGCGATCAAGACAACGGCGAGCCCCAGGAAAAACAGCGCTTGAATCGGCCAGGGCCAATCTCGAAAAGCGGTAGCCATCGTTAACTCCTCCCCTTGGCCGCGGGCTGCGGGGGCGTGGTGGTGCTGGTTCCAGCAGCGGGCTTCGCCTGGGGTTGACCCGGAGCGGTGGCAGGCTGAGCGATCGCAGCGGACATGGTAAAGCCGTAGGTGGTGACGGACTTCTCCACATCGTCCTCTTTCGCTTCCTCGATCTCGATCTTGTCAAAGTAGCCGGAGCGCTTCATCTGGGTAATGAAGTTAGCGATGGAATTGACGCTACCAGACTCTCCGGTGATGTGCAGAGTGTCGCCGCTGCGATCCAGCGAGGTGAGCCAGAGCTGATCGACGCGGACGACGGTGTTGGCGACCATTTGGAGCAATTCCTGGGCACCAGTACGGTTCTTCTGGAGGCCTTCGATGATCCCAATCTGCGTCTGCAGCGCGGCCTTCTGAGATTCGAAGCGGTCAACTTCCTGCTTGATCTGCTGCAGGCTGGTGCGTTCGGCTTTCAGGGCAGCGATGCGCGCGTTGGTCTCATCGAGCTGGTGCTTCTGCGAATAATAGGTGACGGAAAGAACCACCAGCGCGATAGCGAGGGCCGCGACTCCCAGCAAAATCTGTAGCGTGGACTCCAGTGGCACGGATTGTTTGGTGGCCTTGGGACGGACCTGGCCCAGTAAGTTGATGCGGATCATGGCGTATCGAAGCTCCTCAGCGCCAGGCCCACAGCGATCGCCAGGCGCGGCGCCAACTCACGGATCTGGCTTTCATCGTGACGCCCAGGATTGATTGCAATTTTACGGAACGGATAGAGTTCCTCGACCGGCATCGCAAATTCCTCTTTGAGCAGCTCCAGCAAGCCGGGAACGCGAGCCGTGCCGCCGGCGACGTAAATGCGGCGGATATTTTCACCGCTGGCGGTCGCGCGGAAGAAGTCGAAGGTCTTTTGAATTTCCAGAATCAAGATATCGGAGACGGAGCGCAGAATCGCGGTGCGCTGTTCTTCGTTGACGCCCGCCAGGGTACCGCCCATCTTCAGTTTTTCGGCGTCCTCGAAACTCAGGTCCAGTTCTTTCTGCAACGCGTCGGTGTACTGATTGCCGCCGACGGAAACGTCGCGCGTAAACAAGGGCGTCCAGCCGCGAACGATGTTGATGTTCATGACGCTGGCGCCGACGTTGAGCAAAGCGACGACTTGCGAGGGGTCGGGCTCGTAATTGACCTCGAAGCAGTTCTGCAGGGCGAACGCGTCGATGTCCACAACCACCGGAGTCTTCCCTGCCTGTGCCAGCACGTTGGTGTGGTTCAGGATTTTGTCTTTTTTGACCGCGACCAGCAGCACGTCCATCTGATTCTCGGTGGCCTCAAGCAACTGATGGCTGAGATTCACGTCGGCGATGTCGAAAGGTATGTGCTGGCTGGCTTCGGCCTGCACGCGGTCGAAGAGCTCGTCCTCGGTCATCAGCGGCATGCTGACGCGCTTGACGATCACGGAGTGGCCGGACACGGAAGTGGCCACGTCTTTCGTTTTAATTTTTTGATTGTCGAAGATCGAGATGATTTTCTCGGCGACCGAAGGAGCGTCCATGATGGCGCCGTCCACGACGGTATCCTGGGCGAGGGTTTCGATGCCGTAACTGACCAGCTCGTAGCCGGCCTTGGTCTTCTTCAGCTCGACTGCCTTGACAGAACTCGAGCCGATGTCCAGGCCGATTAATGATTTCGTTTTACCCAGATTGAACATCGCGCGGCCCCTCACTCCTCACCCCATCCCGCTTCGCAGGACGGACACGGCTTCATCTGGTGCATAAAAATTTTCTTGGAGAAAACTCTCAAAACCCGCTTACCGCTTCGCCACATCACCCCGGCAACGGCGCTGACCCTGGAGAGGTCCGTCAGTACTGCTACGCCCGGTACCTTTCCTCTTTCTCCGTTTATTACATCCGCAGCACAGAGTGTCAAGCAACGTGTTCCGATGGTGTGCTATTGGTAAAACATAGACCGGAAGTACAGGTAGGCGAAAAGTACAGGTGAAAAGGACAGGTAGGGTGTGGCTAAAGGGCTGAAATACTGCGGGAAAGGCCCAAAAAGGCGAACAGTTTGGCGTTCGCCTAAGGTTTACTTTTTGTTCGGTAGGGTGAGTTTAAGTTGCTGCCAAATTGCGTCCGCGCGCTTTTTTGTAGCGTGGTCCATTTTTATTTCGTCTGGCCAGCGGCCAGCGTAACCCTCTTCCGGCCATTTGCGCGTGGCATCCACGCCCATCTTCGAACCGAAATCCTGGCGGCGCGCGGCATGATCCAGAGTGTCCACTGGACCGAGAACGAACTGGATATCGCGCTCGGGATCAATGGCGCAGAGCGCTTTCCAGACGACTTCGCTGGAGTTTTGCACGTCCACGTCGTGATCCACGACCACAACCACTTTGGTGAACATCGCCTGGCCGAGCGACCAGATCGCATTCATGATTTTGCGCGCTTGGCCTGGGTAGCTTTTGCGGATGGCGACGATCATCAGATTTTGGAAGATGCCTTCGGCGGGCATGGCCACGTCCACAATTTCCGGGTACTGCATCTTCATCACGGGCATGAAGACGCGCTCGATGGCGTGGCCCATGAAATAGTCTTCCTGGGGAGGAGGGCCGACGATGGTGGTTAGATACAGCGGGTCTTTGCGGTGGGTGATGCATTGCACGTGGAAGACGGGAAACTGGCCTTCGAGGGAGTAGAAACCGGTGTGGTCGCCGAAGGGGCCTTCCGTGCGCATCTCGCCGATTTCGACGTAGCCTTCGAGGACGATCTCGGCGTTGGCGGGGACTTCAAGGTCCACCGTATTGCAGGCGACCAAGTCCACCGGGTCTTTGCGCAGGAAGCCCGAGAACATGAACTCGTCCATGTCGGGTGGAACGGGCAGGATGCCGGCGAGCGCGGTGGCGGGGTCGGCGCCGATGGCTACGGCGACTTCGAGTCTGCCATTGGGATTTTTCGCGCGGCTGCTTCGGTAATGATCAGCGCCGTGCTTTTGCGTTTGCCAGTGCATGCCGGTGGTGCGGGAGTCGTACACCTGCATGCGGTAACAGCCGACGTTGCGTTTGCCGTTTTCCGGATTCTTGGTGATTACCATGGGCCAGGTGATGTAGCGGCCACCATCCTGCGGCCAGCACTTCAGGATTGGAAATGCGTCGAGCGAAAAATTATGGGTTAGGACGACTTCCTGGCAGGCGCCGTTGCGGACGGATTTTGGAAAGTATGAGCCGATTTCGGCGAGCTTCGGGAGCATTTTCACTTTTTCCAGGAGCCCTTGGGGAGACTGCAGGTCGAGGAAGGAGCTGATGCGGCCAGCGACTTCTTCGAGCGAGTCGACTTCGAGCGCCAGACACATGCGGCGTTCGGTGCCGACCAGATTCGTGACGACTGGGAAGCGCGAGCCCTTGGGGCGTTCGAAGAGCAAAGCTGGACCGCCAGCTTTTACGGCGCGGTCGGAAATTTCGGTGATCTCGAAGACGGGGTCAACTTCGAGCTGAATGCGGCTTAGCTCGTTTTGCTTTTCCAGTTTGTGGATGAAATCGCGCAGATCTCGGTACGCCACTTCCCCTCCCGGTGTCGGTCTTGGCTTTGCCACTTTAACACGGAGGGTGGGGTGGTTGAAGTTGGGAGAGAAATTCAAAAGATTTAACACCGAGACACAGAGGAAAGCGGAGAACACATAGAAAGACAGAGCTCGCAGAGCGAACGACGGAGCTGCCGCGCAGATGGCGCGGGCGCGGAGGGCGCCGATTGGGCGGCTACTTCGCGGCAGCGCTGACGGACGCAGTGGCAGGAGAGTTGGCCGAAGAACCGGCGTTCACGGTTTCGTTTCTGCGCGGCTGAGCGAGCAGGTGGGCGGCGAGATCGCGGTCGCGACCTACGAGCGCACTTTTGCAACTGGTGAGGAGCGGGATTCCCAGTGTTACCGCTTCGCTGACCTGACGGAAATCGTTCGGCAGGCGTGCAAAGAACGATTGCTTTAGATTATTGTCCGAAGGGGCGACCGGTTCTTCGTCGCTGCGCAGCGCGCGATGAATCACAATCTGAAAACGAGCGCGAGCAATGCCGCTGGAATCAACGGCACCGAGATACCGTTTGAGCATGCCCACGGCCAGCTCGGTGGGCTCGGCGACCAGCAAAAGAGCATCTGCCGTTTTCAGGATGCTGGCCCACTCGGCGGCGTTCACGAAACCGAGATCCACTACCACGAGGTCGAACGCTCCACATGCCAATTCTAGAACTCGCAGCAAATCCTCGATGGTGATGGACTGCCGCTGTTCGGCGCGCATCGCCGCGTGCAAGTGCCCGACGAGAGTCTCGATGCCGGACTTCTGGCGCGTGAGCATACTGGCAAGGAGGGCCACGTCGAGACGGTTCGCAGGTTCGAGAGCGTCCAGGAGAGTGAAGCGGGGGCTGAAGTCGAGCATTAAAGGATCTGGCCGAAGGGACGCGCAAATTCGAGCAGCGCGATGCGCTTGCCAGTGAGGTGGCTCAATTGCGCGGCGAGGTTGAGGGCGCCAGTGGTGGTTCCGACGCCGCCCTTGGGGCCATTAACGATTATTAATCTTTCGGCCATACCGTGAGCCTCCCAACGTGGATTCCGCAAATGGTTATGCGTGGCAAGTCGTAGGAGACAAATCTGCTCGCACGGTTACAATGACGGGCAATTTCAATGCCACCGTCGCGGGCGCCGAGGTCCTTCGCGCACATCTCTCTACAAGTGGCAAATTGAACCGCCATACTGTAATCATCGGCAAGCGCTGGAGAATCCTTACGCGATTTTGAGGCGGAAAGGCGATATTATTTCGCGGTCCTTTGCGTTCCCGGTTGAGCACGGTAAGGGAAAATCTCACGCAGCAACAGGGGAGCAGCGCCACTCGATGAGCAAACAACATTTTTACTTTAAGCTGATTCCGCCGCGGCCGACGTTCGGCACGGATATGACCGCCGAAGAGAAAGCGCTGATGCAGCAGCATCTGACGTATACCCGCGAGGCGTTCGATGCCGGAAAGGTTTTGATCTACGGACCGGTGCTGGCGAGCGCGGGAGCTTTCGGCGTCGCGATTTTGGAGATGGAGGACGCGGCGGAAGTGCAGCAATTTGGCGATGCGGATCCGTCAATCAAGGCGGGAATGAATCGCTTTGAGTTTTTCCCGATGCGCGTGGGAGCTGCGCGCGGGACCGCTTGAAATTGTATCGCGTGCGGGATCCGCGCGATGAGCTTTTCACCGGGCTGCTTGATTAGAAATAATCGCGGGCAGCTGGAATGAGCGGGCGGCGTACAATGGCAGTATAGAAGCTTCCCAAGCTCACTCTAAGTCACTCTAAAGTGTTGAAACGGCGGCATATCACTTTCGCAAGACGCGCCTCAGTTGTGACCTGATGTGACCCAGATGTGACCGCCAGAAAATCCACTGAGAAACTCGCGCAGAACCCCCTGCAAGGAATATCCTTTCTTTCAAGTTGGCTAACCTGTATCCACCTCCTGCGGCTGCATCGGTAAGGCAAAGAAGCTCTGCGAATGCTGAAAAGATTTCTCAGCGGCATTCGCGTAGCGACTGATTTCGTCTTCCACTCACGACGCGGTTCCCCACTGCGCGAAACAAGTGTGCTCACACACGGTCTGCATCCCGCGCTCAAGGCAGTTGGATTGCCGCAGGGAGGATTGCACTGTTTTAGGCGCGGTTGCAATCGTCGGTGGGAGCTCGCTGGAATGAATCCCGCTGTACAACGTCAGATGATGGGTCACAGTTCGTCTGCGATGACAGCACGGTATTCTGGCGAAATTCCACTCGAACAAGTCCGAGTTGTGACCCAATGTGACCCAAAGCGTTTTGTGGCGGTCGCGTAAAGTGATAGAATCGTTTCACTTAGAAGCTGAGCGGGCGTCGTACAATGGCAGTATAGAAGCTTCCCAAGCTTCGGACGTGGGTTCGATTCCCATCGCCCGCTCCAATACTTCGCAAAATTCCTGTTGATTCGGCTGCCCTTGCTCGCCTTGCGTTCCTCTATTTGTGCTCATTTGACCCCGGTTTTGCGCCCATTTTGCGCTCAAGTCTATCTATAGGAGACACGATGTGACGACGAGAACTGTAAACCTCGCACCTACCCACGCGCACCGGGCGTGGCAGCGAGGAATAAAACTCCCGCACGTTGTCGCCTTCGTGCTTGAGAGTTAGCTCCACTACCTCCCCCGTGGTGGTGTCCAACATCGCCAACGTTTGCTGGCGAGCGTGCAAATCACATCCTATAATTCGCATCTCGGCCTCCTTCGGTCCGAGCTCTGTTAGGGTGAACACCGAACAGTTTACTCGGGCCGTCGCGAGGCCGACGTCGTTATGGCATCAATCGTCCATGTGGATTCAAGTTTCCGGTAACGCGACTATACGTCTAAGTGGAATTGCTTCCGGGTTGCCCGTCATTCGGGCACAATCGCCAAACCATTAGGGATGGCAACTTCTGAGATTTGGCGACTAGCCTGACGAGTGACAAGACCCAACTACGAGGCTATCGAGAAACCGCGTGAAGGACGACTTGCTGGGCCGCCTTTAAACTTTTGACGAGCGTATGGCTTCAACCGTGATCCCAAACCGATGTCTCAAAGTTTGCGGTGCCTGCGGGTATTAAGCTCTCATATCTAGCCTTCTCGCACTGTTGCGATCCCGTGGCGCATAGCATAGTGAATGAGTTCGGCGAGGGAATGGAGGCCAAGCTTGAGCATGATCTTGGAGCGGTGCGTTTCGACAGTCCTGACGGCGATTCCCAGCAATGCAGCGATCTCTTTATTCGTTTTCCCCTCGACCAGGAGACGGATGATTTCTACCTCGCGAGGAGTCACTCGGGCGTCTGCCCGCTCCCCTTGCCGGTGCCGACTTTTCGTTTTGAGAAAACCATCGAGAACGATTTCGGATACTTTGGGCGTTAGGAAACGCTTACCCTCCGCGATGGCTTTCACGGCTTTCGGAAGAGAGTCCGTGAGATCGGATTTCAAAATGTATCCGTGAGCCCCTGCACCCAATGCACGCTGCACCATCTGGTCGGACTCGTGCATCGTGAGCACAAGAACTTTGGCATCTGGAACTGCTTCTAGGATTTGGCGTGCTACCTCGACTCCATCTAGTTCGGGCATGCTTATATCGACTACGGCTACATCCGGTTTCATTTCCTTTGCTTTTTCTACTGCCTCACGGCCATTCGCCGCCTCGCCGACGACTCTCCAGCCCTGCTGGGCCTGAAGGAGCGCCCGCGCGCCACGCCGCACCAACCCGTGGTCGTCTGCTATTAGAATGCGCAGTTTTTTCATGTTCGTTCTCCACTGAGAGGGACCATTACCCGTACCGTAGTGCCCTGACTGCCTGAATCAATCTCAAGCCGGCCGCCGATCAACTTCACGCGCTCCTGCATACTGTGGATGCCGACACCAAGTTCAAACCCAGGCTCTTCTTTCCTTTTTTGTTCATTGCTAGAGCGGCCGTGGCCAATGTCGCTAATTTCCAGAATAAGATTCGAGTCTCGATCAATTCGTATCTTGGCTTCCTGACTCCCCGAATGGCGCTGGATGTTGGTGAGGCTCTCTTGTACCACCCGGAATAAAGCCAGCTCGATGTCTCGTGCCATCCGTCCGAGACGTGGCGACAGCTCCAATTCCACCCGGATTCCACTTCGATTGGTGAAGCCCTTCACATAGTCACGAATCGCGTCCTCTAATCCGGACTGATCCAACACGGCTGGGTGCAACACGTAAGAAAGCGTGCGGACTTCACGGATGCACTTTTCTGCCAATGCGTTACACTCGGAAATAAGCCGACGTTTTTTTCGCTCCGTCGAAGGAGTCAAAGCACCGAGTTGACCTAGCATTGTTGTTAGAGCGACGAGGTCTTGGCCTGTAGAGTCGTGCAAGTCCCGGGCGATCCTTCGTCGTTCTTCGTCCTGCCACCGCAGAAGGCGACCTGAAAGCTTTCGAAGGTCTTCCTCCGCCTGCTTGCGGTCCTTAATGTCTCGTATAAACCCCGTGAAGATATGGCGACGCTCCCTTATGACTTCTCCGAAGGAGACCTCGACAGGAAATTCCTCTGCATTCTTGCGCAATCCCACAAGCTCTATTCCCTGCCAGTTGATGTGCCGTTGCCTGGTCGCGAGATAGCGCTTCAAACCTACCTTGTGCATTTCGCGCAGGAACTCCGGCATGAGCATCGTGAGTGGACGTCCGATTAGCTCGGACGCTTCGTAGCCGAAAATTCTGATTGCCGCGGGATTTACAAAAAGGATTTGGCTGTCCTCGTCGATGCTGACGACGCCATCGTGCGCTGTCTCGACAACTGTACGGTATTGTTCCTCGCTATACCGCCGCGCTTCTTCGGCTCTCTTGCGTAAGTTAATATCAGTAGCAACAGCACCAGTTGCGTAAATGTTTCCGTGAGTATCGAGCAGCGGGAATTTGTGGACGATACTTGTATGTGGTCCGTCCTCCAGGAGGGTTATCTCCTCAAATTCCATGGTAAGGCCTGCGCGAAGCACTTGAAGATCATTCGCTCGAAATTCAGCGGCCTGTTGAGGGGGAAAGATCTCGCTATCCGTTTTGCCTTCGATCTTTTCCTGGCTTATGCCAAAAGCTCTCTCGAATTCTCTGTTCACCAGGAGGTAGCGACCTTCCGTATCTTTCAAGAAGATCAAATTGGGGCTGTACTCCAAGATCGCGCGAATGCGCTCCTCAGCTTGCCGCAGTTTCTGCTCGGCGCGCTTGCGCTCCGTGATGTCCAACGTGGTACCAACAAACTCGAGGGCGTCCCCCGATTTGTCAAAAACCGGCTTACCGATAGCATGGACGTATTTAAGGGAAGCGTCCGGTAAGACAATTCGATAATCCAACTCCCAATTCCTTCTTTCGGCGACTGCCGCATTGATTTCCGCTCCGTACCTGGGCAGGTCCTCCGGGTGAATTCTTTGTAGAAAGACCTCGCGAGTCAGCTTGGCCTTGTCGGGATCGATCCCGAAGATGCGGTAAAACTCCTCCGATCCAAACATGTCACCAGACGAAGGGTTCCACGACCAGACCCCCATTCGAGCGATCCTCTCGGCCATGGCCAGATAGATCTCTCCGCGTCTGCGCTCCTCTTCCGCCCGCTTGCGGTCCTCAATATCGATAGCCGATCCGTACCATTTGACGATGTCCCCATGCATGTCGCGTAAGGGCACCATACGCAGAAATTGCCAGCGATACTCCCCATCCGCCCGGCGCATGCGCGCTTCATCCACAAAGGGATTCCCATTCGCCAAGCTTGCTCGCCACTTCTCCACGCAGCCTTCGAGGTCTTCGGGTTGAATTACCGTCGTCCAACCCCAACCCTGCAGATCCTCTAGCGAGAGTCCCACATATTCCAGCCAACGTTGATTGAAATAATCGATGGATCCGTCAGGACGAGCGGAGTGTATCAGCGCGGGCGTTGTGTCCAGTACCAGACGAAGGTGATCTTCACTCCGCCGCAACGCATCTTCGGCGCGCCGGCGTTCTGCAATTTCCTGGCGCAGCTCCTCGTTAGTGGCTGTAAGTTGATTGGTGCGTTCGACGACACGTTGTTCGAGTCTTTCGTTGAGTCGCCGGACTTCCACTTGCGTCTGCCTATCTACCTCTGACGTCAAAATGGCTGCGCCGAGAACTAAAAAGGTAACAATAGAAATTCCATAGCCGCCGAAGGTGGAGATGCTCAAGGCGTGCGACAGATTCGGGGACGTAGCAGTCGGTACGAAGCTGACAGCGGCCATGCCGGTGTAATGCATCAGGGAAATGGCGACACCCATCGCCGCCGCGCTTATGACCTTGGCCAAGGAGGTTCCCCTGAAATCTTCGCGGTAGTCGAAGGTGAACATCAGCGCGATGCGAGAAAAAAAAATCGCAAGCACTAAGGACAGGGCCACGAGCACGGGATCATAGCGGGTTGTCGCCGCCAATCGCATCGCAGCCATGCCAACGTAATGCAGGGCGGCTACGCCGCCGCCGATGATGAAACTGCCAGTCCACGCCTGAACTGGCCCCATTTTTTTTCGAGTCGCCACATAGAGTGCTATTGCCGACGCAAGGACACCTATCGAGAGGGACGCCAGAACTGTGGGCCAGTGGTAGTCCACTGTGACCGGCAAGCGGAACGCTAACAACGCATTGAAATGCATCGCCCAGATTCCGATGCCCATCGCAATGGCGCCACCGGTCAGCCAGGCCGCTCGAACCCAGCCGCGCGCGGCGGTTACTCGTCCGCCAAGATCGAGTGCGGCGTAGGAGGCGGCGAAGGCGATTAATATCGAGCGAGCGACTTGGCCGTAATCGTAGGAACCTACAAGAGGAGTCCCGATCTGGATCATGGTGTCCTCCTCCAGATAGTGCACGGGGTGCACATCGGCCGGTCACCGAGATGGGGACATGCAGACGACTTCAGCAAATACCAGAATAACCGAACTGAGCAATTGTTATTATACGTAGATTTACGCACATAGCTATACGAATCGGTAATAAACCATATCCCGAGATAGTTTCCTAATGATTCGACCTACGTACTCTGCGGTATTGAAATGATATCGCTGCCCAGTGACTATCGGGCTGGGCCTTCCTTTCTCGAAAAGAAAATTGGAAAAATTGCTCGACCTCGCTCACCTCTCGCGCGCGGAGTTATCCAGTCAAGCTGGTTTTGGCGGACTGATCGGTGAATCCGCTCCGATGCGTCGGCTCTGTGAGTTAATCGGACGGATTAGCCAGTGCACATCCCCAGTTCTCTTAATTGGAGAGACTGGAACGGGAAAAGAGGTAGTAGCGCGGGCCATTCACTCGACTGGAACGCGCCGTGGGAAGACACTTGTCCCCATTGATTGTTCGGCACTGACTACGACGCTAGTCGAGTCCGAGCTGTTCGGACATGTCCAGGGCGCCTTCACAGGTGCAGACCACTCTAAGCTGGGTCTGCTCCAGTCCGCTAACAAGGGAACCATCTTTCTCGATGAGATCGGCGAATTCCCACTGTTCTTGCAGCCCAAGTTGTTACGTGCTCTGCAAGAAAAAGAGATAAGGCCGGTCGGGTCCACGGAGAGGATTCCAATTGACGGGCGGGTCATCGCCGCAACAAATCGAGATCTCGAAGCGGGTGTCCGGGCGGGGACGTTCCGTCAGGACCTGTATTTCCGATTGAAAGTTATACAAATCACGCTGCCCGCTCTGCGGCAGCACAAGGCTGACATCCCATTACTGGTCGCTCACTTTTTGGAGAAATTCTCAGACCCGGTGCAGCCGGTCCACGTGATCTCAGATGACGCATTGCGGCGGTTAATGGCCTACGACTGGCCAGGCAATGTTCGCGAATTGGAAAACACTATCGAATGTGCTGTCGCTTTAAGTTCTGACAGCGTTCTGACCGTTGATGACCTGGCTTCGGTCTCCTATCATGCCTCGGCCCCGCATCCTCCCGATGGCAACGAGATCGTGCCCCTGCAGGAAACGGAGCGTCGCGCCGTCCTGCGCGCTGTGCGGGCAACCAAAGGAGATAAGGTCGCCGCCGCACACCTCTTAGCCATTGGCAAGAGCACCCTTTACCGCAAGCTCAAGGAGTACGCCACAGGTCTCAAGCCAATGGAGACCTGGACACAGGATAGGAGCATTAGACACAATGGGACAGAACTTTAGTAGACGCGCCGTGGCAAAGCCCGCCATGGAGAAGCTAAGCCGCATTGTCAGTATTGCTGAAGACATTACCCGGCCACCAGAGATGTCTAGCCAACCGCTGGGGCTGAAGGAAAACCTCTCGGCTATTTCATGTCATCGGAGTCGAAGCCATGCCCTCGCCTGATCTCGCGATGGTCGGTTCGTACGACCACCGCCTTGTCGCTCTGTCTGTTGTTATCGCAATGCTCGCGTCCTATGCCGCACTCGACGTCGCTGGGAGAGTAACGTCGGCGAGAGACGGAATCCGGCTCGTCTGGCTAACAGGCGGTGCCGTGGCTATGGGTATAGGCATATGGTCTATGCATTATGTGGGCATGCTCGCTTTCCGCCTTCCAGTTTCGGTTCAATACGACTGGCCTACTGTAGTGCTTTCGCTACTTGCCGCCATCTTTGCTTCTGCCGCAGCCCTATTTGTCGTAAGTCGAGAGAAGATGAGTTTTGTTCAAGCCATAATTGGCAGCGTTTTCATGGGGAGTGGAATAGCTGGCATGCATTACATTGGTATGGCAGCGATGCGGCTGCCGGCAGTGTGCCGCTTTTCCTCCGCAATCGTAATGATTTCAGTCGTTCTGGCGATTGTGATTTCTTTGGTCGCGCTAGGGCTGACGTTTTATTTTCGCGGAGAAACGAAATCCGGCGGCTGGCGAAAGGTTGTAAGCGCAATTGTGATGGGAGCCGCCATCCCCGTCATGCACTATACCGGGATGGCAGCAGCCAGTTTCACGCCCTCCATGGTGACCGAAGGCAACCTTTCGCACGCACTCAACATATCTTCGCTCGGGACTACCAGCATCATCATAGTTACTTTTATGGCGCTCGGACTTACCGTCTTAACGTCCCTCGCCGATCGCGGCTTCTCCGCACAAGCCCTGAAACTTGAATCCAGCGAGAAAAGATCCCGGGAAATACTTGAATCAGCCTTGGATGCATTTATCGGAATGGATTCGAAAGGAACCATCGTAGATTGGAATACACAGGCGGTGGCTACATTCGGATGGCTGCGTGGGGAGGCTTTGGGTAAATTGTTTTTCACTATTATTATTCCTGAGCGCAACCGCGCCGCCTATGAGAACGGCCTTCCGTACTTTCTTGCGTCAGGTGAAGGTGCTGTTCTTAATAAGCGAATCGAAATCACAGCGCTACACCGGGACGGACACGAATTTCCTATAGAGCTTGCACTTACTCCCATACAGTGGGGCGAAACACGATTGTTCACTGCGTTTGTTCGCGATATCAGCGTGCGCAAAAACATGGAAGAGGCATTGTTCGTCGAGAAGGAACGAGCCCAAGTTACCCTCAACTCAATCGGCGATGCCGTTGCATGTACGGACATTTCCGGGAATATCACTTTCCTTAACCTCGTCGCCGAGAAAATGACGGGCTGGTCACACAAGGAAGCGGAGGGCCGCCCGATGGCCGACGTTCTGGAAATCCTGGACGCTACAAGCCGCAAAGCTAACTCCCACCCGATGGAGTTGGCAGTTGACCAAGATCGAACCGTCCACTTGCCGTCGAACAACATCCTCATTCGGCAAGATGGATTAGAAATACCAATCGAAGATTCTGTCGCACGCATCCACGACCGTGAAGGACAGGCGACCGGTGCGGTAATCGTTTTCCGCGACGTGAGCGCAGCCCGGGCCATGACATTGCAGTTGGCTCATTCAGCCCAGCACGACGTTTTGACCGGCTTACCCAATCGAGCGCTGCTGAACGACCGGGTCAGCCAGGCTATTATTTTGGCATCCCGACACGAGAAAAAAGTTGCAGTCCTGTCTCTGGATTTAGACGGTTTCAAGCACATCAACGATTCCTTGGGGCATCTGACGGGCGACAAGCTCCTTCAATCCGTCAGCAAGCGCCTCTGTGATTGCGTGCGCTCTTCCGACACCGTTAGCCGCCAGGGAGGCGATGAATTTGTCGTCCTGCTGTCCGAAATGGAACACTCCGAAGGTGCTGCTGCTACGGCCAGCAGATTGTTGCATGTAGTAGCCGAAGCTCATACCATCAACCAGCAGGATCTGCACGTCACTACCAGCATCGGTATCTGCGTATATCCCGGGGACGGCCTGGACGCTGAAACGCTCATCAAAAACGCCGACACGGCTATGTATCAAGCCAAGGAGAACGGGCGTCAGAGCTACCAGTTTTTCAAATCATCTATGAACGAACGGGCTGTCGAGCGTCAATCCATCGAGGAAGGACTGCGTCGCGCTCTGGAGCGCAAAGAATTCACTCTGCAATATCAGCCGAAGGTCAATCTGAAGTCCGGTGAGATTACCGGCACGGAAGCATTGCTACGCTGGAGCCCGGCTGGCCAGGGACTCGTCTCTCCCGCAAAATTTATTCCCGTCGCGGAAGATTGCGGCCTGATTCTACCAATCGGCAAGTGGGTCCTGCGCGAAGCTTGTATGCAAGCGCGAGCTTGGCTGGACGCACGCTTACCTCCCATCACTGTGGCAGTGAACATCTCAGCGATGGAATTCCGCAACGAACACTTCCTGGAAGGCGTGTTTGAAATCCTCAAGGAGTCAGGCTTGGACCCCAACCTTCTTGAACTTGAACTCACCGAAAGCGTTCTGATGAAGCGTGTCGAAGCCACCGGATCGATCCTTAAGACATTAAGAGAGAAAGGCGTGCGGGTGGCTGTCGATGATTTTGGGACAGGTTACTCCAGCTTGAGTTACCTCAGAAAATTTCCGATCGATGCCCTCAAAATCGACCAGTCTTTCGTTCGCCAGATCACTACTTCTCCTGCCGAAACTTCTATTGTCACTGCAATTATCAGCATGGGCCGTAGCCTCGGACTGCGCGTGATTGCCGAAGGCGTGGAAACGAAGGAAGAATTGGCTTTTCTTCAAGCCCAACAATGTGAAGAAGCTCAAGGCTACTATTTTGGCCGTCCACTACCGCCCGAGCGTTTCGTCAAGCTGCTCGAAAACGGCATACCAGAAGCGATCGTTGCCTAGAGAACGGGCGGGCTGTGCATTTGATTTTTCACTTGGTCGCGGTAGGGACGACCATCGCTGATCGCCCCCCGCACAGAACCGTACGAGCGGCATTACCGCATACGGCTCCCACCCACCTCGGATGAGTGACGAGCAGTGTTGCTACTCGTACACCGCTCCATCCCTGGGACACTCGACTTCCCCGCGCTGTGTCGGGCGAGTGTTGGATTAAACGATGTTCTCCTTGGCCCGCACCCTTTTCTCCCCAGGCTCCGCCGAAGCTTGCTCTTCTTTGTTCGTCTGGTTCATCGATACTATGGCGCGGTCCGACTCCTCCAGAGCGTGCGTGTCTGCCTTGTGGCTTTGCACCTTCGCAGACCGGCCTCCTTCCCTTGCGGGCCGAGGCGCTCCAGAGGTCTCCCGGTTCTCGGGCATGTTGTTTCTCAGCGTGCGCGGGTTCTCCGACTACGCAGGACCGACTGCTCGCTCGCGTTTATCGCGAACAATCGTGTTGCCTTCCTCCAATCAGGAGAGAGTCGGCGTCCTGGTTTTGCGTTTTTCGAAGCTCAATAGCCCGGCCCACTGATACCCTTGTCTACGCTTCGAGCGACACCTCGCGATGTCTCCCGCAAGACTCAGGGCCAAGATGGAGTCGCTGTCTCCTTTCTTGTAGGACTCTTTCATTCTTTAGTTGGGTCGAGGACTGGCGCGATACTCCGAAGGTGCAGCCTATCCGTTGCTCCCGGTTTCCTCTGGGAGTGCCTCACTAGCTGAACCGTAAGCTCGTTTCCAGTCCCCGCCTCATCAAACCCATCGTGCCGATTTCCAGCAATGGGCTTACCTGCTCGCTTCTAG